>CAZJQD010000012.1:5721-74743 GCA_964548165.1 uncultured bacterium
TGTTGCGGCTGGAGTCGCCGGTCGCGAAGCGTCGCCGACCCAGCATGTGCGCGAGCGAGTTGATCGTGAAGGTGCCGTGGTAGAGGAAGACCGTGGAGACGAAGAACCCCCAGAAGAGCAACTGCAGGCCGTTCGTGCCGAGCCCGGGTGCTCCGTGTTCGAGCGCGACGCCGGCGCCGAAGACGGTGGCCGCCAGGATCGCGGGGGCGATGACGTGGTGGTCGTTGAGAAAGACGAGCTCGCGGAAGGTGGCCAGGTCGGGGACGAGCTTCGTGTTCGTCTTGACGTATTTCGAGCAGATGATCCAACCCACGTGCGCCCACCAGAGGCCCTTGAGCCCGGGCGAGTGGATATCGAGCTCGGTGTCGGAGTGGCGATGGTGGTGGCGGTGATGGGCCGCCCACCAGAGCGGGCCCATCTGGGCGGACGAGGCGCCGACGAAACCGAGGATGAACTGGAAGGCGCGCGAGGTCCTGAAGGAGCGATGAGAGAAGTAGCGATGATAGCCAGCGGTGATGGCGAACATGCGGACGAGGTAGAGCAGAAGGGCAACGCATAAGGCGGTCCAGGAGAAGCCCGTGAGCGGGGCGAAGAGCGCGAGGACATGGACGGCGATAAAGGGAAGGCTGTCCATGCCGTCGAACTGTTCCGCCCGGTGGTCCCCGAGGGCGGGGCTGCCGGCAGGGGACGTCGCGGACGCATTGGGGATGGGTTCGATCATGGGTCGTGGGATCGTATCGCAGGCCCGAACAGAGGCAAGCGCGGCGTTCTCAGCGGTTCGTGGGTTCCAGGGTGCGAGGGGCGATCGGGGTCCGTTCGAGGCGCGTCGGACTGGTGGAGGCGCCCGACGCCGTTCTCCTGGTGAGGTAATCGAGCGCGAGCCAGTGGACGTCGGCGCTCGTGAGGCCGATGGTGGCGGCGAGATCAAGGACGGCGGGATCGGCCGCGATCCGCGCGGCCACGCCCTCGATGTCGGGGCGGCCGGGATCGTATCCGAACCGCGTGAGCCCGCGCTGCACGCTGGCCTCCAGTTCCGCGCGTTCACCCGGGCTCATCATCTGGACCGCCAGGGGCGCGCGGGTCGCGGCGGGGCCTGGCGGGGGGCTGGATTGCGGTACGGCGTCCCGCGGGGAGGAGGGAGGGGCGGGGAGTCGACCGGCGTCCGAGGTCGTCCTCGTTGCCGGGTCCGCGGCCGCGGAGGTCGGCGCGGGGAGTTGTGGCGTGACCGATCGCGGGGGAGGTTCGGTTCCGGTATAGGCCAGGGGAGATTCCTCGGGGCGCTCGGGCGCCGTGGCGTCCTGGTAGGAAGAGCGCCTCGAGCTCGTGTATTCGCCCGATGAGCCGCCGTCGGCGCCGGGCGTGGAGAAGCTGACGGATTCCTCGGGAGGAGGTATGGGCGCATTCGTGAAGTGGAAGAAGAGCCAGGTGGAGAAGATGAGCACGCAGACAAAGAGGAGGCTTTCCAGCCCGCGCGCCACCGGTGACGGCCGCCGGGATCGGCGATAGGAGTAGCTCTCCATTCTTCCTGAAGTCTAGCCTGCCCCGATCCCGAATTGGAACCGCGCCGATCTCGCGCTTCCGGGGACTGCGCACCCTCGTCACGCGCCCTCGGCGTCGCTTGTTCTGGCGACCGGCTTCGCGCATGATGGCGCGCATGACGTCCATGGTCGCCGACGCGAGCCCCTACCCGGATATTCCGGATCACGTGCTCATGCAGTGGCAGCGACTCTGCCTCCTGGCGGTGAAGGCGACGGGTGCCGCCGCCGTCCATGTCATCGAGACCAGTGGCTCCAACCTGGTGACGCGCGCGGCCGCGGGGGAGCGCGCTGGAGAGCTCTCGGTGATCGCCAGCGACTGCGATCGCGCGGTGGTGGCGGAGCGTGAACCGCTGGTGCTGGAGGATACGGCGGGGAGTCCTCGCGGCCTGGCCGCCGCGGCGGGAGGAGCGGGCGCCTACATCGGCTTGCCGCTCTTCTGGCCCGATGGGAAGGTCTTTGGCGCCCTCGCGGGAGTCTATGAGCGGCCGCGGCTCTACTCGTCCTCCGACCACGAGGTGTTCGTCGTGACCGCGGCAGCCCTGGCTCATGACCTGGCGCTCCTGGCCGGCGGTGCCCGGGAAGCCGGCGCGGCGGCCCAGGTTCCGCGTTCCAGCGAAGGCTCCGGGGCGGCTACCGACTTCTTTGCCTCGATCGTGCACGAGCTGCGCACGCCGCTCGTCTCGATCCTGGGCGCCTCGGAGGCGATGCTGGGAGGAATGTCGGGGCGGGTCACGGAATCCCAGCAGAGGCTCCTGGAGATCATCGGTCGCGGCGGGGACCGGATGGTCCGGCTCGTCGACAACCTCCGGGAGCTCGTGCGCGCGGAGTCCGGGAGATTCTCACTGACGGTCCATCCGCTGGATCTGAGGGAGCCCGTGCGCCAGGCGATGGCCGCGCTCCGACCGCTCGCCGAGAACGCGGGCGTGCAGTTGATCGGCGATCTGCCGGCGAGCGAAGTCGCGATCCGCGGCGATGTGGATCGGCTCGTGCAGGTCGCGACCAACCTCGTGGAGAACGCGATCCGTCACGCCCGGCGAACCGTGCGCGTCCAGGTGCGCTCCGATGACGAGGCGACGGAGCTGATCGTCGCCGACGACGGGCCGGGCGTTCCCGCGGACCAGGCAGAGGCGCTCTTCGCGCCGTGGCGGCGGGGCGGCGCGGAGCCCGGGGGCTCGACGACGCACCTGGGCCTGGGACTGACCATCGTGCGGCACCTGGTGGAGGCTCACGGCGGCACGGTGCGCGCGGTGTCGCCGCCCCCGGCCGATCTCGCCGCCGGGCCCGCGTCCTCGGGCTTCGCCTGCCTGGCCCGCTTTCCCACCTCCCGATAACCGTCGCGCCCCCGCACGCTCTCCCGTCGCAACCGGCCGGCACGCATCCTCGGCCGGTCTTCCGGATCCGGCGCCGATCGCCCCCTCGCCCGCGAAAATAGTTCAACTTTTTCCACACCGCGCCGCAACTCACACGGACGCCGCGAGTGACAACCGCGAATAAACCCACTTGTAAGCGCTTACAATAGCCGATAGCCGGATTTGCCGTGTTGACAGGCGGTCAAGGAGTCCGATAAACCATCGTGTAAGCGCTACCGGTTGCTGTTTGTGGCGCATATCTGGATTCCAGGAGGTTTCTCATGAGAAACTGTGGACTATCGGCCCTGGCCCTTGTGGCGGTCTTCGCGTTCGCGGCGGATGCGGCGGATGTGACCCGGAGCGTGCCGGCGCGGTTGAGCTTCGCGCCGGCGGCGTCGATGAGCGTCACGGTGCGCAACGTCAGCAACGACGCGCCCGCCGACACCATCACCTTCCCCTACGACGGCAGCCAGGCCTACCTGCTCTCGCCCCAGTACATCTCGCTCAACTACCAGTCCAACTACGCGAACTGGAAGATCATCACCTACACCGCGAACCGCGCCACGACGGATCCGAACAACCAGAACTGGGGCGCGCTCGTCGGCACCGACTCCAACAACCGCATCCCCCTGATGTGGCATGCCTACACCGAGACCCAGGCCGGCGGCCCGAGCTGGGACGGCACCCCGGCCGATACCTGGATGTACTTCAAGGACACGGGCGACTCGGACTACCTCACCGTCGGCGGCTACACCACGGTCGTCTACGGGAGCGGGCTCTCCTCGAGCACCATCTACTACGGCGCTCCGGAAAATGCTCCGACCGCGTTCTACATCGGCGCCGTCACGACGGGAGTGATACCCGATGAGTACTCCACGGCCATTCGTTTTGACCTCCTTCACCTCTAATCCGGTTCTTCTCCCGACCGGCCGGTCCCGCTTCGTGCGGGACCGGGCTTTTGGGGCGGGAGCGTCCGGCGCGGTTGCGGTCGCCGCGAACGCGATCGCGCCGCCTGTTGCCGCGTTCGGGCTGGAACCGCGCGAAGGCCGGCCCCGGCGGCCGGCTCCTGAATTCTGGCGAGGCTCGAGGAGGGCGGCGCCGCGAGCGCTCCTGGGTATCCTCGTGGCGCGCGCGCGGACGTCCGTCCAGGGAGGCGCCTGCATTCTTCTCGTCATCGCTCTGGGCGTTCTCGCATGTCCGGCCCGGGCGGCGGTGAGCATCAGCCCGGTCACGATTGAACTCACGGGTTCGCCCGGCGATACGGGTGCGGGGTCCTGGCAGATCGGCAATACCGGGGGCGAACCGGTCGATGTCGCCGTCTCGGCGATCCGCTACAGCGACTACGTCACGGGCAACACGCTGGCGCCCGCGCCCTCGTGGCTGGTCCTTTCTCGCGACTCGCTGGCTCTCGCCCCGGGCCAGCGTTCCTCCGTCCAGTGGACGCTCACTGTCCCCGACTCCCTCGCCGGCGAGGAATTGGTCATGGTCTTCTTTGCCGAGCAGCCGCGCGGCGGAGGCGGCGTTCAGGGGCGCATCGGCACCGCGTTCTATCTCGGCGCCGCCGGCACTCTCCGCCCGGAGCTTTCCCTTCAGTCCTGCCGCGCGGTCCGCGATGCGCAGGGATCCCTGCGCTTTTATCTCGTCATCCGCAACGCGGGCAACGTTCACCTGCGCCCGCGCGGTGAGTTCGTGATCGTCGACAGCGACGGGAACCGGGCCGGCGCCGCGCCGCTCGAGGTGGGTCTGCCTGTTTTACCGCGCAACACCGAGATGTTCACCACGAAGCCCGTTTCTCCCCGGGTGCGTCCCGGCGACTACACGGTCCGCTGGCGCCTCGTCACCGGCGACGTGGACGGGCGCCCGGGGCCGGAGCTCAACGGGGAATTTCCGCTCCGGCAGGAATAACCGATGCTGGCCGCCGGCGTCGCCCTTGCGCGGCTGGTCATCCCCGCTCTCGCGGCGGTGCTGATCGCGGCGCCGGGGTCGCATGCGGCGGGCCTGGGAGTTCGCGTCGAGGCGGTCAGCGACGGAGCGTCGTCGGACACGGTCACCTTCGCGGACGCGCCGTCCGCTGATGGGTTAATCCGATCGCTCACGACCCTCAAGGTCGCGGTGGACGCGCCCGGGGCGGCGTGGAGGCTCGTGCTTCACTCCTCCAATCCCGATGGTCGACCCGGCCTGCGACCGATCGCGGCCGGTGATGCCCCCATGCCCGGTACAGCGGGCGCCCCCGAGGACACCGACGGCGGCGTGCCCCTGGTCTGGCAGGTGCACGAAATTCGCAATCCCCTGCCCGCCTCCGGGCTCGCGTATCGCGATTCCTGGATTGCCCTCCGCGATCACCGGGAGACCGGGTGGCCCGACGCGTTGGCTCGCGGCGAGGCCGTCGTGGCCACCGGAATCGATCGCTCCTCCACGCTCGCCCCCTGGCCCCTCGTCGGCAGAGCCGCTTCGTCACCGTTCTACGTTCAGCTCGCCGCCGACGCGGGGCGGGCCTCGGCCGGCGAGTATGCGGCCCTGTTGACCGTCGACCTCATCCTCCTGGGAGGGCCTCCTGTCGGACCTCGCCTGCATCTCCATCGCGGCCGAGTCGTGGAGGAAGCCCCGGAGCTGGCCTGGAGGCCGGCGGAGGAGAATGGGCTGGCGATCGTCGCCTATCTCCTGCAGGTGGATACCACGGGCGTATTCGAGCCGGGCGCGCTTGTCGAATCGCGCACGCTACTGCCGGGTGTGGCTTCCTGGCGCCCGAGCGCGCTTCCCGAGGGATTTTGTCACTGGCGCGTGCTCGCCGTCGATATCGCCGGCAACGTCACTCCCTCGGATCCCCCGGCCGACAGCTTCCTGCACCTGCCGCTCGCGGCGTCCTCGCCGGGCCGCGCGCCGCTTTCCTGGTCCGGAACCGCTGGAGGCTATCGCGTTCATGGCAACGCCATCTCGCTGGTCTCGGGGTACCGGTCCGACCTCATGGAGGTGGTCTACGAGGTGCGTCCTGTTCCCGGCGGATCCTGGCAGTCCTGCGTTCCGCTCGGGGGCACGAGTAATCCTGATACCCGGGGACCGCTCTGGGGCATGCTCTGGGATCTCTCCGCGCTTGCTCCCGGCTACTACGACGTGCGGGCCCGCGCCGTCCCGATCTCTGGCCCCGCGGAAACCTCGCCCGCAGTCGTGCGCATCTATCGCACCGAAGGGGAGTTTGCCTTGAGCGGGGACTACGGCGCGCAGAACGGTGTCTACCGCGAGAGCATCCTCATGGGCGCCGACACGTCCTGCGCGCTCGCGCTCTTCGACGGAAGCGTGTTGAACGTCCCGCGCGGCGCCGCGGGGAACGACAGCGCCTGGCTCTTCATGGTCCGCCATGTCACGTGGCCGGCCTGGGCCCCCGCCCTCTTTGGTTGGACCCCGGCCGGGCTTCTTCACGAATTCGGGATCACGCCCCTGGCGGCCCCGGTCGGTGGCGGAGTCGCGGCGCGCATAGCGGCCGCCCCGGCGTCCGGTCTCTCAATCCCGGCGGCGAGCACGCTCTCCACGGCCTCGTCCTCCGCGCCGCGGGCCGTCGAGTTCGCGACGCCCGTGGAGATCGCCGTTCCCTGGGATCCCGCGATCCCCCCCTCGTCCCTGCCCGCGCTCGGGCTCTTCCAGTTCGATCCGGGCTCCGGGTCATGGACGCGCGTGGCCGGCGCGATTGCGGACAGCGCGGCTCGCGTCTTTCGCGCCACGGTCGATCGGGTCGGTTCCTTCGCCGTCTTCTCCGCGGCCGTGGCCCCCGACGCCAACTCGGTCCTCGTCTTTCCCAATCCTTTCGTGCCGAACGATGCGTCCTCCAGTAACGGCGTTCCCTGGACATCGGGGAACCCGGCCAGCGGCATCACCTTCGGCAACCTTCCTGACCGCGCGGAGATCAGCATCTACTCGCTCGCGGGCGAGAGGCTGATCGACCTGAGGGCGTCGTCCCTGGCGGCCACCCTGCAGTGGGACGCGCGCAACAGGGACGGTCGCGAGCTGGCGTCCGGCGTCTACCTGGCCCTGATCCGTGGCGGATCGGGAGCCCCCTCCACGCGAAAGATCATGATCATTCGGTAGGCTGGCCCGTTCACGGAATTGAACCACGGAGACCACGGGGACCACGGAAAAACCCCGGGACAAAGATTCATTCGAGATGTGGGCGATTTGGAAGCGGCTGCACTCCAGTTACAAACCCCGTTGGACAATCAGCATGGATGGATTTATTACATTTCCTTCTTTCGCCTTGCTCCGTGGTCTCCGTGGTCTCCGTGGTGAGAAGATTCAGGAATACGTCGGGTTAGCTCTCCCTTTGCGCTCGCGACAGGAACGGGATGGGGATGGCGCTACAGGCCGCGACGAGGATCATGCCGAACAGGTCGGCGCCAAGGGCCAGGAACGAGAGCGTGAAGTCACCCTGGCGGAACTGGTAGAGGTCATCCACGTAGATGTTGCCAAGGATGACGAGGACGAGGCCGGTCGTGGCCAGACCGAACCAGGAGATCTCCGCTTTCGTCACGGGCGTCATGAAACAGAGGGTGTCGACCAACTTGCCGATCACGATGTGCGCGAGAAAGACCCCGGAGGGGACGAGCACGATGAACCCCGCCGCGAGGAGGAACGACGTGAGCGCTCCGGGCGCGCCGGGCCCGGCGCCGCCCATGATGCCGAGAAAGAGGATGAGCCCGGCGGCGAGCGGCGACAGGAGAAGGCCGAGGATGACGAAGCCCTTGAAGAGGGCCGCCACGCGAAAGGTCCTCGGCAGGGGGAGCTTCATCGCGCGCACGCGCCGCGGCGCCTTGCGAGCGCGCCTGGCAGGGGGATCATGAACGGATGACGCCGAGTCCGACCACGAGGCTCACGGCCGCGACGACAAGGATGACGAAGAGCGCGATATGGCCCTTGATGAAATTCCGGCCGATGCGCTTGGAGGCATAGATGAAGAGCGCGATCCCGAGGAGGGCGTTCGCGAACGGGATCGCGACGAGGATGGTGCCGCCGATCGCGGCCCCGATCGGGTTCAAGGAGGGAAAGATGCGGCGGGCCAGGTAGTAGAAGAAGGCAGGAGGGACGAAGAGCAGGAGGCCCCAGAGGAGCCCCTTGCCCGCGTTGTCGATGTCCGCGTTCCGGGCCCGAAACTCGGCGTCGGTGATCGGGAGGATGTTCTCGGCCATGATGAGCTCAGTCCAGGATCTCGCGCCGCTCGCGGACCTCATCGGTGAACGCCGCCGCATGTTCCTCGATCGTTCCCTCCAATGCCGTCCGGATCTCCGGGATGGCCCGTTCGGCGGCCGCATGGGACGGGAGCAAGACGAAGGAGGCGCCATTCTCATACAAGGTTCTCGTCGCCGCCGCGCTCTCGGCCGTCACGAAGATGCGCGCGTGCGGGCAGAGGCTCTTCAATTGCTTCAAGAGGGTGCGATTGTCCGTTCCCTTGAGGATCTGGTCCGGAACGGTGCAGACGACGAGGCGCGCGTTGTGGATCCCGGCGTGGTGGAGCATGTCCGCGTTGCCGACGTCGCCGTAGATGACGGGGATGCCCTTCTTCTTCAGGGCCTTGTGAACCTCCGGGTTGAAGTCCACGACGGTGATCTTCTCGAGAAGGTCCGGGTGATTCTCCTCGATCTCCGCGAGGAGCGCGCTGGCGATGCGGTAGAAGCCCAGGAGCACGATGGGCCGTTCCTCGCCGCCGGCCGCCTCCGCTTCCCTGGAGCCCGGATCCTTGAACCCGATCGCGGCGGCGACCCTGCCGAGAGCGCGCTGGATGGAATGGCTCCACGTGATGAAATAGGTCGAGCCGACCGCGAGGATGACAAAGACGAACATCGTGAGCGCGAGGACGTGGTCATCGACGTGGCCGAACTTGTGCCCCAGCGCGACGATGACGAGCGTGAACTCGCTCATCTGCGCAAGGTTGATGCTGGTCAGGAGCGAGACGCGGTTCCCCTGCCCGAAGAAGTAGAGGATGGGGTAGAGGCCGACAAAGCGGGTCAGGATCAACAGGCCCGCCACGACCGCGGCCGTGCCGAGGACGGCGAGATCGGGCACCGGGATCTTCATGCCCAGGGCGACGAAGAAGAGCGTGATGAAGAAGTCGCGGATGCTGACGACCTTGGTGATGACGTCGAGGTTGTAGGGGAAGGTCGAGAGCGCAACGCCCGCGATGAGGGCGCCCATCTCCATCGAGAGATTCACCTTCTTGGAGATGATGCAGACGAGGAAGCACCAGCCCAGGGACGTGATGACCATGAGCTCGGGAATCTTGGCGATGCGGCGGAAGATGATCGGCAGGAGGTAGCGGCTCGCCAGGAAGGTGGCACTGACGATGCCCGCGCCGATGACGAAGGTCTCCGCGATCTGGCGGATCTCGGGGTTGTTGAGGTTCGGCTGGATCGCGAGGACGACGATGGCCCAGAGATCCTGGAAGACGAGGATGCCGAGCGTGATGCGCCCTGGCAACGTGTCCAGCTCCATCTTGTCGTACAGGAGTTTCACCACGATCATCGTGCTCGATATGGAGACCGCGACGGCGAGGTACCAGAGCGCGTACGGGCCGCCCCCGAGGTTGAGCCCGACAGCCTGGAGGCCGTGCAGGGCGCCGAGGCCGAGGATGGCGCAGATGGGGAACTGGAGGCCGCCGGAGATGATGAGCACCTTGCCGGCCTGGACCATCTTCCTCAGGTCGATCTCGAGGCCGATCATGAAGAGGAGGAGGATGAGCCCGATCTCGGAGATGGTCTCGATGTCCTCGAGTTCCTGGATGAATCCCAGCCCGATGGGACCGATGGCGACGCCGGCCGCGATGTATCCGAGGATGAGCGGCTGGCCGAGCTGTTTCATCACGAGGGCGACGAGCGTGGCCGCGACGATCGAGAGCGCAATGTTCTCGATGACCTTGTGGTCGCCCGAGCCGCCCTCGGAGGCGAAGGCCGGGACGATGAGTACGAGGAGCAGGACGGCGGCGAGAAGGCCCCGGCGCCAGGAAAGAGCGCGGAGCTCGCGGAAGGAGAACGGGGTCACGGAGAACATGGCGTATATCTACCACACACGGCGCGATCCGTCATTGTTTCGTGAGCCCGGCGAACTTGCTCATGAGGCTCTTGACGCCGCTGGCGAATTTCACCTGGGCGACCTCGTTGTCGTCCCCGGAATCGGAGACGTAGATCACGGTGCCCCTGCCGAACTTGCGGTGGGTGACGGTGTCGCCCTCGGAGAGGACGCCGACGGCGCCCGCGACCAGGGGCATTCCGGGATTGGCCGCGGGGCGAGGTGCGGCGACCCGTGGTGCCTGGGTGATCGCGGACTTCTTCACGGAGTACGTAGGCGAGGCGCCATACGAGGAGGAGGCCGTCGATCGCTGGGTACTGCTCGTCCATGCCGAATCCTGCCTGCGTCTCGGGGGCGAGAAGAATGAGGGGGTGGCCAGGGAGGCGGCGCGGCCGATGGGGCGCTCGAGCCCGGCTTCCTCCAGGAAGCGCGAGGGCGGGTTCGAGAGGATCTTGCCGTAGATGCGGCGTTCCACGGCGCAGGTCAGCATGAGCGTCTTGCGGGCGCGGGTGAAGCCGACGTAGGCGAGGCGCCGCTCTTCCTCCAGCGCGGCGGGCCGCGCATCCTCGAAGGCGCGGCTGTGGGGGAAGAGCGATTCCTCGCAGCCGATGATGAAGACGTGGTCGAACTCCAGGCCCTTGGCGGAGTGGAGGGTCGAGAGGATGACGGTGTCCGCGTCCGGGTCCAGGTCGTCGACGTCGGTCGCCAGCGCGGTGCGTTCCAGGAACGACGCCAGCGAGGGATCCTCCTGCGATGCCTGGAACTCCTGCGCCACCGAGAGGAGCTCGCGGACGTTCCCGATCCGCTCCGCGTCCTCGTTCTCGGTCGGGTCATACTGGGTGGTGTAGCGCGTCTCCTCCAGGATGTCGGAGAGGAGCTCGGCGACGCCGGCCTCGCCCACCTTCCGGCGAAGCTTCACGACCATCGCGTGAAACTCCTTTAGCTTCCGGCGCGTGCCCAGCGCGATGACGGCGGTACCGTCCGCATCGAGGATCCCGTCCACGTCCGGGAGGATATCGAAGAGCGCCTTGCGCTGCTCACCGGCCCGTGCCGCCAACTTTTCGATCGTGGTCTCGCCGATGCCGCGCGAGGGGTTGTTGATGACGCGGCGCAGGGCAAGGTCGTCGGCGGGGTTGGCGATGAGCTTCAAGTAGGCCATCACGTCCTTGACCTCCTTGCGCTGATAGAAGGAGAGACCGGTCAGGAGCTGGTAGGGGATGCCGTTCGCCGCCAGCATCTCCTCCACGACGCGCGTCTGGGCATGAACGCGGTAGAAGATGGCGTTCTCCCTGAGCGGGGTGCCCGCGCGCGCGTTCGCCTTGATCTCGTCGACGACGCGCTCAACCTCGCGATACTCGTTCCCGGCCGCGAAGACGACCGGGGGAGTCCCGCCTTGCTGGGAGGTGAAGAGCTTCTTCTCGCGGATCCGGGGATTGTGCCCGATGAGGTTCGAGGCCGCGTCGAGGATGGGCTGCTTCGAGCGGTAGTTCTCCGCGAGGACGACGACCTTGGCGTCCGGGTAGAGCCGCTCGAACTCGAGGATGTTCCGGCGATCGGCGCCCCGCCACTCGTAGATCGACTGGTCATCGTCGCCGACGACGCAGAGGTTGCGCGTCGCCCCGGCCAGCACCTGCATCATCTTGCACTGGGCCATGTTGGTGTCCTGGTATTCGTCGACGAGCACGTAGCGGAATCGCCTCTGCCATCGCTCGCGCACCTCGGGGACGTCGAGGAGCCGCACGGCCTCGGCGAGGAGGTCGCCGAAGTCGAGGGCGTGGGCGCGGGCGAGGCGTTCCTGGTAGGCGCGGAAGACGTCGTACACGCGCTCCGCCTTTCCCCTTAGGATGCGGGTCTTATCCAGCCAGGCTTCGGGCGAGAGCAGTTCGTCCTTGGCCCGGCCGATCGCGGCGGCATAGTCGCCGGGCTTCTCGATCTTGGGATCGAGGCCGAGATCGCGGAGGATGACCTTGAGGAGCTGGTCGGTATCCCCGTCGTCGTAGATGACGAAGTCGCGGGGATGGCCGATGGCCTCGCCGTCGATGCGGAGCATGCGGACGGCGGCGCTATGGAAGGTGGAGACCCAGAGCGAACGCGCCGGAAGGCCGGTCAGGGTCTCCACGCGTTCCTTCATCTCGCCCGCGGCCTTATTGGTGAAGGTGACGGCCAGGATCGCTCCGGGGGGGACACCGCAGTCCTTGACGAGGCGCGCGATGCGGTGCGTGATGACGCGCGTCTTGCCGCTCCCGGCGCCGGCCAGGATGAGAAGAGGTCCCTCGGTGGAGAGGACGGCCTCGCGCTGCGCCGGGTTCAGCCCCGAAAAATCGAGCGGAGCAGAAACGGGGTCATTTTCCATTTGTCATTTTCCATTGATCATATTCCATTTGTCATTTTTCCATTTCATCGTGTCGCACCGTCCGCAGACCCATGACAAATGATCAGTGGAAAATGACAAATGGAATATGACAAATGGAAAATGACTACTTCTTCTCTTCGTTCGTTCCAAACGCCCAGGTCTCGGTCTGCTCGGAGAAGTTGAGGTCAAAGGCGAGGTCGACGAGCTCCTGGTTCATCTCCGGTTTCAAGCCGTGGAAGGCGCAGTGGTCGACGATCTTGGAGATGATGTCGTTGGCGAGGCAGGAACGGAGCTTGGCGCCGCGCTTCTCGATGCGCGCCAGGAAGTGCTCGTAGACGGGCGGGTTGAAATCGACGCCGGAGCGCAGGCACTCGAACTTGAAGATCTCGCGGAGGTCGTCCTTGGTGGGGGACTTGGCGAGAATCTTGTACTTGAAGCGGCGGAGGAAGGCCTCGTCGCCGATCTTGTCGAGCGTGAAGTTGGTGGAGAAGAGCGGGATGCAGTAGAAGGGGACGCGGATCTGGCCGCCGGTGGCGGAGAGCTTGAGGATGTCCTCGCGGGATTGCAGGGGAGTGATGAGCCTGTTGAGGTATTCCTCCGCCTTGCCCTTCTGGCGGCCGAAGTCGTCGATGAAGAAGACGCCGCCGTTGCCCTTCACGTGCGTGGCCATCTCGTAGTACTTGGCGTACTCGTTGTACGAGAGCTCGAAGCCCTCCAGCGTGAACTCCGTGGCAACCTCGACGTAGGGCACGTTGATCGGCACCCAGCGCTCGTCGAACCGCGCCTCGTCCGTCTGCTCGATGTCGTACTCCCGGTACTCGTCCGGGATAATGGGCTTGTGAACGCTGGGGTCGAAGAGCTTGATGATCTGGCCGTGGGCCATGATGGAGTAGGGGATGAGGAGGTCGGACTTCATGAGCGCGGTGAGGCACTTGCCCATGATCGTCTTGCCGTTGCCGGGGGCGCCGTAGAGAAGGATGGAGCGCTGGGAACGGACGGCCGGCCCGATGCGCTCCCGGAACTCCTTGTCGTACATCACGATCTTGGAGTACGCGTTCTCGATGTCCTTCTGGTTGAAGTCGAGGGGACGGCCCACCTGCTCGCGCATCTTCGAGACGTAGTCCTCGACGGTCACGGGAACGGGCCCGAGGTAGCGCGTCGACTTGCTGGCATCCTCGGCGCGGACCTTGCCCTCGGAGCCGCAGATGAAGGCCATGGGGTTGGAGGGAGGGGGGCCGATGAGCTTGCGCTTGTAGAGGTCCTTGGTGATGTTGCCGACGATGATCTTGGGGACCTTGAGGTGCCAGCTGATCTGGTGCTCGGTCATGGCGCCGCGAAGGGCCAGGAGCTTGAGGATCATCTCCTCGATGAAGGCCTCCGGGATCCCCATCTCCTCGACGGTCTGCGGCTCCGGCGGCCGGTCGCAGGCGAGGTTCAAGGCGCGGCCGCCGGACGTGGCTCCCCGGCTCTGCGAGGAACCGGTCGCGGGCTGGTTGGCAAGGCGGGAGAGAATATCGCTCATAGAGGCAGTATACAGCGCAGGACCCGGCGCGCCACCCGGGGAAGTTCACTGCGTTGGCGAGTCGCAGGTAAAATGCCGGGTCGCCTTTAGGACTGTAACGCCGAATGGCTCACCCCGGCATCCCGGAACCGGGGATAACCAGCCGGGGCTCCGCTTGAGTTCGGCTTATGCCGTCCTAAAGGCGAGGGAGCCTGCGTGACGAGGTGGCGCGCCTGGTCCTGGGTATGCCTGACCGGAAGGGCTAGCGGCGGGATTCTCTCAGGGAGGAGATGACCCAGCGGGTGGCGCGGGAGAGCACGGACTCCTTGGCGGCGGCAAAGCTGAGGGTCGGCGGATGGACGATCTCGACCTGGCTGGTGGTATCGAAGGACATGGTCTGGGAGACGACGGTGCCGAGCTTTCGGATGCGGACGGTGGCGCCCGTCTCGACCGTGATGGACTGGTTGGAGAAGAGGATGCCCGTGTCGATCACCAGGCTGCCGCCGACGCGGAGCGTGCCGCCGAGGGCGCAGAGGTCGAGGCGCTCGGCTGTGATGACGGAGGCGGCGGGAATCGTGATCGTTCCGCCCGCGATGATCGAGCTCTTGTCCACCAGGTTGACGCTGTTGATGGTCGCGTTGCCGGTGACGTAGACGACGCCCTTCATGTCGACGGCGGTGTTGAAGGTGTGGTCGCCGGGGATGGTTCGCTCGGTCGCCGTCGAGAAGACCTCGTCGTAGGTCAGGATCGGCACGTTCTCATAGGCATCGCTCCCGGTGTTCCAGGTGCTGGAATCGATCGCGGCATAATCGAGCGGATAGATCGGGCCGAAGAAGGCCTTTCGCACCCCGGAGATGGTGCTCGTGAGGTTGGTGAGGAGGGCAAAGTAGGAGCGCGCGATCAGCCGGTGCGGCTCAGAGACGCCGATCGTGTCATTGGCAACGATCTGCGAGCCCGGGAAGGCGTTGGCGAAGGCGTTCCCGTCGATGGTGGTCGAGCAGTTACGCATGTCCAGGACGCCATTGACGCCGATCGCGTTCTTGTTCATGGCATCAAACCGCGGGGCTTTGAAGCCGAGCACCGCCACGATCGAGTGGCTGTCGCGGGTCGTGGCGCCGGTGGAGGTGAACTTGACGCGGCTCGTGAACGGGAAGCGGAAGGGGACCGTCTCGTAGCCTTCCGGACCGATCGAGTTCTCGTAGACGGTGTCAGAGCTGTTGGTGATGCCGTTGGCGAAGATGTAGAGGCTGTTGTCGGTGGTCTTGAAGTAATACTCGATCATGCCGCCGTCGTACTGGAATTCGTGCTTGTAGTAGTAGAGAAACTTTGGAGTGTCGGTCAGAACCGAGCTGCCGTTGAAGTTCGTGGCGTACCAGGTCCCCGAGTCGACGTTGCGCCAGACCATCTGCAGGGCCATGCCGCCCCAGCCCACGCATCCGACGTACATCTTGACTTTCTGCGGCGCCGTCTCCGGCCAGGCCGGCGTCCGCATGGCCAGGGGAATGCTGGAATCAGGACCGAGCGGAACCTCGTTGGAGAGCGGATTATGCCAGACGGCGGTGAGGTCGCGCTTCTGGACGATGAAGCGGAAGGGGCTTCCAACCGCCTGGGACCACTCGCCCAGTCGGTATCCCGTGATGCCGTTGGCGTCGCGGGCATACACGAAGCGCCGGGGCGCTCGGCTCTGGCGGTGATACGCAGCCGGTGCCTCAAAGCGGTTATTGATCTCAAAGAAGTATTCGATGATGTCGCCGGGCACCGATTGCAGCTTCATGACGGTTGCTCCGCCGGAATTCCCCAGGTTGACGGACGTGTGGTCGTAAAACCACGTCTTGGCCGCTTCGGGATTGCCGCCGGTCTTCCAGAGCGTGATGGTGTCCTCGGGGTCATTGATGAACCCGTACGAGGGATGGCCGACGTTGGGCAGGTACCAGGCGATATTGCCATTGGCGTCCAGCCACTGGTTGCCCATGACGACCTTGCCGGCCTGCGTGGCCCAATCGTAAGTCGCGTGCCCCACGCGGTTGACTCGAATGTGCAGGATGACGTTGAGAATCTCGTTAGGTGCTATCGGGTGGTCGTTCGCCCACGGGTGTGTGAAGTAGCTGTCCTTCGGGTCCATCGGAGCGGGATCGTAGACGCCGAGCGTGAACGTGACGTCGTCGCCCTCCTTGGGTTCGCGGGTGTTGCGGTAGGTGCCGCCATCAAATCCGAACGTGTAAGGATCGTGCCAGGCGGGGTAATCGACCGGCATCGTGAAGATGGCGGACGCCGCGCCAAGCATCCCGCGTCGGTCCCGCGCCCAGATCCTGATGTAGTACGTCTCGCCCATGAGGAAGATCGGGGTGTCGCTGCCATCCGTGTTGGGTACGCCAGTCGTGCTGTCCATCGAGCCCCACCACCACGTGTCCCCCTGGACGTTGTGATAGACGACCATGTTGTTGGCCCCCGCGCCGTATTTGTTGCGAGCGACCACCGTCTCCCAAGTGCTGTGGAAGAACCCGTCGGCGTTGACCGTGGGGGATGTGCTGATCTGGATGTAGTAGCCGGCTATGCCGTCGTATTGATCGCCGTCGGCGCTTACCCGGTCCCAGGTGAAGATGGGATTGTTGGTGATGACGGTATCGCCACTGTAGACCCACCGGTTTTGAACGCCGTCCCACGCGCGCAGGTTTTGAGGAGCGAGGGGGAGGCTGTCGTTGCGGCAGTTGCCGAACGCGTCGAAGGCGATATCCACACTGTAGCTGACGCTCGAATCCCCCAGGTCGTCGACCCAGGAGGAACTCGTGTTGTAGAGACCCGATGTCACCACGTCGAGAAAGTCCGATTGATACAGGTCCTCGGTCTTGTCCGACGTGTTGGGGCTCCCGCCCGCCCAGGGGCGCCGGGCCGTTCCCATCGTGAGGCGCAGGCGGGGAGGAACAGAGGTAAACCCCAGGTCGCTCCACTTCAACGAGGCCTCCATGAAACCGCCAGTCCAATCGATCCAGACGCGATTGCCGTCCGCCCAGGTCAGCTGTTTCCATGGCTGGGCGTAGGACTGATCGTAGAAGATGTAGGCGCCGTCGTTGTCGAGCGTGATGTTAACTTCCGAGTGTTGCGAAGGGTTCGTGAGAAACGTGCCTGCATCGTCGCCGAACCAGTTAAAGCCAGTCGTGCCGCCGCCGGTCGCAATCTGGGTGTCCATGGCGATGTTGAATTGGAAGGCGTTCTGGTAGCCGTTGGCCATGCTGTGAACGTCCACGTAGAAATAAATGTAGGTGGTGTCCGCGATGATGCGGACGGTCTTGATGTCCCAGTTCGACCGACTCTCCCCGGGCTCGAAGTCATCCCGCGCATCATGGATTTTGTCCCGCCAGACCCACTCCGTCTCCTTGCCATCAGCGCTGACGGCCAGCGTGGCGGTATTGCCGATATAGGGAATGCCAGCGTGCCAATCGCCGCTGTTGCCGTCGATCGTTCGGCGCGGGATGGCCGCCGTCGCCTGGAGGGTCAGGAGGGATGCGACCCAGTAGGGCGCCATGGCCCCGGCAGGGCCCAAGACGGCAAAGATGAGCGCGAAGCGGAGAAGGGCTTTCTTCCAGGATGGTCTCGTCATCAATCGTACGGCTCGACCACGACGGTGATCGAGCCTCCTCCCCATTGGATGGTCCCTGCGGCGGCGGCGGTGTCGAAGGGATTGCGCTTGCCGCTGTCGAGGTTCTGGATCTCCTCGGAGAAGGCCTCGTCCGAGTTGAGCTTCTGGAGCGTCAACTGGAGCCCGGCCTCGGCGAGGTAGCGCTCCTGGATGATCGCGGCGTGCGCGGACCCGTGCCGCGCGCCCTGCTGGTAGAAGTGGATGCTGCCCATCACGAGGACGGCCGCGACGATGAGGAGGATGAGCGTGATGACGAGCGCCTGGCCGCCTTGCTGCGCCGATCGGGTCATCAGTTCCTCCTGTAGAGCGCGACGCTCTTGATCTCCGCGCGCTCGATGATGCTGGATCGCCTCGACGCCAATAGCCCCGTCGGGCGCTTGGAGAAGATGATCTGCATCTCGACGCGGCGGAAGGTCGTAGCGAGCTCGAAGTTGCCGAGCGTGGCGTCGAACGCGGTCCGGGCCACGGGCGAGTCATCGGTGTCGTAGAGCGTGATGCGCACTTCGTAGGTATCCCCGTTGTCCGGCTCGATGGCCTCCAGGACGATGTCGTTCTCGATGGCGGACATCGTGCCCAGGCGATCCCAGGTCCGCGTCGCGCGGTTCCCGGCGAAGGTGTAGGTGAAGTGATCGAGCTGGTTGTCGGCGGAGTTGGAGGACCAGTCCTGGGTGTCGCCGGGGTCATCGGCGGCGACGAACGCGAAGTCGCTGCCCGTCGACTTGAGGTCGAAGTTGCCGGCGCGCTGGGCCATGGCGGAGAGGTCCTTGCGGATCCAGTAGGAGAGCGACCGCATGTCGCGTTGCAGCCGCAGCCGCGCCTGGGTCTCCTTGAAGCTGGAGATGTAGTTCAGGAAGAACTGCCCCATGATGAGAACGACCGTGCCGACGATGACGCTGACCACGATGAGCTCCATCAGCGTGAAGCCAGCGTCGCCGCGTCCGGGCGCCCTTTGCCGGAGGAGGCTATTCAAAGGACCCCTCGCGCGTGACCATGGTGGTCAAGCTCCGGTCGACGGGGCGGTTCTGGACCGACCAGGTGACGGTCGTGGTGATCTTGATGAAGTCGGTGGGCACGTCGGCGGGGGACGCGTCCACGAAACTGGAGGCCGACGCCTGCTTCTGGTAGGTGAGGATGGTCTGCCTGGTGTAGGGCGTTCCCGGAAGCACCCCGTCATCGATGAGAGCCGTGTCACTGCCGTTGAGGTGGTCGATCTCGAGCTCGAGGAAGCCCCCGGCCTTCAGGAGATCGATCTTCTCGGCGCAGAGCAGTTGGGCCTCGGAGCGGGTGCCCAGGGCATAGGTGTCCATGAAGATCCGGTTCATCGAGAGGAGGAGCGGCAGGAGGCCCACGGTCAGGAGGACGAGCGCGACGATGAGCTCGATGAGCGTGGCGCCGACGGAATGCCTGCGGCGGTTCGCACCGCGGTTCGAACGCCCCGGCGCGATCATACCGGCACGATCTCGCTGAGGCTGAGGATCGGGAGAAAGAGCGCGATGATGACGAACCCGAGGACCACGCCCAGGAAGACGATCATGATGGGTTCGATGAGCGACGAGAGCGTGTCCATGACCATCTCGACCTCGTCCTCGTAGAAGTCGGCGATCTTGGTGAGCATGCCGGACATGTTGCCCGTCGTCTCGCCCACCGAGATCATCTGGACGACGAGGGGCGAGAAGATGCCGCTGCGCTTGAGGGGGTCGGTGAAGCTGTCGCCGCCGGAGATCGAGTCGCTGACCGAGAGGAGGGCCTCGGTGATGAGCCGGTTGCCGGTGACGTGGCTGACGATCTGGAGGGCCTGGATGATGGGGACGCCGGAGACGAGGAGCATGGACATGGTGCGCGAGAAGCGAGCCATCGCCGACTTCATCATGAGCTCGCCGTAGACGGGCACCTTCAGGATGAAGCCGTCGAACTTGCGCTGGAAGCGGGGGTCCTTGAGGGCCATCTTCAAGCCCCAGATGAAGGCGCCGATGCCGGCGGCGATGAGCATGTACCAGTCGCGCATGATGTTGGACATGGCCATGAGCATGCGGGTGGGCAGGGGGAGCTGCTTGCCGGCCTGGGCGAACGTGGCGGCGAACTCGGGGACGACGAAGACCAGGATGATCCAGACGATGAGCACGGCGATGGCGAGGACGACGACGGGATAGGTGAGCGCGGACTTGATCTTGCGCCGGAACTTGTCGGCCTTCTCGGCGTAGGCCGCGAGCCGCTCAAGGACGACGTCCAGGGCGCCCGCGGATTCGCCCGCCCTCACGAGATCGGTGTACATGCGGTCGAAGACGGCCGGGTGGCGGGCCAGGGCCTGCGAGAGATCCATGCCGCTCTCGATCTCCTGCATCACGTTCATGAGCACTTCCTTGAACGCGGCGTTATCCGCCTGCTCGTGGAGCGTTCGCATGCAGGTCGAGAGCGGGATCCCGGCGTTGACGAGCGTGGAAAACATGCTCGTGAAGCGCATGACCTCCTGCGGGTGGATCTTCTTGCGCCGGAGCCCTCCCAGCATCTCCGTCCAGCTCGCGGCTTTCTCCTCGATGAGGAGCACCTTCAGGTTCTGCCGCCGCAGGCTGACCAGGACCTCCCGCTCCGCCGCGGCCTCCAGCATCCCCTCCACGAGCCCCCCCGACTTGGTGAAGGCTCGGTAGTGGAACTGGCTCATCGGCTAGTCCGCGAGCGCGTCTTCGGTCGACACGCGCCAGACTTCCTCCAGCGTCGTGAGGCCATTGAGGGCGACGTCCATGGACGAACTGCGCAGGGTCTTGAAGCCCTTGGGAACGAGGACGGACTTGATCTGGGCCGAGGAGGCCTTCTTGAGGATGAGCGACTTGACCGACTCGGTGATCTCGAGGAGCTCGTAGACGCCGACGCGGCCCTGGTAGCCGGTGTTGTTGCAGGACTCGCATCCGCGCCCCTTGTAGAAGGTCACGCCGAGCCCGATGTTCTCGCGGTGGATGGCCTCCAGGAGCTCCTCCGTCGGCGCGTAGGGCTCGCGGCAGTGCGGGCAGATCTTGCGCATCAGGCGCTGGGCGACGACGAGCAGCAGGGTGGAGGTGACGAGAAAGGACTCGACGCCCATGTTGTCGAGCCGGACGACGGCGCCGGGGGAGTCATTGGTGTGGAGGGTCGAGAAGACGAGGTGACCGGTCAGGGCCGCGTTGATCGCGATCTCGGCCGTCTCCTTGTCGCGGATCTCGCCGAGCATGATGATGTCGGGGTCCTGGCGGAGCATGGCGCGCAGGACATGCGCGAAGGTGAGCCCGATCTGGGGGCGCGCGGGGACCTGGTTGATCCCGGGGATGACGTACTCGACGGGGTCCTCGACGGTGAGGATGTTCTTGTCGGTGCGGTTGAGAATCTCGAGGCAGGAGTAGAGCGTCGTGGTCTTGCCGCTCCCGGTGGGGCCGACGACGAGGATCATGCCGTAGGGCTTGGTGATCGCGCGCTTGATGATCTGGACCTGGTCGGGGGAGAGGCCGAGCTGTTCGAGGTCGGAGATCGCACCGGTCTTTTCCTTGCCGCGCCCGGACTTGTCGAGGAGCCGGAGGACGACCTTCTCGCCGAAGGCGGTGGGGAGGGTGGAGATGCGGAAGTCGACCTCGCGGTGGGAGAGCCGGAGCTTGAAGCGCCCGTCCTGCGGGAGCCGACGCTCGGCGATGTCCAGGTCGGCCATGATCTTGATGCGCGAGATGACGGCGCCGGCGTAGCGCTTGGGCGGGGCGGGAACCTCGTACAGGATGCCGTCGATGCGGTACCGGATCCGGAAGGTCTGCTCGTAGGGCTCCAGGTGGATGTCGGTCGCCTTCATCTTGAGGGCTTCCTTCACGAGGAGGTTCACCATCTTGATGATCGGGGTTTCCTCGATCTGGGCGCGCAATTCGGCCGCGGAGACGTTCTCCTCGCGGTCCTCGACGACCTGGACGTCGTCGTCGTCGATCTCGCCGAGGAGCGCGGACATGGAGTTCGCGGACTCGTAGTAATCCTGGATGACCTGCTTGAGGTGCGTGGGCGTGGTGAGGAGGATCTCGATCTCCTGGAACCCCGTGATCATGCGCAGGTCGTCGAGGAGGTAGAGGTTCGTGGGGTCGGTCATCACGACCTTCAACGTGCTGCCGTCCCGCTCGTAGGGGAAGATCAGGTGCTCCCGGACGATGCGGTAGGGGATGAGGTCGCGGAGCGCCTGGTCGACGTGGTTGATGTCGAGGACGCTGACGTACTGGTGGCCGTACTGGTGACAGAGCGCGCCGACGAGAGCTTCCTCGGAGATCCAGTTGTACTCGACGAGGATCTCGCCGAGCTTCATGGCGGACTGGGACTGGATGTTGAGGGCGTCCTGGAGCTGCTCGGCGGAGATGAGCCCGGCGGAGACGAGGATATCGCCGAGCTTTTCGCGGCCTTCGAGCGCTTCGTCGAGGGTGGTCATGTCGGGATTCGGGTCGGCGAGATCGGCGCCCGCGTATTCGGGTGATGGTACAAAGTCCGCGGATTCCCCGGCCGAGTCTGAGCCGTGAGGAGTTCCGTAGGGGTTATGCGGATCGTGAGGTTGATGTTCCACGGATTCGTCCTATCAAATTAAACCGTTTTAGTCGGCAGATCAAGTCTCCCGCCGTAACTCATTTAAAGCCCGAAGTCCGCCTCCCAATAGCCATTTGTGCCCAGCGGGACGCCTTTCGCCCTTATTCCCGGAGTCTTGGGGACCCAGGGGGGAGGTCAAATCGACCGGGCCGCGAACTTGCCGCGCTTGAGGAAGCGCCCGTTGCCCGGCTGGGCCTGGACCTCGCCGTTCTCGTAGGCGACCTGGCCCCTGACCAAGGTGACGGAGGCGCGGCCGCCGATGCGATAGCCCTCGTAGACGTTGTAGTCGCTGCGGGACTTGTGCGTCTTCGCGCTGATGACGCCGTCGCAGTCCGGGTCCCAGAGGACGAGGTCGGCGTCGGCGCCGACGGCGATCGCGCCCTTCTTGGGGTGGAGCCCGAAGATCCGGGCCGCGTTCGTGCAGCAGGTCTCGACCCACCGCTCGGGACTGATCCGCCCCTCCTTCACGCCGTAGGTGTACATCATCGCCAGCCGCTCCTCGAGCCCGTTGAAGCCGTTGGGGATGAAGCGGAAATCCTGGGTGGCGTCGAAGGGCTTGCCGTCCGGGAGGGTGCCCTTGTTGTTCTTCTGCCCGTTGAAATCGAACGAGCAGTGATCGGTGCCGATGGTCTCGATGGTGTGATCGGCGAGGGCCTTCCACATCGCGTCGCAGTGCTCGCGCGGGCGGATGGGCGGGGAGAGCACGTACTTGGCGCCCTCCCAGTTCGGGAGCTCGTAGAGGTCCTGCGTCAGGAAGAAGTACTGCGTGCAGGTCTCGCCGTAGACCGTGGCCTTGCCCCGGGCGCGTCCCGCCGCGATCTCCTCGAGGGCCTGCTTCACGGTCGTGTGGACGATGTAGATGGCGCCGCCGGCGATCTCGGTCATGCGGATGATGCGGCCCGCGGCCTCGCCCTCGGCCTCGGGCGGCTGGGAGAGCGCGTGGTAGATGGGCGCGCCCTTGCCCTCCTTGAGGAACCGGTCGGCCATCGCCACGAGGATCTGGCCGTTGACGGCGTGGACGGTGACGATGCCGCCGGCGTCGCGCACGCCCTCCACGATCTTGTAGGCCTGGAGATCGTCGACGCCGAGCACGCCGATGTAGGCGAGGAAGATCTTGAAGGAGTTGATGCCGCGCTCGGAGACGATCTTCGGGAGGTCGGCGGCGATCTGGTCGTTCCAGTCCGTGATGGCCATGTGGTACGTGTAGTCGCAGCGCGCCTTGGGGGAGGCCTTCGCGTCCCACTTCTCGAGCGCGGACCAGAGCGATTCGCCCTTGGCGGGGATGCAGAAGTCGATGAGGCAGGTGGTGCCGCCAGCGAGCGCGGCCGCGGTGCCGGAGTCGAAGTCGTCGCGGGAGACGGCGCCCATGAAGGGGAGCTCCATGTGGACGTGCGGATCGATGCCGCCCGGGATCACCCAGCGCCCGTTGGCGTCGAGGACGCGGTCGCCGTCGAAGACCGCGAGGTCCTTCCCGATGTAGGCGATCGTCTCGCCCTCGATGCGGATATCGGCGTTGTAGGACTCGCTGGCGGTCACAATCTTGCCGCCCTTGATCACAGTTGCCATGGCGTCTGCCTCCCGGTGTGAGATCGTGGCCTAGTTATAGCTCAAACATGACGGCAAGTCCACGCGTCGGCCGTCCCTAGAACCGGCTTTTCGTCGCGAGGGTGACGCCGGCGATGAAGACGAGGGAGTTGGCCGGCATCAGGACGGCGACGGCGTACGGGTCGAGCCGGTTCGCAACCGCGAAGGCGATGACGACGGCGTTGTAGAGGAGCGCGAGCGTGATCGTGGCCCGCTCGATGCGGGCGAAGCGGCGGGCCTCGGCCAGGAATCCCCGGATTCCCTGCAGGCCTTCTCCGGCGAAGGAGAGATCGGCTTCCTGCACGAGGAAGACGCGGTCGGTGACCGGCGCCGCCTTCAGGTGCGCGGCGCGGAAGGCCGGGAGGTCGTTGAGCCCGTCGCCGACCATCAGGACGGAGCGCTCCGGCAGGGAATGCACGAACGCTTCCTTGTCGGCGGGCGAGAGACCGCCGCGGGCCGCGTCCGGCGGGAGACCGAGCGCTTTGGCGGCGGCGCGGACGCGCTCCGGCGCATCGCCGCTCAGGATGGTGATCGTGAGCCCGTCGCGGCGGAGCGCCTCGATCTCGCTCCCGGCGTCGACGCGCAGGGCCTCCGCCGGCGCGAGGGCCGCGAGGACCTGGTCGTCGCGGGTCAAGAGGGTCCGGCCGCGCTGAACGCGATCCGCGCTGTCAGGACCGGCATGCGGATCGACACCGCCGGGATCGCGCCCCAGGCGCCAGGTCGATCCGGCCGCCGTCCAGGTGAGCCCTTCCCCGGGAACCTCGCGCAGCTCGCCCTTCGTCTCGAACGCGGGATCGAAGACGGCGCCCAGGGAGGAGAGCGTCTCTGCGACGGCGCGGCTCACGGGATGAAAGCTTCTTGCAGCCATGTTGAAGAGCGTGTCGCGATCAAGGACATCGAGCGCGGCCAGTCGGCCGTCATCGTCGAGGCGCGGCCGGGTCAGGGTCAGCGTCCCGGTCTTGTCGAAGAGGACGTGGCGGATCTCGAGCGCATCGAAGAGGCCCAGGGCGTTCTGGAGGTAGACACCGCGGGCGCGGAGGCGGCCGACGGTGAGCTCGAAGGCGAGCGGGAGGCTGATCCCGATGGCGCAGGGGCAGGTCACCATGAGAAGCGTCGTCAGGACCCGTAGCGCCGTCGCCGGATCGCGACCCAGCCACGAGCCGGCGCCCACCGCGCAGACGATGAAGGTCCCGAGGAGATACCAGCGGGTGAGGCGCGCGTAGCCATCGACGAGCTGGGCGCCGCGTTTCATCTCGGTGCGCTCGGTGAAGAGCTGGGCGAGCCCGCCGGCGGCGAAGTCGGCGGTGGCCTGCACGAGGACGGCCGTGTGCTGGGCGACGATGGCGCCGGCCGGCAGAGTGGCCGGGGCACGGAAGAGGACCGGGTCGCCCTCGCCCGTGATCCAGTCCAGGCGGAACTCCGCGGCGGGGCTGACGAGTCGGGCCGTCGACGGCACGAGGTCGCCGCGCTGGAGGAGGAGCTCGTCGCCGGCCCTGACCTCGGCGGGGGCGAGGGAGACCAGGACCGTTCCACGCCGCACCTGGACGCGCGCGCCTCCCAGGGGATCTTCCGCGAGGAGCGCATGGCGATTTCGCTCCACGTGATGCTCGGCCAGCCACCGCCCGAGGAGCATGAAGAAGATGAAGGCGGCGAGGCTGTCGAAGTAGGTGTACCGGGGATCGCCGAAGAAGTGCTGCCAGAGGCTGGCGCCGAAGGTGAGGAGGATGCCGAGGCTGATGGAGTGATCGAGCGTGAAGACGCGGCGTCGCAGGGCCTCGAAGGAGTGCGCGAAGAAGTGCGCGCCGCAGAAGACGACGCTGAGGGTGCCCAGGAGCAGGTTGTACTCGAGGAAGAAGCGATACAGCAGGGGCTCCTCCTCGCCGAGGCCGAAGTAGAACGAGAAGGCGACGACCATGCTGTTCATCGCCAGGGCGCCGGCGAGGCCGAGCTTGAGGAGGAGGCGCGAGGAGCGGGCGGGCGGCGCGGCGTCGCCGGGCGTGAGGGCATAGCCGAAGCCGTGGAGGTCGAGGACGAAGGCGCGTAGCGGGAAGGTGCGCGGATCGAAACGGATCGCCAGCCGCCCCATCACCGGGTTGAGCTCGAAGTCGTAACCGCCGGCGCGGCGCGAGAAGAGCTGTTCGATGAGCCAGGTGCAGGCGGCGCAGGAGATGCCCTGGATGTGAAAGTGGCGCACGGCCGTCGTCGCCCTTTCTTCGGTCGAGACTGCCTCGGCGGCCACGGCACGCTCGACATCCTCGAGCCACCGCATCTCCGGATCGCTCTCGAGCTTGAGGGTGACCGGCACGAGCGGCTTGTCCCGCAGGTCATAGAAGCGCCCAAGGCCCGCGGACTCCAGGAGCGCGTGGACGTGCGCGCAGCCGGGACAGCAGAAATCGGCTGGTCCACCATCCCGCGAGGTCATGCCGGCGGGTATGGGATTCGCGCAGTGGCGGCAGAGCCGAATGGCTTGTTCCATCACGGAAGAGGCCAGGAGGGCGCGCGCCGCGCCGGGAAAACCAAATCGGATATTCTCGTCCTTGACAGGGTGGCGGCCACGACGAAAAGATGTTCGTCCTCCGGGGGCATGGATGTCAACGCTCCCGGAACCCGGCCATCGGCGGCCGGGGTGCAACGCGAGAAGGAGACACGCCCAACGTGCTCATCATCATCGTGACGGCCTTCGTCGGCGCCATCTTCGCCGCGATCGCGCTCGTCTTCTTCTTTGCCTCGTGGCGGAACGGGGACTTCGAGCAGGCGGAACGCCTCTCGGTCCTGCCGCTACGGATGAACGAGGAGGATTCGCAGTGACCACGGAAACCCGCATCGACTACGACGACGGCGTCGTCCGTGCCTTCACGCTCGTCACCGTGCTCTGGGGCGTGGTCGGCATGCTCGTCGGCGTCCTCATCGCCCTCCAGCTCTACCTGCCCTCCCACAACATCGCGCCGTGGTTCACGTTCGGCCGCCTCCGCCCGCTCCACACCAACGCCGTCATCTTCGCCTTCGTCGGGAACAGCATCTTCTCCGGCATCTACTACAGCCTCCAGAGGCTCTGCCGGGCCCGGCTGGCGTCGTCCGCGCTCGGCTGGATCCACTTCTGGGGCTGGCAGGCCATCATCGTCGCGGCCGCGGTCACGTTCCCGCTCGGCTACACGCAGGGCAAGGAATACGCCGAGCTCGCCTGGCCCATCGACATCGCCGTGGTGGTCGTCTGGGTCGTCTTCGCGCTGAACTTCTTCCTGACCCTGGCGCGGCGGAGAGAGAAGAACCTCTACGTCGCGCTCTGGTTCTACATCGCCTCGATCCTCACCGTCGCCGTCCTCTACATCGTCAACAACCTCGCGATCCCGGTGAACGGGATGGAGTCGTACTCGATCTTCGCCGGGGTGCAGGACGCGCTGGTGCAGTGGTGGTACGGCCACAACGCGGTCGCGTTCTTCCTGACGACGCCCGTTCTCGGGCTGATGTACTACTTCCTGCCGAAGGCGGCCGAGCGGCCTGTCTACTCGTACCGGCTCTCGATCGTCCACTTCTGGTCGCTCATCTTCCTCTACATCTGGGCCGGCCCCCATCACCTCCTCTACACCGCGCTCCCGGACTGGGCCCAGTCCCTGGGCATGCTCTTCTCCCTGATGCTCTGGGCGCCTTCGTGGGGCGGCATGCTGAACGGCCTCCTCACGCTCCGCGGCGCCTGGGACAAGCTCCGCACCGACCCCGTCATCAAGTTCTACATCGCGGCCGTGACCTTCTACGGCATGGCCACCTTCGAGGGGCCGCTTCTCTCCATCAAGTCCGTCAACGCGATCGCGCACTACACGGACTGGATCATCGGGCACGTCCACTCCGGCGGGCTCGGCTGGAACGGCTTCTTCGCCGCCGGCATGATCTACTGGCTCGTGCCGCGGCTCTGGGACACGAAGCTCCGCTGGCCTGCCTGGGCCAACTACCACTTCTGGCTGGGGCTCTTCGGCATCCTCCTGTACGTCGCCGCGATGTGGGCGAGCGGGATCAACCAGGACCTCGTCCTGAAGGCGCTCACCGCGGACGGGACGCTGCAGTATCCGAACTTCATCGAGGCCGTGGTACAGACCCGGTCGATGTTCGCGATCCGCCTGGTGGGCGGCTCGCTCTACCTCCTGGGCTTTCTCATGATGTTCGTGAACGTCCTTGTCTCCGTGAAGGGCGCGCGGCCGCGGGTCGCCGGCTTCACCGTTCCTCGCGAGGACATGGCTCCGTCGCTGACCGTCAAGCAGGCGCTCTTTCATCCCGTGCCCGCCATCACGCTCATCGTCCTCGTCCTGGCCGCCGTCTGGGGCCTGGCCTCGCCCGTCGTCAGCACGCTGGTGCTCGGCGCGCTCATCGTGATCGTGGCGTTTGCCTATGAACGCTCGAGGCGGAGCTTGAAGACGGCTGGGCTCGGAGACGATCGATCGTGGCACAGATTGCTGGAACGAAACTCGCTCTACTTCAGCGTCTTCTCGCTCCTCGCGATCCTTGTCGGCGGCGTGGCGGAGCTGGTCCCCGTGATCGCGTTCCCGAAGGTGGCCGAGAGCGGCCAGCAGCCTTACTCGCCGCTGGAACTGGCGGGCCGGGATCTCTACGTCCGCGAGGGATGCTACACGTGCCATTCGCAGATGATCCGGCCGTTCCTGGCGGAGACGAAGCGCTACGGCGACTACTCGCGCATCGAGGACTCGCTCTACGATCACCCCTTCCAGTGGGGGTCGAAGCGGACGGGGCCGGATCTCGCGCGCGAGGGCGGTAAGCGATCGCATGACTGGCACTTCCGCCACATGTTGAATCCTCGCGACCTTGAGCCGGCCAGCATCATGCCAGCGTACCCGCACATGGCGGAGGCGAATGTCGACTTCGCGGGGCTCCCGGGGCGCATGGCGGCGCTGGCGCGGATCGGCGTGCCGTACACGCCCGCGGACGTGGAGGACGCGGAGGCTCGGGCCCGGGCGGAGGCGGCGACGATCGCGGCGGAACTTAAGACGCGCGACATCGCGATCCCGGCCGATCGTGAGATCGTGGCCATGATCGCGTATCTGCAGAGATTGGGGCTGAAGCGGTCTCCGGCTCAACCCGCGCCCGCCGCGGCTGGTGCGTCGGCGGCCGCGACCGATACGACGTCGAGCTCATCCGGTGCGGCTCCAGTACCGCCCGACACGGCGCCCGTTGCCGCCGGGGGAGGAGCGCGATGATCCAGTCCGCGCTCGCGCGCTTCTCGCTCGTGGAATTCCCCGTGGCCGCGCTCGTCCTGTTCATCCTCGCGTGGACGGTCATCGTTGTGCAGGCGTGGGTGCAGAGTCCGGCGGAGGTGGAGCGGCTACGCGCTCTTCCCCTGGACGACGGTTCCCTGGGAGAGCGGGAGGACGCGCGATGAGCGAGAAGCGGACGCATGGGAGCGGCGGTGCGGGCTCCACTGGAACAACGGGAGCAACGGATCGCGTCGAAGACGCCCTCCTCGGCCACGAGTATGACGGCATCCAGGAGTATGACAACGCGTTACCGAACTGGTGGCTGGCCACGTTCTACCTGGCGATCCTCTTCTCGATCGGCTACTGGTCGTGGTACCACATCTACGAGAAGGGCGCGTCGCCGGCCCAACTGCACGCCGAGGCCGTGGCCGCGGACCTCGCGAGCCGGCCGGTAGAGGTCGCCACGCCGCCCCCGACCGCGGAGGAGATTCTGGCCGCGTCGAAGGACCCGGAGGTCGTGGCGGCGGGCCAGCAGATCTTCACGGTCAACTGCGTGGCCTGCCACGGCGCTCATGCCGAGGGCAAGATCGGGCCGAACCTGACCGACGCCTACTGGATCCATGGCGGCACGCCCGAGGATGTCTACAAGGTCGTGACCGAGGGAGTTGTCGCGAAGGGGATGGTACCCTGGAAGGACGCGCTCGGTCCCACGCGGATCCGCCAGGTCGTGGCCTACATGTGGACGCTTCGCAACACGAACGTCGCGGGCAAGGCGCCGGAGGGGCAGAAGGCGGAGTGATCGACGCTCCCGGATCCGATCCGGGGCGCGGCGCCTCCGGATCCGATCCGGGGCGCGGCGCCTCCGGATCCAATCCGGGGCACGTCGCCGCCGGCAACCGGGCGGTGCGCGACCGTTCGGTCCGCGCGAGCGGGTCCTTCGACACCGAGGGCCACAAGATCGTCCTGCATCCCGCGGACGTCTCCGGGCGCTTTCAGCGTCTCCGCTGGGCGGTGTACGCCGTTCTCTTTCTCGTCTACCTGGCGCTACCGTTTGTCGAGGTGGGTGGCTATCCGGCCATCTTCCTCGATCTCTCCGCGCGCCACTTCGTGCTCTTCGGCCACCTCTTCAATGCCCGCGACTCCTTCCTCGTCTTCTTCCTGATCTCGGGTTCCGCCTTCGCGCTCTTCTACGTCACGGCCCTCTTCGGCCGCGTCTGGTGCGGCTATGCCTGCCCGCAGACGGTCTTCCTGGAGGGCATCTTCCGGCCCATCGAGCGGCTCATCGAGGGTCCCGCTCACGAGAGGCGCAAGCTGGACGCCGCGCCGTGGACGCCGCGCAAGGTGCGGCTTCGCATCGTGAAGCACGCCGTCTTTCTCGCGGTCTCGTTTCTCATGACGCACTGCTTCCTGGCGTACTTCGTCAGCATCCGCACCGTCTGGCAGCTCATCACGCACCAGCCCGGAGAGTACTGGGGGCTCTTCGTGGGCATGATGGCCTGGACGGGGATCACGTGGTTCGTCTTTGCGTGGTTCCGCGAGCAGGTCTGCGTGATCGTCTGCCCTTACGGGCGCCTCCAGTCCGTATTGACCGACGACGACTCGATCGTGATCGGTTACGACGGCAATCGCGGCGAGCCCCGGGGCCACCGAAGCCGGTCGCAGGCCCCGGCCGCCGGCGCTCTCCCGCTCGGCGACTGCATCGACTGCGGGCGATGCGTGGAGGTCTGTCCGACGGGCATCGATATCCGCGATGGGCTCCAGATGGAGTGCATCGGCTGTGCCAACTGCATCGACGCCTGCGACGCGATCATGGAGAAGATGAACCTCCCGCGCGGGCTCATCCGTTACGACTCCCTGCGTGGCTTTGCCGGCGGCGCGACGCGGTTCCTGCGCGGCCGCACGATCTTCTACGCGGTATTGCTCGTCGTGGGCGCCGGCGTCTTCAGCTTTTTCGCGCTTTCGCGCACGACGTTCTCGGCCCAGTTGATCCGGCAGGGCGAGCCCTACACGGTCGTTGACGGCCGGATCCAGAATCGCTTCCTCCTGAGGATCGAGAGCAAGTTCTCCGCTCCGACCACCTTCTCGATCGTGCCGGCCGAACGGGCGCCTGAACGAGGGCCGGAGGTCGAGGTTGTCACGCCTGGGCGAGAAGCCGAGCTGACGCCCTTCGCGACGGCGGACATTCCCGTCTTCGTCCTCGTACCGCGAGACTCGTTCCACGGCGAGTTCCCCTTCGTGATCGCGGTGGCCGCCGGCGGCGAGACGGTGCGGGCCGAGGCGCCGGTCCTGGGGCCATGGCAGGCGCAGTAGGCGGATCCGGCGGTGAGCCGGGTTCCGGGATCGCGGCGTGGGTGAGAGAGCGTCCCTGGATCTGGGTGGTCCTGGGGATCGTGGCTTTCATCGTGCTGGACCTCTGCTTCGTTGCCTGGGCGCAGTGGTCGATGCAGGTCGTGGTGAAGTGACGGCGCCTAGCGCGGCGCGCGCGTGATCGAGCTCGCGCTTCCCGCGTCGCTCGCGATCGCCGCGGGCGCCTTTCTGTATGGCTTCGTGGGGAGCCTGCATTGCGCGGCCATGTGCGGCCCACTCTGCTGTGCGTTCCTGTCGTCCCGCTCTGATGTCGCCGCCGCCGCGCCGCGCGCCCGCCTCGATGCGCTAAGGGCGGCCCTGGCCTACTCGGCGACGCGCGTCCTCGCGTATGCGCTTCTCGGCGCGATCGCCGGCGCGTTGGGCCAGGGAGCAGCGCGGTTATCCGATCTCCTCTCGTCGCGTACCGCGCTCGTTGTCTTCGCCGCGCTCCTGGCCGGCGTCGCCCTGCCGTGGGGCTCGATCCTGGCGCGACTGGGCGCGCGCCTGAGCGGGTCGGCGCGCCTGAGCGGGTCGGCGCGCTGGATCGGGAGACTGGCTGAGCCGCTGCTTGGCATGCCGCGAACGGCCCGCGGCGCGTTCCTCGGGTTGGCCACGCCGCTCTTGCCCTGCGGGTTTCTCTACGGCGCGCTTGCCGGCGCCGTCGCGACCGGGAGCCTGGCGCGCGGCCTGGTGACCATGCTCGCCTTCGCCCTGGGGACCGTTCCCATTCTCGTGGCGCTTGTCGTTGGCGCGGGCGCCCTGGGAGGACGGCTCACGGGTCGCGCCGCGCGGCGCCTGCAACAGGCCGTTGCCCTGGTGGCGGCCGGCGGCCTTCTCTATGCCGCGTGGGCGATGCCGCCACCGACGCCGGGCGCGGCGCCGGGCGCGGCACCAACCTGCGCTCATTGTTCGCCAGCCACTCCTGCCCTTTCGCCGTCCCGTTGATCCTCACCCCCGCGCTTCGACCGCTCAACTCCTGAACTCGATCGCGCAACTCGCGTGATTCCAGTTGACAGAATTTTAGGGCAACAGCATAGTCCGCAATGGTCGGGAAGACTCTGAAATCGCGGGAGGGCGCCACTACAATGCAGCAATTCTACATAGCACAGGACGGTCAGGCGATCGGGCCGGTCACCTTGGACGAGGCCGGACGCATGGCCGACGACGGCCGCATCACGCTCGCGACGCTCGTCTACGACGAGGCCACCGACTGGCGTCCCATCGCGGAGCATCCGGAGCTCGCGAGCGTGTTCGCGCGCGCGTATGCCACTGCTCCCGGCGGCGGTCCCCGGTTCACGTTGACCGACGATCCGCCAGAGAACGCGCATGATCAGCAATCGTCCGCCGACCTTACGGCGTCGCTCGAACAGTGCCGCGCCGAACTTGCGGCGGCCGAGGCGCGACTTGAGGCATCCACGGCGCGTGTCGCTGAGCTGGAGAAGTCGTCGGCCAAGATGAGCGCGGACCTGGAGGCGCTCCGGAGCGCGGCAGGCGAAGCGGAGCGGATCCGCGAGACGATCGCCGGCGAGCGTGAGAGCGTGGCGGTCGATCGCGAGAAGGCCGAGGAACTGCGGGCGAGCGCGGAACGCGCCATGGCCGATGCGACGCGACTCTCGCTCGAGGCCGAGCGCCAGAGGGACGAGGCGAAGCAGGAGGCCGAGGAGGCGCTCCGTGCTCGCGACGCGGCGGCCACGGAGCTGGCGGCGAAGCGTCGCGAGCTCGAGGAGCTGCGGGCCGCGTTCGCGCGCGAATCCGCGGATCTGGAAGAGCGCCTGCGGGCCCAGCGAGCGGAGTGCGAACGGATCGAGGCGGAACGTCGCGCGGCGGACGACGCCGTGGCCGCGGCCAGCCGTCGCCTGGCCGAGATGCGCGAGCGGGAAGAAGAGTTGGCGCGCCAGGGCGAGGCCAGGGCACTCGAACTGATCCAGGCGCGGCAGGAGATGGACGCGTTGGCGCCGCTCCGCGCGGAGCTGGACCTGGTGCGGACGGAACGAGACGCCGCCGCTGACGATCTGCTCAAGGCCCAGGAGGACCTGGACGGAGTTGCCGTTCGTCGTGCCGCCTACGATGCCGAGATGCGGCTCATCGCGGAGCGCCTGGCCTCGATCCGCGAGGAGACGGCGGACCTCGAGGAGAAGCGACTGGAAGCCCAGGCGATGCTGGGGCGAGAAGTCTCGACGGCTTTCGAAGATATCCGTCGCACGATCGGCGACCTGGGCGCGTTGACGAGCGAGTGGACGGCGGCGCGCGCCGGCGACGAGGACGCGCGGCGAGAGGGGCTTGCCGCGGCCCGCGAATTGCTTGGCGTCCTGGCCGAGCGCGAGAAGGCTCTCGACGAGGCGCTGGCGCGAACCGGCGACCGCGCCGCCGCCGAGGCCGCGCGCGCCGCCGCCGAGGTTGCGGCAGAAGCCGCCAGGGCGCAGGTGGCGGCCCTGGAGGCCCAGCTCAAGTCCCTGACCACGCTCTGCTGGCAGGAGACGGAGCGCCTGGAGACCGCGCGATCGGAGCGCGACATTGCGCGCGCCGAGCTGGTCGCCCTGGAGGAGAGGCGCCTTGCCGTCGAGAGCGAGCGACGAGACGCGGATGCGAACCTGGAGCGGACGCGCACGGAGGCGGCGCGCGCGGAGGAACAGCGTCGAGCGGCCGAGGCCGGCGTCGCGGTCCTGGCGCGCGAGCGCGAGCAGAACGAGCAGGCGATCGGCGAGCTCAATCGCATGCGCGCCGCCGCGATGGATGCCTATCTCCAGCTGGAACGCGACCTCGCGCAGGCCTCGTTGCTCGCGGCGGAAGCGGCGCGGCGGGAAGGGGAGACCAAGGAGCGCGCGAGCGCCCTGGAGCGCGAGCTGTCACGGCGCCAGGCGGAGCTTGTGGAGATCGAAGAGCGGACGGCCGCAGCGGCGGCGGTCCGGGACGAGGCCCAGGCGGCCGCGGTGAGGGCTCGGTCCGAGCGCGACGCGGCGCAGGCCGATTCCGAGCGGCTGTTGGCGGAGCGCATCAGCGAGCTCAACGAGCTTCGCATCGGCGCGGAGACCCAGCGCGCCGAGTTGGCCCGGTTGCAGGCCGATGCCGACGCCGCCCGCGCCCAGGCCATATCCGCCCGCGAGGACCTGAGGGTGCACGAGGAGCGCCGGCGCCAGGTCGAGGCGGAGCTGACGCGGCAGGACGAGCGTCGCGCCGGGCTGGAGCGCGCGATCGGCGACCGGCAGGCGAAGCTGGCCTCCGCCGAGGCGGAGATCGCGACCGTGGCTGAGCGGGGGCGCCGCGAGGCGGCCGAGCTCGCCAAGCTCGCGGAGAAGCGCTCGTCGCTGGAAGCCGAGGAACAGCAGTTGCGGAGCCGCATCGCCGGGCTCGACCAGGAGATGGTGCTCCTGGAACGTGAGCGCGCGGCCCGCGCCCGCGCCGATCTCGTCGACTTGCGCGCGCTCCTGAAGGCGCGCGAGGAGCAGGAGAAGCAGCACCTCGAGCAGCTCTTGCAGGAGGCCCGCAGCGAGTTCCTCTCGCTCCAGGACGACTGGGCGACCGAGGAGAAGCAGGGGATCACCAACGATGAGCTCCGCAAGATCCGCCAGGAGGTCGAGGAGCGCCGGAGGGAACTCGCCAAGGCGGAGCGCCAGGTCTCGGCGATGCGCGCCGGGCTCGCCAAGCTCCGCGAGGAGAACGGCCGCAACCTCCTGCGCCGTATCCAGTCGTTCGAGTCCCAGCAGCTCGAGGACCTGCGGCGTCGCCTGATGGAGTCGCGGACCGAGGCGGAGGCCCTGGAAAAGGACTGGGGGTCGGAAACGAAGAGCGCCGAGCTGATCGATCGCCAGGTGATCGAGGTCAAGGCCGCGTTCGAGAACCACTGAACCGCCTGCAGGGGGGCGGCGTCCGGAACCGGGGCGCGGGCCTGGCTCCAGGTTGCCTGCCATGCTGATCGCGGCGCTCGTGGGCCTGGGCCTGACCGCGGTGATCCTGGGTTACGTCCTCTATGCCGCGGAAGCCACCGCGAAGAAGCGCGTCTCGGAGGCGCCGCTAATGCGCGCCTGTCCCGCCTGCGGATCCGAGCTCAAGATCGGTGAGAACATCCTCGCGGAGCGCACCGGCGTGGTGAAGGGCGGACGGGAGCGCATTCTCATCAAGGGATGCCCCCACTGCCTTAAACGAAACTAGCCTGGAATATTCAGGGAGATAACCACGAGAGGCTCAGAGAAAGGCATGCTGGAGGCGGAGGAAATGCAACGTTCCTTCCGTGATGCTTTCCTCGGCTTGTCCAGGTATGAGGCACCCTCGATGATCAAGGGGTTCCATTCCAAACTGGACTGTCTCCATGTCTCTGTGGTTCATTCCTGTGAATACGCCGGGACAACCCGCCGCGGCGAGGAGCCCGAATATCGACGGCGCGCTCAGAAATCGTCGGCGGTGACGTTGCCCTCGGCATCGGTCGTATAGGAGATGGAGACGCCCAGGCCGGCGGCCAACTGGACGCGGCCCTGTCCTGCCTGCTGGACGATGTTGTCCGAGGCGAACTTCTCGGTGAAGATGGGCTTGAGCGCGAGAAAGAGCGCCACGACCCAGACCGAGATCAGGCCGACGATGAGTCCATACTCGATCATGCCCTGCCCGGATTTGCGCCGCTTCATCAGCGTCAACCGCCATTTTCGCATCGAGATGCCCCTAGGCCTCGTTGGCCTTGCCTGACACGCGCGGGAGGATGCTGGATGCCCGCTTGCCGATCCCGGTCGATCCATACTGCTCGGTAATCCGCTCCAACCGGGCCTGCGCCCGGCGATACTGCCCGTTGCTCTCCTCGTTGACCGCCTGCACGTACTCCCACAGCACGGCGTCGCGGACCTCTTCCCGGAGGTCGGCTCTTCCGCGGATGAGCTCGAGGAAATCCCTCGCTTCCGCCGCGTGCTCCTCGTTGTCCGGCGAACCCTTCAGGTACAGATCGAGATCGCGCTCGGCCTCGGCGAATTGCCCCAGCCCGAGGAAGGCCGTCCGCGCCGCAAAGAAACGGGCCTCGGAGGCGAACGTGGATCGGGGATAGCTCTCGACGACCTTGCGATAGAGCGCGTAGGACTCCTCGGGATTCACCTTCCGGTAGGCGGCGTGAGCGAGCCGGATGTCGCGATCGGCGAGCCGCTCGTACGTGGCCGGGGGATTCAGGAGCACCCACGTGCCCATGGCCACGATATTCAGGAGAAACGCGGCCCAGGCCGCAATCTTGAGGATGCCGGTCATGCCAGGGACTCCGCAACCATTCTAGGTTCCGCCTGCTCGCGGGATCGCGGGTGCGGGTCAATTTTCACGCAATCTCTCGTCATCGAAGGCTTCCCAGGAGGCTACGGGCCTCGGCGGCGCCGGTATCGTTGGGGTAGGCGGCGAGGAAGTCGCGGAGATAGGTTCCGGCCCGCTGGTTGTTTCCCATCTCCTTGGCGATCTTGGCGGCGCGAAGCATCACGGTGGGGCGGAGGGTGGCCTCGGTGCGCTCGGTGATGATCTTGTTGAGGATGTCCAGGGCTTCCTGCTTCTTGCCGCTCCGGAAGGTGTTGCTCGCCTGGTACCACAGCTTGAGCGTCTCGCCGTCGCCGTCCCAGTGGGCGTCCATGAACTGGAGATCGCGGGCCGCTTCCTCCGCGAAGACGCTCTCCTTGAAGGCGGCCGCTTCCTGCAGGACACGACGGGCCTTCTCGACGTCGTAGAGGCGGCGACGGTAGATGTCCGCGAGGCGCTGTCCGGCCTTGGGGGCGACCAGCGATACGGACATGTCGTAGAAGACCTTCTCGTAGAGCCGGGCCGCCTCCTCGAACTTGCCCTCCTGTTCCAGTCCGGCGGCCGCGTTGTAGATGTTCTCGGCCCCCTCGCGGACGGCGAGATCGGGGCGTCCGACCAGGAGGTAGGTGGTGGTGGCCATGTTCATGAGCGCGGCGATGACGACGAGGCGCATGACGCGTTCCAGGGTCATCGGCCGGAACCTTTCTCGCGCTCCCGGATCCACCGCGGCACTTCACCGGATCGGAAATCGTGGATCTCGCCCCGATACTCGACGCCCCGCGTGAAGTCATGGATCTCGATCGTCTTATCTCCCACGCGCGTTTTCAGGATGCGCACGCGCTCCGTGGTGACCGCCGCCGGCGCCGTAGTGGTCGCCTCGGCCGGTGCCGGCGCCGCCACGGCCGGTGCTGGCGCCGTGAGTGGCGCGGGCGGTGTGGAGGTCGTGGCGCGGGTTTCCGGCGCGTCGGACACCTGGGCCGGCGCCGCCGCGGCGACGGTGGGAGGCGCCTGTGGCGCCGCAGGCGCGGGGGGAGCCGGCGACGTATCGGCCTGGGGCGCGGGCGTTGAGGCCTCGGGAGCCACGGCCCCCGTATCCCCGGCGGCATCGAGGCGATGCGGCTCGGTGCGAGGTCGGGCCTGGAGCGTGATCTCCAGCGGCTTCGCGGAGGGCTCCGCATACATCGCCATGGCGCCGAAGGAGTAGACGAGAGCCCCGACCCCGAGAACGACCAAGAGGATCAGCTCCCGCCGATGATCAGTCTTGGTCATACCGGTAATCGTCGGTATGGGAATCTGTTCAGCCATCCGCATGCGATTCTAAGGAGCCAGAAGCCATGGTGTAAATCGTTTTACGAGTGCGATTTGGCACATTGGCAGGGGGGAGCTCGATGGAGGCGCGGCATGGGGTCTTCGTTGCCAGCACCGGTGATCCGGCGGCGCATCGTGGGTAGAATGGCGAGATGAGCGGACCGCTGGAGCTGGAGAAGACGATCGACCTTCCGATCGCCCGCGATCGACTCTGGAACCTGCTCTCGGATACCGATCGCCTGAATCGCTCCCTGGGACTCGCCCCCGTCCACTACGACGCGCGACGGGCCGACGACGGCAGTCTCATCCGTACCGCCGCCATGCCGATGGGCTTCTGGAAACTGCGCTGGAGGGAGATGCCCTTCGAGTGGGTGAAGCCGAGCCGATTCCGCGTCCAGCGCCTCTTCGCCGACGGCCCGCTCCGGGAGATGGTGCTGGGGTGCGAGTTCGAGGAGTCGGCCTCGGGAACGCGGCTGACGATGCGCGGCTCGTTCCTGCCCCGCCACGCGATCGGGCGATGGCTGGCCGGCATGGCGGGGGCCAAGGCGATCAAGGACATGGAACGCGTGGCGCGGGCGCTGGCCGCCACGCGCGGGGACGAGACGACGGCATTTCCGCATCGGGCCGAGCAGGGTCCGGTGCGCGCTGATCGGTTGAGCGATCGGCGCGCGCGGTTGTCTCCCCAGGTGCCCGATGATCTGGCGCGCCTCCTGGCGACGCACCTGGAGGAAGGTGCGGACGAGGATGTGATCCGGATGCGACCGTTCGCGCTGGCTGACCGGTGGCGGCGGCCGCGACTGGAGGTGCTGAAGGCGTTTCTCGCCGCCACGAGGGAGGGTCTCGTCGAGCTCTTCTGGGTCCCGATCTGCCCGCATTGCCGGGGCGGGAGGACCGCGTTCTCCGGCCTGTCCGACGTCCAGGAGAAGGCGTTCTGCGCCTCCTGCCAGGTGGATTTCAAGGTCGATTTCGACGAGCGGCTGGAGGTGCGGTTCACCGTGCACGAGGAGATCAGGGCCGTGACGGACGCGGTCTTCTGCATCGGCGGTCCCGGCAACACGCGCCATGTCCTGGCCCAGCAGAGGATGGGGCCGGGCGAGAGGCTCAAGCTTGCGATCCCGCTGGGTGAGGGGACGTACTCGGTCACCACGGTACCCTCCTCCGTCACGCTCACCCTCCATCCGGTCCCCGCCGACTCCCCGGCCCGCCGTGACGCGGGTGTTCCCGTCATCGACCTGGCCGTGGGGCGAGAGCCCGAGTCCCGGAAGGAGGTCGGATTCCTCCCTGGAGAGGTGGAACTCTCCGTGGTCAATGACGGGGATGAGGAGGTGGTGGTTGCCGTGAGCGAAGCAACATGGGACACGCGCGCGGCGACGGCGGCCCTGGTGACGAGCCTCGCGGAATTCCGCGACCAGTTCGCGGCTGATGTGCTCTCGCCGGGGTGCGAGCTGGCGGTCAGGAGCCTGGCGGTGCTCTTCAGCGATCTACGCGACTCCACCGCGCTCTATGATCGCGTCGGCGATGCGCCCGCCTACGCGGGCGTGCGCGAGCATTTTTCGTTCCTGTCGGACCATATCCGGCGCGGGCGGGGTAGCATCGTCAAGACGATGGGGGACGCCGTCATGGCGGTCTTTGCGTCGAGCGAGGATGCGCTGGCCGTTTGCCTCGAGATCCAGCGGGACATCGGCCGCTTCAATGAGCGCGAAGCGGGCCGCCTGGGCGGGCACCAGATCGTCCTGAAGCTCGGCGTGCACCGTGGCCCGCTCATTGCCGTCAATTCCAACGACAGGCTCGACTACTTCGGCCGCACGGTTAACATTGCCGCGCGCGCGCAACAGCTCTCCGAGGGCGGCGACATCGTCGTGACCGACGAGCTCTTCGCGGGGGCCGCGGGCGGGGAGAAGGCGCGTGAGCGCGGGTACGAGGTCGAGGCGTTCACGACCGAGGTGAAAGGTATCGCGCGGCCGATCGCGCTGAGGCGACTCCGCCCGGCCGATCGCCCGAGATGAGGAGCGGTCGCGGCGGTCGCGGGGCCCATTCACGGGCAGAGCCGTAGGACCGGCTGGAAGGAGAGGTGCGAGGATGGAGACGGCGCCACTAGTCCTGGAGACCTGGGTGCTCCCGATCACGGCCGGCATCGTGCTGGCGGCGGCCTCGGGCCTGCGCGCCTTCCTGCCGCTCTGCGCGGTGGCCTGGGCCGCGCACTTCGGTCTCTTCGAACTGCATCCTTCCTTCGCCTGGATCGGATCCGTGCCCGCCGTGCTGGTCTTCACGGCCGCGGTGGTCTTCGAGGTGGCGGGCGACAAGGTACCGGCCATCGATCATTTCCTGGACAGCATCGAGACCTTTCTCAAGCCGGTGGCCGGCATGCTGGTCGTCGCCGCGCCGCTCGTCGAGCTCGATCCCCTCTACTCCGTCGTGCTCGGCATCGTCACGGGAGGCGTGCTGGCCGGGGGGATACACCTGTTGAAGGCGAAGGGAAGGATCGTCGGCAACCTGGTGACCATGGGTCTTGCCGCGCCGGTGTTGTCACTCATCGAGGATGTCGTGACCGTGATCCTCGTGGTCCTGGCCGTGCTCATTCCGCTCGTCGCGCTGGTGCTCGGTCTCGCGCTGGTCGCCGGCCTCATGGCCTTTCGTTGGCGCCCGCGAAGCGCCTGAGGTTCATCGCGGCGGACAGGAGTTCGCGGGCCGGGGCCTTGCCGGCCCCGGTACCGGGGCGTCGATGGGGTCTATCCGGGTGATTGGCGCCATTGCCGGCGACATGGCCGGTTCCACCCGAGAGACCGTGCGTCTCAAGGTCAAGGACTTCCCGCTCTTCACCGCCTTCTCCCTCTATACCGACGACACCGTGTTGACCATCGCCGTCGCCGACGCGATCCTGGGGGGACAATCCTACGGGGATCGGATCAAGTCCTGGGCGCGGCGGCATCCCTTTCGCGGCTACGGTCCGCTCTTTACCGCATGGATGCTATCGCCCTTCTCCTCCTCCTATCACAGCTTCGGCAACGGTTCCGCGATGCGCGTGAGCCCCGTGGGCTTCGCGTTTCAGACGGAGGCCGAGGTGCTGGAGCAGGCCCGGCGGAGCGCGGCGTGCACGCATGACCACCCGGAGGGCATCAAGGGCGCCCAGGCGGTTGCCCTGGCGATATGGCTCGCGCGCCAGGGCGTGGACAAGCAGGGGATCCGGGACCGCATGAGCGCGCAATTCCACTACGACATGTCGCGCCGCCTCGAGGATATACGGCCCGACTACAGGTTCGACGCGACCTGCCAGGGCTCGGTGCCGGAGGCCATCCTCGCTTTTCTCGAGTCCACGGACTTCGAGGACGCCATCCGCAACGCGATCTCCCTGGGCGGCGACAGCGACACGCAGGCCGCCATCGCGGGTTCGATCGCGGAGGCCTATTACGGATTTCCGCCGGAGGGCATCGTCGAGCAGGTTCACCGGCGCCTTTCGCGGCCGATGATCGACACGCTGACATCGTTCTACGCGAGGTTCCTGGGCAGGGACCCCTTCGCCCGGGTTCGGCTCGGCGATGCGGCCGGTCGCGTGCCGTGATCGTTCGCGCTAGGGCGTGTACATCGCCGCCAGCATCGATCCGATCGTCTGCTCCAGCTCGCGCTTGCGTCGCACGGCCTCGGGGATGGCAATGTGGGCCTGGATCGCCTGGGGGAAGGTGATGCCGGTCAGGAACGGCGGGTAGTAGCGGTTGGCCTTGCGGGTGGCCTTGATGAGCTGGGCGACGACGCCGCACGCGTCCTGGAGGGCGGTGCGCTCGATGATGTGCTCGCCGAAGCGGACGGCGACGAGGCCGCCGTCCATGAGCTTGATGTGCAGGTCCGTGGTGGTCGGCGAGGGAGCATTGTCGAAGGGGAGGCGCACGAAGACCCAGGGCTCGCGCAGGTCCTTGCGGTAGTCCAGCTGCCAGCACTCGATCGGCTTGCCCTCGGCGAAACCCAGCGCGTAGCGCAGGACCGATTTCTGCCCGTAATCGGCGTCCGACTTTTCCAGCGTCCATCCATCGCAACGCCCGGAGGCATCGACGAGCAGGAATCCGACAGCCTCGCCCGCGGTGAACCGAAAGAGGGAGACCGCCGTGCGCGACGAGCGGTTCATGATCTCGCCCAGGAGCTGCCCGGTCTCGTCCGAGGGAAGGCGGGGGAATTGCCACTGCCCGCCGCGGAATCCGATCTCCAGGAGGACCTGGACCGCGGTCAGGGGAGGAGTGACCGCGCGGTCGCGGATGAGCATCCACCGCCCGGTGTCGCGGCAGACGGCGGCGGCCGTGCGCGAGCCGCCGGCCGCGACCGTGACGCCCATGGAGAGCTCGAAGGGATCGGGGCCGGTGACGGCGTCGATGAAGGCCTCCATGCCCTCCTCGGCCGGCGGTTGCATGACGATGACCTGCAGGGCGCTCGTGAGCGCCTGCTCGCCGCGCCAGCTCTGGTACTCGGTCGTGCCCCAGGTGGTTCGCGTCAGGAGGGTGACGGTGCGGGTCTCGGTCCGGTTCGCCACCGGCTGGCTGAGCACGAGCGTGTGGCGGACCGGGCGCGCGGGCAGGTCGAGGCTGTTGCCCGCGATGCCGCCGGAGAGGGCGCGCTGGAGGGCGTCCATGAGCTCGTTGGGCCGCCTTGGCGCCAGGTCGGCCGGGTGGAACCGTACCTCCGTGCGCTCGCGGTTGACGAGGTTGTTCTTGAGGGCGAAGGCGAGGAGGGGAATGGCGTCGGGGCCGGTCTTGATGGCGTTGAGGTTGTGGTAGTCGGGGCGCCCGGCGAACTTCTGCAGCACCAGCGCCCAGCTCTCCGCGATCGGCGCGTCCGGGTTCTTCACGATCGTGATCGCGGACTCGCCCTTGGAGGGGACATCGGCAAAGGTCAGGTTTTCGATCACCGTGCCGGTGCCGCGCCGGAGCGTGATCCGCCTCGTCAGCGATCGGAGCTTCACGGGATCGATGCGGCGCTGGCCGATGTACTGGCTGATCTCCTTGAGGGACGCCTGGATGAACCGCGCGATCTGGTCGGAGAAGAGGATGCGCTCGTTGAAGGGCCAGGTGAAGAAGGTGTCGAAGCGGGCGAGGTCCATGGCCTGGCCGATGCCCTGGAAGCGGGCGCCGATGAGCCGATCCTTGCTGCGGCGAATGCGCTCGGTCGAGCTCTCCTCGGCGATCGTCTTGAGGTAGAGGACGCTCTTGAGAAACGCGTGCTCCTCGGGCGCGCCGATCTGGTTCAGGTATTCCCAGATGTACTCGAGCAGGATCATGTACGGGTCCGGGTGCCCGCCCCGCGCGATCCGCTCCAGGAGAATTTCCGCCGGCCACTTGTCCTCGGGGCAGGCCGCGAGGCGGCGCAGGAGGGCGATCTTGAGCGAGGACTTGAAGGGCTTCTCGAGGGCCTTCTCCAGTTGCATGAGGCAGGCGGCCAGGTACTGGTCCGGGGTCAGGTGGGGGATCGGCCCGAAGTCGATGCGCGCGCCCTCGCCGCCGTCGCCCCAGTGCTCGGGTTCCATTCCCGCCACGTGGACGGCGGTCCGGAGGAACTCCTCCTTCAGGATCGCGCCGAACTCGCCGGCGTTCTCGAGGTCGTAGGAGAAGGTGCCTTTCTGGATCTCGGAGAGGTCATGGATGTAGAAGTGGATCTCGAGCCCGGCCTTGTCCCAGGCCCACTTCTCGACGGCGGTCAGCTTTCGCCTCAGCCAGGGGATGTCGCCCGACGGAAAGGCGTTGGGGGCATGGATGAGCCAGAAGTCGATGTCCGAGGCCGAGGTGAAGCAGGCGGTCCCGATGGAACCCATGGCGTAGAGCCCGAGGAAGCAGGCGCGGCGCGGGGGCGGGAGGGTTCCGCGCAGTTCCGGGAAGAACTCGGCGGCATGGTGCGCGGTGTCTACGGCATACTGCGGGCGCGCGAATCCATGGGGCTCATGACCATCTCCGGGCCCGGGCAGGCTCTTGAGGTTGTAGTGCAGGAGCGAGGGAATGGCGCAAAATACCTTCCACCTCTGCGTCGTCAGGACATCCTGGAGGGCGAGGAGGCGTCGGCGATTATGCGCCAGGAAGAGCGCGTAACGATCCACGCGGGTATTATCCGGCAGTTTGCGCTCGCTGTCATGCGACTCGTCGGGGTCCATGCGAGAGGAAGCGGTGGATCGGAAGCTGACGGTGGGCGAGAATCAGCCGGTCACTCCGTGCTATCGCCATGAAACGTCGCCTGGTCCCCATCGCTCTGTTCGTCGCAGCGTTTCTCCTGACGCTCGCGCTCTCCCTTCCCTTCGATCTCCTGGCGGCCCGCGTCGTCCTGGCCCGGCTCGCCGAGGCGACCGGTGTCGCGTGGAGCGCCCAGTCGGTGCAGCTCTCCCTCCTGTCGCTCCCGCCCGCCCTGGAGGCGCGCGACGTCACGGCGACGTCTTCCGACGGCATGACGCTCACGGTTCCCCGCGCCCGGATCAGGCCGGGATGGGGACTGCTGTTCGGGCGTCGATCCGCCGTGCTGGAGATCGAGCCGGGCGATGGTGTGATCGCTCTCGAGGTCGACCGGGACCGCGTGCGGGTCCGGGCACGCGGGCTCAAGCTCGAGCGACTCAAGGCCCTCAGGCTTGTCACGGACTGGAGGTATGCGGGCGACGCGGAGTTGGACGGCGAGTGGAGGGGGACGACGCTGGCGGCGGCGACCGGGGAGTTCAGCTGGCGCGCCGAGGACCTCCAGGTGGAGGGCGCGCGCCTCCTGGGCATCGATTTCCCGCCCGCGCGCCTGGGGCGGTCCCAGGGCCGGCTGACCCTGGCCCATGGCGTTCTCGCCGTCGCGGAGGGATCGGCGGAGGGAGGAACGCTGGGCGTCCGCTTGACCGGCCAGGTGACGCTCTCGAAGAGCTGGCGCGACTCCGTGCTCGCGGTCGTGACGACGCTCACGCCGACGCCGGAGTGGGAGGCGAGTCTGGGTTCGTCGGCGGGCATGCTCCGCTTCGTCCGCCAGCCGGACGGCACGATGAAGCTGACGACGGCCGGAACCATCGCTCACCCGCAGGTGACGCTGCAGTAGGCCGTCAGCGAGGCTCGCGGAACTCCCTCAGCCGCGCCACCAGCAGTTGAACGAGGAACACGATATTGGCCCGGAACGTGACGAACGTGCCGCGCGACGGGTTCTTCAGGAATGCCGTCGGGACCTCCGCGATCCGGAATCCGAGGCGACGGGCCTGGATCATGATCTCCGCGTCGATGAACCAGTCATCGGAACGAAGCTTGAGCCGTTCCAGTGCCTTCCGCGTGAAGGCCTTGGGCTTGGAGTTTGCATCATGCCCATGGATGCCGGGAAAGAGCACGTGGAAGATCACGTTGTAGACGGTGGAGACGGCGCGCCGCTGCAGGCCGTCGCCGCGCGTCGTGCGGGTGGTCTTGCAGAGATCCAGGCCATCGGCCACGAGCTTCTCGTAGACATCGATCACGGCCTGGCAGGGGACCTGGCTGTCGCCGTCGACGACCGCGACGTGATGTCCGCTGGCCGCGGCAAAACCCGTCCTGATGTCCCAGCCCATGTCGCCTTCCTTCGGCAACGCGACCACCTTGAGCCGGGGGCTGTTTCGAGCCATGTCGGCAACGATCCCCGGAGTGCGATCCCCCGAACCGGGCCAGAAATTGGCCACCAGCACCAGCTCGAAATCGATGTCCCGGGCTTCGAGTCCAGCCGCCATGGCGCCGACGAAGTCCCGGGCCGAATCCTCGGCCCGGTAGCAGAGGACCACCACGGAGAGGTCTGGTCGCGACGGGGTCATCTTGGGGAGGAGGCGGTCCAGGACGTATCGTCCCCTGTTGCTGACCGCACCCTGAGAATCATGAGGTCGTCCCGGCGACTGATCTCACGCAGCGCCGGCCAGGACGCGGGATCGAAGCTGGAGGAAGGATAGGCTATCAGCGCCAGGCCCGCCGTGTCGCGCGGGCTGCGATCGAGCACGCGGTGCCGGTCATAAATTGCGGCCATCGAGGGGCGGTTAGCCGCAGGATAGGCGAGCATGTGAGCGTCGCGATCAGCGTAGATTCGCATGCCGGATGGGGAACCGTAATGCATGGCCTGCAGGGCGACAACGTGATTCAGGAGGAGCATGCCATCGGCAGGCGGCACCTGGGTCTCGATGGCTCTCTTCCATGCCACGTAGGATTCCGTCCTGGCCGTGTTCCAGTTGAACGTGTGCGTCCGGTCCAGCAGGGCCCTGTCTATCCAGAGCGCCAGCAGGATATACAGGATCAGGCCGAGAGTGCCCGGTTTGCGGGGGAGCGACGCCAGCCCGACGGAGGCGAGAATGATGATCCCCAGAGACGCGGGTTGAAAGGACTTGTAGTTGTAGATGGCCCCCAGGGCGTGCTGAAGTATCCAGATGAGCGCGAAGGGGATCACGAGGAAGAACGCCGTGAACCAGACGAGTTGGGACGGTCCGCTCCCGCGTCGCCGGAAGGCGAGCAGCGATGAGGGTCCGAGCAGGAGGAGGGCCAACCACGCGGCGGGAGCGAGGTCGCGGTGCTCCATGGAGAAGTTACCTATGCTCATGATCTTGATGGCGGCGAGCACCTGGCCGGGATCGAGCAGGGCGTAGTAGGCATTCGCCGAGTCCGAGATCGTCGGCAGGGCCGCCATGATCCAGGAGCCACCGAGGACGAAGGAGGGGAGAAGGAGGATCGCGAGCCTCTGCATGCGTCGCCATTCACCGGGCCGGATCAGCGCGGGGAGCGCCGACAGGAACCAGAGCGCCAGCGGAAACGTCATGGCCGCAAGACACGTGGAAGCGACGACCGCGCCGCCACCGCGCTCACGGTCGCGCCAGCGCATCACCGCGAGGATGGCCAGCGCCAGCGAAAGGACATACAGGCTGTACATCCGGTGCTCGCGGCTGAAGTAGATCAGCAGTGGATGCACGGCCGCCATGGCCGCGGCAAATCGCCCCGCCGTGACGCTGACGCCGCGACGCAGGATGGTGTAAAGGACCGGAACGAGGGCGGCGCCCATGAAAGCCGGCAGCGCGCGGAGGCCGAGCTCGGAGGCGATGCCGAGCCAGGACTGGACGTGACCCATGAGGAAATACACGGGCATGTAGGGGGCCATGAAGCGGGGCGAGACGATCTGGTCGAGCCGGGATGCGGCGAGGAGATGCGTGTGAAGCTCATCCGCCCAGAGCTCGTACTCACCGAGATTCCAGAAGCGCAGGACCAGGGCGCCGACCACGGCCAGATACAACCAGGGATCGGAGTGCCACGATCCCGTTGCTCGGGGCGCCGGGATGCCTTCGCGTGGAGGGCGTGCCTGGTGGCTTCCGGCGGACATGCCTCCATCCTACTCTTTTGATGAGATGCGACAAGAGCGCGCCCAGCCTCGTGTCCTTCGGTATGGCTCGACGATGCTTTACCGTGATATCGTCGCGTCCGTGCCCCGGCTCTCGATCGTCGTTCCCGTCTACAATGAGCAAGAGACCATTGCCGCGATCCTGGGGAGGATCGCGGCAGCGGACATGGGCGTCTCCGGCTGGGAGATCGTCCTGGTGGACGATTGTTCGCGGGACGCCACGGTGGAACGCATCCGGGCGTGGATGGCGGCCAACCCAGGGGTGGTCCTCACTTTCCACGCGTGCGAGGTCAACCGCGGAAAGGGAGCGGCTGTCCGCGAGGGTATCGCCCGTGCGACAGGCGATATCGTCGTCATCCAGGATGCGGACCTGGAGTATCACCCCAGGGACATCAAGAAGCTGATCGAGCCCATCCTGGAGGGGGAGGCCGACGTGGTGTACGGGTCGCGATTCCTGGGAGGCCCCCACCGGGTGCTCTACTTCTGGCACTACCTCGGGAATTGCGTCCTGACCACGCTCTCCAACATGTTCTCGAACCTCAACCTCACCGACATGGAGACCTGCTACAAGGCGTTCCGCGCGGACGTCCTCGAGAGGATTACGATCCAGGAGGATCGCTTCGGATTGGAACCCGAGTTGACGGCGAAGGTGGCCAAGCTCAAGGTCCGCATCTTCGAGGTGCCCATCTCCTATTACGGGCGCACCTACGAGCAGGGGAAGAAGATCACCTGGAAGGATGGCATCGCCGCCTTGCGTCACATCATCCGCTATAATCTCTTTGACTGAGCGTGCGTGCTTGGGGCCGCGCATTATTGTGGCGGCGGGCGGAACCCGGGGAGGAGTTCTCCGTCTCAAGGGGAGTAGTGATGGTGGTGCCGTGCGGCAGGGAGCCGACACGGGAATGTACCCGGAGGATGACACGATGATGAGGCACTCACTGAGGGGCGCTGCCCTGGCCCTGGTTGCGGTTTCGTACCTGGCGGCCGGTTGCGGCCTTTCCGCTCCTGGCGGTCATGCGATGGAATCGGGAGACCGTGGCTACGCACTGACACAGGCGAAGGACTTGCCGGGCGAGCCGGAGGCGGCGCCGCAGGCGGCGCCGATGATGGCGCGGGCAGGGGATGCGACCGCGCCGCCGACCGGCGGGAATGGTCCCCTACCGTCGTCCGAAGCCGTGCGTGGTTCCGCGCAGGCCGCGAGCCGGCGCGTCATCATCACCACCGGTTCCGTCTCCGTCGAGGTCTCGTCCTACACCGAGGCCGCCGCTGCCGTGACGAAGGCGGCGACGGAGATGGGGGGGTTCGTAAGCGGGAGCGAGGCCAACGTGGGCGAGGAGGGCCGGCGATACGGGACGATCTCGTTGCGTGTTCCCGCCGAGCGCTGGAGTGCGCTCCTCGACCAGGTCCGCGGGCTCGGAAAGGTCCTGCGCGAGTCCTCCAACGGGCTCGATGTCACGGAGGAGTATGTCGACCTCGAGTCGCGGCTTCGCTCGCAGAAGAGGCTCGAGGCGGAGCTTCTCGAGCTGATGGAGAGCGCGCGGCGCGGGGGCCTCAGGGACCTCCTGGAGATCGAGCGGGAGGTGGCGCGCGTCCGTGGAGAGATCGAGTCGATGGAGGGGCGGCGCCGCTACCTGGCCGACCAGGCCGCGCTCTCGACCCTGACCGTGGAGCTCCGCGAGCCCGCCGCGCTGGTGAACGTCGAGCCGGGGGCGTTCGATCCCGTGTTCGAGGCGCTCGGGGAGTCCGTGACGCTCGTCTCGCGCTCTCTCGGCGCCATCATCGTCTTCGTGGCCGTGCTCTTGCCCTGGCTGGTCGCCGCCTGGTTGCTCTTTATCCTCGTCCGCTGGTGGTGGCGACGTCGAAAGTAACATTCGGCGGGCGCCGCAGGTGGCGTTCGGCGCACAGGAGTCACGGCGGTCATTGCTTATTCGCGGCGGAGGCTGTAGGATTCAGTAGATTTATTTGTCCTTAGAAATTCGCAGGACCTGACTGGGCCGCGCTCGCGGCCTCCCACCTCATCACGCGGCCACGTTCCCGGCCGGCTTCGGATGGCGCCTGCCAGCGCCATCGCCCTGGGCGCCCATCCGCGTAATCGAGGAGTTCTCATGAAACACTCTCTACGATCCCTTGTTCTTGCCTTCATCGTCCTGGCGTTTCAGGTTGGCGGCGTTCACGCCCAGTGGGTGCAGACCAACGGCCCCTACGGCGGCGCCGTGCAGTGCTTTGCCACGAAGGGCGCTGATCTCTTCGCCGGGACGAGGTCGGGCGGCGTGTTTCGCTCCTCCAACAACGGATCGAGCTGGGCAGCGGTCAATACCGGCCTGACGAATACGAACGTCCATGCACTGGCGGTGTCCGGCAACACGCTCCTTGCCGGAACGGGCGAGGGGCTCTTTCGGTCCTTGGACAGCGGCGCGAGCTGGACGGCCGTCAGCACCGGGCCGACGAACCAGGATGTTCGATCGCTCGCGGTTTCGGGAACGGGCGCGCCCGGGACGCATCTTTTTGCCGGCACCCTTGCCGGCGGCGTCTTCCGGTCCTCCGATCACGGCGCGACCTGGACGGCCGCCAATAGTGGCCTGGCGACGACGTCCCAGGTGATGAACGGCAACACGGTCCAGAGCGTCTCGACGTTCGGCGCCGTCCATGCGCTGGCGGTCTCGGGCGCGGGCGCGACGGGGACGACGCTCTTTGCTGCGGTGAGCACGGGCGTTCACCAATCGAACAAGAACGGGATCTTCCGCTCGACCGACAACGGCGCGACCTGGATCCGAACCGCATACACGCCGGGCGGACGCTATGACGATGTCGCGCGGACCTGGCATGACGACGCGGTCCTCCTCCTGGCCGTGACGACCACGGGCGCGTTTGGAGCGGGCGCTCAGGGACCGACCCTGTTTGCCGGAACCGAGCTCGGCTACTGCCATCGCTCCTCCGATAACGGCGCCCACTGGACGCCCCTGTCCAATACGGCGCAGCTCAATACCAACGCAAAGGCCATTCACGCGTTCGCCGTGTCGGGCACGACCATGTTCTTCGGGACCAAGGGCTCCGGAGTTCTTCGCGGTGTGACTCCGCATGGCGGCGGCATGATGGGTGGCTCGGCGGCCGTCTCCCACGTGATGTGGCTCCCGGTCAATACCGGCCTGGCCCCTACGGACGTTCTCGCCCTCGCGGTCTCGGGCACGAATCTTTTCGCAGGCACTCGTAACGGCGTCTTCCGATCCGCCGATGGCGGCGGAACCTGGACGTCGACCAGCGTCGGCCTGACGAACACCTCGGTCCGCGCTCTCGCGGCCTCGGGCGCGAAGCTCTTCGCCGGAACTCACGAGGACGGTGTCTTTCGATCCCTGGACCATGGCTCGAGCTGGAACGCGGCGAATTCCGGACTGACGAACCAGGGCATCCGCGCACTGGCGGTCACGAAGGTCAGCGCCGGCAGGGGAGGCGATATCCTCGTGGGCACGGATCAGCGTGGCCTCTTTCGCTCGACCGACAACGCAGGTTCCTGGACGCAGGTCATGAGCCACAATCCGGGGGCTATGATCAGTTCCCTCGTCGTCTCCGATGGCAATATCTACGCTGGAATGAGCGGCAGCATTCCCTATGTCTTCCATTCCAGTAATAGCGGATCGAACTGGACATCGTTCCACGGTGCTCTCCAGAACGGCCAGATCCGTTCGCTGGCGTCCGCGGGAGCGAACCTCTACGCCGCAACGAGCGGGGGTGTCGCTCGTACCGGTGTCGGCGATACGGGCTGGACCGTCATAAACACGGGCCTGGCGGATACGAATGTCCGGGCGCTGGCGGTCTCGGCGGGCGGAGTTCTCTACGCGGGAACAGCAGGCGGCGTCTTCCGATCCAACGACGGGGGAGCGAGCTGGTCGGCGATCAACGCCGGCCTGACCAACCTCAAGGTCCAGGCCCTGGCCGTCTCCGGACCCAACGTGTTTGCCGGCACCACCAGCGGCGTCTTTCAGACCGATAACGGCATCTCCTGGACGCCGATCCACACGGGCCTGGGTTACCGGGACGTTCATGCCCTCCTCGTCTCGGGCCCCCATCTGTACGCGGGGACCGATGGCTGCGTGTGGCGGCGCCCCCTGGCGGAGATCACGAGCAGGCTGGCGCGCCCCGAGGTGCTCCAGCGCCCCGCTGCCGGCCGGTAGTGGCGGGCGCTCTGACAGCCTGATACACTCTTCGCTTCCACCGGAGGCCACGGCCTCCACAGGAGGTTGGAGACATGGACGAGATCCTCGAGATCCTCGAAAAAGACGCCCGCTCGACTCCCGAGGAGATCGCGCGCCTGTTGAACCGCAAGCCCGCTGACGTCAAGAAGGCGATTGCGAAGTTCGAGAAGGATGGCGTCATTGCCGGCTACCGCGCCGTCATCAACGGCGAGCTTGTCAGGGACCAGGAGCATGCCGTCAGTGCGCTCATCGAGGTCAAGGTCACGCCGCAGAAGGACGTCGGCTTCGACCGCGTCGCCGAGCGCATCTACTCGTTCCCCGAGGTCCATACCTGCTACCTGCTCTCGGGCACCTACGACCTCCTCCTCGTCGTGCGTGGCCGCGATCTCCAGGCCATCGCGCGGTTCGTCGCGGAGAAGCTGGCGCCCCTGGAACACGTGAAGGGGACGAGCACGCACTTCATGCTGAAGATGTACAAGGAGGATGGAGTGATCCTGAAGCGCCCGGAATCCGACGAGCGCATCACCATCTCCTACTGACATGAGCCCGCGTTCTCAAAAGAACCGCCCTCTCCCGATCTCGAAGGTCGTCTCCGGGATGAAGCCGTCCGGGATCCGGATCTTCTTCGACCTGGTTCTCGGCATGAAGGAGGTCATCTCCCTGGGCGTCGGCGAACCCGACTTCGTCACGCCGTGGGTGATCCGCGAGGCCGGGATCGCCGCGCTGGAGCAGGGCTTCACGTCCTATACCTCCAACAAGGGCCTGATGCGCCTCCGCATGGCCATCGCCCGCCACCTCCAGAAGCTCTACAAGATGGAGTACTCGGCCGACGACGAGATCCTCATCACGGTCGGCGTCTCCGAGGGCCTCGACCTTGCCATGCGCGCCACGCTCGATCCCGGCGACGAGTGCCTGGTCGCGCTCCCGAGCTACGTCTCGTACGGCCCCACGGTCGAATTGGCCGGCGGCAAGCCCGTCTACATCGATACCCAGAAGGACGACTTCAAGCTCACGCCGAAGTCGATCGAGAAGCACCTCACCAAGCGCACCAAGTCGATCCTCTTCGCGTACCCGAACAACCCGACCGGCGTCTCGTACACGAAGAAGGAACTCGAGGCCATTAAGAGGGTCATCCTCGAGCACGGGCTCCTCTGCATCTCCGACGAGCTCTACAGCGACCTCACGTACGAAGGCACGCACGTCCCGTTCCCGACGCTCTCGGGCGCGCGCCCCCGCACGCTCTACCTCAACGGGTTCTCCAAGCAGTACGCGATGACGGGCTGGAGGGTCGGCTTTGCCTGCGGGCCGGCGGAGGTCATCGCCGCGATGACCAAGATCCACCAGTACACCATGCTCTGCCCGCCCATCGTCAGCCAGATCGCGGCCGCCGAGGCCCTGCAGTCCGGCAAGAGCGCGATGGAGGAGATGAAGCGGGAGTACAATCGCCGCCGCAACTTCATCTGCGGCGCGCTCGACGATCTCGGGTTCCGCTACGTACGGCCGCAGGGCGCGTTCTACTTCTTCTTCGACGTCAGCTCCACTGGCATGTCGGCCATGGACTTCGCCACCGACCTCTTGAAGGAGCACAAGGTGGCTGTCGTCCCCGGCACCGCGTTCGGCGACCAGTTCGAGAACTGGATCCGGATCAGCTACGCCTCCAGCTACGAGAACATCAAGGAAGCGTTCCGCCGGATGAAAGAGTTCACCAAGTCCCGCCGCCGGTAGGTTCGGTCATCCCGGAATTCACCACGGAGACCACGGGGACCACGGAGAAGGCGAAACGGCATGGGCACCACAGAGAACACAGAGGATACCGCGAAAATCAAAGTCCAGGATCGGGATGTAGGGTCAAAGTCACGATCGTCGTCAGGCGCAACGGCAGAGAACGGTGGTTTTGATTCTCATCTCATTTCTTTGGTTTGATCTTCTCGGCGTCCTCTGTGCTCTCTCGTGGTGATCGAGCGTGGATTATCTCCGTGGTCCCCGTGGTCTCCGTGTCTAATTAGGCGGTGATGGTGGTGCCGGTCTTGCCCTGGAGGGCCTCCGAGAGCTTCTCCATCGAGGTGATGACCACTTCCTTGCCGCCGTTCTCGATGTAGTAGATCGCGGCCTGGACCTTCGGGCCCATGGAGCCGGCCGGGAACTGGCCGTCCGCCAGGTGCTTCTTGGCCTCCGCAACCGTCATCTTCGGCAGGTTCTTCTCGGTGGGCTTCTTGAAGTCGATCTTCACCTGCTCGACGCCCGTGAGGACGATGAACTTGTCGGCCTTGATCTCGAGGGCCAGCAGCGCCGAGGCGATGTCCTTGTCGATGACGGCTTCCACGCCGACGATGCCGCCCTCGGGGCGACGCATGACGGGAATGCCGCCGCCGCCGACGGCGATGACGAGCGTGCCGGCGTCGAGGAGCGTCTTGATGGACCGGCGCTCGATGATCTCCTTTGGCCACGGGGACGGGACGACCCGCCGCCATCCGCGGCCCACGTCCTCCTTCACGCTCCAGCCGTCCGTCGCGCGGCGCTGGATCGCCTGTTCCTCGGACATCGGGGAGCCGATGAACTTGGTGGGATTCTGGAACGCGGGATCGGTGGGATCAACGATGCAGCGCGTGATCACCGTGACGACCTCGTTATCAAGGCCGTTCTTCTCGAGCTCGTTCTTCATCACCTGCTGGAGCATGTAGCCCATTCCGCCCTGCGAGTCGGAGACGCAGACGTCGAGGGGGAGCGTGTAGAGTTCCTTCGCGGCGATCTCGGAGCGGCGGAGGATGTTGCCGACCTGCGGGCCGTTGCCGTGCGTGAACGCGACGACGTGCCCGGCCTTCACGACCTTGGCGATCTCGGCGCAGGCCTCGGCGGAGTTGGCGAACTGCTCCGTGATGGTTCCGACCTGCGAAGCCTTCTGGATGGCGTTGCCGCCGAGGGCGATGACGAATGTGCTCATGACTGTTTCTTCTCCTGCGCCGCGGGGCGCGCTGTCAGACTGTGAAGGACGAAGGCGTCCTTCAACTTGGGTTCAAACCACGTGGACTTGGGGGGCATGATCTCGCCGGCATCCGAGATCGCCATCAGCTCGTCGAGCGAAGTCGGGTACATCGAGAACGCGACGGCGGTCCGACCGGCCTTCGCCTCTGCCGCGACCCGGCGCTCGAGCTCGTCCGTGCCCCGGATACCGCCGACGAAGTCGATTCTCTTGTCGCGGCGCGGATCGGCGATCCCGAGGATGGGGGCGAGGAGGTTCTCCTGGAGGATCGAGACGTCGAGGCTCCTGACTGGATTGGACTCGTCGAACGTCCCGGCCTTCGGCGAGATGTTGCTCCACGCGCCCTCGAGGTACATCGCAATCTTGTGTCGCGAGGCGGGGGAGGGCGGAGCCCCGGGCGTCACCGTCCACTGGTCTGCGAGCTTCGCGAGAAACGCAGCGGGCGTGAGTCCATTGAGGTCCTGGACGACGCGGTTGTAGGGGAGGATGCGGAGCTGGTTATGCGGGAAGATGACCGCCAGGAACGCGTGGCAGGCCTCGTCGCCCTTCGTCGCGCCGGTTCGCGTGCGCTCGGCCGCGCCCACCTTGCTGTAGGAGGCCGCCCGGTGGTGGCCGTCGGCAATGTAGACGGCCGGGACCTTGGCGAAGGCGGCGATGAGCGGGGCGACGTTGGTCGTCACCCAGAGCTCGTTGCGGACGCCGTCGTACGTCGTCACATCGTAGAGCGGCCGACCCGCCGTGATCTGGGCGACAATGGCGTCGATCGCGTCCTGCTGGCGGTAGGCGAGGAAGACGGGGCCGGAGTGCGTCATCAGGGCCTCCGTGTGCCGGATACGGTCCTGCTCCTTGTCCGCGCGCGTCAGCTCGTGCTTCTTGATGAGCCCCGCCTCGTATTCCGCGACCGCGGCCCCGACGTAGATGCCCGTCTGGGAGTGGCCACCGATCGAGAGCCGGTAGACGTAGAAACACGGGTCCTGGTCCTGGACGAACCAGCCCGCGTCGAGGAACTCCTGGAACGCCGCGCGCGCGCGCGCGTAGACGGCCTCGCTGTACGGGTCTGTGCCCGCCGGGAGATCGATCTCGGGCTTGGAGACGTGCAGCCACGACTGCGGGTTGCCGTCCGCAAGCTCGCGCGCCTCGGCGGTGTCGAGGACGTCGTAGGGCGGAGCGATGATGCGGGAGACGAGGTCGGGTTGCGGACGGATACCGCGGAGAGGGTGAATGACAGCCATGGGTCTACTTTAGCTTTTTAGGGTAGAGCCGTCACGCGGAGCGTGAAGGCTCTACGACAAGGACTTCAACGATGAAATTGGGCCATGACAAAGGCTGAACCCGGCATTCCCCGGCCGCCGCCATGGACTTTACTTGGCTATTTGGCTATATTACCAATAAAGGAGGCGTCGGAATGAAGCTGAAGCAATCGTCGGGTATTGAACGCGGTCGGTACGAGGCCCGCGCGCGCATCATCAAGGCCATGGCTCACCCCTCGCGGCTTCTCATGCTCGATGAGCTGGAGAAGGGGCCGCGTTGCGTGTGCAAGTTGCGCGACCTCGTCGGCGCGGACCTGTCCACCGTCTCCAAGCACCTGCTCGTCATGAAGAATGCCGGCCTGGTCACGGACGAGCGGCATGGAACCGAGATTCATTACAGCCTCAAGGTTCCCTGCATCATGAAGTTCTTCGGCTGCGTCGAAGCGGTCATGAAAAACTCGGCGCGCGAGCATGTGAAGCTGCTTGCGTGAAGAATGAGGTCCGAGCGTCCCCGGACGGAACAGTTGGTTCCGCCGATCCTCGACTGCGTCGCTACCTGTTGGCCGCGATACCAGCGCTCGCCGCGTGGTCGATCGTCTATGCCGGGCTCGAGCCGTTCGCCAACTGGTTCACTTACCGGCTGCTGGGATTGGCGGTCGGTTCTCATCTTGGCAGCTCCGTCGCGTTCTTCGCCTACGACACGCCCAAGGTTCTCATGCTCCTTGTGCTCGTGGTCTTCATCATCGGCATCATCAGAACCTTCTTCACCCCCGAGAGGACACGCCGCATTCTTGCGGGAAAGCGTGAGAGCGCAGGAAACGTGCTTGCGGCCATGCTCGGCATTGTCACGCCTTTCTGCTCCTGCTCGGCTGTTCCTCTCTTCATCGGCTTTGTCACGGCCGGCGTTCCCCTGGGCGTCACCTTCTCCTTCCTGGTCTCCTCGCCCATGATCAATGAGATTGCGCTGGTCATGCTCTTCGGCCTCTTCGGCTGGCGCGTTGCCGCCCTGTACCTCGTGACCGGCCTCGCCATGGCCATCATTTCAGGCTGGATCATCGGCAGGCTGAGGATGGAGAAGCATGTCGAGGACTGGGTGTATGAGGTGAATGCCTCTACGCCCCAAGGCGACGTTGATGAGTCGACTTGGGCTGATCGCGTCGAGGCCGGCATCGATGCGGTTCGCGACATCGTCGGCAAGGTTTGGCTTTACGTGCTGCTGGGTATCGCCGTCGGCGCCGGTATTCATGGCTATGTTCCGGAACAATTCATGGCGTCGATCATGGGGCGAGACGCCTGGTGGTCTGTCCCCCTGGCGGTGCTCATCGGCATCCCCATGTATTCCAATGCGGCCGGAATCATCCCGGTGGTGCAGGCGCTCCTCGAAAAGGGCGCGGCGCTGGGAACGGTTCTCGCCTTCATGATGGCCGTGATCGGGCTGTCCCTGCCCGAAACGATCATCCTGCGCAAGGTTCTCAAGCCCCGGCTGATCGCGGTCTTCATCGGTGTGGTCGGCATGGGAATCATGATCGTCGGGTTCCTGTTCAACGCGGCGCTGTAGGCGCCGGTTGCCATTCGAAAGGAGAAAGCCATGTTGATCCAGATCCTGGGCACGGGTTGCCCGAAGTGCAAGAAGCTGGCCGAGGTCGCCGAGAACGCGGCCAGGGAGCTTGGCGTTGAGTACACGGTCGAGAAGGTGTCGGAGATCCATCGCATAGCGGCCTTCGGCGTGATGATGACGCCGGCCCTTGTCGTCGACGGCACGGTCATGGCGTCCGGCCGCGTGCCGGACCTGGATGAAATGAAGAAATACCTCGCATGAGGAAAAGGGAAAGCGCTGTGAAGATTGGCACGATAGTTGTCGTTCTGTTCCTCATTGCCGGCGTCTTCTATCTGCGGGGCAGCAGTGATGCCAACCTGGCCCCATCGCCGCAACCCGTCGCGGAGGCGCCGACTCCTTCCGGGCAGGAGCCGGCACTGCGGCAATCGGACACGCCGGTCAGATCGCAACCTGTCACGGATACACCGGTCCAGCGTGAACTGCCCCAGCTCGTCGACCTGGGCGCTCAACGCTGCGTCCCCTGCAGGATGATGGCGCCGATCCTCGAGGACCTCAAAGTCCACTACGCGGATCGCTTCAAGACGACCTTCGTCGATGTCTGGCAGGATCCAGCGGCGGGCGAGCTGCATGGCGTTCGCCTCATACCGACCCAGATCTTCTTCGACCCCAAGGGGCGCGAGCTCTTCCGGCACGAGGGATTCTTCTCGAAGGACGATATCCTGGCGACCTGGCGCCGCCTGGGATACCCGGTCTGATGCTGACGAGGTGACCATGGAGTCGCTCTTCATCGCGTTGTCCCGCGCCGTTGAAGGCGGTCCGGCCGTGGCCATCACGGCTTCCGTGGTCTGGGGCATCCTGAGTATCCTCCTCAGTCCCTGTCACCTGGCCAGCATCCCGCTCATCATCGGCTTCATCAACGGCCAGGGAGCGATCACCGGCAAGCGGGCGTTCCTTCTCTCCTCGCTCTTCGCGCTCGGTATTCTTCTCTCGATCGCCGCGATCGGTGCGATCACCGCCGGCCTGGGTCGGATGATGGGCGATCTCGGCAGCTGGGCCAACTATGGCGTGGCCGCGATCTTTTTCCTCATCGGCCTGCATCTTCTCGACGCGCTCCCTCTTCCCCTCGAGGGCGTCGGCCCAACCGGCTGGCAGCGAAAAGGCCTGATCGCGGCCTTTGCTCTCGGCGCCGTCTTCGGGATCGCGCTGGGTCCCTGCACCTTCGCCTACATGGCGCCGATGCTGGCCATCACCTTTCAACTGGCAGGGACCAACTCCTGGTATGGCGTTCTACTCATACTCGCCTACGGCGTCGGGCACTGCTCGGTCATCGTGGCGGCCGGAACCTTCACGGAACTGGTGGAGAACGTCCTGCACTGGAACGAAAACTCCAAGGGCCCCATCTTCCTCAAGAAGACCTGCGGCGCCCTCGTCATCGCCGGAGGACTCTACCTGCTCTACACGGCGCGGTAGACTGGGTAGCGACCACCAGCCCAATTCAATTCCGCGGGAGCCCATACGCGAGACAAGCTGGTCGTCGATGGCACTCGATGCCCGGTGGCGCCTCGCGGCGTCTTACTCGCTGAGCATATCCGAGAGGTAGGCGTCGTACGATCCCAGGTCGAGGAGCCCGTGGCCGCAGAGGTTGAAGAGGATGACCTTCTTCTTCCCCTCCTCGCGCGCCTGGATGGCCTCGTCGAGGACGGCCTGGAGGGCGTGCGAGGGTTCCGGGGCCGGGATGAGGCCCTCGGTCCGCGCGAAGAGCGTGCCGGCGGCGAAGATCTTCTTCTGATCGTACGAGCGGGCCTCGATGAGCCCCAGCTTGTAGAGGTGGCTGATCGTCGGGGCCATGCCATGATAGCGAAGGCCGCCGGCGTGGATCTTCGGCGGGATGAAGTCGTGGCCGAGCGTGTGCATCATCATCAGGGGCGTCATCTGCGCCGTGTCCCCGAAGTCGTAGCGCAGTTCGCCCTTCGTCAGGCTCGCGCAGGAGGATGGTTCGACGGCAATGATGCGCGTCTTCTTCCCGGCCAGGTTCTCGCGGACGAACGGGAAGGCGATGCCGGCGAAGTTCGAGCCCCCGCCGATACAGCCGACGACGACGTCCGGGTACTCGCCCGCGAGCTCCATCTGCTTGAGGGACTCCTCGCCGATGACAGTCTGGTGCATGCAGACGTGGTTGAGGACGCTCCCGAGCGCGTACTTCGTGCCGGGATGCGTGACCGTGTCCTCGATCGCCTCGCTGATGGCGATCCCGAGGCTGCCGGGGCAGTCCGGGTCCTGGGCCAGCATCTTCCGCCCGAACTCGGTGCGGTCGCTGGGGGAGGCGAAGACCTCGCCGCCCCAGGTCTGGATCTGGAGCTTGCGGTACGGCTTCTGCCCGAACGTGACCTTGACCATGTAGACCGTGCACTCGAGCCCGAAGAGCTTGCAGGCGAACGAGAGAGACGCGCCCCACTGCCCGGCTCCGGTCTCCGTGGCCAGTCGCTTCACTCCCGAGATCTTGTTGTAGTACGCCTGCGGCACCGCGGTGTTGGGCTTATGTGACCCGGCCGGGCTCACACCCTCGTACTTGTAGTAGATGTGCGCGGGCGTATTGAGAGCCTTCTCCAGTCGCACGGCGCGAAGGAGCGGCGTCGGGCGCCAGAGCGCATAGACATCGCGCACCTCTTCCGGGATATCGATGTACCGGTCCGGGCTCATCTCCTGCATCACGAGGTTCTCGGGGAAGATGGCGGTCATGTCCTCGAGCGTCACCGGCTGCTTGGTGCCCGGGTGGAGGGGCGGCGGCAGGGGCTCGGGAAAATCCGGGAGGATGTTGTACCAGCGGGTCGGGATCTCGTCCTGGGGGAGCGTAAAGCGGGTCTTCATGCGCGCATGATCTTCCGTCCCATTGGCCCTGTCAATTCCCCACACGATTATCCGTTATGCCATAGATTCCCAGGTTCGCCTTGCAGCCAAGCCCGAGGAGTTCACGGAATTGAACGCGGAGACACAGAGACACGGAGAGGGTCCGGGTTTGAAATCGAAAACCTTGGGAATCGAACGGGCTATTCCTCGGCGAGGACAGCCTGGCCGCTGACGCGGGCCTGGTGGAGCGCCTTCTGGGCTCGCCAGACGAGGCGCACGGAGTCGTCGTCGGAAGCGAACCGGGCCAGGCCGATGGAGAGACTGGTGGCGAGCGCGTGCTCGGTGAACCGTTGCTCGCGAATCTTGCCTGTCCACCGTTCGAGGATCGTCCGCACACCCGCCGTGTCCGTGCTCGGGAAGTAGGCCAGGATCTCGTCCGCGCCGAAACTGCAGAGCACGTCGGATTCCCTGAGGCCCGCCTTCAGGAACTCGACGACGGCGGCATAGAGCGCGCGGCCGGTCGCGATGCCATACGTGTTCACGGTGGCCCTGTAGTTGTCGATGTCGAGGAAAGCGACGGTCAATGGTTCACCGTAGCGTCGGCACCGCTTGAGTTCCTCCTCCAGCCGCTCCCGGAAGCAGGGATAGAGAAGCAGGCCGGTCTCGGGATCGGTCAGCTGGAGGCGGCGGATGAGCCTCGCTTCCTCGTCCAGTTGCACGGCCACGGCGGCGGCCTGGGCCAGCACGCCGACGAGCTCACGGCAGAGGGGCGCGTTCCCGGGGGCCTTCTCCCACCATCCGACGAGGTAGCCCAGCGGCCTGCCGCTCAGCGCAATCCGCGCCGCGGTGGCCCACTCGTAGTCATGTTGCATTCTCAGCTCGCCGTAGTCGGCGGTCGGGCTGTCGGCGGTGACCTCCACGGTGCCGTCGCGGTACATCAGCCTTCCGATGAGCCCGGTGCCGATGCCGCGCCGGAACTGCTGGGAGAAGTTCTCCGAGAGATTCCATTGCGCGCGGATGACGAGGTGATCGCTGGCGGCATCCTTGAGGAGCACGGCGCAGGCCGTCGGGTGGGTGGCGTCGCGCAACGCATAGAGCATCTCGTGGAACGAGTGCTCGAGGGTCTTCTGCTGGGTGAGCTCACCGACGGCGCGGGTGAGGCAATCGAGGGCGCGTACCCCGTCGCCGGCGTGGTTGTCCCCGTGGGAGGAAGGGGTGCTGGTCGAGTCCGTGACCGATGGAGTCATGGCGGTTCCTCCTCTATTTCAATCCTAGGCCTGCGATCCGTGCAGGCGCAAGGGGGAGGTCTTGCGTAAGGCCGATATCCGCCATGTTCGGCATAAAAACCTACATTATGGGGCGATTAGCGTGCTGTCGTCGCGCCGCGGGTTATTGACGCCGGCCCCAACGCCCCTGGCCTCCATGATCCCGGCGTCGAAGGGGAGAGAAACCTGCGCCAGGAGGGAGGCGTCCAGGGGACCCTCCGCGAGCCAGGCATCCTGTAGATCCTGCCTGACGATAACGGGCATCCGGTTGTGAATCGGACTCATGAGCGCATTCGGAGTCGTGGTCAGAATCGTGAAGGTGATCGCCGGCGCCGTGACTGGTGATGACGCGCCGAAGTCCAGGGTGTCGCCGGCGGGGTCGGGGGCCGTGACGGCCGGCGACCAGAGGCCGGCGAGCGCGAAGGGATCGCTGCCTTGAACCCTGATGTACCACGGGCGCTTCGTGCGCGCCGTAGCGTCCAGCACCTGCCACTCGTAGAAGCCGTCGCAGGGAACCAGGCAACGATTCTGCCGCAGGGCTGATCGAAACAGGGGCTTCTCGGCCGCGGTCTCGATCCGCGCGTTGATGGGGCGGACACCCCGTGACGGATCCCGCGACCAGCTCGGCACGAAGCCCCATCGCCCCAGGGAGATCGATCGCGCCTCGCCGTTTCCCCGGACGAGGATGGCGGATTGCGACGGCGCCAGGTTGTAGCGCGGGCCGACGGCGGCCGCCTCCGGAGCGACGCGCGCGGCGCGGAACACGGCGGCGAGCTTCTCCACCGCGGTCACCTGGGTGAACCGTCCGCACATGAGGGAAGCCGGAGCGGCTAGGCGTCGCGGTGCACGGTATCGGGGCTGAAGGCGGGGATGCAGACCGCGATGTACTCGGCTCCCTCGGGGCCGGGCGTGCTGTACTGGACCCACTCGCCCGCGGGCACCAGAACGGCCTCACCCGCGTGGATGTCGAACGATTCACTGCGCGAGGTAACGCGGAGCGATCCGTAGAGGACGACGGTGTACTCGTCGAACTCGGGAGTCTGTCCCGGCTCGCCCCACCCGCTCGGGCTATGCATCTTGGCGATACTGACCGCGGGCGTCTGAGAGTTGACCCGGCCGAAAAACTCGAGGATCTCCTTGGGCTTATTCCCTGCCGCGACGATCTGCGTCGGCGTCCGAATGATCCGGGGCATGAGCATGACCTCCTGAAAACATCTCTCGCGATGAGTTGCTCGCGGAGTGATCCTACGTGAATTCTTACGGATTAGCCCCGGCTTTGTCATCCCCGGGATTTGCGCGCGAGGTCAAGTCGCTGGTTCCGCGAGGTCCGGGCTTGCCAGGACGCGGTTACGGCCGGCCTTCTTGGCCTGGTAGAGGGCGAAGTCGGCGAGGGCGAAGAGGTTGGTGAGTGAGTCCTTGTTCGCGGGGAAGGCGGCGACGCCGATGCTGACGGTGACGGCGGCGGTGACGTGGGAGGCTTCGTCAGCAACCTTGTGGCTCTCGATCGCGATGCGGACCCGTTCCATCAACTTCACCGCGTTCTCGAGCGTGGTCTCGGGAAGGATGAAGACCATCTCCTCGCCGCCGTAGCGCGCAAGAAAATCGGTGTCGCGGCAGATAGACTTGGCCGTGCGGGCGACTTCGCGCAGCACGCAGTCGCCGAAGGCGTGACCGTAGGTGTCGTTGAAGTTCTTGAAGTGATCGATGTCCATGACCGCCAGGGACAGCGAGTGCTTGTAGCGGGCCGAACGCTTGAGCTCGTGTTCCAAGCGCTCGGCGAAGACCCGGCGGTTCGCCAGGCCCGTCAGGGCGTCGGTGGCCGAGAGCTCCACGAGGCGCGCCGTCGAGGTCCGGATCTTGTCGGTCATCTCGTTGAAGACCCCGGCGAGCCGCCCGAGCTCGTCGTCGCGCAGGATGGGGATGGGACTGTTGAGGTCGCCGGCCGCGACGCGGCGGGTGCCGTCGTCGAGATGGGCGAGAGGGAGAAGGATCGAGCGAAGGAGGATCGAGGCGAGGACGAGCGATGCGATGAGCGCGACCGCCGCGGCCGCGATCATGCCCCGCTGGATGCCGGCGATCAGCGACACCGTCTCCTCGCTGGGATCGTCGAGCGGCTGGACGGCGGCCAGGCGCCAGTCGATGGTGTCGAGGGGCGCCGGGTAGCCGGAACCGAGAAGTGTCTTCACGGCATAAATGGCGCTTCGATCGCCCCGCGGGTCCGAGATGGCTCCCCGCCCGACCCCGGGCGTGGTGCCGAGGAATTGATAGCGCGCGAGGACGGGCGTGAGAAGGCCGCGCGAGGGGTCGAGCCTCGCGAGGATGCGCCCGGAGACTTCATAGATGAGGATCTCCTTCTCAAGGCCGCCGGGCGGCTTCTCGCGTGCGATGAGATCGCTGATGGCGGCGAGGTCGAGCACGGCGCGGAGCGAGCCACCAGCGCCGCCGCGCCCGACGGAACGGGGCAGGGTGAGGACGATGAAGGGCGGCTGGGAGTCGGGCGCAAAGAGGTTACCGGCGGCCGACGTAGCCAGGTTGAGCCGAGGCTCGGGTCCGGTGGCCGCTACGCGTGGTCCGGGAGCGCCTTGAACGGACGACGTGCCGCCGAGGGGGTTGCTGGTGTCCTGCTGGAGCGCGTGGAGGATGCGCGGAGCGAGACGGTGTGGCCACTGGGCGCGCACGCTCCCGTCCGGCGCTGCAAGCTCCAGCGCGACCAGGAGGGGGCGATGGCTGGTGCCCGCGGTCCCGACCTCGGCCTGCGCAATCGTGCGGCGGAGCACGCTCTCCGGCTCGGCGTCCAGCAGGGGATCGCGCGACAGGTCCCGGACAACCTTGAGGGTGAGAAGCATCTCGCGCGAGACGCGCGCGGCGAGGAAATCGGTGGAGATATCGAGCTGGCGGGTCAATCCTTCGTGGAGTTCCGCGCGGACGAACCAGAGGAGAAAAAAGGCGAGGACACAGACCGGCAGGAAGCCGCCAAGGAGGAGAAAGCCGATCAAGCGGACGCGGAGGGAACCCCAACTCACACGGAAGGATTATGAGGGTTGTGAGAGCGGGAGTCTAATCGCAACCCTGCGGAAACGGCCGACGTAAAAAAACAGACAGTCGGTCAGAGGTCTCCCCACCGGTAGCGCATTTCCTCTCGGACGGTGCCGCTGTCGATGAGCGTGACGGGGGTGAGCCGCACCGGCACGCTTGTTCCCTTGTTGTCGATCGTCTCGTCGCTGGCTACGGTCTCGCCGCGGATGATCTGCAGGGCGGCGGTGTAGGCGCCGAGCCCGATGGAGCGGGGCTTCTTGTCGATATCGGCGGCGAGAGCGCCCGTGAGCAGGGCTTCGCAGGCGTCGCGATCGGCGTCGGCGCCTATCACGGGGATCCGGCCGGACTTTCCCGCACGCTCCAGGGCGTCCACGGCGCCCATCGCCATGCCGCTGTTGTTGGCCAGGATCCCCGTGATCCCGGGCTCAGCCTGCAGGGCATCCTCGACGGTGATCGTGGCGAGGTCGCGGGCCCAGCCGCGATGGGACTTCACGGCGATCACGCTGATCGCCGGGTGACTGGCGAGCGTCGCCAGGTTGGCGGCGGTGATGGCGGCCGCCACCGAGTTTCCGTCCTCGCCGGCCAGGATGAGGATCTTCCCGCGGCCGTTCATGCGCTCGACGAGATACTCGGCCTGGAGCTCGCCGACGCGGCGCGAGTCGGCGGTGACATAAAGGCGCACGGGCGCGCCCTCGGGCAAGCGATCCATCGCGATCACGGGGATACCGGCGTCCGCGGCCTTCTGGATGAGCGCGCCGGCGGTGGCGGTATTGACCGCATGAAGGATGATGACGTCGACGCTCTGAGCGATGAGCGCGTCCACGTCGGCGGCCTGCTTGGCCTCGCTGCCCTCCGCGGAGAGCCAGGTCAGCTTAATGCCGTCGACGGTTGTTCGCTCCTGCATGGCGTCCCGCATGAAACCGTAGACCGATTCCTGCATCGTCGCGACCGAGACGCCGATGTGTGGTGTCTTGCTCGTTCCGCCGCAACCGGCGAGGGCCGTGGGCAAAAGGGCAAAGAGGAGGAGGACCAGGGCGCGGGGATTCATAGGAGGGAGATCATGGCCTCTGGGCGGGCCGCGTCAAGCGAGGAGGCGGCTTGTCGTGGCTTCATTTGATCGCCCTTCGGCCTGATACCGTCGGGATGGGGCCTTCGGTCGACCTTAGGAAACCGGCTGCGGAATCAATGGTCCCGGTCGCGGCGCGTGGGGTCGCGGCGCGTGGGGTCGCGGCGCGTGGGGTCGCGGCGCGTGAGGAGGATGAAACGGGCACGGAACTGGGGATCCCAGAGGGCCAGCCCCAGCGCCGCGAGGACCGTGAGGAGAGAGAGGGCGAGGAAGACGCCGTGAGCGTCGGACGTCACGCGCTGCAGGGCGGGGAGCACGGCCGAGGAGGCCAGGATGGCGGTGAAGACGACGAAGTTCGAGGCGCCGAGGAAGGCCCCGCGGCGCCGGGGCGGAGCGTAACCCTGGACCGCGGACTGGAGCGGGACGGCGAAGAACCCGGCGGCGAAGCCGAGCGCGCCGAAGGCGAGGGCCGCCGCGACAGGTGATTCCAGGAAGGCGATGGAGGCGAGAAAGGCCGCGGTGCCCAGGGCGCCCGGGATCACGAGTCCAGGCTCGATTCTCTCATGCGAGAGTCGTCCGGCAACCAGGGAACCGATGCCGATGCCCAGGGAAAGGACGGCCAGGAGGAGCCCGGTCCGGGATTCGATGACGGCGTCTGGTTGCCCGGCGAAGAGCGCGTGTCGGGCGAGGAGGAGCGCGGCCATCTGGATGATGGCGCCGAGGAACCAGAAGAAGGCGAGTCCGCCCATCGCGGCCGCGAGGGGGCGTTCGCCGAGAGCGTCCCGGAGCACGCGGAAGGTCTCGCCGAACGGATTGAGCCAGGCCGTGCGGGCGCCGGGATCAGCGGGCGCTACCGGAGCCACGAGTCGCGACGCCGCGACGCCGAGGACGGCGACGCCCACGCAGGCGAGGCTGGCGATCTCGGGGCGGCCGCCGGTCCAGGGGAGGATGAACCCACCGAACGCGGTTCCGAGGACGATGGCCGCGAACGTGGCCGCCTCCACCTGCCCGTTCGCGCGCGAGATCTCGGACTCCGGGAGAAGCTCGGGGATGAGCCCGTACTTTGCCGGCGAGTAGAACGCGGACTGGGCGCCCGTCCAGAAGAGAGCGGCCGCGATGAGCGAGAGACTGCCGGGCGACCAGGCGTTGCCCGACGCGAGGACGCCGGAGACTGCGTGGCCTGCGTCGGCGGCTACCCCGATGGCCGTTCCGGGTTCGGTCGTCATCGTCGCGAAGCCGGCCGCGGCCAGGAGCATCGCGAAGATCTCGTACCCGCTCATCACGACGAAGACGGTGCGCTTGGAGTAGCGGTCCGCCAACGATCCGGCCCAGGAGGAGAAGAGAAGGAAGGGGATGATGAAGAGCGCGGAGACGGCGGCGAGGAGGATGCCGCCCTGGCCGTGCGCGGCGTCGGGCGGGAGGGTGCGCAGGAGCGCGAGGCCGACGAGGACCTTGAAGGCGTTGTCGTTGAAGGCGTTGAGGAAGACGGCGACGAGGTAGCCGATCCAGGACCGGGATCGCAGCGGATGCGGATCAGGCGCGGGCATGATGCGCCTCCAAGCGCGCTCGTGGACGTGCGTTCTTGTCCGTGTCGGCGAGTGTCATGAACGAGCGGCGAGCATACCAGAAGGCCGCTCCGGCGCCACGAGCCGCGGGGAACGGGTGTGGTTGCGAAACGTGGGTGAATCGCGCGGCTCGCCTGCAGGACTGCACCGCTGAAGGACTCGCCCCAGCATCCCAGAACCGGGGATAACCAGCCGGGGCTCCGCTTGAGTTCGGCTTATGCCGTCCGGTAAGCGAGCGGAACTTGCGAACTCGCGTTGGGATACGCGCCCGTGATGCGGGGCGAGGGACGTGTGATAGGATGAGCGCGATGAAGACGTATGAGAGTGAAACCCTGAGGCTGATCGGCGAGCGCCATTCCAAGCGCGCCTACTTGGACAAGCCGGTGCCCCGGGACCTGGTGAACGGCGTGCTCGACGCCGCCGCCAGCGCGGCGTCCTCGAAGAACTCCCAGCCGTGGGGCCTGCATGCGCTCGATGGCGAGGCCCGCGACGAGCTCTCTCGCCGGATCTGCGAGAAGTTTGACCGCGAGGAGATCGAGAGCCCGGAGTATCGCTACTCGCCGGAACCGTCGCCGGAGTGGTATGACCGGAACGCGAAGGAGCTGGGGTATGCGCTCTTTGCCCTGAAGGGCATCGATCGCCGCGACTTCGCCGCCCGCAGGGAACACGATCGGCAGAACTTCCTCTTCTTCGGCGCGCCGCTCGTTCTCCTCTTTAACCTCCCGCGTGAAGCCGAGCGGGGGACGTTCCTGGATCTCGGGCTCTTCCTGCAGAACGTGATCCTGGGCTTGGAGTCCGTGGGATTGGGGAGCTGTCCTCAGGCCAGCCTGACACGATACTCGGCGACGATCCGCGCGTTCACCGGGCTCGCGCCCGAGCGCATCCTGGTCTGCGGACTCGCGGTCGGTTGGCCCGATCCCGAGGCCAAGGTGAATACGTTCACCCCCGGTCGTCTTCCTGCCAGCTCCTTCACGCAATGGATGCCCTGACGCTTTTGGACGCCGCGCTGTCGGACGCCGATCCGCTGATGAAGGCAGAGGGGTGCGTGAAGCGTTACGGCACGCTGACCGCGCTCGACGGCGTCTCGTTCTCGGTGCGCGAGGGCGAGGTGGTCACGCTCCTGGGACCGAACGGCTCGGGCAAGACGACGCTGATGCGCGCGGTGGGCGCGACGTTGCGGCTGGACGCCGGAACGATCTGGATCGGCGGCTTATCGGTGGCCGACGAGCCTCGCGCGGTCAAGGCCATGCTCGGCGTCGTGCACCAGGAGGACACGCTCGATCCCGACCTGGGAGTGCGCGAGAATCTTCTCGTGTACGCCCGCTATCACGGGTTGCCCCGCGCCGCGGCCTGGTCGCGAAGCGGTGAACTCCTGGAGCGCTTCGGGCTCGCGTCGCGCGCCGCGGATCCGATCGCGACGCTCTCGGGCGGCATGCGTCGGCGACTGATGCTGGCCCGGGCCTTCTTCAAGGCCCGGCTCCTGGTGCTCGACGAACCCACGACCGGCCTCGATCCCGAGGCGCGCCTGACGCTCTGGGCCGACATCCGCTCGCTCCTCGCGGACGGCGTCGGCGTCGTCCTGACCACGCACGACATGGAGGAGGCCGAGCGGCTCTCGGATCGTGTGCTCCTCATGGATCGCGGCCGCGTGCGGGCGACGGGATCGCCGTCAGAGCTGATCGCCGCGGAGACGGCAGGCGTCGTGCACGAGATTCGCCTGCCGGTCGCGCGGCTCGGCGAGGCGGCGGCGATCGAGGACGCTCTCCGCAAGCGCATCGACGACGCGCGCGTTCGGCGGCACGGCGGGTTTCTCTTCGTGGAACTGGCGAGCGCGCGGGAGAACGCGCTTCGTGCCTGGGCGCTCGACGAGAAGCTGCCGCTGACGGAGCGACCGGCCAATCTTGGCGACGTCTACCTGGCGGCGACCGGAAGGGGGCTCGAGGCGTGATCGGGATTCGAGGAGTCCTGGCCGTCTGCGAGCGGAACCTCCGCGTCCTCCGCCGCATGCTCTGGTCCGCGATCCTCGGGCACGTGGGCGAGCCGTTCTTCTACCTCCTCGTCTTCGGCTACGGCTTCGGCAAGGCGATGGGCGCCGTGGACGGCGAGCCGTTCGTCGCCTGGCTCTATCCCGGGATCGCCGTGATGTCGGCGGCGACGTCGGCGACGCTGGAGTGCACCTACTCGGCCTTCACGCGGATGGATCGACAGAAGACCTACCTCGCGATCGCGGCGACGCCGGTCTCGATCGAGGAGGT
>CAZJQD010000012.1:74843-79192 GCA_964548165.1 uncultured bacterium
CCGCTGGCCATCTACCCGGAACCGGTGCGCGTGCTCGCGATGTTCCTGCCGTTCACCCAGCCCGTGCTCGCGGCTCGCGGCGACGGCTGGGGCCTGGCCGTTCACGCGGCCGTGACGGTCCTCTACACCGTGCCCTTCCTGGTGCTGGCCGTGCGCCGCATCGCGCGGCGGGTGATTCCGTAGCACGAATCAGTTATGAATTCACACCACGGAGACCACGGGGACCACGGAGCAAGACGACAAGAAAGAATCAAGGCGAAGAATGAGCGCTGATTTCTTTACCTCGATCTGCATTTTAGTGACGAGATAGATCGATATCGCTAAAGGCGTAAAATTGTGCATTTTAATTGGTCTTCTTCGTGGTCTCCGTGGTCTCCGTGTTGAAAATTGCGAATATACCGGGATAGAGGCGCTCAGCCCCAGCGGTTGGTGATGGGCATGCGGCGATCGCGACTGAAGTTGCGGGGCGTGATGCGGACGCCCGGAGGTCCCTGCCGGCGCTTGTACTCGTTGAGGTCGACCTTGCGGATGACGTCGCGGACGAGCGAGAGGTCGGCGGCGGTCGCGGTGGCGATCTCCTCGGGACTGCGATCCTCCTCCACGTACAGCTTCAGGATGGCGTCGAGGATCTCGTAGGGAGGCAGGGAGTCCTCGTCCTTCTGGTCGGGCCGAAGCTCGGCGGACGGCGCGCGATCGATGATCGAGACCGGGATGATCTCGCGGCCCGCCTCGCGGTTGACGACCCGCGAGAGCGCGAAGACCGTGGTCTTGTAGACATCCTTGAGGACGGCGTAGCCGCCGGCCATGTCGCCATAGAGCGTGCAGTATCCCATGGCCAGCTCGCTCTTGTTGCCCGTCGTGAGCGCCATCCAGCCGTAGCGGTTCGAGAGCGTCATGATGATGTTGCCGCGGATGCGGGCCTGGAGGTTCTCGGCCTCGAGGCCGGGCGTGGCGCCGCTGTCGTAGCCGAGCGGCTGCGCGAGGTGGTCGAGGTAATGCTGGTAGAGGTCGTCGATGGGGATCTCGAGGCAGGGGATGCCGAGGTTGGCCGCGAGGATGTGAGCGTCGGAGAGGGTGGCCGAGGAGGAGTGGCGCGACGGCATCGTCACGCCCGTCACCGCGCCGGGGCCCAGGGCCTCCACGGCGAGGGCGGCGACGAGGGCCGAGTCGATGCCGCCCGAGAGCCCGATGACGACGTGGCGGAAACCGTTCTTGTGGACATAGTCGGAGGTTCCCAGGACGAGCGCGCGACGGATCTCATGGAGTGCCGCCGCCGGGTCGCCGCTGTCCGAATCTGTCTCGGGCCGCGCGGGTGGTCGCTGGTGGTGCGTGGTGAGCTTCCGGTCGCGGCGTTCCGGGAGTGCGAGCTGAAGGACGACGGCCCCGTCCGTGACGGCCCCGTCCGTGACGGCGTTTCCCGAGGGCATGCGTGTACGCGCCGGCGCGTCGAGGTCGACGAGAAGAAGGTCGCCGGCGAATCGCTTGGCCGCGGCGATCGTGTTGCCATCCGGTGCGATGACCTGGCTCCCCCCGTCGAAGACCAGCTCGTCCTGGCACCCGAGGAGGTTGACGTAGGCGAGCGGGCATCCGGCGGCCGCGGCGAATCGCGCGAGTATGGCGCGTCGCATGTCGTATTTGCCCGAGTGAAAGGGCGACGCGGAGATATTGATGGAGAGCGCGGGGCGGAGCGCGGTCGCGGCCCGCTCGATGCGATTGCCGGGAATCCAGACGTCCTCGCAGATCGAGACCTGGACCAGGATCTCGCCGAGCGCGATGAAGCCCGGGGACTCTCCGGGTGTGAAGTATCGCTTCTCGTCGAAGACGCCGTAATTGGGGAGCTCCATCTTGGAAATGGTCCCGCGCCAGGCGCCGTCCTGGAGGATGGCGACGGCGTTGTGAAGCTTGCCGTCGACGCGGTGCGGAAAGCCGACGAGGGCCGTGATGCCGGAGGTGGTCTCGGCGATCCGCTGCACGGCGGCTTCGTTGGCGGCGAGGAACGACGGGTTCAGGAGGAGATCCTCCGGCGGGTAGCCGCAGACGGCGAGCTCGGGCGTGGCCACGAGGTCGGCGCCCTTCTCGCGGGCCTCGGCGATCGCGTCGACGATGAGCCGCTCGTTGGCGGGAATGTCCCCGACGGTGGGGTTGACCTGGGCGAGCGCGATCCGGAGTTGGGTCACGTTCAGCGGACCGAGAGTTCCAGGAGGAATATGGCGCAGATCGGATAGAGGATCGGGTGGACCTCGCGCGCCTTGCCGAGGGCGATCTTCAGAAAGACATAGGAGAGGAAGCCGAAACCCAGGCCGATGGAGATCGAGAAGGTCAGCGGCATCAGGACGATCGTGATGAAGACGGGGATGCCGTTCTCGACCGACTGGAAGTCGATGTTCTTGAGCTCGCTCATCATGAAGAAGCCGACCATGACGAGCGCGGGGGCGGTGGCGAAGGCGGGGATGGCGCCGGCGAGCGGAGCGAAGAAGAGGCCGAGGAGAAAGAGGGCGGCGACGAAGACGGAGGTAAGCCCGGTGCGGCCCCCGGACTCGGCGCCGGCCGCGGATTCGATGTAGCTGGTGGTGGACGACGTGCCGAGGAGGGCGCCGATGGGCGTGGCGATGGCGTCGGCCTGGAGCGCGCGGACCATCTGGGGGAACGAGCCGTCCGCGCGGACGAGCTTCGCGGCGGTGCCGACGGAGAGGAGCGTGCCGACGGAGTCGAAGAGGTCGACGAACATGAACCCGAGGATGATCGACCAGGCCTTCGGATCGGTGAGCGGCGTGAGGATGTCGAGCTGGAGGAAGGTCGGCGCAAGCGAGGGAGGACTACTGACGATCCCGGCGGGCGTCGGGGCGTGGCCGAGCGCCATGCCCGCGATCGCGGTGGCGAGGATGCCGAGCAGGAGCGAGGCGCGCACGCCCTTGGCGTGGAGAAAGGCCATGACGAGAAAGCCTCCGAGCGCGAGGAGGGTGGTGGGGGAGGAGAGGGTGCCGAAGGTGACGAGCGTGGCGGGGCTGGCGACCACGAGACCCATGTTCTTGAAGCCGATGAGAGAGAGAAAGAGACCGATGCCGACGGCGATGGCGAGCTTGAGCGGAGCGGGGATGGCGCGCACGACCATCTCGCGGATCTTCGTCGCGGTGAGGAGGACGTTGAGGACTCCGGAGATGAAGACGATCCCGAGCCCCTGCTGCCAGGGGTAGTTCAGAGCGCCACAGACGGTGAAGGTGAAGAAGGCGTTGAGGCCCATGCCGGGGGCCTGGGCGATCGGGACGTTGGCCCAGAGGCCTATGATGAGCGTCGAGGCCGCGGCCGCGAGGCAGGTCGCGACCATGACCGCGCCCTTGTCCATGCCGGACGCGGAGAGGATCTCGGGATTGACGAAGATGATGTAGGCCATGGTGAGGAAGGTGGTGAGCCCGGCCATGGCTTCCGTGCGGAGAGTGGTTCCGTGCTCCTTGAGGCGAAAGAAGTCGCTCATGGGGGGAGCTTATGGGAAGAAGGAAGAGGGGAGAAGGAAGAGGGAAGAGGAAAGCGGGGGGAGGGCGTTACGGGGCGAGGAGGAGGTCGGCGAAGATGAAGCCGTCGCGTTCGACGACCTCGCCGCGGGCGATCGGGAGAGGGTGCGAGAACATGGGTCCGTCGTAGACACAGGTGTGAAACTCGCCGTTCTCCGCGCACGGGTCGACGTCGGCGGGAAGCTCCGCAAGAAGCGTGGCGTCCCATTCGCGGCCGGCGATCGAGCTTGGAACCCGGCGCGGATCGACGCTCGTGACGACGGCCCTGAGTCCGCCGTCCTGCATGGTCTTCGCGAGCGCGGCGGTAGGGCGTTTCCAGAGCGGGAAGATCGGCTCCAGCCCGGTGCCGTCGAGCATGCGTTCGCGGTAGGCGCGGATGTCCTCGAGGAAGAGATCGCCGAACGCGACGTGCGTGATGCCGGCCGCGCGCGCGTCGGCCACAACCTTGGTCATGAGGACTTCGTATTGCTCGTTGGAACACGGCCACGGGAGCGGGACCTCGGTGAGCGGAAGGTCGGCGGCCTCGGCCTGGGCGCGGAGCAGGTCGGCGCGCACGGCGTGCATGGCGACGCGGTCGAAGGCGGCGTTGAGCGTTGTCAGGAGACCGACCACGTTCTCGCCGGCCGTTCGCAGTTCGTGCAGGGACCAGGCGCTGTCCTTGCCGCTGGACCAGGAGAGCAGGATTCTTCGTGTCATGAGATCGGGGGTCAGGTTAGCACAGGGCATGGAGCGTGGAAACCGGCAGGGGGTTGCGGAGGGCTGGAGAAACTTAGGGGAATTGCTCGGCTCGCGTGCTGGACTGCATGAGCCGAACTCAAGCGGAGCCCCGGCTGGTTATCC
>CAZJQD010000013.1:0-76453 GCA_964548165.1 uncultured bacterium
TAGGAGTCCACTTTTGGTGGCATTTACAATGCTAGGGTTTGGGTTGGTTTTGTGGCTTCCTCGCGGGGGATTTCCGCACGGATTATCTCCAGGCCCACCCCGAGCTCATGAAGTCGCCCGATACCCAGGATCGCGCGACCAAGCTCCTGCAGTTCATCGGCGATGTGACCGTGAATGGCAATCCGATCGCCAAGGCCGCCAAGCGCCCGCGCCGCTCGCCGGCTCCCGCGGTGCCCGTCTTCGAGGAACACCGTCTGAAGCGGAAGCGGCCGAGCTGGGAGTTTGGCGGGCAGACCTATCCCTTCCCCCCGGGAACGAAGCAGATTCTCGAGCAGCGCGGCGCCAAGGGGCTCGCGGACTGGGTGCTCAAGGAGAAGCGACTCCTCGTTACCGACACGACCTTCCGGGACGCCCACCAGTCCCTGCTGGCGACGCGGATGCGCACGGCCGACATGGTCGCTGTCGCGCGCGCCTACGCCTACCGCATGCCCCAGCTCTTCTCCGTCGAGTGCTGGGGAGGAGCCACGTTCGATTCCGCCCTGCGCTTTCTCAAGGAGGACTCCTGGGATCGCCTGCACCGGCTTCGTGCCGCGATGCCCAACGTGCTCCTGCAGATGCTCCTCCGGGGCGCCAACGCCGTCGGCTACACCAACTACCCGGACAATGTCATTCGTGAGTTCGTGCGGACGGCGGCCGAATCCGGCGTCGACGTCTTTCGCATCTTCGATTCGCTCAACTGGATCGAGGGCCTCAGGCCCGCCATCGACGCGGTCCTCGAGACCGATGCCGTCGCCGAGGCCGCCCTCTGCTACACCGGCAACATCGAGGATCCCCGCCGTCACAAGTATTCCCTGAAGTACTACGTGAAGATGGCGAGCGAGCTGGAGAAAGCGGGCTCGCACATGCTGGCCATCAAGGACATGGCCGGGCTCCTGCGACCCTTCTCCGCGCGTCTCCTCGTGAAGGCCCTCAAGGACGAGGTCGGCATCCCCATTCACCTGCACACCCATGACACCGCCGGCATCCAGGCGGCCACCCTCCTGCAGGCCGCCGAGGCTGGCGTCGATATCGTCGACGGCGCGCAGGCCGCGATGAGCGGGCTGACGTCGCAGGTCAATCTGAACGGGCTGGTGGCCGCGCTCCAATTCCACCGCCGCGATACCGGCCTCGACCTCCCGCTCCTCAATGAATACTCGCAGTACTGGGAGGAAGTGCGCCGGTACTATTACCCGTTCGAGTCCGAGCTCCGGAGCGGCACGGCCGACGTCTACGAGCACGAGATGCCGGGCGGACAGTACACGAACCTGCGAGCCCAGGCCGAGGCCCTCAACCTCGGGCATCGCTGGCCCGAGGTGGTGCGCGCCTACTCGGCCGCCAACCGCCTCTTCGGCGACATCGTCAAGGTGACCCCGTCCTCCAAGGTCGTCGGTGACATGGCGCTCTTCATGGTTGCCAACGCGATCACCGAGGAGAATTTTTTCCAGCGCGCCGAGACGCTCTCGTTCCCTGAGAGCGTCATCGGGATGATGCGCGGCGACCTCGGCCAGCCCCCGGGCGGGTGGCCGAAGAAGGTCCAGAAGGCCATCCTCAAGGACCAGAAGGCGCGGACGGCGCGGCCCGGCCGATCGCTTCCCGCCGCCGACTTCGCCAAGCTCAAGGCCGAGCTCGAGAAGAAGGCGGGCAAGGGCGCCGGGATCACGCACCACGACGTTCTCTCCTACGTCATGTATCCGCAGGTCACGCTCGACTACCTCGCGCACCGTCGCGAGTTCGGCGACGTCTCGATCCTGCCGACGTCGATCTTTCTCTACGGCATGCGCGCCGGCGAGGAGGTCTCGATCGAGATCGAGGAAGGCAAGACCCTCTACCTCAAGCTGGTCGCCGTTTCCGAGGTGGACGTGGAGGGGTATCGCACGATCTTCTTCGAGCTCAACGGTCACCCCCGCGACACGCGCATCCCGGATCGCTCGTCGACGGCCGAGGTCAAGAAGCGCCCGAAGGCCGACCCCGAGAACCTCCACCAGCTGGGTGCGCCCATGCCTGGCCGCGTGGTCCAGGTTCTTGCCAAGGCCGGCGCCGAGGTGGCCAAGGGCGCCGTGCTCTTCGTCCTGGAGGCCATGAAGATGGAGACCAGCGTCACGGCTCCCCGAGCCGGCATCATTGGCGAGGTCCACGTCGAACCCGGCGACCGCATCGACGCCGGCGACCTGATGTTCGTCTATCGGTAGGGTGTCCGGTAGCTCGTTTCCTCGCATTTATCCACAACGGCCGAACGCGGACGTGGCCTACTGATCCGTGGGGAGTTTGAACCTTTAACTGCGCGACCAGGAAACAAGCAGCCTGACACCACTCTACAGTTCGGGGGCTCGGCCTAGCTCCTGGGGGGCTGTCGTCGAGAGGTGGACGCCGAGCTTGTAGATGCCGGAGCCTACGCCCTTTTCGCGGATGTGGCGGATGGTGACGGCCACCCAGCGGTCGTGCTTGGCCGAGCTTGCCTTGAGGCGCATCCAGTAGGTCTGGCCGCGCTCGACGGGGCAGGGAGAGAATTGCTTGCGGGTCTCCAGCCCCACCCCGGTTCGAGACTCATCGATAACCCAGCAGGGGACCTCCACGCGACCGTCGAGCATGATGATCGCCCAGCCGGCGTGCAAGCCGCCGCGGCGCTCGGTAACGCGCCGATTTGCGCCCTCGCCACCACCTGTCTTGTCCCCCGCGGTGCTCATGCCGTTCGCATGGTCGCGCGTCTTCTCCGGACGCCCGTCAGCCCGCGGTGACCTCGGCGTTGAATGCCGCGATCGCCTTGTCCCATTCCGGAACCTGCGCGTGGAGCTCGTCCCAGAACGCGGGATCCCAGAGCTTGTTGAGGTCCTCGCTGGTGCGGCCCTGCTGTTCGATCCACGTGTAGTACTTCAGGTTGTGGATGGCCTTGCGGTCGTAGTAGCCGAGCTCGCGCATGTCGTCGCGGCCGGCGCCGAGGAGGTAGCGTCCGAAGTCGCGGGCGGCCTGGTCGCGGGTGTAGGCTCCGCGCTCCGCCGTCATCTCCGCGAGCCGGGACTTGTAGAGGTCGGCGGAGTCGGTGAAGACGGTCATGATGATGTCGTCGCCGTTCATCTCGTACCACTTCGCCATCTTGATCGCCGAGAGCATGTTGCAGATGCCGGAGAACCCGAGGAGCGGGAGCTGGCAGATGAGCGCGGACGGGACGCCCTGGTCGATGAGATACTTCTGGCCCACTTCCTCGTTGAAGAGACGGAACAAGGAGACCGTGGCCTCGTCGTCGATGGCGACGACCATGTCGGTGTTGCGGACGTTGTGGATCCAGGGGATGTGCTTGTCGCCGATGCCCTCGATCCGGTGCTCGCCGAACCCGTTCAAGAGGAGCGTCGGGCACTGCAGGGCCTCGGAGGCGCCGATCTTGAGGTCGCGGCTCGCCTCCTTGAGGCGGTCGCCGGCGCCGATGGTTCCAGCGGAGCCTGTGGCGGAGACATAGCCGGAGAGCCGGGACTTCGGGGTCTTGAGCGTGTTGTAGACCTCGAGCGCGGCTCCGGCGGTGACGGAGTAGTGCCAGAGGTGATTCCCGTACTCCTCGAACTGGTTGAAGATCACGCAATCCTTGCGCGTCTTCTTGATCTCCCAGCACTTGTCGTAAATTTCTTTGACGTTCGACTCGGTGCCCGGCGTCGCGATGACTTCCGCGCCCGACATCTTGAGCCACTCGAACCGCTCCTTGCTCATCCCTTCCGGTAGGATGGCGACGGCCGTGCAGCCGAGGAGCGAGCTGTCGAAGGCGCCGCCGCGGCAGTAGTTGCCGGTGGAGGGCCAGACGGCCTTCTGCGTCGTGGGATCGAACTCGCCGGTGACCAGGCGCGGCACGAGGCAGGCGAACGCGGCGCCGACCTTGTGGGCGCCGGTGGGGAAGAACTTGCCGACGAGCCCCGCGATGCGGGTGTTGACGCCGGTCAGCGACGAGGGGAGCTCGAGGTGGTTGACGCCCCCGTAGAGGCCGCCCTTCTCCTTCGGCTCGTTGCTCCAGGTGATGCGGTAGAGATTGACGGGGTCGAAGTCCCAGAGCCCGACCTGGGAGAGCCGCTCCTTGACCTTCGCCGGAACGGTCGAGGGATTGACCTGCTGGGCGAACGTGGGGATCGTGATGCCCTTTTCGCGGCAACGCTGGATGGCCTTGCGGCGGGCGGCTTCATTGACGATGGACATGAGGGACTCCTTGTGTCTCCGGGCCTGACCCCCGTTCAGGGGCCGAGGCGGTTGATGTTTGTGTACGCGTGAGGGGGGCCGGTGCGATCCGAGCCACCCGTCGCCTGGGCGGCGGTGCCGGTCGCGCGCGGGGCGGCCAGGGAACCTGTCTCGCCCGATTGCAGGCTCGCGCTCAGAAGCGCGGGGTCACGAGACTGGACCCGCTGTTGCCAGGAAGGATCTTTCCAGACGAGCCGCCAGGGAGCCTCGGTGAGGCCATACGTGAGGACCCGCGCGTTGACCGCGACCTCGTCCGCGTTACCGACGATGCGCGCGACGCTATCCTCGGATCGCGCCAGGATGCGGTCGACGCGGCCTGCCGCGGAGCTCGCCGCGCCCACCAGCTCGTCGGCCCTGCTGAGGGTGCCGGGGAGCCGCGCCGTCGCGAATCGGGCATTGGCGGCCGTGGCGTGGATGTCGGCGCGGAAGCGCTCATCGGCCACGAGCAAGTCGGCGCCGGTCAGGATCTGCCCGATGGTGTCGGCGAACGAGACGAAGCGCGCGTCGATCTTGGCCAGGAGCGCGCTTCCCTGCATGAGGAGCTGCCCGTAGCTCGACGGGTCGAGCGCGTCGAGGATCACGTAGCCGTTCTTCATGTAGATGCGCTCGTCGCCGCGAACCAGGGCCCGCGTATCGAGGTAGGTGAAGTCGTTGGTGATCTCGACGTAGGGGTCGCCGAGGAGCGAGGCCGCGGTGATGATGGCGACGCCGCGGCCGGGCAGGATGAAGCTGGAGTCCACGGTCATGGTGACGCGGATGAGCCAGTGCGCGGTGTCGAAGTCGATCGAGCGCACCTCGCCGATGGGCAGGCCCTGGTAGACGACCGGTTGCTTCTCTTTCAGCCCGCCGATGGAGTGGAACCAGGTGACCGCATGCTTCTGGGGAGCGTTCCAGCGCGCGATGCCTCCGCTCTGCCACGACAGGAAGACCAGGAAAGCGAACAGCATGAGGAGGACGAATAGTCCGGCGACGAGCTCGTTTCCCTTGGGTTTCATGAATGTAAGCCCAGCATAAACAGGAGCTCCCGCGAGGGCAACAGCATTGTCGCAGTTTGAAAGGCCCCGCGCGGGGGGGCGCTCGGCGCGGGACCCAGCAAGGGCTTCAAGCCCGGGAGAGGATGGGGCCTCATTGCGGGACCAGGGCGGGGTTGGCCGCAAACCCCTCGATCCAGGCGCGCGCCTCCATGGTCGACGCCTCCGCGCCCTCGATGGACCGGGTGAGCGTGTCTTCGCGCTCCGCCAGCCACTGGTCCGCGTCCCGGGTCGCGATCGCGCCCCGGCTGACGGCGGCATCCGCACGCGCGACCATGGAGACGGCCTCCTCGGTCGCGGCGCGAGCCTCGGCGGCTCCCTCGTGAGCGGATCCGCGGAGCGCCGGATTGGTGAGCTCGGCGTGCCAGTTGGCCACGTTGGCGTTGGCGTCCTCGAAGAACTGGCTCATCTGGGCATCGGCGCGCGCGATGTAGGAACTGCCCTGCGTCAAGAGCGCTCCGGTGTTGACGGGGTCGACCGCGTCAAACTCGATGACGCCGTCCCGCTCCAGGACGCGCAGGTCGCCCCGCACCAGTTCCCCCGGGTCAAGGCCCGAGAAATCGGTCGTCAGCTCGATGTAGGCGCTCAGGGCCGACATCGAACTGACGGTGATCTGGGCGACCGCGCGGTCGGGCAGGCGAAAGGCCGGATCGATGGCCATGACGACGCGGATGAGCTGGCGCTCGTTGTCGTAGGAAATCTCCGTGACCTCTCCCATGGGATACCCGCGGAAGACCACCTGCTCCTGCTCCTTGAGGGAACCGACGGAGTGGAACCAGGCGACAGCCGTGCGGCGCTCGCGCGTGAGCCTGTCGACGGCTCCGCTGCGCCAGGCCGCGATCGCGATGATGACGATGGCGACCGCCAGGACCGCAGTGCCCGCGACCAATTCCACCAGCTTCGGTCCCGCCGGCGAACCGGCCCGCCCCTTGGCCGCGCTCATCCGCCGATCCGTTCCTCCGCGATCCCGGCCAGGGTCTGGAGGTAGAGATCGCGCGAGGTGCGGTAGGGGATGGGTCCGTCCGCGGAGCCGTTGATGAACTGCTGGACGACCGGGTCGGTCGAGTTACGGATCTCGTCGGGGGTGCCGTACGCCAGCACCCGGCCCTGGTAGAGCATCACCATCTTGTCCGCGATCTTGAAGGCCGAGTCCATGTGATGGGTGACCACGACGGACGTGATCCCGATCTTGCGCTTGAGATCGAGGATGAGCTCGTCGATCACGGCCGAGACCACCGGGTCGAGTCCCGCGGAGGGCTCGTCGTAGAAGACCATCTCCGGGTCGAGCGCGATGGCGCGGGCGAGACCCACGCGCTTCTTCATGCCCCCCGAGATCTCGGCGGGCTTGAGATGCTCGAACCCCGTGAGGCCCACCATCTCCAGCTTCATGCGCATCATGATCTGGATGATGTTGTCGTCGAGGTCGGAGTGCTGCTGCAGGGGCAGGGCCACGTTCTCTCCGACGGTCATGGAGTTGAAGAGCGCGCCGGACTGGAAGAGGATGCCGAAGCGCTTGCGCGCGCTGTCGAACTGCGCGTCCGTGTACTGCGTGATGTTTTCCCCGAACATCCAGATATTCCCGGTGTTGGCCTTTTCGAGCCCGATGAGGATCCGGAGCGTCGTGGATTTGCCGCACCCGGAGCCGCCCATGATGACGAGGACCTCGCCGCGCTTCACGTCGAAGCTGACATTATCGAGCACCTTGCGATCGCCGAAGATCTTGGAGAGGCCGGAGGCGCGGAGCACGATCTCGGGCGGCGGGGGTTCGTTCGGGACGGGTTCGTTCATGGGTAGAGGAAGTAGAAAATGGCCGTGAAGACGCCGTCGACGATGATGATCGCGAAGATCGAATGGACGACCGACTCGGTCGTGGCCCTGCCGACGCCCTCGGCGCCGCCCGTGACCGTGATGCCCTTGTAGCAGGAGATGCCGGAGATGAGGAACGAGAAGACGAAGGCCTTGAGGATGCCCGACCAGAGGTCCTTGACGACCATGTACTGGAACGCGACCGTCTTGAACTTCGCGAAGCTCATCTGGAGTGCCACGGAGCCGAAGAGGTAGGCGCCGAGGATGCCGGTGACGTTCGCCAGCATCGCCAGGCATGGCAGCATGATGGCCAGGGCCACCACGCGCGGCACCACGAGGAATCGGACCGGGTGCATGGCCATGCTCCGGAGCGCGTCGACTTCCTCCGCCACGACCATGGTGCCCAGCTCGGCGGCTATGGAGGCGCCCACGCGGCCGGAGATGATGATCGAGGCGATGAGTGGTCCGAGCTCGCGCACCATCGCGATGGAGACCAGGGTGGGGAAGTACTCGGCGAAACCGAGCTTGCCGAGGTTGTAGGCGGTCTGCATCGAGAGGATGAGCCCGACGGTCAGCGAGAGCAGGCCGACGATGGGGACGGAGTTGACGCCGATCTCGATGAGCTGGCGATCGAAGTTCTTGCGGTCGATGCGGTCCGGCGGCTTGCCGGCAAAGGGCGCGCCGATGGCCCAGTAGAGCGTGTCGCGGAGGATCATGCCCACCCCGCCCACTTCTTTCAGGACGCCGAGCGTATTGCGGCCGATGCCGGCGATGAGCAGGAGCAGGGGGCGCACGGTCTACTGCTGAACCCTGGGCATGTCCCGCCGACGCATCATCGCTTCAGGCCAGCGAGGCCTTGGCTTGATCGAGCGTCTCGAACATCGGGAAGATGTCCTCCAGGTGGGCAATCTCGAAGATGTCCCGGACGCGCGGCGCCACGCTCGCGATCGCCATCTTCGCCTGGGCGCCGCGGATGCCCTGCAGGCATTCCACCAGGGTGGCGATGCCGGACGAGTCGATGTAGGGGCAGCCCTTCATGTCGATGAGGATCCCGCGGGGGCGGGTCTTCAAGGCCGCCTGGAGGCGGGTGCGCAGCTGCGGCGAGGACTTCAGATCGATATCGCCCGCCACGCGGAAGATGTGGATGCCGTCCTCGACGGCGGTGTCGACGGTCATGAGACCCCTTTCCTGGCTTCCGTCATCGGGCCCGAAGGGCTCAACAACAAAAGGTTACGCGTCAGTCGCAGCCCGTGGAAGCGACCGGCGCACGATAGCCGATTCCCCATGCCAATCACACCAGTTTTTTCCGCATGCGAAGGAGGCATCCGCCGGTCGCGCCGCCTTCGAATCGCACGTCATCCATGACATCGCGGAGGACATGGAGCCCGAGTCCGCCGGGCTTGATCTCCTCGCGCATGCCCTCGGGCACGGCCGGCATGGCGCCGCAACCGGTATCCGTCATCTGGATGTGAAGGTCGTCGTCCTCGCGCCAGCACTTCATCTGCATGGGGCCGCCCTCCCCGCCGTAGGCGTGACGATAGACGTTGGTGGTGGCCTCATCGATGGCGAAGACCAGGCGCGTGCGGAGCTTGCCGTCGATCCCGAGGCGCGTCAGGTAATCCTCGCAGGCCTGGCGGATCCCGGCCATGTCGTCGATGTGGAGATGCTCGAACGAGAGGATGAGCGGGGCGGGCCGGCTCGAGTAGTGAACGACCCCGATCGTGAGATCGTCGGACTGCTCCGACCCGGTCTCGTGCTTGTCCACCGCGAGGCGGATGCGGCGCGGGAGCCGATCCGGGTGCCGGGATCCCGCCGCCACGATGTTTCGCAGTCCCTCGTAGCCGAAGAACTCGTCGTGCACGTCCTTGGCCTCGGTGACGCCGTCCGTGAAGAGAACGAGCAGGTCTTCCTCGGAGAGCCGCAGTTCCTCCTGCGTGTACCGGGCCCCCGAGATGATGCCGACGGGAGGACCTTTCACCTTGGCGACGGCCTTGAACTCTCCGCCGGAATACAAGAGCGGCATGTGGTGGCCGGCGCTGGCGTACTTCACGATGCCGTCGGGCGAGAAGAGGGCAAGGAAGATGGTGACGAAGAGGCCGCCGTGCGTCTGGGTCGCGATCGCGTTATTGACCGCCGTCAGGATCGCCTGCGGCTCGATGAGCCGCGGCGCCTCGGACTTGATGCGCGAGACGGTGTTGGACATCTGGATGGCGGCGGGCACGCCCTTGCCGCTGACGTCGCCGATGACGGCGAGCGTGCGGCCGTCGGCGAGCTCCATCCAGTCGTAGAAATCGCCGCCGACCGATCGCGCGGCGGCCGTGACGGCGTACCAGTGGAGATGGCCGCTGGCGGCCTCCGCCGGCCCCTGGAGGCGCTCCTGGATCTCGCGGGCGATGTTGACTTCCCGCTGGAAGACCTCCTGGTTGACGAGCTTGCCGTGCATCTGGGCGTTCTGGATCGCGACCGCCGCGAGCGCCGCGTAGCCCTGGAAGGCAGGAAGGTCCGCGTCGCGGAAGTTGCCGCTCTTCTTGTTGATGACCTCGGCCACCCCGATGATGCGGTCCATGCCCGTCTCGCGGTCAAGGACCCGGAGCGGCGTGGCGAGGATGGAGCGGGTGATGAAGCCGGTCTGGTCGTCGGCTCCTCGGAAGAACCGGGGGTCGTTCTGCGCGTCGGTCACCACCATGGATTGACCGGTCTGGGCCACCCATCCCGCGATGCCGTGGCCGCGCGGTATCCTCACCTCGCGCACCGCGTCCGCGGCCGCGCCCGTGGCCTGCTGGAACAGGAGATCTCCCGAGGCGTCGTCGATGAGCATGATCGCGGCCGCCTCGGCGTTCATCAGGGTCATCGCGGAGTTGATGGCGTTCTGGAGAACTTCGTTCAGGTCGAGCGAGGCGGCGACGACGGTCATCGCGCGGTGGCAGGAATCGAGCATCTGCCGGAGTTCGGCGATCTCCTGCTCCAGCTGCGCGGTGTCGCGCGGGTCCGACGGGGCGGTCATGCGGACGGCATTGTAGCCTACCGGATGAGTTCCCCGCAAATCTCATCAAGAAAATGCAAAACTTAGCCGATAAGAAAAAACAGCTCGTGCCAGAGGAGGCGAAACGTGGCCACAGTTTCAACCATCAACGCGGGGAACAACGCCGCCAGTAGCGCCATCACGGCCGCGTCGAAGAATCTCGGCAAGGATGAGTTTCTCAAGCTGCTCCTCACCCAGCTCCGCTACCAGGACGCGCAGGACCCGGTGAAGGACAAGGAATTCATCGCGCAGATGGCCCAGTTCTCATCTCTCGAGCAGACCACGAACCTGGTGAATGCCTTCGAGAAGATGGCCACGCGCTCCGGCAACACCGAGGCGCTCAATATCCTCGGGACGGTCGTGACGGCCGTGAAAGCCGACAGCGGCGAATCCGTCACGGGCCTCGTGCAATCGATCAAGTACACGGACAAGGGACCCGAGCTGACCATTCTCAAGGAGTCCGGGGCCGTCTCCGTCGTGACGCTCGAAGAAGTGAGCCAGGTGTCCGTCGTCAGCTACTGAACGCGTGAGAAAAGCCCCGGCGAGGGGGCTCGTGGAACCGAATAATACCTGAGGCTTTGCAGAGGGAGCCGGCCCGAAGTGCCGGCGCCCCGAGCGGAGGGACCCGGTCGGACCTCTTTGAGGAGACCGAGCGTCGTCGACTGACCGAGACGGCGCGAAATCTCGCGGCCCCGCGCGCCATCGCGGGGTGGGTGGGCCCGTCGGCAGTTATGCCGGCGGACTGGCCTCAGGGAGTCGGTGTATGCAAGCGAGCTTCTGGATCGGTGCCACAGGGCTCAACCAGCACCAGAAAGCGCTCGACGTCGTCTCCAACAACGTGGCCAACGTCAACACGACCGCTTTCAAGGGCTCGCGCATCCACTTCGAGGACATCTTCTATCAGACCATGGGCCTTGGCGGCGCGCCCGACGAGGGCCTGCGCTCGACGAATCCCATCCAGAAGGGTTATGGCGTCAACACGATCGCCATCTCCAAGAACTTCAACCAGGGCACCCCGGAACTGACCGGCCGTGAGCTCGACCTGGCCATCCTCGGCCCCGGCTTCTTCGTGGTCCGACCGCCCGACGCCGAGGAGCATGAACCCTACTACACGAGGGATGGGCACTTCCTGATCGACGCCAACGGCGGGATCACGCCCAGCTACCCGATGGATGTCGACCAGTTCGTCCCCACCGGTCCCATCAACCTCGTCACACCCCAGGGCTATGTCCTGCAGGGCGTCAACGCCTCCGTCGACGCGACGACGGGACAGTACGTGCTTCCCGACGATGCCGCGCTCGACGATATCGTGATCGATGCGACCGGCGTCCTGGGCCCGTTCGCCACCACCCAGGCCCAGTTCGGGCTCAACCTCGACTCCCGCCAACCGCTCGCCATCGACCCTTCCACCTTCGCGATGGAGAACCAGGGCGTGGATCGCACGGTGCGCCTGGAGTTCCAGCGCGCTTCGCTCGCGCAGGCCAGCGGCGACGCCTACTACTACTTCTGGGCGCAGAATCCTGCGCAGAACGCCGACGGCTCCTACACCACGATCACCGACGGCCGCACCGGGCAACTCGTCTCGGGTGTCCTGCGTCTCTCCTCGGACGGCGTCGTGACCGGCGTCTTCGAGAACCCGGATGCGGGCGATCAGCAGACCGACGCCGCGGCGTTTCGAACCGGCACCGGCGCCATCCTGACGGACGCCGAATTGGCCGGGCTCGCGCCCTGGGCGAACGTCAACGGCGCGGGCAATCCCCAGTTCACCGTCGGGACCGCGCCCGTCCTGGGCGTCGCGAACGAGGCCGCCACGCGGCCGGGCGGCGGCGCGATGGTCGTCACGGCGGCGACGGCGTTCCAGGTCTCGCGCGGCAACTTCGACGCGGGCTCGCTCTCCGTCTCGATGAACGGCAACACGCTCGTCGAGAACGTCGACTACACCGCCGTGCCCGGAACCGGAACCATCACGCCCCTGACGGCCTGGACCGCGGGCACGGTCGTCCTGAACTACACGACGGCGGGTGGCTTGACGAGCGTTCTCAACGAACAGCAGGCGGTCTCAAACGCGAACCCGGTCCAGACGTTCGCCGTGGCCAACGTCCCGATCCAGGCGGGCTCTCTCGTCGTGAACGGCACGCGCGGTGGCGTCGCGCTCGTCGAGGACACCGACTACGTCGTCGACTACGAGACCGGCACGATCACGCCGGCCACCTTCTGGGATCCCGGCGCCGTCTCCGTGAACTATGACCAGGCCGACACGCGTGTCGACGTTCAGCACAATGTCCTTAACCAGCCGATCGGCTTTGCCGCGACGACGGTTCCCGGCTTCGCGGCATCCTTCGCGCCCCGCGAGGAGAACGAGATCGTGGCGGGCACGGCGATGAGCGCGTTCGACAGCCTGGGCAACGAGCACAGCCTCGGCTTCTCGTTCCAGCGCCTCTCGACCAACCGCTGGCTCTGGGAGGCGCGGCCGACCTATCGCGTCGAGAATCTCCCGGCCGCCGTGATCGACGATCCGGCGGGCGGCGGGACCACGGCGGACGGCATGCTCGTCCAGCCGAACACGCTCATCCAGAACCCCGACGGCACCTACAAGCTCAAGGTCGTCGTCGACGAGGGCATGGGGTCGACCGAGTGGATCCAGGTTCCCCCGGGCGCGGCCTGGCCCTCCACGTCCGCGGTCGCCGGTTACTTCCAGGTCACGGACGCCACCACCGGCGCCGTCGCCTTCTCGCGCGACATCAATACCACGGGCCCCAACTTCCGGCTCTACACCGAGTATCCCGGGTCCGCGGCGGTCGGCAACGGCATCATCGCCTTCGACGACCTCGGGAACTACGACGCCACCGAGTCGAGCGTACTGAGCCCCCTGACCTTCACGCCGCCCGGCGCCAACGCGATCGCGTTCACGCCGGATTTCACCGGCATCAAGGGTCAGCGCCGGCAGTCCGATGTGACCGTCGTCGCGTCCGATGGCTTCAAGGCGGGAACGCTCAGGAAATGGGGCTTCGACACGGAAGGCCGGATCGTCGCCGACTACACGAACGGGATGCAGCAGTACCTGGCCCGGGCCACCCTGGCGCGGTTCACCAACCCGGAGGGAATGCTCTCGCACGGGGAGAACATGTTCCAGGTGTCGGCCAACTCCGGCGCGCGGACGCTGATCCTCGGCGGCACGATGCAGGACGTCGGGGTCTCCTTCATCTCCGGCGCGCTCGAATCGTCCAACGTCGATATCAGCGAGGAGTTCGCCAACATGATCGTGTTCCAGAGGGCGTACCAATTCAACTCGAGGATCGTCACGACCTCGGATGAGCTGACCAGGGAAGCGATCCAGATGAAGCGGTAAGGACGGAGTGGTAGCGATTTAGCGGTGTAGCGGTACTGCGAGCCGGCACGGGCCGGCCCGGTGATGCAGGGCATTGACATGTTGAGCGAGGAGGCAGGAGCCATGAACCAGCAGCGACAGCAGGTGGAGGTCAACGTCGGGGTCGATGTTGGAGCGAAGGGACAGAAGGGATCCGAGGCCCAGAAGACCCAGCACCTCGCCCGCGCTCTCGGCGGCAAGGCGCTCAAGGAGTCCTTCTCGCTGAACTTCGAATCGCTCTTTCTCGACATGTTCACCGAGGTCCCGGTGAAGGCGTCGACCAAGGCTCCCGAGCCCACGCGCTCGATGATCGATGTGGCCCCGCTCCCGGCGCGCGCCGAAGCGCCCCAGGCCGCGCCGAAAGCGTACGCGGATGCGCCGGCGCCGCAGGCCGCCGTCGAGCCCGCACCGGTTCGTAACGATCAGCCCGCGCCCGCCCGCAACCAGGAAGTGAAGCCGGTCGAGCGCCAGGAGGTCGCGACATCGGGCGAGGAGGCGCCGGCCGAGACGACGGCCGCGCTCGTCGAGGCGCCGAAGGGCGAGATGGTCGTCACGCATGTCAAGATGGTGAAGATCGAGCTTCACGCCCACCTGCAGAAGGCGCTCTCCGCCGAGGAAGTCCAGGAAGTGGGCGACAAGCTCAAGAAGCTCGTGAGCGACGAGGACCTGGAGCCCGCCGAGCTGTACGCGGGCGTGCTCGAGATCGTCGCCGGCCTCCTGAATCCCAGCCAGCCCGTCGATGCTCCGCAGATCGCCGAAGCGGCGGAGGTCGTTCCCGAGCAAGAGGGCGAGGAACTGCCGGCGTTCCAGAAGTTCCTGCGACGGTTCATGGTGGAGGTCCAGGAGGCCCTGCCGGAGGGCCAGGTTGAGCAGGTATCCGGCGCCGCCATCGAGACCCCGGCCTCCATCCAGCAGCAGGTGGACGAGGCCCTCTCCAAGCTCGTGGCGAAGATGGATCGCCGCTTGACGCCGGAGGATCGCCGCGACGTCGCCGAACTCATCCAGAAGCTCCAGGCCGATGCCGTCGCGGCCCCCGAGGAGAAGAAGGCGGTCGCCGTCGAGGCGCCCCGGACGATCGAGTTCAAGCGCGAGGCGGTGCGCGTGCAGGCGCTCGACGTGAAGACCGATGACGGGCAGAAGACGTCGATCCGGATGGAAGCGGTTGCCGAGTCCGTCGTCGTCGATATCAGCCGCTTGAAGAACCGGGCCAATCAGAACACGCCCCTGCCGACCGCGGGCTCCGGCGCGGTCGCCGGGATCGAGGGCGCGGCGAAGGCGGGACGACCCGACGGGCAGTCCCAGACCTCCTGGCAGAATTCCTACAGCCAGAACTCGGCGCTGAGGAATGCCGAGCGAACGCAGGCGCCGGCGCGCAGCGAGGCGCCTCGCCCCGTCCAGCACCCGCCCGTCTTCGACCAGATCGTGCAGAGCGCGCGGATTCTCGTGACGGAAGGGAAGAGCGAAGCCGTCATCAAGCTCAACCCCGAGCAGCTCGGCAAGGTCGAGATGAAGGTCACGGTCGAGGACGGCAAGGTCTCGGTGAAGTTCACGGCGGAGAACCAGGCGGTTCGTGCCGCGATCACGGAGAACCTGCAGGAGCTCCGCAAGAGCCTCGCCGAGCTGGGCCTTGACGTCGAGAACGTCCTCGTGGCCCTCGCCGGGCAGTTCCAGAACGGCGAGCAGCAGGAGGAGGAACGGCAGGCGGAGGCGAACGCGGGTCGACGGCGCGGCGGGGTCGGCGGCGTCGACGATGCGGATGACGAGGCCGACGAGTTCGCGGGCGCGGTGACGCACGCGGTCGCCGTGGCCGACGGGTCCACCGTCCGGTACGTGGCCTAGACATGGCCGCCGACCGCATCGATCCCTCGAGGCTCCCCCTCGAGGGCCTCAACCGGACGGGGGAGACTCCCGCCGTTCGCAAGCCCGAGGAAGGCGCGGCGGCGGCCGAGGGATTCGACCGGGTTCTGCGCGAGCGGCTCTCGGGCCTCAAGTTCTCGGCTCATGCCGAGGAGCGGCTGAAGCGGCGAAACATCGCCCTGGCGCCCGGGGAGCTGGAGCGGTTGAAGGGCGCCGTGGACCGGGCCGCGGCGAAGGGTTGCTGCGACTCGCTGGTACTGATGGATGACAAGGCGTTCGTGGTCTCGGTCAAGAATCGCACCGTGATCACGGCCGTGGATGGACAGAGCGTCAAAGAAGGAGTGTTCACCAACATCGATTCCGCCGTCGTCAGTTGACGGTGGGGCGAAGGCCCAGGCCCGGGCCCTCGCACGGCAACGAAAACGGGCCGCCGCAAGGATGCGGCGTCATTGATGGCCAGGGATGGCGGATTCGGTCCCCTAGTCGGGGCTCACGAGGAGTGATACGCCATGTTGAGGTCATTGTTCACCGGTGTCACCGGTCTGAAGGCGCACCAGGTCCGACTCGATGTCGTGTCCAACAACATCGCCAACGTCAATACGACGGGATTCAAGGCGTCCCGTGTCCGCTTTGACGACGTCCTGTCGCAGACGATCGAGATCGCCACGGCCCCGGAATCCGGGCGTGGCGGACAGAATCCCAAGCAGATCGGCCTGGGAGTCCTGGGAACAACCATCTCCCGGGACATGGGCCAGGGCGCGGTCGAGATCACCAACAAGACGACCGACCTCGCGATCCAGGGCAACGGCTTTTTCGTCGTTCGCGACGGTGAGACCGTGGCCGAGTGGTACACGCGAGACGGCAACTTCGCCATCGACCGCGACGGCAGTCTCGTCATGGCCTCGAATGGCTTTCGCGTCCAGGGGTGGAATGGCTACCTCGACACGCAGTCCCAGACCTGGACCATCAACTCCTCGAATCCCGTGGAAGACATCGAGCTGAACCTGACCCAGCAGATGGATCCGGTCGCCACCTCGACGATCACGCTCTCCGGGAACCTCGACTCGCGCCTCTCGTCCGCCATTGATCCGGTTCGCGTGAGCTGGACGAAGAACGGGACGACGCGCGAGGTGGAGATGCGCTTCACGCACGTCCACCCGACCGAGAACCTCTACAAGTGGAGCGTGTTCGACCCTTCCGTGATCGATCCCGCCACCGGCGACTTCACGCTCATCCCGACCGACATGAACGGCATGGAGGCCTCGGGCATCATCCAGCTCGATGAGAACGGCCGCGTCATGAGGCACTTCGTCAATACGGCCGATGACAATGCGGCCGATCCGGCGGCGTATTTCATCGACGGGAGCGCCCTGGAGATGCCCGACGACAACGACGTATGGGCCATCGCGAACCCGACCCGCACGTTCAATGGCTATGATTACTTCTCGCTCGATTCCAACGGCGACGGCGACGCGATCCAGGTGGAGACCAACTCGGCCGCCTCGACGGTCTCCTCGGCCCAGTCCACGGTGGCGGGCATCTTCGATGTCACGCTCCGCGTGCCCAACGCCCCGCTCTCGTCGACCGCGGTCGCGAACGGCACCTACCCGAACGGGTTCACCAACGACGCCATCTACCAGACGGGCGTCGGCGCCGCGGGCAACCTGGCGATGCCGGGCGAGGGCCTGGGCGTGCCGGTCCAGTTCATCCAGTCCGTCTCGAACGAGGTCGTGAGCCGGATCTCGGCGGACCGCACGACGCTCCAACTGGCCAACGCCCTGGTCGTCGGCACCGGGCGCGAGAATCCCAACGCCGCGGGCCAGATCGTCAGCGGTACCGCGGGCGGTACCGACACGGACAGCATCCAGCTCATCATCGACGGCGTGCAGTGGACGCGGATCGCGAACTCGGCCGCATTCACGCCTGGCGCGAGCCAGTTCAAGATCAACGAGGAACTGGGCATCATCACGCTGGGATCCGCGTTGCCCGTGGGCGTCAATGCCATCGCCAACTACGCCTACGAGGTTCGTCCGACCAACACGCGGTCGATCCCCGCCGGGCGCACGGTCGCGCTCGAGTTTGGCGGCGTTCCCGGCAACGTCTCGACATCGACCGTGGACCAGTCCACGTTTTACGTCCCGGGCTCCATGACGCTCACCATTACCGATGTCTCGGCCATTCCGCCGACCGCGGAGACCTTCACGGAGGTTGCCTTCGGGCAGGCGCCGGGCGCCAACCAGTACGTGGTCGATCCCGTGGTCGGAACGGTCACGTTCGGCACGTTCTCCAACGCGCAGGCCGTCGCTGCGGCAGACACGCTCTCCGGGTCCTACCGCACCTTCCGTAACTGGGCGGGCGAGCAGACGGTGACGGTCGCCGTCGGGACTACCGTGGACGCCGCGGAAGCCGCGTTCCTGGCGCTCGCGGATTCGGGCGGCCAGAATCCCCCGTACGTTCCCAACTCGGTCGGCACCATCCAGCTCACCAACACGTCCGCCGCGACGACGGAACCCTTCACGGAGGTCGCCTTCGGCAACACGCTCGGCATCCGCCAGTTCTCCGTCAACCCGGCAACGGGCGACATCTCGTTCGGCACCTTCTTCAACGGGGAGGCCGTCGATGAGGCCGCCGACACCTTCGCGACCGTCGCTCATGAATTCGACTTCTTCGAGAAGCGCATCGGCATCACGGACGGAGCGGCGACCGCGCACGGCCAGTTCGCCAACACGCAGAACGCCCTGGGCTGGAACGATCTCTGGCGCGTCCAGACCATCGCCGCCGGCGGCGCGGAGACCGGCGACGTCCGTCTTTGGCTCCAAGGAGACGGGTTCGCCGCCGTCAATGACCCGAACGAGCCGACGCAGGCTTCGCTCGCCTACCTCCCCACGATCTCCTCGACGCTGAGGGCGGAGATGAACTACCAGTCGGATGATCGCGTCAACATCATCATCCCGAACGGCCTCACGAAGACGCCGAACGTCAACCCCCTGACGGACCTCACGAGCGAGTCCTTCGCGATCACGCCCAACACCTCGCAGATTACCGGCAACAACGGGAACAACAACCAGGCGGACACGGGCGACACCAACACCGTCTCGGTGAATACGCCCGAGGATTACACCTACGCGACCGCGGTGGAGGTTTTCGACTCGCTCGGCACGCCCTGGAATGTCCCGATCCGCTACGAGAAGATCGATACCAACCGGTGGGTCATGTATGCCATCGATCCGACCGACCCGGATGGCCAGCGCATCGCCGGCTTCCGCCTCCTGGGCTTCGACGCCAACGGGCGCTTCAACACGACGTCGACGGTCCCCTACGAATCGCCGACCGCGAACGGCACGACCAACGACGGCTTCCTCGGCATCTACTTCGATCCGCCGCGGGCGGGCGGAGCGCCTCCGACCGAGGAGGGCGCGGACCCGGTCCAGATCAACCTGAACCTGGACGACCTGGTGCAGACCGCGCGGCGCACCAATGCCGTCGTCTCCGAGCAGAACGGATTCCCTCCCGGCAAGCTCGAGAGCTTCTCGTTCAATGACCAGGGCTTCATGGTCGGGCTCTTCGACAACGGCCGCAGTCTCAACCTCGCCCGCGTCGCCCTCCAGGGCTTCGTCAACCCCGCCGGCCTCATCGCCGTCGGTGGCAACATGTTCAAGAACACGGTCAACGCCGGAAAGTTCGGCAGCCCGCAGCGACCGGGATTCGACGGCGTGGGCACGATCGTGCCGGGCGCCCTGGAGAGCTCGAACGTCGATCTCTCCGTCGAGTTCGTCGACCTCATCATTACCCAGCGCGGTTTCCAGGCCCAGTCCCGCACGATCACCACGGCGGACCAGGTCCTCCAGGAAGTGCTCTCGCTGAAGAGGTAAGCCGACCGGTAACCAGGCGTCGTAAGGAGCGCCTCCCCCCGGGGAGGCGCTCTTCTTTTTTATGGAGCCTTCATCGCCTATACTGGCTCCGTGACTGACCGCATCTATCTCGACCACAACGCCTCCATGCCCCTGCGCGGCGAGGTTGCCGCGTTCCTGGGCGGGCTGGGGGCGCTCGGGAATCCCTCGTCCGTGCACGCGGAGGGGAGGCGGGCCCGGTATCTTCTCGAGACGGCGCGCCAGCAGGTCGCCGACTGGGCGGGCGTCGATCCTGCGGGCGTCATCTTCACCTCCGGGGGGACGGAGGCGAACGCGCTGGCCGCGCATGCCCTGGCGCGGCGCGCGGAGTCCGAGGGGCGCGCGCGGGTGGCGTGGCTGGAGGCGGGCTCTCACCCGTCGGTGACCGCCAACGTGGAGGCTCTTCTCGCGGGATGGGAGCTCGTCCGGGAGACCGCATGTCCCCCGCATGTCTGCGGCTGCCCTCGGGCCGGCGCCTCCTGCCTGGCGGCCAGCATCCGGTTCGTGCTGGCCGCGCACAACGAGACCGGGGAGCTGACGGACCTGGAGGCCGCGGTCGCGGCGGCGCGGCGGGACGGAGCGTTTCTTCACGTCGACGCCGTCCAGTGGCCGGGCAAGATGCCCTTCCATCCTGCGCTGCGGGAGTGCGACGCCTTCACGCTCTCGGGACACAAGATCGGCGCGCCGATGGGCGGAGGCGCACTCGTCCTGCCGCGCCCGTTCGAGGTCGCGCCGATGCTCTCGGGGGGCGGCCAGGAGTCAGGGCGCCGTAGCGGCACGCCGTCGCTCGCGGCCATCCTGGGCTTCGGTCACGCCCTGGCCCTGCCTTTCGACGCCGACCACTGCCGACGTCTCGCCGTGCGCCTGCGGGATCGACTCGCGGAGGGCCTGGGATCGCGGTTCGCCGAGGTTTCGCGGTGCGACATCGGCCTCCCCGGGACGCTGTTGGCGGCCTTTCCCGGCCTCCCGGGCGACGTCGTGGCGGCCGCGATCGACGCCTCCGGCGTGGCGGTCTCCTTCGGATCGGCCTGCAGTTCGGGAACACCGCGACCGTCAGCCGCGCTCCTCGGTTGCGGTGTCGATTATCCCACGGCGTGCTGTGCCGTTCGCTTCAGCGTGGGTCCGGGCAATACCGAGGCCGAGATCGAGGAGGCCGCGCGGCGAACGCGCGTGGCCGTGGAGTGCGTGCAGAACGCGATGGGAAGCGGGGCTGTCGTGCGCTCGTCGGACGTGAGCGCGACGAACCGCGAAGAATTTCCGGACATGGTGCTGGCCTGAGCTCACCCTACGGCGACGCGGTGCGCGCGCGTGTCGCCGCCGCGGAGTGGCAGGGCGAGCTGGAGGGCGCCACGCATCATGCGCGCGCGAGCAACCCGGTTTGCGGCGATGACGCGGAGATCTGGCTCCGCGTGAAGGACGCCACGATCGAGGATGTCCGCTGGAAGGCGAGGGGATGTCCGCCCACGCTCGCCGCGCTCGACCTCCTGGCCGAACGCGTCGCGGGCAGCGCCGTCACCGCGGCGCTCGGTGTTACCGTCGACGACCTTGTTGCCGCTCTCCCTGGTCTTCCCGCGACGAGCCGGCACGCCTGCGCGTTGGCCATCGGCGTCCTGAAGTCCGCCCTGGCCCCACTGCGCGGCTAGCGCGGAGCCTCTCCGTAGAGATACCTCGTAGAACAATACATAGCAATACGATGTAACTAACCGCGATGGACGTTCCTGTGACGCGCGTACGGGACGAGGCGGGCGGCGTGCTGCGGCCCGAATTCCGGTGGATCTTCGGACCTGGTAAGGATCACCTCTGGAATTCCTGGCCGCTCCCGGGGCAAGAGGTCCAGTTGCAACCAGTGGAGTTACGCCTTTTCAGGCTGAAAATAGACGAGATAGAGCGATTTCCACACCTTTTCCTATGCTTTCAGATCATTGCAAAAAGGTGCGCAAATCTGTTTGACCTGGTGGAGAAGGCGTGGGATATTCCGCTTGTCTGTGGAGCCGAGTGGAGCTGAGTGGAGGATGTACACAGGAATCTACGAGCAGCTCATTGACGCAAAGGGACGCATCTTCCTACCGGGGGCCTTTCGGCAGGAATTCGGCAGTTCCTTCACCATCTCCCTCGGCTTCGACGGATGCCTCTGCCTCTGGAAAACGGAGGATTGGCAGGCATTCGTCGAGCAGGAAATTCACCAGCGGACCCAGCTCTCCCGCTCTGCCCGCGACGTCAGTCGCTGGCTCTTGAACAACGCCTTCCAGGGCGAGTTCGACTCCCAGTTCCGCTTCACCGTGCCCCAGGCCCTGAGGGCACGGGTGAAGGTGGAACGCGAGATTATCCTCGCGGGCAGTGGCCGTCGCCTCGAGATCTGGCCGCGCCCAGCCTGGAACGACTATCAAGCGCGAATCGCTGGAAATATAGAAGATATAGCCGATTCCCTGGCCAAGGAGTTCCGCATCTAGCTGTGTCGTGTCAGACTGCGGAAATGCGGATCTGGAAATGCGCGACTTGCGTTTGTGACGCGAATCAGTGACTTGCAACTATAGTGAAATCAATGCCGCAATTCCGCAGTCTGACACCTAGCGTGATTTCGACCGTCCACCGTCCCGTTCTCATGGATGCCGTGCGGGAAGCTTTCACCATGGCTCCTGGTACCGTCATCGACGCCACCGGGGGCGGGGGCGGGCACAGCGCCCTGCTCCTGGAACTCGGCCATACCGTCATCGCCTGCGACCGCGATCCCGCCGCCTGTGCCCGCCTGGAGGCCCGTTTCCAGGGCCATCCGCGGCTACGCGTTCATGCCGGCGACTTCCGGTCCTTGCCCCCCGGCCCCGTCCAGGGACTCCTCGCCGATCTCGGACTCTCCTCCGACCAGCTCGACTCCGCCGATCGTGGCTTCTCGTTCCAGAACGACGCCTATCCGGACATGCGCATGGATCCTGCCCTCCCGCAATCCGCCGCTGACCTGATCGCGACCTCCGATCTCTCCACCCTGGCCCGCATCCTCAAGGTCTACGGCGAGGAACCACGGGCGGCCCGCATTGCCCGTGCCCTCGTCGGCCGCTCGTTCGCATCCTGCAAGGAACTGGCCGCGATCATCCAGGCCGCGTCGGGCTACCATGGATCCCGAACGCACCCGGCCACGCGCACCTTCCAGGCCCTCCGGATCGCCGTGAACGACGAGCTGGGACAGCTCGAGGCCCTGCTCGATGCCGCGCCGCGCGTGGTGGAGCCCGGCGGCAGGATCGCGATCATCTCCTTCCACTCCCTCGAAGATCGGATGGTCAAGCGGGCGATGGCGGCGTGGTGCGGGGTCTGTCGCTGTCCGCCGGGCCTTCCGGTCTGTGCCTGCGGCGTTAAACCTTGCGCAAAGCCTCTATGGAAAGGCTTTCGAGGTGCCGATGACAGGGAAGTAGCCGACAATCCGCGCTCACGAAGTGCCCATATCCGGGGTGTCGTTCGCGTCTAGTCGGCTCAACACACCATGCCATGAAGCCTACGACGCTGAACATGCAGGAAGCCGAGACCTGGAAGCGCACCAAGGTCCACTTTGCCGTCATCGGTGCGCTCATGCTCTTCGCGCTCGCCATCCTGACCCAGGAGAACACCTTTCATGGCATGACGCGAGAGCTTCTGAAGCTCGAGCGATCCCGGCGCGATCTCGTCGAGGAGCGCGATCGCCTGACGCTGACCGTCGAGCAGTATCGGCATCCCGCCCGGATCCGCACGCTGGCCACCGAGCACTATGGGCTGGCCGTACCGGCGCCGGACAATGTCCAGGATGTTCCCGCTGCTCCTCCATCCCGGAGGGAACCGGGGCTCGAGGCGCGCGAGCGAGAGGCCGCGAGGCCATGACCGCGGGGGGAGGGGCGAGACCGGTGGTGACCATGCCCTCCATGCCGCTCGACGAGCTCCTCGACGGGTTGCCCGTCCCGCCCCTGTCCTCGACGTCCATCCCGATCGCCGACGTGGTGACCGATTCCCGCGACGTCACCCCTGGAGCGCTCTTCGTGGCGATCAAGGGGAGCGTGACCGACGGACATGACCACGCGGAGGATGCCGCTCGCCGCGGCGCCGTGGCCGTCATCGCCGCACGCCCCATCGCCGCGCTCTCCAGCTCCTCGAAGCCCATTCCGGTTCTCGTCCTTCCTGATCCCGCCGCCGCGCTCCCCACGCTCGCCGTTCGCTTCTTTCGCGATCCCTCGTCGACGCTCACCGTCCTCGGCGTCACCGGCACGAACGGCAAGTCGACGACGACCTACCTCCTGCAGTCCGTGCTCGCGGCCGCCGGCTCCCGGTGCGCCGTTCTCGGCACCCTCGGCTACGCCATCGGCCATCACGTCTACGAGGCTCCCAACACCACGCCCGACGCGCTCCTCCTCCAGCGGCTCTTCGCGTCCTGCCGCGCCGAGGGCCTCAGCCACGTCGCGATGGAAATTTCCTCGCATGCCCTCGCGCTCGATCGGATCGCAGGAACGCGGGTGACGACCGCCGCCTTCACCAACTTCACGCAGGACCACCTGGATTTCCACGGCACCATGGACGCGTACTTCGCGGCCAAGGCGAGAGTGTTCGCGCTCACGGGCGGCCGCGGCGCCGTCAATGCCGAGGATGAGCGCGTTCGTGGACTGACCCGCCGCTATCCCGGCCTCGTGACCTTCGGCACCGGAGGTCGCGTCCAGGCCACGAACATCCGCCTCGGGCTCAAAGAGACCCACTTCACCCTCACCCACGACGATCGCGCGCGGACGGTCACGACGAGCCTGGTGGGAGAACCTAACATCCAGAATGCCCTGGCGACCGCGGCCCTGGCGCTCGATCTTGGAATCGAGGACGAGGTGATCGTCCGGGGCCTGACCGCGGCCCGCGCCCCGCGCGGGCGCTTCGAGCTGGTGCCGACCGCGGGAAATTATGCGGTCGCCGTCGATTACGCGCACACGCCCGACGCGCTCGAACGGCTCCTGGGAGCCGCGAGGGCCCTCAAGCCGCGCCGCGTGCTCCTCGTCTTCGGTTGCGGCGGCGATCGCGATCGCACGAAGCGGCCGCGCATGGGCGCGCTCGCGGCCTCGCTGGCGGACGAGTCCTGGCTGACATCCGACAACCCGCGGACCGAGGACCCGGGCAGCATCCTCGACGAGATCGAGGCCGGCATGGCCGGCGGCCGCTGGCGCCGAGAGCCCGATCGCCGAGCGGCGATCCGCGACGCGGTCGCCGCCCTTCGGGAGGGCGACCTTCTTCTCGTGGCGGGCAAGGGGCACGAGGACTACCAGATCATCGGGCGCGAGAAGCGCCCATTCGACGACCGCGCCGAGCTCATGACGGCGCTGAAGGAGCAGGGGAGATGAACCGTATCGTTCACTGGAATGCCACGACGCTGGGCGAACTCGCCGCCGCCGCGGGCGCGGCCCTGGAGCGCGGTGCCGCGACACGGCGCATTTGCGCCTTCTCCGTGCCCGCCGACTCGTCGTCCGCGCTCGTGGAGAAGATCGACGGACCCGGCATGGACCGGTTCACCGTGGTCGCCGTACCCCAGGGAGCCGGGGCCGCTGCGGCCCTGTCGGCGATCGCGGCCGCCGGCGCGGTCGCCCTGGTGGAACGGGAACTGCCCGTTCCTGCCGCGATGGCCGTCCTGCGCGTCCCCGTCCTGGCCGACGCCATCGCTCGCCTGGCCTCGGCGCGCCGCGCCGCCTCGCGAGCGCGCGTCCTTGCCGTCGTCGGCGCCGACGCCGCCGCGATCGCGGTGCCGCTGGCCGCCACCTGCAAGCGCCGCTGGCGAACGGTCAGCGCCATGGTGCCCGGCGACCTCGACGCGGCCCTTCTGGCCCTCACTCCGTCGACCGATCGCGCCGTCGTCGTCCTGGACGCTGCGAATCTCGTCTCCTTCGTCGCCGACATGTCCCTGGCCGCACCGGCGCTTGTCGTCGCCGCTCTTCCGCGCCCCGGGGATCCCGCACCCCTGGACTTCGCCGCGGCCCTGCCCTCGACCTCGGTCCTGATCCTCGATGATGCCGATCCCCGCGCCGGTCTCATCCGGCAGTCTGCGTCCTGCCGCGTCCTGGCGCCCTCCGCGCTCCTGGGATCCGCCGGCGATCCGGCAGGTGCCGCGCACGGCGGCCCTTACCAGGGGCCCGTCGTCGTTCCCGCTCGAGGTCGCTTTACCTGTCGCGGCCTCGTCGTGCACACCTCCCTGCCTCCCGCCGCGGTCTCCGCGTCCCGGCTCGCCGCGGCTGCCGCGCTCTTCACCGGCACCGACGCCCTCGACATCGCGGACGCGTTCGCGCGGCTCCTGCCGGCCGCGATGCCCCATCCCGTCCCCGCCGCTTCTGCGTTCGTGGAAGCGGCTTCGACCCTGGCCCGCGCCGTCTGACATGCTCTATCATCTCGCGACGCTGGCCGATGTCTTCGGGCCCTTGCGGCTCTTCCAGTACATCACCTTCCGCGCCGCGTTCGCGACCGTCTTCGCCCTGTTGCTCTCCGTAGCACTGGGCCCCGCCTTCATTCGGGCCCTGGGCGCCCTGAGGATGGCTCACCTCAAGGATCGCGAGGAGCTCGACTTTCACGCTCACAAGCTGGGAACGCCGACGATGGGCGGGCTCCTGATGATCGGCTCCGTCTCGGCCTCCATGATCCTCTTCGGCAACTTCACCAACCGCTACGTCCCGCTCCTCCTTCTCGTCACTATTGGCCTCGCGTCGCTCGGCTTCATCGACGACTACCTGAAGATGACCAAGAAGAACACCAAGGGTCTCCCCGGCCGCTACAAGCTCCTCGGCCAGGGCTTCCTCTCGCTCATGCTCGGTCTTTCCCTCTTCATCCTCCCCACCGAGGCGGGCCGCCTCTGGCTCGGCGAGGCCGTCACCATCGACTATGCCTCCACGCTCACCGTTCCCTTCCTCAAGAACCTCCTCATCCCCCTGGGCCTGCTCTACATTCCCTTCATCATGCTCGTTGTCACCGGGGCCTCGAACGCGGTCAACCTCACCGATGGCCTGGACGGCCTGGCCGCCGGTTCCACGATCGCGTGCGCGGGCGCCCTCGCCGGGCTCACGTACATCACCGGCCACTCCAACTTCTCCACCTACCTCAATGTCCTCTACATCCGCGATGTCGGCGAGATCACCGTCTTTCTCGGGGCCCTCATCGGCGCGCTCCTGGGGTTCCTCTGGTTCAACGCCTATCCCGCCCAGGTCTTCATGGGCGACACCGGATCGCTCGCGCTCGGCGGCGCGCTCGGCACCGTGGCCGTCTTCATCAAGCAGGAACTGCTCCTCGTGATCATCGGCGGCGTCTTCGTCGCGGAGGCGCTCTCCGTCATCATCCAGGTCTTCTCGTTCAAGACGACGGGCCGGCGCGTCTTCCGCATGGCGCCCCTGCATCATCACTTCGAGAAGCAGGGATGGCCGGAGCCGAAAGTCATCGTGCGATTCTGGATCGTTTCCTTCATATTGACCCTGGTCGCGCTCGCGACGCTGAAATTGAGGTAGATTTCCCGTGTTCTCGTTGAATGGACAGAAGGTGACCATCCTCGGATGGGCCCGATCGGGACGCGCCAGCGCGCGCCTGGCCGCCTCCCTGGGCGCCCGCGTCTTCGTCTCCGACAATCGACCCGCATCCGCATTCGACGCCGAGTCACTGGCCGAGTTGAAGAACTATGACCACGAGCTCGGCGCCCATACCGATCGCGCCCGCGACGCCGCCCTCATCGTGCTCTCGCCCGGCATCCCGCCTGAGATCCCCTTCCTGGCCGATTTCAAGGGAGAGGTCTGGAGCGAGCTGGAGCTGGCCACGCGCGTGATGCCTTGCCGCATCGTCGCCGTCACCGGTACCAACGGCAAGACGACGACGACGACGCTCATCGGCAAGATACTCGAGGAGGCTTACACCGGAGGGCGCACCTGGATTGGCGGCAACATCGGCGTCGCCGTCGCGGGATTTGCCGCCGCGGTGCGCGAGGAGGACGTCTGTGTCCTCGAGCTCTCCTCGTTCCAGCTCGAGACCATCCGCGCCTTCCATCCCCGGATCGCCGTCTACCTGAATCTTCGCTCGGACCATCTCGATCGCTACCCTGACTTCGCCGCCTACGCCGCCGCCAAGGATCGCATCCTGGCGAACATGACCGCGAACGATGTCGTCATCCTCAACCTCGACAACGCTCACACGCGAGCCCTGGCGGAGCGGCTGAAGGGCACCGAGGGTGCGCCGCGGGTGGTGACCGTCTCCGCCGCCGGCCCCGCCGACTACACGCTGACACCGGCCTACGACGAGCGCCTGCTGGAGGCGGTCAAGTCGCCCGAGAACCTCCTCTCCGCCGTCGCCGTTGCGTCCCTCCTCGAGCTTGATCCCGCCCGCGTCGCGTCCGCCTTGTCCGCGTTCCAGGGGCTCCCGCACCGGATCGAACCCGTGGGCGTGGTGGACGGGGCGACGTGGTACAACGATTCCAAGGCCACGAACGTGCACTCCGTCGAGGCCGCCCTCCTGCGCGTTCCCGCCCCCGTCGTCCTCGTCATGGGAGGGAGAGACAAGGGCGAGAACTACGCCGAGCTTCGCGAGCTGGTCGCCGCGCGGTGCCGACGTGTCATCGCCTACGGCGAGGCCGGGCCGCGGATCGCCGCGCTCCTGGAGTCCGCTGGCGTTCCCGTCGACGTCATCCCATCCTTCGACGCCGCCGTCACGGCCGCGCGATCGGCGTCGCCGGGCTGTGCGAGCGTGCTCCTCTCGCCGGCCTGCTCGTCCTACGATCAGTTCAAGGACTACGTCGCCCGCGGCGATCGCTTCCGTGCCCTGGTCACCGCGATGGCCTCCGCCGCGCCTTCCTCCGTCGCGGTTGAGCCCGGCCTGGTCCGCGCCGTCCCGGCCGGAGGGCGTCGATGAGCGTCGTTCGTCGGCGGTCCGCCGGCCGCATTCCTCCGCGTCGTCCCGCGACGACGCCGTTCTCGTTCTTCGCCCGCAAGCGCGCCCCCGCTCCGGCCGACTACGACGCCACCCTGAACACCCCGCCCGACGCCCGGCTCGCCACGGCGACCGTTCTCCTGATGGCGATCGGCATGGTCGCCGTCTACTCCGCCGGTCCCGCGCGCGCCGCGGACGGGAGCATGGCGGGCAACATGCTCGTGCGCCAACTCATCGCCGGGATCATCGGGTGCGTGGCCATGTACGGCTGTTCGCGTCTCTCCTTGAAGCACATCGATCGCTTCACGCTCGTGGTTGTCGGGCTAGCCATCATCGCCCAGTTCCTCGTCTTCATTCCCGGCATCGGCGCCACGGTCAAGGGGGCGACGCGGTGGGTGAGGCTCGGTCCCATCTCGTTCCAGCCCTCCGAACTGGCGCGACTGGCGAGTGTCCTCTACGCGGCGCGCTTCGCCGCGCGATACCCCGAGATCGTCACCGACTGGAAGCAAGTCTGGCAGGCCTTCCTGGTCCCCGCGATCTTCACCGTCCTCGTCTATTTCCAGCGCGACCTCGATACCGCGCTCTTCATGCTCTTCTACGCCGGCATCGTCTACTTCGTCGCGGGTATGCCTCTCGTTGCCCTCGGCGGCGGCGCGGTGCTCGCCGTGGCCGGCGGCGCCTACAAGGTCTGGACCGAGCCTTACCGCATGCAGCGCATGACCGCCTTCATGAATCCCGAGGCTCATACCCAGGACGCGGGCTACCAGGTCTGGCAGGGCCTGATCGGCATGGGGAGCGGCGGGTGGTTCGGCCGGGGGCTCGGGGGATCGGTGCAGAAGTTCGGATTCCTGCCGGAGGCTCACACGGACTTCATCTTCGCCGTGATCGGCGAGGAGGGCGGCCTCCTGGCGACCCTCGTCGTCGTCGCGCTCTTCGCCACGATCGCCTGGCGCGGCTACGGGATCGCGCTCGGTCAGCCCATTCCCTACGCGCGGTACCTGGCCGTCGGCATCACGGCGATGGTGACGATCCAGGCGCTCGTGAATTTGCTCGTGGTCACGAGCTGTATTCCCGTCGCCGGAATTCCCCTGCCCCTGGTCTCGTCCGGCGGCACCAGTGTCGTCTTCATCGCGGCCGCGCTCGGAATTCTCTGGGGGCTCTCGCGCCGGCGAGACGCCTGACCGCATGAAGCTCGTCATCGCCGGCGGCGGGACCGGTGGGCACGTCTATCCCGGCATCGCCGTTGCGGAGGAAGTGCGCTCGCGGGGCGGAGACGTCGTCTTCGTGGGCACGGAGCGCGGGCTTGAATCGCGCATCGTTCCCGCGGCCGGTTTTCCGCTCCTCATCGTGCCCGCGTGCGGCTTCCTCCGTCGCCGTCCCATCCAGAACGCCGGCGCCGTCATCGAGAATGGGCGAGGCGTCTTCGCGGCGCGACGCCACCTGCTGGATTTTCGGCCCGACGTGGTCCTGGGGATGGGGGGGTTTGCCAGCTTCGCGGCGGGCGCGGCGGCGCGCCACCTGGGGATCCCACTGGTCATCCACGAGCAGAACGCGGTGCCGGGACTTGCCAATCGCGTCCTCGCGCGGATGGCCACCCGCATCCTGACGTCCTGGACCGGCGCCGTTCCGGGCGGGACGAGGGGCACGACCCGCGTCGGGCTCCCCGTTCGCGCCGCATTCCGAACGCTTGATTCCTCCGCAACCCGTGCGAGGGCTCGCATCGCCCTCGAGCTGGCCGAGGACGACCTCCTGGTCGTGATCTTCGGCGGATCCCGCGGCGCTCGATCGCTCAACGAGGCCGTCGCGGCCTGGATTTCTTCACCGTCCTTCACCGGCACCGCCGGCATTCGCGTCCTCTGGGCGACGGGAAGCGATCACGTGGACGCCTTCCGCGCGGCCGCCGCCGCCGCGGGCCCTCGCGTTCGCGTGGTGCCCTATATCGAGCGCATGCCGGAGGTGCTCCCGGCCGCCGACCTGGCCGTGACGCGATCGGGCGCCATGACGCTGGCCGAGCTTGCGGCCTGCGGGGTTCCCTCGATCCTCGTGCCGTATCCCTACGCCACCGGCGACCACCAGACCGCGAACGCGCGCTCCTTCGTGAACGCGGGCGCGGCCATCCTCGTGCCGGACGCCGCGCTCTCCGCGCGCCTCGGCGACGCGATCGCGGACCTCGTGGCCCATCCCGAACGTCGCCGGGCGATGGCGGAGGCCGCCGGGACGCAGGGAAATCCGCAAGCCGCCGCCGAAATTGCCGATATACTGGAGACGCTCGCAATCATGTCCCACACCCCGCCGCCAGCGACGCCGCCCGTGCCGTCGCCCCGCTCACTATGATCCGGCTACAGCGCATTCACTTCATCGGTATCGGCGGCACCGGCATGTCCGGCATCGCCGAGATCCTGATGTCGGCGGGCTACAAGGTCTCCGGTTCCGACCTCAAGGAGACGCCCGTCACGACGCGCCTGGCCCAGCTCGGCGCCCGCGTCTGCCTGGGGCACAAGGCCGATCACGTCGGCGACGCCGATGCAGTCGTCGTGTCATCCGCGGTCGGGAGAGAAAATCCCGAGGTGCGCGCCGCTCGCGAGCGCGGCCTGCCCGTGGTTCCGCGCGCGGAGATGCTCGCGGAGCTGATGCGGCTCAAGTACGGCATCGCCATCGCGGGCACGCACGGCAAGACCACGACGACATCGTTGACCGCCATGGTCCTGACGGCGGGCGGCCTTGATCCCACGGTCGTCATCGGTGGCCGGCTCGAACAGCTCGGGAGCGGCGCCAAGAGCGGGGCCGGCGATTACTTTGTGGCCGAGGCCGACGAATCGGACGGGTCGTTCCTGAAGCTCTCGCCCACGGTCTCCGTCGTGACCAACATCGACGACGATCACCTCGATTACTACGGGGACATGGGGCGGTTGACCGCCACGTTCAGCGAGTTCGCCAACAAGGTGCCGTTCTACGGTTTCGGCGTCCTCTGCCTCGACGATCCGCGCATCCGCGGCATCGCGGCGATGGCCAGTCGTCGCATGGTCACCTACGGCCAGCACGCGGACGCCGATGTCCGCGCGGAGGATGTCACGCTCTCCTCGACCGGCAGCAGTTATCGGCTGGTCCTGCGCGGCGTATCTCTCGGCTCGGTCTCGCTCACCGTCACCGGCGTGCACAACGTCGTCAACAGCCTGGCCGCCGCCGCGGTGGGCCTGGAGCTCGGCATTCCCGCCGCCGACGTCATCCGCGGCCTGGCCGCCTTCACCGGCGTCGACCGCCGTCTCCAGCTCAAGGGCCGCCATCCCGCCGGCTGGGCCGTCTACGACGACTATGGCCACCACCCGACCGAGATCACGGCCACGATCGCGGCCGCGCGTTCCCTGGCCGCCGGTGGCCGGGTCATCATCCTCTTCCAGCCCCATCGCTATTCGCGCACCGCGCTCCTCTTTGACAAGTTCGCCTCCGCTCTCGCCGCCGCCGACCGCGTCGCGCTCCTGCCGATCTACCCGGCCGGCGAGCCCCAGCGCGACGGCGTCTCCAGCGAGCTCATCACCGAGTCGCTGATGCTCAAGGGCTACAGCGCCTTCGAGATCGTGACGGCCGTCGATATCCCGCGCCTGGCCGCGACCTTCCGCGCCGGCGACGTGATCCTCACGATGGGCGCCGGCGACATCACGAGCTGGGGCGATCAGCTCCTGGCGGTCGGCGCCTGATGGCTGCCGGCGACGCGAAGAACCCGGCGCCCTCCGAGGCGACCGTGGAGGATGTCGTGGTCCGGACCTCCGAGAGCACGCTGGTGAGGAACCGGACGGTCGAGGAGGTCATGCTCGCGCTGGGCGCGGTGCGAAGCGAGCCGATGAGCCGGCACACGACGCTCCACGTGGGTGGCCCGGCGGAGTGGTACCTGGAGGCGGAGAACTTCGATGACATCGCGGTCGCCCGCATCGTGGCGCGCAGTCGTCGGCTCCCGGTCACCTTCATCGGCAATGGATCCAACCTGCTGGTTGCCGACGCCGGCATCCGGGGCCTCGTGATCAAGGCCACGTCCGCGCTCGCCACCATCACCGACCTCGGGATGGGCCTCCTCCGGGTCGGCGCCGGCGTGCGCCTGCCCGAGCTCGCGCGCTACTTCCGGGATTCCGGGGTGGGCGGCTTCGAGTGGGGGTTCGGCGTGCCGGGATCCGTGGGCGGCGCCATCTACATGAACGCGGGAACGCGGGACGGCGAGATGAAGGACGTGATCGAGCGGGTCATCATCGTCGGCAGGGGAGGCGGGCTCGAGGAGCTCCTGCCCGCGGACTGCCAGTTCGCGTACCGCTCGTCGCGGTTCCAGCGCACCAACGAGCTGATCGTCGCTGCCATCGTCCGGCTCCCGGAGAAGCCCTACAACACCGACGCCGCGCGGCGCGCGCTCGAGGATCGCAAGCGCACCCAGCCGTTGCAGCTCCCCAACTGCGGCTCGGTCTTCACCAATCCCAAGGGCGACTACGCCGCCCGGCTCATCGAGGAGTGCGGGCTGAAGGGGCGCAAGGTCGGGGGCGCGGAGATATCCACGCTGCACGCCAACTTCATCGTCAACCGCGGCGGCGCCACGGCTTCCGATGTCCTCGCGCTCATCCGTCTCGCTCAGCAGGAGGTGAAGGCCAAGTTCGGCGTGGACCTGCACACCGAGGTCAAGATGCTGGGAGAATGGCCGTGAAGGTCGCCGTTCTCATGGGCGGGCTCTCGCGCGAGCGCGATGTCTCGCTGAGGACCGGCGCGGCGGTGGTGGCCGCGGTCGAGAAGCTGGGGCACGAGGTCGTGCCCGTCGATGTCGGCCCCGATGTGGCCACGGTGCTTGCCCAGGCGCGCCCCGACGTCGCGTTCATCGCCCTGCACGGCCGTGGCGGCGAGGACGGGACCATGCAGGGGCTCCTCACGATCCTCGGCATTCCTTTCACGGGTTCCGGCGTTCTCGCCTCGGCGGCCGCCATGGACAAGGCTTTCTCCAAGAGGCTCTTTCGCGCCGCCGGGCTCCCGGTCGCCGATGGTCTCGTCGTCCAGGCTGGGGATCCGGTGCCCGAACCCTCGTTCCCTCTTCCCTGGATCGTGAAGCCCTCGAACGAGGGGTCGTCGGTGGGCCTCGTCATCGTGCGCCGCCGGGAGGATCTCGCCCCCGCCCTCGGGGAGGCCGCTCTTCACGATCGCGATATCCTCGTGGAGCGCTTCATCGAAGGCGTGGAGATCACGGTCGGGATCCTGGGGGGCGATGAGCCGTTTGCCCTGCCTGCCATCGAGATCGCGCCGAAATCGGGCGTCTACGACTACGCGTCCAAGTACACCAAGGGCGCCACCGAGTACATCATCCCGCCGCGCCTGCCGGCCGGCGAGATCGCCCGCTGCCAGGCCCTCGCTCTCGCCGCGCACCAGGTGCTCGGCTGCCGCGGCGTGAGTCGCGTCGACCTGCTCGTCAATTCCGACGGCCCGGTCATCCTGGAGGTCAACACGATCCCGGGCATGACCGAGACGTCGCTCCTGCCCAAGGCCGCGGCCGCGCATGGCCTTCCTTTCCACGAGATGATCGGGCGCATCATCGGCTGGGCGTTGGAGGGGCGAGAGCGGTCCGCATCGGAACCGGGGCGAGAACGATGAGCGCTCGGGAGTCGGGCGGCGGGGCCGTCAGGGGGCAGAAGGTCGCCGGGCGGGGCCGCCGATCGTCGGCAGTGGCGTCGACCTCGGGCGGGGGAGGCGGGGTCTCGCGTGAGACCACCGAGAAGCTGGCCACCGTGATCGCCGGCGCCATCCTCCTGGCCGTGATCGCGGGCGCCGGAATTCTCCTCGTGGCGATGGGCGGCAAGGCGTATCGCTACGTGGTCGCCACCGACCGGCTCCTCGTGGAGGAGCTCGAGGTCGAGGGCCTGGCCGCGTTGACGCCGGAGGAGATCATTCGCCTCGCCGGGATACAGAAGCGCGTCTCGATCCTCGACGTGGATCTCGCCGCCGCCGCCGCGCGCGTGAGAACTCACCCCCGGGTGGCGACGGCCGTCGTGGAACGACACCTGCCGCGCCGGATCGTGATCCGGGTCTCCGAGCGCGTCCCGGTTGCTCTCATCCAGCAGGACGGCGTCATCAAGGGCATCGACGTCTCCGGGACGGTCGTCCCGCTGATCCCGACCCGGGAGAACGTCAAGGGCCCCATCCTCACCGGCAGCATCACCCAGGCCTCGCCCGAGCTCCTCCAGGACGCCCTGACCGTGCTGGACCTCCTGCGTCCCGACCTGGTGCCCCGCATCTCCGAGCTCCGCATGGACAACACCGGCGGCGTCACGCTCCTGACGACCGGCACCCCCATCGTCATTCGGCTGGGCCGCGGTGAGATGCCCGGGAAGGTGGAGCGCCTGCGCGCCGCTCTCAAGCTCTTCGAGGAGCGCAACGAGCAGAAGGAATACATCGATCTCCGCTTCCAGGACATCGTCACTCGTCCCTAGCAGTCTTCTCAGAATTGAACCACGGAAACACGGCGAGCGTCACGGTTCGGCATCGAAACCCTTGAGGAGAGAGCGTGCCACCTGGGTTCCACGAGGCGTGCAATCTCGCCGAAGGGCCAGCGCACAGCACCTGCCTCCAGGCCGGCCTCGTCCGTGTCGCTGTGACTCTCTACCAGGAATTTCCCTGGAGGGTCCGGGCTATTGGGCGGCCTTCGAGACGACGCGCGCGACCTCGGCAATCTGATCCGGCGTCAGCTCCGGGAATATCGGGATCGAGAGCACCTCGGCGGCCGCGGACTCGGCGACCGGGAAGTCACCGGCCTTGTAACCGAGATCGCTGTGGGCCTTCTGGAGGTGAACGGGGATGGGGTAGTGAATGCCGTGCTGGATCTCGGCGGCCGTCAGCGCTGCCGAGACCTGTTCGCGGTTCTTCACGCGGATGGCATAGACGTGGAAGACGTGGCGCGCCCAGCTCTGTACCGTCGGCACCCGTACCTTGGAATTCTTGAAGGCCTCCGCGTAGAGCCCCGCATTCCTGATCCGCGACTCCGTCCAGGCTTCGATGTATTTCATCTTCACGCCGAGGACAGCTCCCTGGAGACCTTCCAGCCTGTAATTGAAGCCCTTGAGATCGTGGTAGTATTTCTTCTCCTGGCCCCAGTCGCGGAGCATGCGCATGATCTTGACGTAGTCAGGATTGGACGTCGTGACGGCGCCGCCCTCGCCGTAGGCGCCGAGGTTCTTGCCGGGGTAGAAGCTGAAGCATCCCATGTTGCCGATGGAGCCGACGGGGCGGCCCTTGTACCGTGCTCCGTGCGCCTGCGCCGCATCCTCGATGACGACGAGGTTGTGCTTCTTCGCGATCGCGAGAATGGGATCCATGTCTGCGGGGTGACCGTAGAGATGGATGGGCATGATGGCCTTGGTGCGAGGCGTGATCGCGGCCTCGACCTTGGCGGGATCCATGCAGAACGAGGCATCATCGATATCAACGAAGACGGGCCTGGCGCCCGTGTAGCAGATGGCGGAGACCGTCGCGACGAACGTGAACGGGGCCGTGATGACCTCGTCGCCGGCCCCGACGCCGGCCGCGAGGAGGGCCAGGTGGAGGGCGCTGGTGCCCGAGTTGGAACCGACGGCCTCCGTGGTGCCCGCGTACTGGGCGAACTGCTTCTCGAAAGCGGCGACCTTGGGACCGAGGATGTAGGCGGTCATGCCGAGCGTCTCGAGGACGGCGGCGTCGATCTCGGGCTTGATCGAGAGGTACTGGGCCTTGAGGTCAACGAACGGGATCATGAGGGTCTCCTTGGCGAGCTACGACGGTCGGATCGGACGTAGCCGATGGGGCAACGGGACGGGTTTTCGAGATCCTCCCGGGGGATGACGACGTCCTGGCCGAGCCGGACGGATGGGGCGATGGGCATTGCGACCTCGATGCGATCTCTGACAGCGGCTATCGTAGTGCCCACCGCCTTGCAGTCAAGTTTCTCCGCCCCCCGCGATCGCGCGGAGGATGGACTCGCGCGTCCTCGACCGGGATAATGCGAGACCATGAAGACCAAGACTCCTGTCCTTGATTCGCTTCACCTCCCCCCCGATGCCCGCGCCGTCCTCGACGCTGCTCCCTACGTCGTCATGCCGGCGACTCTTGCCGAGATGGTCGACATCGCCTGCGGTGGGCCCGGGAGCAACACGTTCGAGGTGGCCTACGAGGTTCCGGGACGGGGCAAGGTTGTCGAGGCCGTCGTGGCGCGGGTCCGCAACGGCGTCGCCGCCAACTATCCCGAGCCCTACATGCGGCGGCGCGACGCGGACTGCATGGTCATCGCCGACGTCCTGCCGACCAACAAGAAGCTCTACAAGGATCGCTACGGGTCTGATTTCGCCTCGACCAGGACGGAGACCCTGGAGTGGCTCAAGACCCAGCCCCTGGCCGTCGTTCCCTACACCGCAGGGCGCAAGAAGATGGGCGTGGACTCCGTCGTCATCGCGCCCGCCAATGCCGGCTTCTTCCTCTTCGGCCTCGCGCTCCTGCAGGGCTACCTGACCTCGGAAGAGCTCGGGCCGGACTTCGATCCGCGCGCCGTCATCTACATTGCCCCGCCGTTCCGCCACACGCACTTCGGCGGGAAGCAGGTGGTCGTGCACAACCGCGGCGACCGCGTGCACGAGATGTTCGCCTACAACCTCTACCCGGGCCCCAGCGCGAAGAAGGGCGTCTACGGGATGCTCCTGTCCCTGGGCGAGCTGGAGGGATGGGTGACCACGCACTGCTCGACCGTCCAGGTCGTCACGCCGTATGACAACGCCGTGACGCTCATGCACGAGGGCGCCTCGGGTGGCGGCAAGAGCGAGATGCTGCAGCAGGCTCACCGGCAGGCCGACGGCCGACTGCTCCTGGGGGAGAACCTCAAGACGGGCGAGCGCCGCTACCTCCAGATCCCGCGCACCTGCGAACTGCGCCCCGTGACCGACGACATGGCGCTCTGCCATCCCTCGCTCCAGACCGGCGACGGCAAGCTGACCGTCGTGGACGCCGAGGACGCGTGGTTCGTCCGGGTCGATCACATCGACGATTACGGGATCGATCCCCAGCTGGAGAAGCTCTGCGCGAAGCCGCCCGAGCCCCTGCTCTTCCTCAATATCGACGCGGTCCCGGATGGCCGCGCGATGATCTGGGAGCACATTCTCGACTCGCCCGGCAAGCCCTGCCCGAATCCGCGCGTCGTCCTGCCGCGCCGCATCGTGCCGCAGATCGTCAGCGATCCGGTCGCCGTCGACATCCGGTCGATGGGCGTGCGCGTTCCCCCGTGCACGCGCGAGAATCCCAGCTACGGCATTCTCGGGCTCTTCCACGTCCTGCCGCCCGCGCTCGCCTGGCTCTGGCGGCTCGTGGCGCCCCGCGGCCACGCCAACCCGTCGATCGTCGGCAGTGACGCGATGGGGAGCGAGGGCGTGGGATCGTACTGGCCGTTCGCGACGGGACGGCGCGTGGACCAGGCGAACCTCCTCTTGAAGCAGATCCTCGAGACGCCACGTGTCCGCTACATCCTGGCGCCCAACCAGCACATCGGCGCCTGGAAGACGGGGTTCATGCCCCAGTGGGTGGCCCGCGAGTACCTGGCGCGGCGCGGCAGCGCGCGCTTCAAGCCTCACCAGCTTCGCGCCGCGCGTTGCCCCCTGCTCGGGTATGCCATCTACCACATGCAGGTGGAAGGAGCGACGATCCCGCACTGGTTCCTGCAGGTCGAGACCCAGCCGGAGGTCGGCAAGACCGGCTACGACGCCGGCGCCGTGATCCTCACGGAGTTCTTCCGGAAGCAATTGGCGAAGTTCCAGGAGCCCGATCTCCTGCCCGAGGGCCGGCGCATCATCGATTGCATGATCGACGGCGGCACGCTGGGAGATTTCATCCGGCTCGCGCCCCAGGACGACCTGCCGATGCCGGAGGACCTCCCGGCGGACACGCCGCCCACCATGGAGTTCTGATCGTCCAGGGGCCCTGGCGATGCTGGCGGGAAACGGCGCGTTCTGCTAAGTTCGCGCCATGACTGACAACCGCACCGGAGTGACGTTTCCCGAGGGATTTCGAGCCGTGGCCGTGGAGGCCGCCATCAAGAAGCCTGGTCGCGATGACCTCATGCTGCTCGTTTCCGAGCGTGCCTCGACCGCGGCGGCGGTCTTCACGACCAACCAGTTCGCGGCGGCGCCCGTAGTCCTGGATCGCGAGATCATGACGCATGGAACCTCCATCCGCGCCGTCGTCTGCAACGCGGGCAACGCCAACGCCGGGACCGGAGCGACCGGGCTCGCCGACGCGCGCCGCATGAGCGCGCTCGTGGCGGAGGCCCTGGGAGTACCGATGGGCGCCGTCCTGGTGTCTTCCACGGGCGTCATTGGTCGGCCGCTCCCGATGGATCGCATGGAGAAGGGGATCCGGGCGGCGGCGGCGAAGGTGAGGATGGAGTCCGACGGGGCCGCGGCCGCGCGCGCGATCATGACGACGGACACGGTGCCGAAGACGGCCGAGCGGACGGTCGGGGACGCGAAGATCGGCGGGATGTGCAAGGGCGCCGGCATGATCCATCCCGGCATGGCCACGATGCTCGGGTTCATCACCACCGACGCGCAGGTGCCTCGCAAGGAATTGCAGGCCATGCTGGCTCATGCCGTCGAGCGCACGTTCAACTGCATCAGTATCGACAACGACATGTCGACGAACGACTCGGTCTTTCTCCTCGCCAACGGCGCCGCAGGCCCCGTCGATCACGGCGCGTTTCAAACCGCGCTCGAGGACCTCTGCCGCGAGCTCGCGCTCAAGATCGTCGCCGACGGCGAGGGCGCCACGAAGATCGTCACCATCGCGGTCACGGGCGCGCGCAGTGACGCCGACGCGATCATGGCCGCCGACGCCGTGGCGACCTCGATGCTGGTGAAGACCGCGCTCCACGGCAACGATCCCAACTGGGGGCGGATCCTTGCGGCGGTGGGACGCAGCGGGGCCGCGATTGACACGGAACGTATCCGCATCATCCAGCAGGGGGTCGTCCTTTTCGAATCGGGTCTCCCGACGGTCGTGGACATGCCGGCCCTGGAGGCGAAGGTTCGCGAGCGCGAGATCGAGATCCGCGTCGAGATCGGGCTGGGTTCTCATGACCGCACCGTCTGGACCAGCGATCTCTCCAAGGAATACGTCGCCATCAACGCCGAATACACGACCTGACCGCTTCCGGGGTCGGGTTGCCACATGGTCCCATCCGACGATCCTGTTGCGACCGCTCGAAAATAATTACGCTACCAGGATTGGACTCCCGGAGTGGGAATCGAGGCCATGTGGCAGCCTGACACCATGACTACTGCAAGGAGTCGTGGATCTGCCGGATATCGGTGGGCGAAAACTGGATCCAGCTGATCGTTCCACCATTGATGGGATGGGCGCTGTCCAGGTTTGAATACGTGACGAATCCCGACAGGAAGCTGGAGAGCGATGAGGAGAGCGTGTTGAAATTTCCAATAGAGAAATTCGAAAGGCTGAAGAGGGAGGCGCGTGTGCCTTCGCTGACCCGGTCGATGGCGCTCCCGAAGATGCCGCCCTGCAGGTTATGAACCTGGTGAGTGACGGTCCGGTTCTGGTCGTGGAGGGCACCCGCCAGGCCGCCAGGCCCACCCGGTAACCCGCCCGGACCTCCCAGGAACTGTCCGCCGCCCAGGGGGCCAAAGCCCCCGCCCGCGGGATTGATCAGCGCGGATGTCGGCACCTGGAAGCTCCAGGTCTGGCCACCGGTGATGAGGGCGGCCGGAGAGTTAAGGTTATCCAGAGTCACGGCCTCGACGTCGCCCTGCGAGACGCCGATGACGCCGTCCACGTTCGTTACCCCGGAGTTCACCGTGAAGATCTGGCCCGTCGATCGCAACTGGAAGCCGGTCGCTCCCGTCCGGTCGGCGGGAGGAATTCCCACCTGGAACGTTCCGACCGGTTGGTCGTTGGGGCCCAGGAACTGGAGATTCACGAGGGGCCCTCCATTCGGTGAGGGCAGGACTTCCACGGCGAAGCGATCGACCGGCTGGACCTGCCCCGCGCCGAACGCGGAGAACCACTCGGTGCCGCGGACCGCGGTGACGGCGACCGGGGTGACGAGGCGATACGAGGAGGTCGCGCGCACGCGGTGGTTGATGCTATGCACGACCCCGGCCAACTGGATGATCGTGATGTTCTCGGCCTGCCCGCGCGAAGGAATGACGCCCGCGAATCGACCCGTCGTGCTTCGGCGCTCGGCGTGGGCCACGACGATGGTCGTGTTGCTGCCCAGGAGCGCATGATTGTCGCGCGAGACGCGGATGATGCAGGAGGAGTTCGCCGCGGTACGGACGGAGTCGCCCACGCGTAACGGCATGCGCTCATGGGCGATCGTCCATTCCCGCGCACCCGCCGCCTTGTACTGGACCGTGCCCCGCGCGTTCAGGATGCTGAAGGTCATCGGCGTCTCTGCGCCGACGTACTGGCCCAGGCTGCAGGCGACCAGGACGACCGCGAGGATGCGCAGGATTGCCAGCGAGCGATTCATCAGAAGTAGGCCACCGTTTGGAAGACGACCCCGTCATTGGGGATGCCGCGCTTGGATGGAGCACCGTTGAAGGTTTCCTGGTTGAACTCGTACAACAATCGAAACTCGAGGGACGAGGCCGGGGTGTAGGTTCCGCCCAGGGCGATCCGATTCCTCTGCCATGACATCGGCACGTAGAGCGTGCGATTCAGGGGCGGAATGTTGTTGTTGAGCTGATCGTAGGTCGCCTGGACTTCGAGCTTGTCGCTGAGCCGGTAGGCGCCACCCGCGTTCCAGGCGACGAGGTGAAGCTCTCCCTCGAAACTGCTCCCGTACTCCCCGAAGGCTCGCCACGGTCCGTAGGTGTAGTCGGCCGCGATCGTGCCGACGCGGCGGTTCTTGTCCTGGAACGTCGGCATGATGGCCAGCGAGTTGAGGTATCGACGGTCCAGGGCGGTGAGCTGGCCGAACGAGAGCATGCCGTCCAGTACCAGGCTTCCCCAATCGCCGCCCGTTGACCACCCCAGGTTCACGTAGACCTCCCGCAGGTGCGAGGAGAGGAGACCGGGTGGATTCATCGGCCGCGTGAAGACCGCGGAGTTGGAGAGCGTGGATCCGGTTCCGGACAGGTCGTTCTGGTTGACGATGCCGACCTCCCCGTTCCAGGTGTTCTGCTCCATGTTGATCTTGAGCCCGTTGTGTACGGCGGAATGAAAAAGAACCTGCGGATAGGAAGAACCCGCGGTCAGGATGGGAGCGCCGCCCGGCTTCTGAAAGCGTCCCAGGGTGACCGTTCCGTCCCAGGGCAGGCCTTCCGCCCGGATCCAGGCCTCGTTGATGTCGATACGTCCCGGGTTCAGGGTCAGCACCGATCGCGTGTGCAAGTCGTCGCTCAGCCGCTGGCTCAACGCCAGCACGCCCGTCACCACGCGGAATTGCCCGTGCTGGGTTCCCGGAGTCAATTGCGTGCCGCCTTCGTAGTCGGTGTAATCCCAGACGAAGGCCCCGCCGATGTCGAGCGCGAGCGCGGGCGGCGTGGACAGGCAGGCCAGGACGGCGACGAAAAGCGCGATGCGCGAGCGCAGTGAATCCCCCATGACGCGGCGATTTTCCCCGTCCAGGCCTGGCCGGGCAAGATCAATTTGCCGGGGGAATACGTGGGGCATGGGCGCACTTTCGCGACGGAGGTATCATCCCTCCGTGACCACGTTCGTCCGACCAGCTCTCTTCCTGTTCACAGGCATGGTCCTGGTCCTATTCGCCTACCAGGCGATCGCCATCGAGGACTTCGGGTCACGAGCACTTCCGGAGCCGGCGGATGTCATCATCGTGCTGGGGCCACGTCTCAGCGGCGAGCGATTGGACGCGCTCGGCGCCGCGCGCGCTGCAGCCGCTGCCCGCTGCTGGCACGACGGCCGCGCTCCCGTCATCCTGGCTACCGGTGGCACGGTTTCACCGGGAACGATTCCCGAAGGAGAAGCCCTGCGGAGGGAACTCGTGGGCCTGGGAGTTCAGGGCGAGTCGATCCTCGTCGAGGTGGGATCTCACAGCACGCTCGAGAACCTCAGGGCGGCGCACGCGATCATGCGAACCCGGGGGTGGCAGCGCGCCCTCGTCGTTTCCAATCGGTTTCATCTTCGCCGCGCCTCCAAGCTGGCGGAGCGGATCGGCATGGTCGCCACGGTTACCGGAGAGGACCCGCAGGATCCGTCGTGGTCGCTCTATGCCTGGTGGCTGCCGCGGGAGGTTGCGGCCAGCCTCTATTACGGCATCTGGTAGCCGGGGTTAGAAACACGCCCCGTAACACCAAATATTTCAGATGCTGGCGTCTTGGACGTGGGCGCAAACGGCTGGTCAAGGATTCCAATTTACTCCTGAACGCTACGAACCCTTCATTTTTTAGGCATTTATACCGAAATACCGAGAGATCGTGCCCAGTCTCCTCCATCACTATCTCCGCGCCCGGCGACGGCCGCTCCTTGAGGGGATCGAGACCGTGGCCCTGGCTCTCCTGCTCTCCTGGGTGCTCAGGCTCGTGGCCTTCCAGGCCTTCTACATTCCTTCGCGTTCCATGGCGGAGACGTTGATGCCCTTCGACCACATTGTCGCCGAGAAGATCACTTACCGCCTGCGGGAGCCTCGGCGCGGCGAGATCGTGATCTTCGATTTCAGTCTCTCGGCTTCCGGGGGCCTGCTTCCTGGCGCGGTGCCGGCCGAGGCCACCGGGTCCGACGATGAGGACCGCCACCTGGCGAAACCCGAGGAGTCGGGTTGGTTCGAGCGCATGGCGGGCTCGCGCGGAGCCCGCGACCGGCGGGAATTCGTCAAGCGCGTCATCGGCGTGGCCGGGGATGAGATCGATTACCGGGACGGCATCCTCCGCGTGAACGGGATCCGCCAGCGCGAGACCTATCTCGGTTCGGCCGGAGCGGACGGCGCTGACCGCGGCGCCTGGGCTGCGCGCGTGCCGGGCCGGCGACTCTCCTTCACGGAGAGCGGCGTGAAGATCGACGGGCGCGCGCTCGATGCGGTTCTGCCGCCCGAGATTCCCCCGTCCTCGATCGTGGACCGATCGCCGGCCAACTTCGTCCGCCTGCGGGGAGGCGGTATCGGGATCCTGCGCATCCATGTGCCTGCCGGCCACCTGTACGTGATGGGCGACAATCGCCCCGAGAGCGCCGATTCGCGCTGGTTCGGCTTTCTGCCCGTGGCCGCCGTTCATGGTCGCGCTCTCTTCACCTACTGGCCGCTGTCGCGGCTCTCGTCGCTCTCTTGAGCGTCCGCCCGGGCAGCGCCTCGCCGCCGCCCTCGCCCGCTTCCCCACCGGCCGGCAGCTGGCGCATTCTCCTCCTGCTTGTCCTGACGCTCGTCGGTCTCCTCGTCGTGGCGCGTGCCCTGTATACCATCCAGGTAACCCAGCACGAGGCCTACCTGGAGAGGGCGATGAACCAGTGGACGAGCGATCGCAAGATCGAGCGCCAGCGGGGCACCATCTACGATCGCCGGGGCAAGGAACTGGCGATCTCGCTGCGCCGCTGGTCCTTGTCCTTCAATCCGAGCCTGGCGGAAACTCCAGAGGAACGGCGCGAGATCGCGCGAAAGCTCGCGCCGATCCTTGACCTCAAGACCACGGAAATCATGGAAAAGATGGATCGCGGCGGTCGCCAGTTCGCCTGGATTGCCCGGCGACTCGAGGAGGGCCCGAAGCGGCGCATCGAGGACCTGCGCATCGACGGCGCCCGCATCAAGGCGCTCCATTTGTCGCCGGAATACCAGCGCTACTACCCTCACGACAGCACGGCCGCTCACATCCTGGGCTTCGTCGGATCCGACGACATGGGCCTGGAAGGCGTGGAGAGGGCCCAGAACGCGATCCTGGCCGGGCCTCCGGTCGAAGGCGAGTTCTTCAGCGATAACCTGGGCAATCCGATCCCCGTGGATGGGATCATCCGCTATCCCCAGTTCGACGGTCGCAACGTGCACCTGACGATCGACCTGGTGATCCAGGCGTCCCTGGAGCAGGCCCTGGAAGCGGCGGTCACGCAATACAACGCCAAGAGCGCCTCAGGAGTCGTCGTCGACCCGCAGACCGGCGAGGTCCTCGCCCTGGCGAATCTTCCGACGTACGACCTGAACGAGGCGCGCAGAGTCGAGCCCGATGTGCGGCGCAACCGCGCCATCACGGACGTCTTCGAGCCGGGATCGACCTTCAAGATCTTCTCGGGCGCGCTGGGCCTGGCTAACGGCCTGGTGACGGCCAGCGAGATGTTCACATGTCCCGGCTCCTTCGCGCTCCCGGGCCATCCCGTGAAGTGCCACCACGCTCACGGCGCCATCGATTACCGCCGCGCGATCGAGGTCTCCTGCAACGTCGTGGCGATCACGGTCTGCCAGCGCCTGACCCCCGGCGTGCTCTACGAGGGGCTCCGGGCCTACGGATTCGGCGCCCGAACCGGCATCGATCTCCCGGGCGAGGCCGCGGGCGTCGTGAGGGCGCCCGGCGCCTGGTCGGGTCTCTCGCAGGGCATGATCGCGATTGGTCACGAGGTCTCGGTCTCCACGATCCAGCTCGCGATGGCGACCGCGGCGATGTCCAACGGCGGAAGGCTCCTGGTGCCCCGCATTGTGCAGAGCATCCGGGACCAGGAGGGAAGGGCGCTCGCTACCTTCGCGCCCGAGGTACGCGCCCACCCGGTCGACCCTTCGACCTCCCGCCTCATGGGCCAGATCATGAGCGGCTCCGTGCGGCAAGGCACGGGCCAGCGCGCCACCGTGGCCGGGTTCATGGTCTCGGGCAAGACGGGCACGGCCCAGATCTCGGGCCCCCAGGGCGGCTACATCCGCGGCCGGTACAACGCGGTCTTCATCGGGTGGACGCCGACGGACGCGCCCGTCCTGGCGATGGCCATTGTCGTCCGCGATCCCGATCCCTCGAAGGGGTATTACGGCGGCGAGGTGGCGGCGCCTGTCTTCGGCCGCGTGGGCACGGAAGTGATGCGCTACCTGAGGATCGCCGCGGCGGGCGGACGGGACACGCACTTCGCGCGACCCGTGCCCGCCCCGATGGCGCGTCGCGAGGGCGCCGTGCGCGGTCGTTTCGTCGAGGCCCCCGACTTCATCGGCCTGACGCTGCGCGAGGCCCACGAGCTGGCGGGTCGGCTACCCATCACCCTTTCGCCTGCGGGCTCGGGCGTGGCCTCCTCGCAGTCGGTTCCGCCGGGAACGCTCGTGCCTCTCGACGCCGCGATCAAGGTCCAGTTCAGCCCGCCGGGCGAAGCGTCGTCGCTGGCCGATATCGCGCCGTGACGCGCGGGGGCTCACGGCCGGCATGACGACGCCGCCGAGCGTCGCCTGGCGCGTGGACGTCGCGCGCAATGGGCGCGTCGCCTTGCGCCGGCCGGACGGTTCCTGGGCGGAGAGTCGCTTTGCTCCGGACATCGACGCCGCGCGCCGGATCGCCGAGGCCGGGGTCGCCCCGGGTGAACGCGTGCTGGTCCTGGGATGCGGGGCCGGCGAGCTCCCGGCGGCGGCGGCGCGCGCGGCGGCGCCTGGGGGAACGGTGATTGCCGCGGAACCTCACCCGGAAATTCGCGAGGCTCTCGTCGCGGCGCGGAGCCGAGCGGGGGCCGGCGATCTCCTGGCGGCGTGCTGGGCGTCGCCGGGCCTCTCCCAGCTGCCGGGCTCGCCGGAAACCCTGTCCGATTTCCTCTCGGCCGTCGCGGCCGCCGGTCCCTATGACCGGGTCGTCGTGCACCCGCACCTGGAGCTCCCCGCCGGCTTCGAGATGCTGGAGCAGAGGCTGGCGGATATCGAGGTGCGTCGCCGCTCCGGCTACCGGTTCCAGGCCTTCCTGGCGGCGAACGTCGCGACGAACCGCGAGCGGTTTCTCGCGGCGCCCGGCGTGCGCGAGCTCGCCGGCCTCCTGGCGGGGGAGGACGTCGTCATCGCCGGCGGCGGACCGAGCCTGTCGCCGTTGGCGGAAGCGATCGGAACGGGGGCCCACTGGATCGCCGTCGGGACCGCGCTGGCGCCCTTGGCCGCCGCAGGGATTGCGCCGCATCTCGTCGTCATCACCGATCCCCAGCCGCGCGTGGCCGCCTCGCTGACGGCGCTCGACGAGCGCCGGCGCCCGCCGCTCGTCTGCTTCCCCACGACGTCGGCCGTGGCCGTGGCGGCGGCGCCGCGCCTGATCGCGGCCTTCCCCGAGGGAGACGGCGATCGCCAGCTGGCGCCCTTACGCGAGGAGATCGGCGAGCTCCCGGCCGGGGGCACGGTCGTCACTTCCGCGATCGGCCTGGCCTGGATCCTCGGCGCCGCGCGCATATTCCTCGCGGGCGTCGACCTCGTCGAGACGGCGACGCGCTCGCACGCCGACGCGTCGCCCCATGCCGCGGAACGACTCGCAGGCCTCATGCGCTTCGCGTCCCTGGAGGAACGAGCCCGGGGGCGGGAGGCGCGCCTGGGGGAGTCGGGGGACCGGATCGAGGTGGCGACGGCCGAGGGCGGTCGCGCCCACTCGCGGAGGAACCTGGCGCTCTATGCGCGAGCCATCGCCGACCTCGCTCGCCGCCGTCCCGACGTCGCCGTGATCCAGTTGAATCCCGGCGCGATCGCGATGCCCGGGGTATCGCTCGATCCGGCCGCGCGCCCCGCGGTCTCGGTGCGCCAGTTCCTCGTTCCCACGGGAGCGCGAACCCGTGAGAATGGCGGCCTGCTATGCGCGTAGTTGTCTCGAAGAGCGGAGCGCCGACCCTGGCCCTCGGGGATCGGTATCTTCATTCCGCGTATGATCCCGTGCGCGAGGCGCGACGCGAGGTCGAGGCCCTCGTGCCCGACAACCCGTCGCTAGTCGTCATTCTCGGCATGGGGCTTGCGTACGCCGTCGACGCCGCGCTGGAGCTCATGCCCGGCGCGCAGATTCTCGTCATCGAGTCGAGCGAGGAGATCCACCGGCTGGCGGCAGAGACGCGAGCGCTCCCGGACGACCCCCGGGTCACCTGGATCATCGGGAAGCATGCCGACGCCAACTTCGAGGCCCTGACGTACACGATCGACGCCGTGGCCGCCGTCGGGACGCGCTACCTGACGCGGCTGGCCGCGCTGAATGACGATCCCGATGCGGCCGCCTACTACGCGCGGGTGGTCGACACGATCGGCCGGATCGCGGCCATGCACGTGGAGGGATTGCGATCGATGGCCCAATGGGGGCCCCTCTGGTGGGAAAACTCCGTGCGTAACGCGCGCGAGTGGGCGACGCGCCCCGATGTCGGCGGCTGGTTCGGACCCGCCCTGGGGAAGGGCCAGGCCGTCTTTGTCTTCGCCGCCGGTCCCACGCTTTCCGATCACCTCGATCGATTCGTCGGACAGGAAGGCGGCATCCGGTTCGTCGTCGACACCGCCTACGAGACGGTGCGCCGGGCGGGGGTGCGCGTCGACGTCGTCTTTGCCGTCGACGCCCAGGCCCAGACGCTGGCGCATTTTGCGCATGCGCGCCCCGCCTGCCTTGTCGCCGCGCCCGTCGTCCCGCCGTCTCTCTGGGGCATGGCCGGGGATGCGCTTCTCACGTCCCTCGACGGGCCTCACTTCGCCTGGTGGGATCGCGCTCTCGGTCGCCCCGTCGCCCGCCTGAAGTCCGGCGGATCCGTGACCACCTTCGCCTTCGACCTGGCGCGCCGCATGAATCCCGACGCCGTGGTCCTCGTCGGCGCCGATTTTGCGCATCGCGGGTCCCGCCGTCACGTCGGGGGAACCGCCTACGAGACGGGGGACGTGGCCCGCGTCGCGCGGTTCCTCCCGCTGGAGCGCCTGGCCCGGCGCGAGGCGTTTCGGCACGCGGGTCACGCGACGGAGCCGGTGCTGGCGCAATACGCGCAGTGGATGCTCTGGGAGATCCACGCCACGCGTTGTCCCGTCTACCGGATGAGCGACTTCGGCCTGCTTGCCGGCGTCCCCGTGGCCGCGCCCTCGAACCTCGATCCGTGGCTGGCCGCGCCCGCGCCGTCGCTCAGGGTTCCCCGGTCGAGGCTCGGCGACATCAAGCCTCTCTGGTCCGCGCTCGCGGACGAGCGTCGCGCACTCGGAAAGGCCCTGGAGGGATCGGACGAGCACCTGGCGGCCCTGTCGGGATTTTTCGATCTCCTCGTCCGGCCCTGGGCGGTCGCCTCCATGCGCGAAGGCTTCAGCGGCGAGGCCCGCGATGCCCTGCGCGGCGCGCTCGCGACAGCGGCCTCCGTGCTTGACGACGTCCTCGACCGACGAGACGGTCCCGAACGCGCTTGAACGCGGCGCTGTTGGCCCTGCTCATGGGCGCGCTGTCGTTTCTTGCCTTATGATCGCTGACTGCCTATGGTCATCCCTGATGCATCCAGGTTCGCGCATGTCACTGCCAGGCGCGTCGCTCAACCGAGGAATCCATGCAGTGTCCTGACTGCAAGGTGATCTTGTCTTGTCACAAGATTGGCAGCCACGCGCTTCAATCCTGCGGGGCATGCCGTGGGGTTTGGATCGACCATGATGAGGCATTGTCCTTGTCTCGGTCCATCCGGAGGGGGGCTTCGTATGCCCGCCTTGAGCGGCAGCGTGTCGTCTCTGGTATTCGCCGCTGCGGGCGTTGTGCTGACGCCCCGATGTCGGTGGTGCGCTATCGCAATCATGAAGTCGATATATGCTCATCCTGCAAGGGCATATGGATCGACGCGGACGAGATCAAACCCATTATCCATCGCTTCTCGGCGCAGCCTGATGACAAGGGCAAAAGAGCGGATGTCGCCGCCTCGTCCGCGCAAGCGCCTTCCGCATGGCAAACGGTGGGTGATGGCACCCTGTGGTTTCCCTATGAACTTCTCGATGGTGTCGGAGAGATCGTGTACTACGGGGCGGATGCCGCTGCGGATATTGGCGGTGCGATTTTGGAGATCATCGTCGGCGTGGTTTCGTCATCGTGATGCTTGTTGCAGCGATGTCGCCGGGGACTCGCGCGTGAAGTGGTACTGCCCGAATTGCGTCAACGAAGACGCGTCCGGGTATACGCATTGCTTGGATTGCGGCACGGAATTGACGACGGAGAAGCCCGTCGCTCCGCCCCCGCAAGAGCCCGAAACCGCCCTTGCCGGCGTGTTTTACATGCCGCTTGATGCCGACATCGCGAAAGGCATTCTGGACGCCGAAGACATTCCTTGCATCTTGTGCGACGACAACACGATCGCGGCCAACAACTTGCTGGGCATGGCGCTCGGGGGAATTAAGCTCCTGGTCCACCGGGACAACCTGGATTTCGCCGTGCAGCTTCTCCGTGAACGTCATCCTGCGAGTTTTCGAGACCAGTAGGGTGACCATTCATCCGGCCAACGAGCGGCATTTCGTGTCGCGCCCGCAATTCCGCGCCGCGCTGGCCGCCGCGGCCGGAACCTGGTCGCTCGAATCTTCCCGCCATGGCGCACCCGTACCCGTTCGCGTCGCCGACGGGCGGTGGCTCCTGTCGCGCTATGACCCCGAGAAGGAGACGGCGCGGTGGCTGGCGACCCAGAATATCGCTCCCGACGAGCTTCCCGTCTTCATCGGGTTCAATCCATACATCCCGGGCGCCCTGGTGAACCGGCCGATCGTCATGGTGGAGAAGGACGCGGGGCTCGTCGCCGCCTGCCTCGCGGGGATGGACCTGGGAGTCGCGCTCGAAGGCGTCTCGATCGTCCTCGATGAGAGCGGCTACCAGATGATGTCGGCCGTCCGCAATGCCAACGACGTCTTCCGCCATCGCCGCCTCCGGCTCCTGCCTCTGCCCACGGCGGAGGACACGGCGTGGGTGAAGTCGGTGCTCGAACATGGCGTGAAGATCCAGCGCGAGCTCAGCCTCAACGCCATCTCCTATTCCTGCCAGCTCCCCAAGTGGATCTCGACCGTGCGCGCCAACCTGGCGACGATGATGAACGGGCCGGACGGGCGCTCGGTGTACGGGAGCCTCAACGGGGCGACTGCCATCCTGGTGGGGGCCGGCCCCTCGCTCGAGAAGAACATCGATCAACTCGCCGCCTGCCGCGGCCGCGCGCTCATCATCGCCGTGGACACGGCCTTGAGGCGCCTGGACCGCGCCGGGATCATTCCCGACGTCACGGTCGCCGTCGACGCGAACGACGCGAACGCGCGGGACGTCGACGGGCTGGGGGAGCGCCTGCTGGAAGAGAGCATCCTGGCGGCCGATCCGATCGTGGCGCCGGCGGTCGTCAGGGCCTTTCGCGGCCCGCGCACCTTCTTCCGGTCGATCAACTTCACGTTCGACCTGGAGGGCAACGCGGTCCCGATGGTCGAGCCGCTGGATTTTCTTCTTCATGAGATAGCCGGCCGGAACGTGATCGCGGCCTGGCAGAGCGGGGGGTCGGTCTCCACGAACGCCTTCAACCTCTGCCACCTGCTCGGCGTCTCCCGCGTGGTCCTGGTGGGGCAGGATCTTGCGTTCACGGAGGGGCGGGCGCATTCGTCCGGCGTCGGTCACGAGGACGAGCACGCCGGCCGCATGCTCGGCCGGTTCCGATCGCGCGAGATGCTGGTGCGCATGGCCACGCGGGATGGGGACTTTCTCGTTCCGGGCTGGAATGGCGGCATGGTACGGACCAACGAGGTCCTCAGGGAGTATCTCAACTGGTTCGAGATGACGATGGAGCATGGATTCGGGCGCGTCTTCGCCGAGGTCATCGACGCGTCTGAGGGAGGCGCTTCCAAGAAGGGCATGACTCGGTCCACGCTCGCGGACGCCCTGAAGCGGCTGCCGGAAACGGGCGATCCGGCGGTGGCCCTGAGGCGGGCCCTGGCCGGCGCCGAGCCGGCCGGGGCTCCGGGCTGGGAGCGGCGCGTGGTGGCGTTCGTCGAGAAACTGCGGCGGCTGGCCGGCGCATCGCCCGAGGCCGTGACGCGCGAGCTGCCCCTGGCCCCTTGGCTTGTCCTGCCCGCGTGGATCGGGAGCTTCGACATGGATCCCGAGGATCGGCGGGCCGTGCAGAGCGGGGGCATCTCCAGTGCCGTGGACTTTCTCCTGAAGGTCTTCTCCGGGATGGCGGCAGAGTTCGAAGCGTCCGCCAGGTTCGCGTCATCCGCGGGCGGTCCCGCACCGGCGTCGCCGCGCTCAGCGACCACCGCGGCGGCCACTGCGCCGCGCGCTCCCTCGCCATTGCCGCCCGAGCCCGCCACGCCCGCGGGCCTTCACGTGACCGCGGCTGCCGACGGCTCGCCCATCCTCGCGCTGGCGACGGGAACCGGAGTTCGGCATTTGGACGCAAGCGATCGACCCGCGGCGACGGCGCAGCAGCGAGTCGACCAGCTCGTGGCGGGCGGCCTCGATGGCGCGGGCCCGGAGGGGGCGCGCCCCGAGATGCTCGTGATCGTGGGCGTCGGCCTGGGGTATGAGCTGGAGGCCGCGGTCGCTCGGCGCGAGCTGACCGCGATCGTCCTGGTGGAGCCCGACGCGGGTGCGATCCGTCGTGCCCGGAAGATCAGGAACCTGGAGCACGCGCTCGCGGATCCGCGCGTGACGACCTTCATCGCTGAGAAGCCGCGGGCGATCTTCGAGCAACTGGCCGCGCGATTCGATCATGGCATGGAGTCGGGCCGGCACCTCGTGGTTCTGCCGCGCGCGCGGCGCATCGTTCACCCCTCGTGCGGCTTGGATCCCTCGGCCCTTGCCGCCGTCGAGGAACAGCTCGACGCGCTCCTCGTGGTCTCCGAGAGGAATCGCCGGACGCTGGCGCGTTTCGCCGAGCCCTGGCGGCGCAACATCCTCGCCAACATCCCCGCGATCCTGGCGGGAGGACGCCTGGCGGACCTGGAGGGCGCGGCGAAAGGGGTCCCCGCCGTCCTCCTCGCCGCCGGCCCCTCGCTCGACGGAGTCCTGGGCGAGCTCCGGCTGGAACTGGAGAAGCGAGGGGCCGCGCGACCGCTCGTCGTCGTCGTGGACACGGCGCTCAGAGCGGTGGCGAGGGCGGGGATCACGCCCGATCTCGTCGTGGCCGTCGACGCGTCCGACGAGAACCTGGGAGACTTCGAAGGCGTCTCGATCGACCAGGATCGGACGGCGCTCGTCTACGTGCCGGTGGTGCATCCCGCGATCCCCGCGTTGTTCGCGCGCCGTTTCGCGACCAGCTATGGGCATCCGGTGCAGGTCTGGCTGGAGGAAGCGACGGGCCGCGCCTTCGGATCGCTCTCGATCTCGGGGAGCGTGGCCACGCTGGCTTATGATCTCCTGCGCTACCTGGGCGCCAAGCCCATCATCCTCGCGGGGCTCGACCTTGCCGTCGGAGTGACCGGCCACACGCGGGGGGCCTTGACCGGGCAAGGCGAGGGGAGATTCGCCACGACCGAGACGCGTACCTGGAAGCATGCGCGCGGCGCGACGGTGCGTCGTCCGGGCTGGGGCGGCGGGAACGCCCGCACGACCGAGCAGATGCTCCGGTGGATCGAGTGGTTCGAGGGAGAACTGCTGCGCCGGCCCTGGCCGACGATCAACGCGACCGGCGGCGGGGCGAGGCTGGAGGGCGCGCAGGAGATGGGGCTCGTGGAGGCCCTGAAGCGGCACCCCGCGAAGCCCTGGTCGCTTCCGGCGCCGCGGCCGTTCACGGAGCGCGCCCAGGAGCGGGTGCGTCGGTCGCTTGCGGCGATTCGCGACGGGGTGCCCGACGCCGAGCCGCTCCTGTCCATCCTCCTGCGCTGGGACCTCTGCGTCTCAGGCGCGGTCCCGGCCCAGGCGGAATCCTCCCGGGTCCGGGGCTCAGCCGAGCAGACCTTGTGCGATGACCTCCGCCGGCAGGTCGCGGGGGTCCTGGCCGGGGAGGCCCGGCGCGAGTCGCGCCGGGGCGAAGCCCGGAAATAATCCCACCAACCCGTCGCATTTCAAACCCCGGTCGTACTATAGTGAATGTGGTGGACGTCGCCAGGGGGCGGCAGGGGGGGACGCATGCCGATACATGACGCCAATTTCAAGGAACCGACGGTGACCGAGCAGGTCATGATCGTCACGCTCCGGGAAGTGATCGAGGGGCTGATGTATCACAACGAGAATGTCCGCATGAGCGACGCGTTGAACGCCGAGGCCAAGCAGCATAGCCGCTACGTCTCGTTGAAGGACGCCGTGGTCTACTCCATCGCCACCGGCCGCGAGATCCTGCGAACCGCCTTTCTCGTGGTCTCGCACAGCCACATCATCTACATGACGCCGAAAGCGGCGGTGCGCGTTGCCGTCCACCCGGGCCTCGAGGAGGAGAACGGCAAGGGCGAAGCGGGCGCCGATGTCGGTTCGGACGATCTGCTCCCGGATACGCCCGAGATTCACTGGCACTCCGTGGCGCCGGCCGGGGTGCCGATGAGCCCCCAGGCGGGTCGGGGAGCGTCGGCCTCGGCCGTCGCGGCCGCCACGGTGGGAGCAACCAGCACGGCAGGCGCCACCAGGAACATGGACGCGTCCGCCAAGGTCTCCGCCGAGCCTTCGCCGATGGTGCACGCGCCGAGCGATCAGCACCTGGCATCCCGCCAGGCCATGCTCAAGACGCTCGCCGCGATCCGCGCTCACGCGGAGGATCACAAGGCCGTGATGGGCGCGGCCGGTCGGGACCTGGACTGAGGGGATAGTTGCCGGTGGCCACCGCGACCCCTGCTCCACCGCTTGCCGCAGAAGATTCGGTGGCGATGGCCGGCGAAGAGCGCCGCGCGATCCTGAGCCGGCTCCTCGTAAGGCTCCTCAAGCTCGTGTCGCAGGACGAACGAGGGCAGACGATCGCGCGGTCCGCTCACCCCGACGAGGTCGCCAGCGAGCTGGCCGCGATGGGCGAGCGCGCGCTCGATAATCTCCCGCTTCCTGAGGGCTTTTTTCTGACCAAGGCCTGCCGCCAGCAGTTGCTCGTCATGCTCCATAACGAGATCCTCGGCTTTGGACCGATCCAGGATCTCCTGGACGACAATAACATCGAGGAGATCATGGTGAACGGCCCGGACAGGGTCTTCGTGGAGCGAAGGGGAAAGATTCAACCTGTTACTGTCCACTTTCGCGATCGCGACCACCTGATGAACCTGATCCAGCGCATCGTCTGGAGATTGGGGCGCCGGATCGACGAGGCCTCGCCGCTCGTGGACGCCCGTTTGCCCGACGGCTCGCGCGTCCACGCCGCGATCGCGCCCGTTGCGCTTCGCGGCCCCTACCTCACGATTCGCAAGTTCGCGGCCACGGCGATGACGTTGAATGGCCTGGTGGAGCGCCATTGCCTGAACGCGGCCATGGCCGAGTTTCTCCGCAATGCCGTGGAGGCCCGGCTCAACATCATCGTCTCCGGTGGTACGAGCTCGGGAAAGACGACGTTCCTGAACGTGCTGGCCTCGCTGACGCCGCCGCAAGAGCGGTTGGTCACGATCGAGGACGCGGCGGAACTGCAGATGGGCACGCACGAGAACGTCTGCGCGTTCGAGGCTCGGCCGGCCAACATCGAGGGGAGAGGGGCCATCACGATCCGTGACCTCATCCGTAACGCCCTCAGGATGCGGCCGGATCGGTTGATCGTGGGGGAAGTGCGCGGCGCCGAGTCGCTCGACATGCTCCAGGCCATGAACACGGGGCACGAGGGCTCCTTCACGACCGTGCACGCCAACTCGGCCCAGGACCTCTTTTCGCGCCTGGAGACCATGGTCTGCATGGGCGCCACCGAGCTCCCGGTCACGGCGATCCGCGACATCATCGCCTCCGCCGTGCACCTCGTGGTGCAGGTCGCCCGGCGGCCGGACGGTCAGCGCCAGGTCGTGGAGATCGCCGAGGTCTGCGGCGTCGGCGAGGACGGGCGCATCGCGGTGAATCCCATCTGGACGTGGGACGTGGTCGGTTACGGCGCGGACGGGACGGTGGAGAGCGCCTTCCGGTGGCACGGGGTGCCGCTCAGGACGCGCGCGCGCTTCGAGGCGCATGGCCGTCGCTGGCTTCCGCCGACAGCGGCGGCGGCTCGCGCCACCCAGGACGGCGAGGTCGTCAACAGCTTCCTGGATCGCCTCCAGAAGGACCTGTGAGCGGCCTCAGGCCGCGGCTGATCCGGCTGATCTTTCCTTGTAGACCGTCCAGGCAATGGGCAGGAGCGAGAGGAAAACGATGGCGAGCGCGATCTTGTCGATGTGAAGTTCGAGCGGGAAGCCGAGCGTCGTGCGGGTCCATCCACCGAGAAAATAGCCTGCCAGGACCATGCTCCAGACCCAGGTGAAGGCGCCCAGGATGTTGAAGGTCATGAAGACGGGAAATCGCATCTTGACGATCCCCGCGACGATGGGCGCAAAGGTTCGGACGAACGGAACCCACCGTCCGGCTACGATGAAGAAGGTGCCCCAGCGCCCGTAGAATTCTTCGGTCTTCCTCAGCCAGGCCTTCTTGAAGAGCGGGATACCGAGGATCGATCGGTCGGGCCACGAGTAAAGCGCGCGTCCGAAGAATGTGCCGATCCAGTAGCCGACCTGGTCGCCCATGATTCCGCAGGCAGGCACGATGACGAGGAGTTGCCAGAGTGGCAGCAGCGCGTGTCCGTCAGGTCCGGGCGTGGCCGCGAAGATGCCGCAGAGCACGAGGAGCGAATCGCCCGGGAGCAGTGCGAAGAAACCCGTCTCGGCGAAGATGATGAGACAGATGACAGGGATGCCTCCGGTCTGGATGAGCCAGGTAATTCCCTCGGGCGAGAAAAGCCAGACGAACTGGTGGATGAGGTCAATCATGGTGCCAAGGAGAATATCGGCGCGCGGACAGACTGCAAGCCAACGGTGTCAGGCTAGCAGTTTCGCGGCTTCATCGGGGCAATCCGAACTCATCTAGTTGCAGGGTGGTGTCATCGAGTGGCACGCTGTCTGGCGGAACTTCGAGACTGCTAGCCTGACCCTCTTTGTCGGTCAACCCGGGAGGATACCGGCGTCGTCGGTAGGTGGCTCGTGCAGGTCGCGCGCGTCCGGAGAGGGGGACGGGGCGACGGGACCGGGGTGCAGGCCGAGCAGGAGGAGGCTGGCAAGGACCGTGACGATGCCGGCGCCGAGCCCGGTGGCGGAGTAGCCGCCGCGCGCATAGAGCCATCCGCCTGCGGCGGCCCCGGTCGCCATGCCGGTGAGGATGGCCGTGTTGTTGACCAGGAGCAGGGGACCGCGACTCGCGGCCGGCACGAGCTCGCCGAGAGCGGCCATGGTCGCGGTGAAGCGCCACGAGGCCAAGGGACTGCAGAGCGCGTAGGCGACGGCGGCGGCGCCGAGTGCGCCGATATGCGGGAGCCCGACGAAGAGGGCGGCCATCGCCGTGTTCGCGAGAAACGCGATCGGGCGGCGACCGAAGCGATCAGAGACGCGACCCGCCAGGGGCGCGGCGAAGAAGGCGGCGATACCGGAAGAGAGGAAGATGAATCCGACGACGGAGGTCGAGACGCCGAAACGGGTCTCGATCCAGGGGGCGAGGTAGGTCGAGCTGGCCGTGAAGCCGGCGCCGTATCCGAAGTACGTGAGGAGTCCCCACGGGACGCCGCGCGTGGTCAAGAGCGGCGCGTAATCCCGGAGCGTGAAGACGCCTCCCTGTTCGCCCTCGGGCACGCGCCTCACGAACCAGGCGGCGGACGCGACGGCCGCGCCCGTCGTGGCGAAAGCGAGGCGCCAGGAGATGCGGTCGGCCAGGACGGTGTTGAGCGGAAGAAAGAGGATCGTGGCCAGGAAGAATCCCGCGGTCAGCCAGCCGATGGCGCCGGCGCGTTCCTCCCGGGGCAGGACCTGGAGCACGTGGACGTGGCAGAGCGTCATGGCCACGCCGCCCCCGACGCCACAGGCGGCGCGCGCGATGACGAGCCCCGGAAGCCCCGGGGCGAGGGCGGCGATCGCGTTGCCCGCGGCCAGCACCAGGAGTCCTGCCCTCAGCGAAGCAATCGTGCCGCGGCGGACGACGAGCGGCGCCAGGAACGGGGTGGCCAGGGCGGAGGCGAGTGCGTACGAGGTGACGAGCCAGCCGATGGCATCGGGCGTGGTCGCGAAGGCGCGCGCGAGCAGGGCCGTGAGCGGCGTGACGAGCTGCATGTCCACGGCGCCCACGGCGATGGTGACCATCATGGGGATGACGACGCGGCGTCGGGTGTCGCCGGTGGTGTTCATGAGACGACGGCGCTCTGCGTTCCTGGCATCACGAAGGAGAGAGAATAATCAGGGGGTGGCGGCGAGCGGAGAGTCCGTCGGGTTCTTCGCGGAAGGATCGCCCGCGGGCTTGGCGAGCTCGGGTCCAGGCGCCTGGCTGCCAGCTACCTGCTCCTGCGCCGACCGGGTCTCCATCAGCGCCGCATGCTCCGTCTCGATCGTCCCCGCGACGGCGGCCGTCATGAAGCACGCGAGCGTGCCCGCGATCATGGCGCGCAGGCCGATGCGCGCGAGGTCGTGCCGCCGCTCGGGCGCCAGGGCGCTGATGCCGCCGATCTGGATCCCGATGGAGGCAAAGTTCGAGAAGCCGCAGAGCGCGTAGATGGCGATGATCGTCGAGCGGGGGCTCATCTTGTCCACCAGGCTCACCATGTCCAGGTAGGCCACGAACTCGTTCACCACCGTCTTCGTGCCCATCAACTGGCCCACGAGGCGGCAGTCCTCGGCGCGGACACCCATGATCCAGGCGAGGGGCGCCATCACCACCCCGAAGATCTCCTTCAAGGTGGTGGGGAAGGGCGTGACGCCGAGGGCGGCCAGCGGACCGCCGAGGACGGGTTCGATCCAGGGAGCGGCCAGCCCGACGGCGGCGTCGATGAGCGCGATGAGCGCGATGAAGGCGATGAGCATGGCGGCGACGTTGAGGGAGAGCTGGAGGCCCTCGGTGGCGCCGCGGGAGGCGGCATCGATGCCGTTGGTGTCGACGCGCGGGATGGCGACCTTGGCCCCCGTGGCTGTCTCCGGCGTTCCCTCCTCGGGGCACATGATCTTGGCCATGACGAGGGCGGCGGGCGCCGACATCACGGAGGCGGCCATGAGGTGCCCGGCGATCTGGGGGAACTCGTGCATGAGGAACCCGACGTAGGCGGCCATGACGCCGCCGGCAACCGTGGCGAATCCGCCGGTCATGACGCAGAAGAGCTCGGAGGTCGTCATCTTCAGGAGATAGGGGCGGACGATGAGCGGCGCCTCGGTCTGCCCCACGAAGATGTTGGCGGAGGCCGAGAGCGTCTCGGCGCCGGAGGTCTTGAGCGTCTTCTCCATCACCCAGGAGAAGGCCTTCACGACATGTTGCATGACGCCGTAGTGGTAGAGCACGGCCATGAGCGCGGAGAAGAAGATGATCGTCGGGAGGACCGAGAAGGCGAAGAAGGCGCCGGCGTTGGCCATGCCCGTGATCGCGCCCGGGAGGACGGGACCCATGACGTCCTCGATGCCTCCGACGGGAACGCCGACCGGGACGTTGTTGTCGACGAGGTTGCCGAAGACGAACCGGGAGCCGGCCTTGGCGAATCCGAGGAGCGCGACGATGACGTCGTTGAAGAAGAAGAAGAAGTTCCGCCCGGGCTCGGTCTTCAAGACGAGGAACGCGAAACCGACCTGGAGGGCGGTTCCGCCGATCACGATCCGCCACGAGATGGCCCGGCGATTCGTGGAGAGCGCCCAGGCGATCCCGATGAGAACGAGCATGCCGACGAGGGAGCGGAGTTCCAGGAGGCCCATGGGCTCGCCGCTTTAGAGCAGGGTCTGCTGGGTCATCGTCTGGACGGAGGTCGGCTGGGCGATGCAGGTCGTGTCGGCTTCCGGGGGCGAGTGGACGGCCGCGATGTGGGGAAAGAAGGTGGCCAGGTGCTTGGCCATCGTCACGAAGGTAGGCCCGAAGCCGTCCGAGTAGATGGCCTGCTCCAGGGCGTCCGCGAAGAGGCCCGTGTGCAGGAACCGTTCCGAGGGATGCTGTCTCAGGGCCCGCGTCAGGATCGTGGCGACGCGGTCCGGGACCTCGGGGCGGAAGTCCTTCACGTTGGGGATGGGCCGCGTCCGGAGGTTCTCGAGGATGACGCTCGTGGAGTCCCCGTCGATGCAGTGGCGCCCGGTCAGCATCTCCCAGAGAACGATACCGAGGGAGAAGATGTCGGAGCGCGGATCGGTCGGGCGTCCCTCCGCGTGCTCGGGCGCCATGTAGCGCGCCTTGCCGACGAGCATGTGGTCGTCGGCCTCGCCCGCCGTCACGACCTTGGCGACGCCGAAGTCGGCGAGCTTGACGACGCCCTCCCCGGCGATGAGCACGTTGGAGGGGGAGACGTCGCGGTGGACGATCCCGAGAAGTTGACCGTTGCGGTCGCGCTTGCGGTGAGCGTATTCCAGGCCGCGGGCGACGCGGGAGGCGATGTAGACCGCGAGGTCGACGGGCATCGGCAGGTTCTGCTCGTGGTGGGCGGCCATGAGCGCGCGCAGGTCGGAGCCGTGCACGTACTCCATCTCGATGTAGAGCCGCCCGTCCGTCTGACCGAAGTGGTAGATCTGGACGATGTGCACGTGGACGAGATCGGCGACGAGCTTGGCCTCGCGGACGAACCGATCGATGAACTCCGGGTCCCGCGACAGCTCCTCGCGGAGCACCTTCAACGCGACGATCTTCTCGAACCCGTTGGTGCCGTAGGAGGTCGCCTCGAAGACGGCGCCCATGCCTCCTTCGTCGATCTTGCGGACAATGCGGTACTTGCGAACGTCGGTGAAGTCGAAATCGTCCTCGTCGGCCATGGGGTCAGTCCAGCGAGTCGAGGTGAGCGTGGGCGAGCGAAGCCGCGGCGACCAGGGAACCGAGGATGGCGAGGAACTCGAGGTCGTGGGCCTCGATCACCGAGTGGTGCTGGCGACTGCCGCAGTAGAGGACGCCGATGGTGTTGCGCCGGGCCGTGATGGGCGAGGCAACGACGGACCCGATGCGGCTCTGGACCACCGACTGACCCTCCTGGAACCGGGCGTCCTTCAGGGCGGCCTCCGTGACAACCGCCTCGCCGGTCGTGTAAACGTGCTGGCTGATCGTCATGGAGACCATCAGGTTTCCGCTGGCGGCGGCCGTGGACTTGGAGGCGACGAGCTCCAGGGTGCCGCGCGTCGGATTCCTCAGGAGGACAGCGGCGCGGTCGACGCCCGGAAGGGTATCGAGCGCGGCCTGGAGGAAGAGGTTGAGGATCTCGTCGAGGTGGTCGGCCGTGGAGAGGGCATTGGCGAGCTCGCCGAGGAGGCCGAGGCGGTGCAGGGCGCGGCGGCCCTCCTCCCCGGCCTTGTCGCCGCCGATGCGAACGAGCAACCCCGACTTGCCCTCGCCGGATCCGGCGGCGGCGCCGTCGCTGGGCTGGGAGCTGAGCGCGAACTTCTTGAGGACGTCGAGCTGGCGCGCGCCCGTGTCCTCGTCGAGCTTGACCTCCATCTCTTTCATCGAGAGCTCGATCGTGCTCCCGCCGATCTTGACGCGGTCGCCCGCCGTCAGCGGAGTCTGCATGGAGAGCCGTCGGCCGTTCAGGAAGGTTCCGTTGGCAGACCCGAGATCGGTGATGCGCAACTGGCCCCCGACCTCATCGATCTGCGCATGCTTGCGCGACGCCTCGGAGTCCTCGAGTGCGATGGAGGCCATGGGGTCGCGCCCGATGCTCACGGGAAAATGCGTCAGCACCTGCTGGCGACCTTTTCCGTCTCGATTGATGATATTCGCGCTCCAAGCCATCTTGACCTCACCTCGTTGCAGGATCCCCCGTCGGGCAGGCGGGGAGGATAGCAAGCAAGCGAAGGGACGGCAACGATCCCGTCCTCGGGCTTGTGTACTTTAGCGCAAGCCTTCGTCCCGGTAGGCGGCCTCGACGGCGGAAAGATCGCGGGGGGTCGGATCGGCGAAGACCGACCGGAAGAAGACGCTCAGCGTGCGCTCGAAGCTCGCGGGGTTGTGCCCCCACGATCCGGCATGGCCGTTGCCGCCCGTTTCCAGGAAGAGCTTGGGCCCGGAGGCGGCCTCAAAGAGAGCCCGGGACCGGGCGATCGGGATCGTCATGTCTTCGGAGACGTGAAAGAAGAGGCACGGTATGGGGTGACGCGCGAGCTGGGCCGCGTTATCGACGGCCGACGCCGGGCTCCCTGTCAGCAGGCGATAAGCCCACGTGCCGAGGATGCCGAAGGGGCGGGGAAGCTTGTAGTAGCTGACGCCGAGGTCGACGAGGAGGGTGTCGAGACGATCGAAGGAGGAGTCGAGGACCATGCCTCGCAGGGCGGGATGGCCGGCGATTCCCTGGATGGCGGCGGCCGATCCCATCGATTGGGCATAGACGCCGAGGCGCGACGCGTCGACGGCGGGTCGCCGCTTGAGGGCGTCGATCGCGATCTGCAGGTCGAGCTTCTCGCGCAGGCCGAACGTGATCGGCGCATCGCCGCTCTCGCCGTGGCCCCTGAGGTCGGGCATGAGGACGTGATAGCCGTCGCGGTGAAGCGCGGCCGCGAGGGACAGGAGTCCATGCTTGGCCCCGCCCTTGCCGTGGACGAGCACGATGCACGGCGCTCCGGTCTCGCCCGCGATCAGCCAGGCGCGGATGTGGACCCCGTCCACGGTCACGAGGTAGAGGGTCTCGGAGGTCATGCCGAAGTCCTCGGGGCGCGGGGACGTGTCCTCGCTGCCTCGTACCGGTCTCATGTTGAGCCAGGTGAGGTAGAAGGGCACGAATACGACGAGGGCCGCCATCGACGCGGCGAAAAGGACGACAAGCTTCACGGCGCGAGTGTAGCAGAGGCCATGGCCGGTTAGAACCCGGGCCTGTGACAGCCGGTTGACATTATCGGCGGGCGATCTAGGCTCTGGGCATGGATGACGCCGGGTTGAGCCGCATGGTGGACGAGATTGTCCGCAACATTGCCGGCACCCCGCTCGTCAACCCCGCTCCCACGCGCATGGTCGTCGTGGGTGTCTCCAATCGGCACGGTCACCTCACCCGGGAGCACACGGAGATCCTCTTCGGCCCCGGCAAGCGGTTGACCTCCTTGCGGCCGCTCTTGCAGCCCGGCCAGTTCGCCTGCAACGAGACGCTGACGGTCGTCACGGCCAAGGGGCAGATCCAGCGCGTCCGGCTCATCGGCCCCGAGCGCAAGTATACCCAGGTGGAGCTTTCGCGGACGGAGGCCATCCAGCTGGGGCTGGATCCGCCGGTCCGGCAGTCCGGCGAACTCGAGGGCACCCCCGGATGCACGCTGATCGGTCCGGCGGGCACGGTCGTGATTCCGAGGGGCGTCATCATCGCGGGGCGGCACATCCACTGCCATACGTCGGAAGCGGAGGCGCTCCGGCTGAAGGATCGCCAACTGGTCCGGGTGCGCGTCGCGGGCGAGCGCGGCGCTGTCCTGGAGCAGGTGCTGGTCCGGGTTCACCCGGAGTTCAAGCTGGAGATCCACGTGGATACCGACGAGGCCAACGCACTGGGGCTTCACAACGGCGACCACGTGGAGATCCAGAGGTAGGAGTGCGAGCGGAAACGCACAGGATGGTGGCTTCCGGCCGTGAATCGGTTTGCATCGGTCGGACGGATGGAGGATATTGCCAGCGTCGTCGTCAGGCGGTAGTCTGGCAGGCTTCAATTTTCTGGAGGAGGTTCTTGTGGAAGCTCTTGGGATGATCGAGACAAAGGGCATGGTCGGCGCCGTCGAGGCGGCCGACGCCATGGTCAAGGCGGCGAAAGTGATCGTCGTCGGATTCGAGAAGGTCGGCGGCGGGCTCGTCACCACCTTCGTTCGCGGAGACGTTGCCGCCTGCAAGGCGGCCACGGATGCCGGCGCCGCCGCGGCCGAGAAGGTCGGCGAGCTGGTCGCGGTGCACGTGATTCCGCGCCCGCACCCGAACATCAAGGACGTCTTCCCGATCCGCGTTGCCGAGGACGGCAGCAAGTAGTCCATCGGTGAAGCTGGGTCGCGTCGTCGGCACGGTCGTCGCCACCCGCAAGTCTCCCAAGCTTCAGGGCACCAAGCTCCTGGTGGTGGAGGAATGCGATATGGCCGGCAAGCCGAAGGGAACGTTCGTCGTCGCGGCGGACACGGTGGGCGCGGGCGCCAATGAAGTGGTGCTCCTCGTCGCCGGATCCTCCGCGCGCCTGGCGTATCCCAAGGAAGGCACGCCCATCGACGCGGCCGTCTCCGCGATCATCGATTCCGTCGATATCGCCGGAAAGGAACTGCACCCCAACGCCTGGCAGCCCGGCGAAGGCTGAGCGGCCCGGCGGGACAGGATACTGTCCTGCCGGGCAGTGCGCGGTCGAACCGGGCAGGGTGAGGGGACCGTCTTGAGGAATCAGCTATGGCAATTGATGACGCACAGATAGCGGCGATCACGCGCAAGGTGATGACGCGCCTCGGCGCCGAGGCCCCGGCGGCGACGCTTCCGGAGGCTTCGGACGGCGTCTTCACGCGCATGGAAGACGCCATCGCCGCCGCGGCCGCGGCCCAGAAGCAGTGGGTGTCTCTCACGATCGAGAAGCGCAACCTCATCATCGCCGCCATGCGCAAGGTCATCGTCGACGCCGCGCGCGAGCTGGCCGAGCTCGCCGTCCAGGAGACGGGGATGGGCCGGGTCGAGCACAAGGTGAAGAAGAACATCCTCGCCGCGACCCGCACGCCCGGTACCGAAGAACTGCCGCACGTCGCGTACTCGGGCGATCACGGCGTCACGCTCGAGGAATACACCCCGTTCGGCGTCGTCGGATCGATCACGCCTTCGACGAACCCGTCGGAGACCATCACCAACAACGCCATCCTCGCGGTGGCGGCCGGCAACAGCATCGTCTACAACACGCACCCCGGCGCCAAGCGCGTCTCGATCCGCTGCCTGACGCTCCTGAACCGCGCCATCATCGACAACGGCGGACCCCGCAACCTGCTGGCCACCGTCGCCAACCCGACCCTGGAAGCGGCCCAGGTCATGTTCACATCCCCGACCATCCGCCTTCTCTGCGTTACCGGCGGCGGCGGCGTGATCAAGGACGCCCTGAAGTCAGGGAAGAGGTGCCTGGCTGCCGGGCCCGGCAACCCGCCCGTCATCGTCGACGAGACCGCCGACCTCGCGAAGGCGGGTCAGAAGATCGTCGACGGCTGCTCGCTCGACAACAACATCGTCTGCATCGCCGAGAAAGAAGTGTTCGTCGTCGAGAGCGTGGCCGACGGGCTGAAGGCCGAGATGAAGAAGGCGGGCGGCTACGAGCTTCGCCCGTTCGAACTCGACAAGCTCCTCAAGACCTGCCTCGACGGCTACGAGGGCCCCCACGGCCCGCGCGCGCGCGCTCGCAAGGATTCCGTCGGACGCGACGCCTCCGTCCTCGCGGCCCGGATCGGCCTGACCATCCCCGCCGCCACGAAGGTGCTCTTCTGCGACGTCGGCAACAACCCGAAGCACCCCCTGGTGCAGACCGAGCAGCTGATGCCGATCCTGCCGGTGGTCCGCGTTCCTGATTTCGACGCCGCCTTCGCGGCCGCGCTCGACGCCGAGCACGGGTATTCACACACCGCGATGATGCACTCGACGAACCTCGACCGCATCACGAACTTCGGTCGCGCCGCGAATTGCTCGATCTTCATCGTCAACGGCTCCTGCTACAACGGTCTCGGGCTGGAGGGAGAGGGCCCGACGGCCTGGAGCATCACGACGCCGACGGGCGAGGGTTGCACCACGCCGCGCAACTTCGCGCGCAAGCGCCGCCTGGCGCTCGTCGGGGCGCTTAGGATCTACTAGTGGTCGTCCCCCACGCGTCGCCGGCGGGGCCGGGCGGCGCGCCGAAGGGGGAGGGCGTACGCTCGTCCTCGCTTGCCGATTGTGCGCGCCTCGCCGGAGTCGTCGGCGGCGGAGGCGCCGGCTTTCCCACCCACGTCAAGGCAGCCAGCTCCGTCGAGATCGTCATCGCGAACGGGGCGGAGTGCGAACCACTGCTCCGCGTCGACCAGCAGTTGATGGCGCGTTATCCCGAGAAGCTCGTCGCCGGCCTCAAGCGCCTCCAGGCGGCGACCGGGGCGAAGCGAGCCGTCATCGGCCTGAAGGAGAAGTACAAGGACGCGATCAAGGCCTTGTCCCCGGTGGCGGCCGCCCAGGGCGTCGAGCTGCACACGCTCGGGGCCTTCTACCCGGCCGGCGACGAGGTGACGCTCGTCTTCGAGGTCACGGGCCGGATCATTCCCGAGGGCGGACTGCCCCTGAACGTCGGGTGCGTGGTCCAGAACATCCAGACGCTCCTCTGGATCGAGGACGCCGCGGCCGGCAACCCGGTCACGTCGCGCCACATCACGGTCGGCGGGGCGGTGCGGAGCCCCGGCACGTTCCAGGTACCCGTCGGGCTTCCGGTTGCCGACGCGCTGGAGCTTGCCGGCGGCGCGCTCGACGACGAGTTCGTGGTTGTCGACGGCGGGCCGATGATGGGGCGATTCGTGCCCGTCGAGGCCAGCGTCACCAAGAAGACCTCGGGTCTCCTCGTCTTCCCGGCGGACCATCCGTACGTTCTCAAGCGGACGGAGAACGTGCGGATTTCCTGGAAGCGCGCGGCCTCGGCCTGCACGGTCTGCGAGGACTGCACCAAGTACTGCCCGCGCTTCGTCCTGGGTCACCGCGTCCTCCCTCACCGCGCCATGCGCCAGACGGCGATGACGCCGGATCCGCCGCCGATGGAAGGCTACGCGTTGACGGGCGCCATCTGCTGCGAGTGCGGGATCTGCACGCTCTGGTCCTGCCCGATGGACCTGAGGCCGCGCGAGGTGATGCAGTTCATCAAGCGCAAGATGATCGCGACGAAGACGCCGAACCCCTTCAAGGGCCAGGACGGGCCCCTGCACCCGGCCTACGAGGATCGCAAGATCCCCGTGGACCGGCTCATCAAGGGCCTTCAGCTCGGCGCCTGGGACGTGCCCGCCCCGCTGGCGACCGGCCTCGTTGCGGCGAAGCTGGTGCGCCTTCCGCTCTCCCAGCACGTGGGCGCGCCCGCCCGGGCGGTCGTGAAGGCCGGCGATCTCGTGAAGCCCGGGGACCTCGTGGGCGAGATTCCCGAGGGCGTCCTGGGCGCGCGCGTGCACGCGTCGATCGGCGGGAGAGTCAGCGCCGTAGGCGAATACGTGGAGATCAGGAGTGAATGAAAATGAGGTGTTGGTCATGAAGAAGGAACAAGCGCGTCCCGAATGGGCGATCGGCATGCTGGAGACGAACTCGATCGCCCTGGGCATCGAGGGCGCCGACACGATGCTCAAGGCCGCCCAGGTGACGCTCATCGACGCGCACCCGATCTGCCCGGGCAAGTACCTGAGCGTCTGGCGCGGCGAGGTCGGGTCGATCGAGACGGCGCTGGCGGCGGGAAAGAAGAAGGTCGGCTCCACGCTCGTCGACACCACCATCATCCCGCGCGTCCACGAGGACGTCTTTGCCGCGCTCGCGGGCGCGGTCACCGTCGACGAGCTCGACGCGGTCGGCGTCCTGGAATCGTTCTCGGTCTCCTGCCTCATCCGCGCCGCCGACGCGGCGGTGAAGACGGCCGAGGTGAAGCTCGTGGAGGCCCGCCTCGCGACCGGCATCGGCGGCAAGGGCTTCTTCGTTCTCACGGGCGCCGTTGGCCCCGTCAACGACGCGATGGCCGCCGCGACCGCGGTCGCGAAGACGCACGGCCTCCTTCATTCCTCGATCGTCATCCCGCAACCGCACCCCGAGCTCATGAAGGCGATCTTCTAATGGTTGAAACTTCACTGGCCGGTCACAAGTCGTGTCTTGCCCAGTGAACGCGATGGGGGGAATCCGCAACGATCGGCGCTCGCGGATGCGAGAAAGCCGTGGGGGGAGATCGTCGCTCGCCCCCCTCGGCGACCGGCCCGGCTTTGCCGGGACGGTCGTGAGTGATCGCCCGTGAATTACGAGGAGATTCGGAGGTTCGTCGAGGAGGAGGTCCTGCGCTCGCTCTCCTCGGCCCGGTCCGGCGTTCGGATCCGCCGCTCCGTCCTCTCCGAGTCCCAGGTCGTCGCCGCCTGGCGCCGCGGATCACGAACCCTTGCCGTCGCGGCGGGCGGGATTATTACGCCGGCCGCGCGCGAACGCGCCGCGCATCTCGGCGTCTCGCTCCAGGAGACCGTCGTTCCCCCGCGGCGCCCCAAGGACGTCGAGGCCGTCGTCGAGGCCGTGCTGGCCCAAGTGATCGCTTCCCTGGACGGTCGGCCGCGCGCCGAGCGACCGGCCCCGACCGGGGCGGTCTCGGTCCGCCGCCTGGTCACCGCCGCTGATGTCGAGCAGGCGCGGTTTCGCGACAACGTGCTACGCGTCGGCAAGCGCGCGCGCGTCACGCCCTTGGCCTGGGATGTCGCGGAGAAGTACGGCGTGAGGATCGTCCGTGAGTAGGCGCCCCCCGATCAAACCATTCGAGGGCAGGCTTCGATCCGTTCTCTCGCTCTTCTTTCTTCTCGCCGCCGGGTGCGCGAGCCTGCCGGCGTCGCGGGGTGGAACGGTGGAGCTGGTCATCCTGCATACGAACGATTGCCACGGCGGCCATCGCCCGGTGCGCGCTCCCGGATCGGCGCCCGACGCCCCGCCCCGCCTCGGCGGCGCCGCCGCGCTCATGACCTTCGTCGACGGCTGGCGGCGAACCGCCGGCGACTCGGCGGTGTTGCTCCTGGATGCCGGCGACATCTACCAGGGGACGCCGGAGGGAACGGAGACGAAAGGCAAGCTCTCGATCGCGCTGATGAACCTGCTCGGCTACGACGCCGGCGCCATCGGCAACCACGAGTTCGATCATGGGGTCGACAACCTGCGAGGACTCCTCGCGGATGCGCGCTTTCCCCTGATGGCCGAGAACGTCGTGGACGCGCGGGCGGGGGGGCGCCCTCGCGAGATTCCCGCGCCCGTGATCCTGGTGCGCCAGGGCGTCCGCATCGGCATCGCGGGGCTCGTGACGGAGGATCTCGCGAAGGTTGCGCTCGTCGATCCCGTGAACGGGTGGGTGGCTGAGCGAGAACTACCCCCGGCCATCGCCGCCGTCCGCCAGCTCCGCGACTCCGGCGCCCAGGTCATCATCCTCGTCACGCACGTCGGCACCGAGCACGACTCGCGCCTGGCCGCGGGCCTCGCGGCCGCGCTCCCAGCTCGCGCCGGCGGCCGTCCGCCCGTCGACCTCATCGTCGGCGGCCATTCGCACACCCGCCTCGACACGCCGCTCTGGGTCGCGGGCATTCCCATCGTCCAGACCGGCGCCAACGGCCGCGCGGTCGGCGAGGTCCGGGTCCGGTGGGATCGCGGCGCCTCCCGCGTGACCGGGCTCGAGTACCGCGTCGTCGATCTCAAGCTCGAGAACTACCCCGAGGACTCCCGCGTGACGACGTTCCTGGCGCCCTGGCTGGCCGACATCGACGAGCGGATGAACGTCGTGGTGGGGACGGCCGCCGTTCTCATCGACCGCGGCGGCCGGGGTGGCGGATCGAGCCGGCTCGGCAACCTCCAGACCGATATCGTCCGCGAGGCGATGGGCACGCAGGTCTGCTTCCAGAACAAGGGCGGGATCCGGGCCAACCTGGCGGCGGGTCCGGTCCGCCTGCGCGATCTCTACACCGTCAGCCCGTTCGGCAACACGGTCGTGACCCTGGAGCTTTCCGGCCGCGACCTCCGGACCATCCTCGAGGGGTCGCTCTCCGGGGCGATCACGGGGATCGAGTTCTCGGGCCTCCGCGCCTGGTACGATCCGGATCGGGCCGTGGGCGACCGCGTGACCCGGATCGAGGTCGGGGGGCAGCCGCTCGAGGGCGATCGGTTCTACACCGTCGCCACCAACTCATTCCTGGGGTACGGCGGCGACGGGTACACGCAGTTCAAGGACGCGCGGAACTGGCGCGACACCGGCCGCATCTGGCTCGAGCTCGAGGTGGAGTGGTGGAAGCGCCAGGCGGGCCCGATCACGGGCACCGCCGAAGCCCGCTGGATCCGGGATGAAACCAGGTGAGGATCGCGATCCTCGCCCTTCGCGTGGCCACCCTCTAGCATGTCGCTAAGGAGCCGCCTCTCGTTCTTCATCGCCGGCCTCCTTGTGCTTGTTCTTGCCGCCAACCTCATCCTGGTCCGCATCGAGCATTCGCGGTCCCTGCAGGCGGACCTGGATCGCCGTGCCGCCACCATCACGAGCTCCATCGGGCTCATCGTCCTGCCCCACCTCCTGATGAGGACGGCGAACCTGCACCTGGGGGAGTTCAGCGGGCTTCTTCAACGGCTGGTGCACGCCCAGAACGATGTGGCGCACATCGTGATCCGGGACGCGGAGGATGCCGTGGTGGTCAGTTTCCCCTCGCCGCCTCCGACCGTTCCCGACCTGTACCGCTACGAGCGCACCGAGGAACTGACGACGATCGCCGGCGGCACCGTCCACGGAACGGTGACGGTCCTCTTCAACCTTTCCGACCACGAGACGGAGGTTCGCGGCATCCTGCTCCGGCTCAGCGTCATCGCCCTCAGCATCGCGCTCCTCGGCGTCGTCATCGCTTTCGCGCTCTCCCGCAAGATCACGCGCCCGCTGGAGCAGTTGCGCGACGGGGCGGTGCAGTTCGGCAAGCAGAACTTCGCCACCCGCGTCAGCGTGGACGCGTGGGGCGGCGAGGAGCTCGGGACCCTGGCCACCACGTTCAACGACATGGCCTCGCGCATCGAGCGGCAGATCGGCCGCATCCGGGCGCTTCAGGAATGGTCGCGCGAGGTGGCCTCGGAGCTCGATCGCGAGCGCGTCATCGACGTCGTCGTCCGGGCGTTCAGCGAGCTGGGGCGCGTGGGCAAGATGTCGCTGATGATCCTCAACGCCGACACCGGCTTCATCGAGATCGTGGGCGGAAGAGGACTCCACCCGGACGTCCAGAACTTTCTCCGGCTGAAGGTGGGGGAGGGCATTGCCGGGAAGGTCATCGAGACCGGGAAGGTCATCCGCGTCGACTCGCTCGACGATTGCGCGGAGTACAAGACCCACACCGCGACCTCGGGCCTTCGCGGCGCGCTCCTCGCGCTCCCGCTCGTCGCGAAGGGGCGCTGTTTCGGCGTGGTCAACCTGCACGAGAAGAGCGACGGGACGAACTTCGATAATTCCGACGAGCCGATCCTCAAGACCCTGGCCGAGATCGCCGCGGTCGCCTTCGAGAACTCCCGCCTCTACGATCTCGCCATCACCGACGGGCTCACCAAGCTCTTCATCGTCCGGTATTTCCACCAGAGGTTGGAGGAGGAGATCGTCCGGACGCGGCGCACCAGCCAGCCCCTCTCCCTCCTGATGCTCGACATCGATCACTTCAAGGAAGTGAACGACACGTACGGGCACCAGGCCGGCGACTCGGTGCTCGTGACCCTGGCGCGCCTGGTCCGCCGCGTCTTCCGCGAGGTGGATATCCCGTGCCGCTACGGCGGCGAGGAGTTCGCCATCATCCTGCCCAACACGGACAAGGACGGGGCGCGCATCGTGGGGGATCGCTTCCGGGCGACCGTGGAGGGTTTCGCCTTCAGCACGCCGTCGGGCGAGATCCGGCTCTCCGTGAGCGTGGGGCTGGCGACCTACAGTTTCGGGAAGCGGCGCGAGGAGCTCATCCACGAGGCGGACTCGGCCTTGTATCACTCCAAGCGCAACGGCAGGAACCAGACGACGCATTTCGCGGAGATGGGTTCGTGATTTCGGCCGCTCCGTGGTCGGGTCGATCCGGCGGTTGCAATGGGGTACGAGGCGAACATAATGAACGGACAGGAGTGTGAGCACGGTGGAGATTGATCGCGAATTGGTGGAGCGCATCACGCGCGAGGTTGTCAGCAGGCTCTCGGGCCAGGCCACGGGGCCCCTCGTGGCGCCCCGCGCCGGCGGAGGGCTCCTGGCGGTCCTGACCGGCGGTCCCGCGGGGATCGACGAGGCCGTGACGCAGCTGCAGGAGGCGCGCGGCCGGTTCGGCTCGCTCACCGTCTACCTGACGCGGTGCGCGGACGGGCGCGTCGGCGACGAGATCACGCGCCGCGTCCGCCCCGACGCCGTGCTCCGCGAATCCGCGGGCGCCGGCACGGACCAGGCGCTCGCGACCGCGGGCGCCGTCGTCTACCCGGTCTGCACGATGACGACCGCGGCCAAGATCGGGCTTCTCATCGCCGACAACCCGGCCTCCGCGATCGCGATCGCGGCCCTCGTGCGCCGCATCCCCGTCGTGGTCGCCACCAACTCCATGCTGGCCTCCGTGACGCGGGGCGATCACCTGCCGCCGGAGTTCGCGGCCGTGGGCAGTGAGCACGTCCAGCGGCTTGGGCGCGTGGGCGTGCGCACGTGCGACATCCGCGAGCTCTCCGCGGCCTGCCTCGGTGGCGCGGTCTCCGGCGGATCGGTCACGGCCGCCTCGGCGGTCGCGGGCGCTTCCTGCGGGCGCCCGGCGCCGGCGGGAGCGACCTGGGCGCCATCGGCATCGATCGAGTGCGCGCCCGTCATCGAGAACCTCGGCGAGTTCATCAATTCCGCCCTGGCCGATGATCCTTCCTGCGCCCCGTGCGCGGCGAAGGTGAAGACGGCCATCGAGCAGTGTTTCGAGGCTGGAGCCTGCCGCATCGGCACGGCGGGGGCGCCGGAGTCCTCGCACGGGACCAACAAGGTGGCCGGCATGATCGACCACACGCTCTTGAAGGCCACGGCGACACCGGCCGAGATCGAGAAGCTCTGCGCCGAGGCGCGCGAGTACAAGTTCAAGTCCGTCTGCGTCAACCCCGGCAACGTCGCGCTCTGCAAGCGGCTGCTTCGGGGTTCGGGCGTCCTCGTCTGCACCGTGGTGGGTTTTCCCCTGGGCGCCACGACGACGGGCGCGAAGGCGGCCGAGACGCGCGACGCCGTCGCCGATGGCGCCGACGAGATCGACATGGTCATCAACATCGGGGCCCTGAAGGCGGGCGAGTATGACAAGGTCAAGCATGACATCGAGGCCGTCGTGGAGGCGGCCAAGGGCCGGACGGTCAAGGTCATCTTCGAGACGCACCTGTTGACCGAGGAAGAGAAGGTTGTCGCCTGCCAGCTCTCGAAGTCGGGCGGCGCCCACTTCGTCAAGACCTCGACCGGATTCTCCGGCGGCGGCGCCACGGCCGAGGACATCGCGCTCATGCGCAAGGTCGTCGGCCCGGGTTACGGCGTGAAGGCCTCGGGCGGAGTCCGGACCACGGAGGACGCTCAGAAGATGATCGCCGCAGGAGCCAACCGCATCGGCGCGTCCGCGTCGATCTCCATCGCGACGGGGAAGAAGTCGGAAAGCAAGGGCTACTGATCTTGCCCGCAGTATCGCCTCCTTTCTCCCGCGTTCTCCTGGTGGTTCTCGATTCGGTCGGCATCGGCGAGATGCCGGACGCGGCCGAATACGGCGACGCCGGTTCCAACACGCTCGCTCATACCGCGGCGGCGGTCGGCGGACTCCGGATGCCGAACATGGGCCGGCTGGGGCTCGGCAACCTCACGGATGTCGCCGGCGTGCCGCCGGTCGCGGTGCCGGAGGGCGTCATCGGCAGGGCCGCCCTGGCGGCGCCGAACAAGGACACGACGTCCGGGCACTGGGAGATGATGACGTGCGTCCTTCCCACCAAGCTCAACACCTTCCCGGGGGGATTTCCGCCGGAGATCATCGAGGCCTTCTGCCGCGAGGCCGGAGTCGACGGGGTTCTTGGCAACAAGGTTGCCAGCGGCACCGACGTCATCACGGAATTCGGCGACGAGCATTGCCGCACGGGCCGGCCCATCGTCTACACCAGCGCGGACTCCGTCTTCCAGGTTGCCGCTCACGAGGAGACCTTCGGGCTGGAGCGGCTCTACAAGGCCTGCGAGGCCGCTCGCAGGATCCTGGCGGGACCCTGGGAAGTCGGGCGCGTCATCGCGCGACCGTTCACGGGGAAGTCGGGCGCCTACAAGCGCACATCGAATCGTCACGACTATTCGCTCTTCCCGCCGGTGCCCACGGTCTGCGACCGGTTGACCGAGGCCGGCATACCGGTCCTCGGAGTGGGAAAGATCCAGGACATCTTCGCGGGGCGCGGCATTCCCCGGAATCACAAGACCAAGGACAACGCCGACGGGATCGCCAAGACGCTCCTGGGTCTCTCCGAGGTGAAGACCGGGTTCGTCTTCGTCAACCTCGTCGACTTCGACATGGTCTATGGACACCGCCAGGATGCGCCCGGCTACGCGCGCTGCCTGGAGGAGTTCGACGCGGCCCTGCCCTCGTTGATGGCCGCGCTTGGAGAGGGCGATCTCCTGATCCTCTGCGCCGACCATGGCAACGATCCCACCGACAGCCACACCGATCACTGCCGCGAGTACTGCCCCATTCTCTGCTGGCACCCCCGCATCGCCAGCGGCCACCTCGGCACGCGGTCGTCCCTGGCCGACATCGGAGCGACCATCGCTGAGAATTTCGGCGTGACGCCCAGCGCCGGCACCTCGTTTCTCTCTCACCTGATCGCCTGACCCTCGCCCGCGTCTGACGCGCGCCCGCGCCGTAGTCGCGCAGTTTACTGTTCTTCTCCACAGCGTACCTTTTTTACGCAATTTTGGGCATCGAGCGGCCAGCGGGAGAATGCCGATAGGGCGTATAGTGATCTTGGGCGCTGTGACGACAACCTGGACGCGGGGGCGCGGCCTCATCGCCGCCGGATTCCTCCTCCTGGGTGCGCTCTTTGCCGGTTGCTCCGGGAGTCGCACCCAGGTGACCACCAGTTTCGGTCCGGCGCCCACCGGCGTCGAGACGCGGCTGACCCTGGCCTCGGCGACGAGCGCCCGCTACATGGAGCCGACCGAGGCTTCGCGGGTCAGCAGTTCCCTGGATGGCTATGATCCCGCCGCCGGCGAGCCGCGCAGTCGCCGCCTCGCCTTGCGCGCCCTGCAGAAGGTCACGTCCACCCTGCGCCGCCTCGAGGACCGCTCGCTCCAGGAACTTCTCGACGAGTACCAGGACCGTTTCGACGCGCTGGAGAAGCGCTATGACAGCGTCGAGGACTTCGTGACCCATCTCGGCGTGGAACAGCAGGAGTTTCGCCAGGGGGTGGGCATCACGGCGGCGACCGCGGCCGCCACCATCGGGACGCTCCACGCGCTCAAGCCCGTCGCCGTCAGCCCGGGGCTCCTCGGCACCTCGGTGCGCGCCGGCTACGACCTCTCCCGGCTGGATGATCCTCGACTGATGCTGGGCTATTCCGATCGCCTCCGGGTGACCGTCAGCAAGAACGGGTTCGGGGGCACGATCACGGGTGAACGGCTCAGCTACACGGGAGACATCAACATCCAGAGGATGGAAGCCTCGGCGAACGTGACCCTGGATCGCAACCTCATGGTCGGCACGCTCTATGCGCACAACGACCAGGCCGTCCAGGGGTTCGTCCGCGTGCAGTTCTAATCGTTCGCCCTCGTCCCCTGGCTTGCTCGCATCGCACTCCGGGTCGGGAAAATTTCCACAGGCCCGACGCTCTTCTGTTATTCTCGGGGTCGATATGGCGACAGGGCGGTTGGAGATCGAGGCGGCGGCCGGCACCGACAAGGGTTGCGTCCGCTCGAATAACGAGGACAACTACCGTTTCCTGACGTGGCACGGCGACTTCTGGGCCGCGGTCGCGGATGGATGCGGCGGGGAGGCGGCCGGTGAGGTGGCGTCCCAGTTGGCCGTGGACGTCTTCGCCGAACAGCTCGAGGAGCAGGCCCAGGGGCAGAGGGACCTGCCGTTCGTGCTCCGGGACGCCGTCGCGCGGGCCAACCAGGTGATCCTGGAGTACTCGCACAAGGACGGGCACGAGGGGATGGGCACGACCTTCTCCGCCGTGTACTGCCGCGGCGACCAGGCCATCACGATTCATGCCGGCGATTCCCGCATCTACCGGTTGCGGAACGGCGAGTTCGCTCAGTTGACCGAGGACCACACGTGGGTCCAGGAACAGGTGAAGGCGGGACGGATGACGCCGGAGGCGGCCGAGCACGATCCGCGGGGGAGCGTCCTGATGAAGGCCCTGGGGTCGCCCGAGTTCCCGGCGCCCGACATGGACTTCCTCGACCTCCAGCCCGGCGACACGTTTCTCCTCTCCTCGGATGGCCTGCATCGCGTGGTGACGCTCCCCGAGATCGCCGAGCAGATGAAGAAGGCGCCAGCCGATGCCGCCCGAGACCTCGTCGCGCTCTCGCTGGAGCGTGGGGCGCCCGACAACGTCACGGTCATCGCTTTCCGGGTGAAGGAGTAGTGCGGTACGACCCCAGGCAGAGCGAGGCCCGGATCCAGGAACGCTGGCTGAGCGAGGGCGTCTTTGACCGGGTGACGGGCGGCCCCAAGTACTACTGCCTCGAGATGTTCCCGTATCCCAGCGGCAAGCTCCACATGGGCCATGTCCGCAACTACACGATCGGCGATGCCATCGCCCGCTTCCAGCGGATGCAGGGCAAGGACGTCATCTACCCCATTGGCTTCGACGCCTTCGGGCTCCCGGCCGAGAACGCGGCGAACGCGGGCGGCCGTCATCCGCGCGAGTGGACGCTCGGGCGCATGGACGAGATGGTCGGCCAGATGAAGCGGATGGGGTTCTCCTACAACTGGCACCGCCTGACGCGCACCTGCATGCCCGACTACTACCGGTGGAACCAGTGGTTCTTCCTGAAGTTCTGGGAGAAGGGCCTGGTGTATCGCAAGGCCGCGCCCGTGAACTGGTGCCCGAAGTGCGAGACGGTGCTGGCGAACGAACAGGTGCACGACGGCATGTGCTGGCGCCACGACGACACCCCCGTCGTCGTCCGCAACCTCGAGCAGTGGTTCCTCAAGACCACGGATTACGCCGAGCGTCTCGTCGCCAACCTTGATGCGCTGACCGGGTGGCCCGATCACGTCAAGGAGATGCAGAGGCACTGGATCGGGCGCTCCGACGGGGCGATCCTCCGCTTCCCGGCCGCCGGCTCCGATCGCGTCATCGAGACCTTCACGACCCGCCCGGACACGGTCTATGGGATCACGTGCCTGGTGATGGCCCCGGAGCATCCGCTCGTCGACGAGCTCGTGGCGCCGGATCGCGTGGAGGGACTGCGCGCGTTCCGCCTCCAGGTCTCCCGGCTCTCGTCCCAGGATCGCACCGACGCCACCAAGCCCAAGCACGGCTTCGCGCTCGGGCGCAACTTCGTCAATCCCTTCACGGGAAGAGAGCACCCGCTCTTCGTGGCCGACTACGCGCTGATGGATTACGGCACCGGCGCGGTGATGGCCGTCCCCGCCCATGATCAGCGCGACTTCGAGTTTGCCCGCGCTCATGGCCTGGATGTCGTCCCCGTCATCCATCCCGAGGGCGAGACCCTGGTCGCCGCCGCGATGAAGGGCGCATACGAGGGAGACGGCGTGATGCGCGGTTCGGGCGCCTTCGACGGCCAACCCAACAGGACGGCC
>CAZJQD010000014.1:0-76101 GCA_964548165.1 uncultured bacterium
TGCTCCTCGAGATCCTCAAGCACACGCCCACCGGCTCGGTCCTCATCTTCACCCGGACCAAGCACCGCGCCAAGCGCGTGGCCCGGACCCTGGCGCAGAAGGGCTACAAGGCCGCCGAGCTCCAGGGCAACCTCTCGCAGTCGCGGCGCACCGAGTCCCTGAACGGGTTCCGCGACGGCACGTACCGCATCCTGGTCGCCACCGACATCGCCGCGCGCGGCATCGACGTCTCCACGATCTCGCACGTCATCAACTACGACATCCCCGACACCGTCGACGCGTACACGCACCGCATCGGGCGGACGGGACGCATGACCCGGACCGGCGACGCGTTCACGTTCGTCACGCACGAGGACACGGCCACGGTCCGCGACATCGAGCGGACGCTCAAGGCGACCATCGCCCGTAAGCGCGTCGAGGGCTTCGACTACGACGCCAAGGCGCCGGGTCGAGACACCGAGTTCGCCCGCGATCCCAGGCCGCCCCGAGGCGGCGGTGGCGGACGCGCCGGCGGCGGCGCCAGGGCCCATGCCGGCGGCGGCCGCAACGCGCGCGCAGCCCGCTCATCGAGCGGCGGCGGACGAGGCAGTTCCTCCGGCCACGGGCACGCAACTGGCTACAGCTCGTCCGGCGGTCCCGGGGGCGGCTCGTCTCATCCGCGCTCAGTGAGTTCGCACTCAGGCGCGCATTCAGGCGCGCACTCCGGTGCGCCCGGCGCCGGTCCCCGCAATCCCGGCCCCGCGCCCCGTCGTCGCCGACGGCGCCTGCTCTAGGCGGCTAGCCCGCTTCTCATCGCGCCGTGCTCCACGTCTACGTCGATGGCGATGCGTGCCCGGTCAAAGAGGAAGTCTACCGCGTCGCGCGTCGACTCGGCCTCAACGTGACCGTCGTCGCCAACTCCCCGTTCCGCACCCCGAACGAGCCCTGGCTGAGGCTCGAGATTGTCAACGATCGCTTCGACGCCAGCGACGACTGGATCGTGGAACGGGTCGTCGAGGACGACATCGTGATCACCGCCGACATTCCCCTGGCCGCGCGCTGCCTCACCAAGGGCGCGCGCGTCCTCGGCCACAAGGGCCGCGAGTTCACTCCCGAGAGCATCGGCGACGCGCTCATCACCCGCGACCTCATGCACCACATGCGCGAAGGACGACTCAGCCGAGGCGAGGGCCGCGGCGGGCCGCCCCCATTCGAGCAGAAAGATCGCTCCAAGTTCCTCCAGGCCCTCGACATCATCGTCCAGGCCATCAAGCTGGGAAAGAAGCGACCGGGACCGCTGGAATAGTGCCGGCGAAAGCCAGGCCGGATCAAAACCACCGTATGGTCGGTTGCGAATCCGTGGGCGGAAGAAGGTAGACGGCGGCAGGCGGGAGGACCCCGCTTGAATCCGACGCAATGAAATCTCCCGTGAACTCCTCGAACTCCTGGAGCCGGCTCGGGCGGTGGCTGCGACGCACCAGGAATTGGGGTTCCTCCGGAAGAAGCGCGCCGAAGCGAAGGCGGCCGATGCGCTTTCTGTCGAAGACCACCACGGCAATGGTGTCCGCGCGCGGCTGCGCGAGAAAGGCATAGTGGTCATGCCCCGCGTACAGGATGCCGTGATAGGGCTGGTCGCTCAGGAATCGCCTTGCACCCGTCGCCCCCCGTGCCGCCTCGAAGACCTCCTGCTGATCCGATCTCATGGAGACGATCTCGCCGAGAACAGGCGCGCGCTGCCACGCCACGCTGACCAGGAGGATCGCGAGCAGGGGCATGGTAAGGCGGCGACGTGATAGAACCTGGGCGCCGACGCCGGCCGTCAATGCCATGAACGGGATCGCCGGGTAGACCATCCGCCCCAGGCGTTCCCCGGGAAGGAAATCCTGCTCGTACAAGGACCCCAGGATGACAAAGTAAGCCGCGGCGACGGCCCACAGGCGGCCCACGCGATCGCGACTCGACACCAGGTACACAAACCCGACCAGGAAGAGCGCCCACAGGCCCCACCCCTCGACGTGGCCCAGGTATTCGATCCCGAAGAACGGCCGACTGAACGCCAGTCCGCCCTGGGCCAGGTCGAAATAGTAAAGGAGGCGCTCGCTGTACGTGCCGAACGACCAGGGGTCTCCGCCCGCTTCCACGCCATGCTTCATCAACACGGAGACAACCTCGGTCAGGATCAGGGGCGAGCAGAATCCCGCGGCCGCCTGGAGCAGAGCAGGGATTCTCTTCAAGGAGGCATAATCAGCGAGGAACAGGACGGGAAGGTAGAAGACAAAGCGGGGGTGGCATAGAAATCCGACGCCACAGACAAGCCCGAGCGCGTAGCGGCGCGCGTCGATGGACGCATGACCGTGCAGGCGCAGGGCCAGTAAAAAGAAAAAGAGCGCCTCGACATCGGGAAAGAGCGTGCGCGAGAAATAAGTATGCCCCGGAGATGTGGCGAAGAACAGACCGGCCCACAGGACGAGCGCCGATACGATCCGATCGGGCCTCGAACCGACCAATCGCGCAAGGTCCATGAGCAGCACGAGAGTCGCCAGGCCAAACAACACCTGGATCCTCAGGGCGACGGCCGGGGTATCCGCGAAGGCGTGAAGAAGGAGCATCAGCGGCTTGGACATCTCGCCGATGACAAAACTGGGCGCCGGCGGCGGCGGTGGAACCACGACCCGGAGCGAGGGAAACTCGCCGCGCAACGCCCTTTGAGCGTTCCATACGAGCTCGCGGGCCTCTACCAGGGAACGCGCCTCGTCGAAGATGAATATCCCCTGCTCGGAGAGACCAGCCAGGAGCAAGCACGCGGCCACCGCGAGAAGGATGATCAGGCCCGCGACAGGGGGTCCGGATGATCGCATCCCGGTGACGACCGCCCGCGATCGAGAGCCAATCCACACGATTGCGATCGATTCTACGAGTGGATTTTCAGGGCCGTCAAAGCCAATGGCGGGACTTTCTTGTTTCGAGTTGCCGGTCCCGGTCAATCACCGGATAATGGCGCGAAATTCGTGAAGATCTTGCAGACACTCACTCTTGTGATCCCTGCGTGGAATGAGGGACACGCGATCGGCGGTGTCGTGAGGGAGTGCCGGCAGGTCCTGGATCGGCTCGGAGTCACGCACGAGATCATCGTCGTTGACGACGGCTCAGACGACCAGACAGGTCATGAAGCCGGTGCCGCGGGCGCAACGATCATTCGAAACCCGGTTAATCGCGGCTACGGATTCAGTATCCTCCGGGGCATCAGGGCGGCCAGGCATGACTGGATCGCCATTCTCGACGCGGACGGCACGTATTCCCCCTCGGAGCTTGAAACTCTGCTCGCGAAGGCCGGGGAATTCGACATGGTCGTCGGTCAGCGAACGGGACGCCACTACCACGGTTCCGTGGTCAAGCGGCTATCGAGGATGGTATTCAAGGGGCTGGCTGAATTCACGGCTGGCTGTCGTATCCCGGACATCAATTCCGGCATGCGGCTGTTCCGCAGAGAGTTCGCCCTGGAGCATCGACTCTCGATGTCGGTCGGTTTCTCGTTCACGACAACGATCACCCTGATTGCCCTCCTGGAGGGACTTCACGTCGGATTCGTGCCCATCTCCTACGAGGCCCGAATCGGCCGGTCCAAGGTCAAATGGTCGAGGGACATCCTGCGTAGCCTCCAGATCATCTCGGAAGTGATACTTCTCTACAACCCGCTGAAGTTCTTCCTCCTTCTCGCGACTCTTCCGCCGATCCTCGGGACCTGTGCGGGAGTGGGATACGTGATGCACAGCGCGGGATGGATCCCGACGGCGGTGCATCACGTCCTCCTGGGGCTGTACGCGACCCTGTTCGCCTCTGAAGTGCTCTTTGCCATGGGCGCCATGGCCTTTGTCTCGCTCGGCGTCATGAAGCGGACGCATGCTCGCGCCACGCGAGGATAGACGCGGCAGTCCTGCGGCTCGACCATCCTGGAACCAGTCCGCTTGATCACCAGTCCCAGGATGCAATCCCTTCTCCTGGGCGCGACCGCCACCCTGACGACCCTTGCCCTCGTCCTGGATTCCCGCGAGGCGCCCGCCCTGGCCGCCGCTCTGCGACCGCTCCTGGCGGCCGTCATCGGCCTGGCGGCCACCCTGACGATCGGCGGATTGATCGGCGCGCGAACCGCCAGGGCCGACGCATGGTCGGATCGATTCGTCCTGGGATACCTCGCGGTCTCGCTCTGGATCATGCTGATCGGATTCCTCGGGCTTCTCGGCGCGGCCACGGCGGCACTGCCGCTGGGATTCGCATTCCTCGCGATGCTGCCCGGGCGAAGACCGTTTTCCTCCGTGTCGGAATTTTCGATTCCCCGCGAACTCCCCTCCCTGCTGGTCGTCGTGACCGCCTCGATCGCCTTTCTCTGGGCTCTGTCCGCTTCGTTCCTGCCGCCGGCGGAGATGGATGCGCTGGTCTACCATCTCTGGTTGCCTGATCAATACCTGATCCAGGGAACCATACTGCCCGCCAACCTGTCTCCCTACGGCCACTTCCCCCACCTGTACGAACTGGGACTGGCGCCGCTCTTGATCCTGGACCGCACCGGTACCGCGGCCAACCTGTTCGGAGCGCTGAGTTTCGCCGCACTGGCGCACCAATGCGCCCTCTTGGCCGATGGCCGCGCCGGCGAGCTCGACGAACGTCGGCGCGCGGCCGGACGCCTCTGGATCGCCGCGGCCGTGCTCACGTCCCCGATCCTGGTGAATCTCGTGGCGTTCACGAAGAACGACCTCTTCGCGTGCGCCGTAGCGATCGCCGCTTCGCGCGCGTTGCTCGAGGGTCGCATGGGCATGGCGGGATGGCTCACCGGCGCCGCCTTTGCCGTCAAGGCGACCACCGCCTTTCTTCTGGGCCCTCTTGCGCTCGTCCTCTTCATCGAGTCCCGCCCGCGCCTCCTGCCGGTGGCACGATTCCTGGCCGCCGCGACCACATTGCCCGCGCTCTGGATGGCCCGAAGCTTCCTGCTCAGCGGCGAACTTTTCCCCCGCGCGCTCCTCTCCGGCCAGGCTCCCTATTCGCAGTTTCCCCACGCGCTGCCCAATCTGCCCCACGGGCTGGCAGGTCCGGTCAACGATCTTCATCACCTGTTGTCGTCGTTCTTCCAGACGTTCATCAATGGAACGGATGGTCCCATCGGCCCCTTCCTGCTTGTCCTCTGCCTCCTGGCGGCGCTCGAAGCCGGGCGGGACAACAGGCCGGCGCTCCTCGCCACCATCACGGGGTTCCTCGGTGTCGGGCTCTGGTCGCTCCTTGGAAATCACCAGGCCCGCTATCTCCTCCCGCTAGTCGTCTTTGGCGCCTCGGTCGGCGCCGCGTCGTTGCCGTTCCGGCCTCGATGGCTCCGGTTCTCGGCCGTGGCCCTGGTCGTGGTGTCCGGGTATTCCGCGGTGATGCTGGTCGACCGCGAGGTGGGATTCCTGCGTGTCCACAGTGGAGCGGTACCCTTGGCGTCCTACATGACGCGCGCGCTGGATTCCTATCGTGTGCAGGTCGCCGGCGACCGCCTGCTCCCGTCCGAGGCCTACGTCCTCGCCGTCGGGGAGGCCGCGCTATTTCACCTCCACAGGAAATCCCGCTACAGCACCTTCTGGGAGCCCGAGCTGGCGCTGGCAATGGCGGAGGAGTGCGGCGACAGCGAAACGCTGAGGCAGCGCTTGCGCGAGCGAGGCTTCACGCACGTGCTCTACAACCCGGTCATCCTGGAACAACTCTACGCGACGCGGCGCAAGAGTCGGCCCTCCTCGCCAGCCGGCCGCATCCTGCTCGAGGGCATGCTGTCCCGGTCGGAACGACTCGTTTACGACGTCGAATCGCGCGCGGGTATCTACCGGCTCTAGGAAGCGGCCGGTCCTGGCTCGCCCGGTGTGGCCCAGGCCACCAGGGATTGGCCGAACGGCAAGCGCATGACTTTTTCCACCCGCCGGGCAACGGGCACGATCCAGCGGTCATAGATCCGCAGCTGGAGATCCACGCTCCCTCCCAGGGTTCTCGGTCTGAGGATCCTTGAATTGATGAAGTAGGGCAGGAAGCCCGTGCTGTTGAAATGCCGGAGGCTCACAATCCTGAAGCCGGCGCCTTCCAGCAGCTCCTGCAACCCGCGGCGCGTATAGCGCCGGTAGTGGCCGGCGAGCGTGTCCGGGGTGCCGAAGAGAACGGGGTGCGCCGGCACCAGGAGGAAGAGACTCCCGCGTGTCGGGGCCAGGATGCGCGCCATGTGTTCCAGGGCCCCGGCGTCATCCTCCACGTGTTCAAGCACGTTCGTGCACAGGATCGTCTCAAAGGCGTCCTGGGAGAGCGCACGGACCAGGCTCTCATCCGCGATGTCACCCACGACGCCGCGGAATCGGCGGTCCGCGAACCGCGCTCGCATTCTCGAGACGCACGCGCTCGACGGGTCCAGCGCCGTGACGGCCCGCCCGTCAGCGAGAACGAAATCCAGAAGCGATCCCTCGCCTCCTCCCACGTCGAGAACGTTGCGCCCCAATTTCCCGGTAAACTCGTCCGCGATCCACGCGTAGTAGTTGCTGGCGGACTTGAGCGAAGGAGACATGGTGTCTTCGCCCATGGGGGGCGCGTCGTTCACCGCGGAGGCCATGGGGACGCTACCCCGTGCTCGGGTCATCCGGGAATTCCTGCAGGCATCCGGTCGGCCCGCAACTCAACCTCGGCAAGGCGCGAGCGGCTTCACGAGGCGACGGGCATCCCCGGAAACCGCGCCGCGATCTCGGCTTGCAGGCGTGCGAGGGCTCGACCCTGGGTCCAGTGGACGATCAGCGCGGCCACGAGGTCCATGACGAGGATGAGAAGGCCGACCGCATAGGCGAGAATCGGCGGCTTGAGAACGCCCATGATGCCCAGGCCGACGAATACGCCGCAGAACACCAGGGCAGAACCCACGCAGCCCAGGACGGCTACGTGCCGCTTGCGCCTCATGGCAGAAAACCGTCCGGATAGAGTCTCGAAGCTCTCCAGGATGGCGGTCGTCTCCCCCGGGCCCATCACCCCTGACGGCCCTCGATGCACATGAGAAGCACGATGCCGGCCAAAAGGAGCCGCCGATCGCCCCCGCCCTGGACCACGTAGTCGGCCTTGAAGACGAACGGATTGAACCGTTGCTTGAGGTGCGCGCTGGGCACGCCGTTCACTGTCACCGTGTAGGACTGGGGAATGAGGTTGGAGAGGAGCCGGCGCAGGAGCGCCATGTACATCGAGTCCTCCTCGATCGTGCCGACGATGGTGTCCATCGTGTCGAGGATCTCCCACTTATCCCTGAGGATCGAACGGAGGCCCTTGCGCCGGTACGCGCCCACCTTCTCGCCCGTCGTCGCGTCGTGCACGTCATACGCGGCCGAGAAGTCGATGATCGAGCGCGCCTTGATCGAGAGCAGTTCCTGCGCCTGGGCCTCGTCGGCGAAGACGCGGATATCCTCCTTCAGCTTGAAGGCCTTCTGCTTGCCGTAAAGCACGAGGGCGCCATCTGGCGTGTAGACGTGGAACGCGTTCCCGAAGAGCTTGAAGACCTTGCGGCGAAAGAGCAGGCGGTCGGCGACGAACGCCGGAATTCCGGAGCCGGTCGCCGCCGGCCGGGTCGCGAATCCCGCCGTCGTCGAGAAATCGGCCGCCACCGGGGCGGAAGCCGATACCAGTTCCGCCACGTCACCAAGGCGCACCCACCCGGCCAGGCCATCCTTCCAGACCTGGTGATCGGGACCGATATGCCCCGCGCCCAGCATGTTCCGGAGCGCCGTGGCCGCATACGGCCCCTGCTGCCCGGACTCCAGGTAGACAAACCACTCCGCCGCTTCGCTCATCGCGTGAACCTCCCCGTCGGCTTCGACCCCAGCATCGTGCCAGCAGGAATAGTCTCGCGCAACGAGGAAGGCGTGGTGACAGACCCCTTGGGCCCGGGCTAGAATCCGCGCATGAAGAAGGGCAAGACGCTCTCAGAACTCACCATCGGCGACCGCGTGGAGATTCCCTACACGATCGAGGACCAGCACGTGCGCCTCTTCGCGGAGGCGACGGGCGACTGCAATCCCATCCACCTCGACGAATCCTACGCGGCCGCGTCCCGCTTCGGCCGCCGGGTCGCGCACGGCGTCCTGCTCTCCGGTATTGTCTCCGGCATCCTCGGCATGCAGTTCCCGGGCCTCGGCACCGTGGCCCGCGAGATGACCTCCAAGTTCCTCAAGCCCGTCTACATCGGTGAGACCGTGACCATCGTGGCCGAGGTCACCGAGAAGGTGGAAAAGATCAACCTCTGCCGCATCGCGTTCAAGGTGCTGAACGCCGAGAACGTCCTCGTGGCCAACGGCATCGCGGTGGTTCTCCCGCCCACCTGATAGGTCGCCAACCGATGTTCCTCGCGGTGGTGCACGTCCCAGGAGAGTCGTGAGGGTGGAGAATCTTTTCCGGCTGTCCGGGAACGCCCGATGCCTGCTGGACCACGGATCCGGAACCGTCCACGGCAACTTGCCATCACATCGTGTGCCGATATATTGGTGGCATGAACCGAACGGGCTCCAGCAGAAGAACTATAGCTCGTGATATTTAATTCGCTGGAATTCATCATCTTTTTCCCTGTCGTGGTCTTCCTACTATTCACCCTGTCTCCGAAATACCGCTGGATGCTGCTCCTGGCAGCAAGCTACTACTTCTACATGTGTTGGAAAGCCGAGTACATCGTATTGATCATAGCATCCACGCTCGTGGACTATTTCGCTGCCATCCAGATCGAGAATTCCACAACCCTCGCAAGGAAGAGGCAGTTCCTGGCTCTGAGCATCATCGCCAATCTCGGCATCCTCTTCCTCTTCAAGTATTTCAACTTCTTCAACGCCTCCACACGTCACGTCCTGGCGTATTTCAATATCTTCTACGGCGTCCCCGCGTTTGACGCATTGCTGCCGGTAGGCATCTCCTTCTACACCTTCCAGACCATGAGCTACACGATTGACGTCTATAACGGTCACAAGAACGCTGAAAGGCACTTGGGCTTCTTCGCGCTTTATGTCACCTATTTCCCTCAACTCGTCGCGGGCCCGATCGAAAGAGTCACGAGCTTGCTTCCGCAACTGCGATCCACCTATCGCTTCGAGTACGATCGGGCCGTTTCCGGCTTGCGAACCATGCTTTGGGGGTTCTTCAAGAAGATTGTCATTGCCGATCGCATGGCGGTCGTCGTGAACGAAGTTTACGGTTCACCATCCCAATTCACCGGTATCCCCTTGATCTTCGCCACCTATTGTTTCGCCATTCAGATATATTGTGACTTTTCCGGGTACACGGACATCGCCATCGGGGCGTCTCGCGTGATGGGGATCGATCTCATGGAGAACTTCAAAAGACCCTACTTTTCGAAGTCCATCGGCGAATTCTGGCGGCGGTGGCACATTTCTCTTTCGACCTGGTTCAAGGATTACGTCTATGTCCCCCTGGGAGGCAACCAGGTCAGCAAGGCGCGTTGGGCGATTAACATTTCCCTTGTATTTCTTTTAAGCGGCCTTTGGCATGGCGCAAACTGGACCTATATCATCTGGGGCGCCTTGCACGCATTCTACATCTTGTTCGCGTTCATGACGTTGGGGTTGCGTGGCAAACTCCTAGCTATGACCAGGCTCGATCGCCATCCTCGGGCCCTCGCAAATCTGAACCTTCTCCTCACCTTCCACCTCGTGTCCTATGCCTGGATATTCTTCCGAGCGAATACCGTCGCTGATGCGGTGTACATCTCGAACCATCTTCTCTCGGGTTTGCCGGAAGTGATCACTTCATTCAGCAGCGTCACCTTGGAATCGCGCGCACTATTGCAGGGTCTTCATATTACCAAGTTTGAGGCCCTGCTCACCTGCGGATGCATCCTGTTCCTGATTGCCGTTGACGCCTCCCAGAGGCGCGGTCCGATCGGCGCGCGCTTTATTGCATGGCCGGCATGGCAAAGGTGGATGGTATACAGCGCGGCCATGTGGACGATTCTCTTATTTGGCGCCTATGGGAATGGGGTGTTCATCTATTTTGCATTCTGATCAAGCCAGGCAGGCCGGCCGTCTCCTGTGGAACATCACCGCCTTTTTGGCGATGAACGTGCTCGTGCTATTCCTCATCCAATTCGGATTGGCGGCCTTTGATAACAGGCATCATTACGAGAACTGGCAAACCACTGCCGTTTTGCCAGGCATTCCGAAGCACGGCGAGTTCGACGTGCTCTTCATGGGGACCTCTCGTTGTCACACGTTGAGAATGTTTGGTAATCAAGAACGCGTGGAGTCAATTCTCTCAGCCAGGACCATCAATTTCGGAAGCTATGATGCAGGGCCGTTAGTGAACATGACCTACTATTCGTATTTTCTCGGGAGAGGGAATAGCGCGAGAAAAGTCGTCTATTGCATCGATCCGTTCGTCATGTATTCCGACAACTTCAACCGCGATTGGCCCTTTGTTCAAAACGAGATCTTCAGGGTCGATTTCATGGTGGAAATGATCACCAGCGGAATGTCCCCCTGGGCGATTCACCTGTACCTTCGTTCCAAGTTTACGAAGTCTTGGGCTGAGCGGACCCCCTTGGCCGTAAGCGAAGATACGGCCATGGTCTCGTTCGTCGATCCGGAGAGGGTTGGCAGGCGCACGAAGTTCCTCTACCAGTTCGGCCTGAACCAGGATTGTTTCGAAGACAATGCGCGGATACTGGAGACGATCGTCCGCACAGCTACTTCCAACGGCTCCGAGGTCATATTCATTCTTCTTCCCACCCTGATGGGCAAAGAGATCGGAACAGAGCAGACACTCGAAGTGCTGGCGAAACTCTCACGACAATATCGAGTCCGGGTCTACAACTTTGAAGGCGCCCTGGATTCGCCCGCTCTCTACCATGACCTGGACCACCTGAATACCGCCGGTGTCATGAAGTTTACAGCGGACTATCTTAGGCCCGTTCTCAACGGGACGTATCCGGGTTTCCCCTCAGAGTGACGGGCCGAGCCTTCCGCTAATCAAGGCCCCGCGAATCGTCAGTACTGCTGGAAGGCGCTGGCAGGCGCAGGTTGCCAATCCTGGCCGAAAAGTACTGCGCCAGCAGATCGTTCCCCTCGTCTGACAGGTGAACTCCATCGATGAAGAGATGGGCCTCCCACAAATGGGTGTCGCTGGCAGGGTCCACCAAATCAACGGTCATATCCCGGGCGACTTTTCGGATTATGGGATTGACGACTTCCCTGATGGGTCCCACAAGTTCCGCGTGCAGTTCACCGGGGGGCAATGCGGGATGGGTAACGATCGTGGAAAGGATCGGCGTGACGCCATGAGCTCGCGCCAGGCCAACGATCGACCGAAGATTGGATTCAAAGTAGACCGATCCCTTGGCCGGTGAAGATGCATCTGTTTTAAAGGGCCATGTCATTACCAGGTGTCCGTATTCCACTCCGAGAATGACGCGATCGAAAAGCCTGGTACCCACTGCAATGAGCCCGGAGTGGTTGAGCAACCATCCTGGCAGGTGCCGCTGAATCCCCTGGGGCGTCAGAATTTGCCTTTGAATGGCGTGCGAACCATCTGGGAGCGGGTTTTCGGCTCCCCAGAGCTTAACATCGTTGATGCCCGAGTACACGATGACGGAGTCTGGCGAAAAAGAGACCACCCTGAGGGCCAACTGGATCAGGTCGGAGTGCGATGTATATCCCTCGACTCCGAAATTCAAGACCTTGATGGTGCGGGTATCCCCCGGCCCTTCGGAATTGACGACGCGGAGACTTAAGCTTCGCTCCAGACTCGCAGGCCACGATGCCGTATCTCCGCCCATCCCAAACACTGTTGAACCGCCAATGCATGCAACGCGGAACTCCTGGGGCGGCTTGAGTCTAGGTGTCGAGGACAGGTCACGAAATCCATGTTCGTTCACAGTAATCGCTCGACCTAGCGAACGGTCGTGGTACAGCGATTTGAGCGCATAGGGTAGAAATGGATGATCCACGAACTTGGAAGTGAAGGCTCCTTCGGACCATCGGGATGGTGGAATGTAGTCTCGAATACTGCGATGGGTGGCGGAAAACATGACCCGAATTCCAAGCTCGGCAAGCAAGGTTGCAAGAAGAAGGCTCGCAACGACCATCAAGATTCTCGACGCAAGCTTCCTGGGGACCATCATGAGATAGAGCGGATCAGCGAGCAGGGAGTGGTCATTCCGGCATCGGCCCTTGCGCTACCCTTCCGCGTCATTCCTTTCCTTGAGTGCGCCATCATTCCGGTTCGAGCAAACCATTTTCACCTAGTAGCCTTGCCCTGCGGGCTTTGCAGCCCCATCGATGAACGCATGGTATCGGATTTGGTGACGGCGTCCAACGCGCTCTGGTTTCAGCCAGTGATCCGCAGCGCGATCGTCCGCTCGATCTCGTAGGGCCCCCGGAAGTGAGCCTTCTTCTCGATCGTGATCGTCACGGAGCCCGCGCCCCGAGCGCGATACGTCTTCACCAGCTTGCCGTCCGGGAGCGTTCGATCCGCGAGCTCCTCCAGCAGGGTCGCATCCGTCGTCACGCGGTAGAAGGGGCCGGAGCGGGATCCGGCGAGACCGTACATGAGGTTGAAGACGGCGCCCGGTTCGATCGCGCCGTCCGGGGTGTAATAGATGCTCGATGTCCAGGTCCTCGTCTCGCCGCTCCAGTCGACGGCCACGACGGAGACCGTGTTCACGCCGGGCCGATACCCCATGGCCAGGATAGCCACGGAGTAGGTCGTCCGATCCGCGGGGATGTTCTTCTCCATGCCGAACTCGGCGGGCGCTCCGTTCAGGCGAACCTCCGCGATCCGGGCATGGCGGAAATCGAAGCGGAGCGCCCTGGCGCCCACCACCAGCTCCGAGTCCACCCAATCGGGAAGGACCGCGGCAGCGGGCCGGAACCGCGTGGTCACGCGCGCGCGGCGCGTCCGGCCGTCCTGTGTGACGATGACCTCGATCCGCATCCGGCCGAACGCGTTGGGAACCACGGCCAGGTCGGCGAGCTCGCGGCCGTCGCCGTGTCCGGCACCCACTCGATCGAAGTGAACCTCGCGCCCGTCGACCTTCACGCGAATCTCCGGATCGCCCGTTCCCATCGGCCAGCTGGCCGAGAGAAAGATTCGTCCCGCGAGATCGCGGTCGACGATGCGGAGCCGCAAGCCACCGCTGGCCCGGGGCGCGACCTTGGAAGCCGCGGCCGCGGCCACCGGCTCGGCGGACGATGCACTCGCCGCCGGGGTCGACCACGAGACCATCGGCAGCACCCACAGCGCCAATCCCGGAAGGAAGAGAAGCCTGCGACGACAAATCATGGGATGAACCTCCTCTACGGGCAGATCGTTCCCGCGCCTAGGAGCCGCCTTGCGCGACCTCGGCCAGCAACTGATCCACGACCCGAGGATATACCTCGTGTTCGACGGCGTGAATACGCATCTCGAGGTCCTCTAAGGATTCCCCGGCGCGGATGTCCACTCTCACCTGTTCGAGGATGGGCCCGGTGTCGACGCCGTGATCGACAAGGTGCACGGTGACACCGGTCTCGGGCACCTTGGCCTCCCAGGCGTCGCGAATGCCGTGAGCGCCGGCGAACGCCGGCAGAAGCGACGGATGGAGGTTGACGATCCGCCCCGCGAAGCGATCGACGAATGCCGGTGACAGGATCCGCATGTACCCCGCCATGACCACGAGGTCGATGCGCTCCTCCTCCAACCGATCCCCGATCGCCCTCTCGTAGGCGTCCTTGCCCGCGTAATCCCTCGGGCGAAACGCAAAGACCGGGATTCCCGCATCCCGGGCGCGCTGGACGCCCCGACAGTCCGGGCGATCCGAGACAACGAGCGCCAATTCACCCCGAATCCGCCCATCCCCGCACGCGCCGATGAGCGCCTGGAGGTTGGAGCCGTTCCCGGAGCAGAAGACGGCGAACCGCTTACGCATTATCCCTCATCGCGCCTGCGCCTCGACTCATCGCGCCTGCGCCTCGCCTCATCGCGCCTGCGCCTCGACGCGCACCTGCTCCCGGTTGTTCGACTCGTCGCTTTCCGCGACGCGGTTCCGGGCGTCGGCCAGGGCCAGGATCTGGAAGCTGCGACGACGGCCCGGCGTCCAGCCCACGGAGATCGTGGAACGTTCTCCCGGCCTCAGGCGCGGCAGCGTTCGCGAGGCATGACGAACGCCCGCGATGCGCACCTCCACTTCGCACGCCTCCGATGCCGAGGCTCCGCGATTCTCCACGGTCACTGTGATGTTGGAGGTCCTCCCGACGATCGGCCGCGGCCAGACTCCGACCTCGCCGACAATCCTCAGGTCCGGCTTCTCCACGGCGGCCGGCGTGTCCTCGCGCGCCGCGCGCGGCGGATTGCTGTCAGTCTCGCTGGGCGACCCATCTTCCCGGAGAAACGCGATCCGGGTCGACTCCTCGCGCCGGTTGTTGTTCTCATTCGACTCGTCCACCTTGTGGTCCGGGTCGACGATGACCGTCACCGTGTAGGTTCCCTCGGCCTCGGGAACCCAGGAGATCGAGAAGGCCTGTTGCATGCCACGTCGGATGATGCCGAGTTCGCGCCGATCCAGGATGCGACCGTTCACCCGCACCTCCACTCCCACGCCGTGGGCGGGCAGGTCGCCGCGGTTCACGACCATGCCCTCGATGAAGACCGCCTGCCCCCTCACCAGGCGTTCCATCGATCCCACGGGCCCGCGAGGAGCGGCGTCGAAGATGATGTTGTTCCGAAGATCGAGATCCGGCGCTCCCGCCAGGGCGGGAACGCCAAGAGCCGCAACCATCCCGGCCAGAATCCAGCTCTTCACCATGTTTGTTCCTCCCGCTCCTCGTCGACTGCCCATCCCCGCACGTTCCTCATCCCGGCCCTCAAAGCCCCCAGATCACCATCTCCTGCGGGTATTCGACCCGCCACCCGAACTCTAGCGTCTTGCGTTCTCCGGGCGACAGGGTCATCGCCCAGCGCTGGATGCCGTCCTCGCGCGTCTCGGTCGGCTCCACGGTCGGCCGCGTCCTCTCGACCTTGATGTCCTCGTTCTGCGAGACCGGGAAGCGATCGTAGAGATTCAGCGTCACCGGGATCTGGCGGGCATTATGAATGACGACGCGATAGCGGCGCGTGACCCTCGTCTTCTTCGGGCCGAATCCGGAGACCGTCGGATCCGTCACGTTCTCGATCAGGGTGCGCTCCACCTTCACCGACGGATCGACGCCCAGCTGGAGCTCGAAGGTGTCGCCGGGAGCCACGCCCTTGGCAGTGCCTCGGCCGACGTAGTCGTTGCCCTGGAAGGCCGTAACCGTACCCGGCAGGAAGAGCGCGTCGGTGGTATTGGCGAACTTCGCCACCACGTAGGCACGTTCCCCGAGCTCGGGGATGACCCGGTAGACGAATCGCGCGGGGAACTTCTGCGAGAGGATCTGGACCTTGCGGGGCTGGTTGTCGCCCGTGATCGTCGTGCGCGCGGGTAGAGTGAACGACGCATTGATGCCGGCCGACACCGTCGCCGACATCACCTGCGCGCGCGGCGCCTCCCCTTCCATCTCATCCGCGATCCCGTCCATCTCCGCCTGAGCGACGTTGGCCGTGGAGTATGCGGCACCCGCCGCGGGCGATGGCGCTGCCGTGCGGTAGTAGGGCGGCGGCTGGGGCGGTTGCGGACGCAGGTACCAGGGTGTCAGATCGGGGATCGACGACCCGAGAGCGGGCTGGGCGGTCGAGAGCGTCAGCTCCACGTTCTCCCACTCCTCGCCTGTCGCCTGCCGGACCTCGGCCGAGTATGTGAGTTGAACCGCGCCCTCGTCCATGAGCCCACGTCCGTCGTACATGGGCTGCCACGTCGCGCCCGAGACGCCGTAGCGGACGTGAACCTTCCCGCGCGCAGCTGCCGCCGCCGAGACGAGCACGACCGCGGTGACGTTATCTCGTCCCGAAGCCGCCTGGAGCTCGCGCAGCTCGCGCTGGAGCGCCTCGAGCGCGCGACGCTGAACCATCTTCTTCTGGCGCGCCTCGAGCACCTTCACGGCGAGATCGCCGGACTGCATCTGGTAGCTGGTCACGAGAGCGATCATGTCCTCGGGACGGAGTCTGCCCGTCTCCAGGTCTCGGCCCGCGCCCTCGCGCGCGACCTCGCCCAGCTTCGCAAGATAAGCGGCCGTCGCTTCCAGGGTCTGGATCTCGGCGTCGAGGAGCGCGATGCCGGACTGCGCGGTCTCGATCCGCTCCTGCAGCTCGCGGACGCGCGGCGCCGTCGCCTGCGCGGCCGGCATCCGCCGGACCTCCACGCCCTCGATGACGAAGTTTCCCTCGCCCGAAGCCGTCAGGAGAGCCGGGTCCAGGGCGGCCGGAAGGCCCTCGATGAGGACGCGCGACGCACCTGCCGGAACGGAGACCTCCGCCGAGCGCGTCACGAGCGCTGACCCGGGATACACGGTCACGGCCATGATCCGGCTGGCGACGGCGATATCGTCGGCCAGGGCCGGTGCGGGCGGCGCACCCACCACGCAGGTGAGTGCCAGCAGGAGCGCGGTGAACAGCGCGGAGTAACGAGTCATGGGAGAATCCTCCTTCACGGGCGCGCGAGAAGATCCCGCAACGCGTCTTCCAATACCGAATGACGATGAGCGAAACCCGCCTCCCTGAGGCGGGCTGGAACGACACGCGTGCTCGACAAGAGGAGCTCGTCGGCCATTCCGGGAAACAGGAGTCGGAGTCCCCAGGCGGGCGCGGGCAGGACCGCCGGCCGATGGAGAACACGGCCGAGGGCACGAGCGAACTCCGCCTGGGGAACGGGGAAAGGCGATACCGCGTTGACGGCCCCGGCCATCTCCCCGCGCGACAGAACAAACAGGAGGGCCGCGACCAGGTCTTCCAGCGATATCCAGCTGACGTACTGGCGACCGTCACCCAGGGGACCGCCGAGGCCGAGCTTGAAGAACGGGAGCATCATCCGGAGCGCGCCGCCCTGCCGGGCCAGGACCATGCCGATACGCATGTGAACGACGCGGATGCCTGCCGCCGAAGCCGCGGCGGTGGCGGCCTCCCATTCCCTGCCGACATCGGCAAGAAAGCCGCGGCCAGGGCCACTCGCCTCGGTCAGGACTTCCTCCCCGCGGTCCCCGTACAGGCCGATCGCCGAGGCGGACAGGAGAACGCGCGGGCGTTGCGCCAGGGTCGCCAGGGTGTCCGAAAGAACGCGCGTGTCCCGGACCCGGCTTTCGCGGATGGTGTGGCGCCGCCGTTCCGTCCAGCGCCCCGACGCGATCGGAGCTCCGGCGAGGTGCACGACGGCCTCCGGCCGCGCCCGCTCGAGGCTGTCCCGGAGTATCTCGGGAGCGCGCGGGGATTCGGGATTCCACGGCACATCGAGGCGGCCGGGAGGTACCCCGCGCACGAGGCGGATAGGCGCGTGGCCGGCGACGGCCAGGGCAGGAAGGAGAGCCGAGCCGACGAGCCCGGAACTGCCGGAGACAAGGACGCGCACGGCGCTCCCGTCAGCCGGCGTTCGCCGGCGGCGCGATCGACGTCATGGTGGCGCGCAGGTGCTCGACCTCGCGCGCCATCGCGATGTCGCCGCGGGATATCCCGCCAATCTTGTGGGTCCAGTAGCGGACCGTGGCCCTGCGGTAGTGCAGGAGCAGATCAGGATGATGATTGCGGGACTCGGCCAGTTGGCCGACGCGATACACGAACTCGAGCGCGTCCAGGTAGCGCGCGAAAGACTCGATCCGCACAAGCGCATTCCCGTCGCGCGTCCACGAAGGAAGATCGCGGCAGAGTTGCGCGACCTCCGCCTCCGTCGCCGCCTCGATGCTCAAGACCATTCCTGAATCCTCCCATGCATGAGACGAGCCCAGCGTCCGCCGGTTCCCGCCACCTCAGTTCTCGATTGTATCCGTCCCTTTGGCCGGCGCGTCGCTGGCCACGGGTGAACCCCAGCTCCTCAAGGCCTGGAAGGTGTAGATGCCGGTCGAGTGACCGTCCGACCAGGCGAACTTGATGGCGTATTGCCCGACGAACGAGACCGAGACCGGCTTCACGGACGGGTCCACCTTCAGGGGATCGATGAGCCTCTTTCCCGTCCACTCGTCCACGCACGAGGCGCAAGGGCAGGCTCCTCGAAGATACTGGTAGGTGAATTCATCCACCCGACCGTCCTCCCACGTGATCCGCAACGCCCGATCCTCGAGGTTCTTCAGCGCTGTGGGGCGAAGTCCGGACACATCCCCATCCTATCACGGGGTGCCCGGGGTATCGAGCCTCGACCGATTGCGGGATGACGATGGGTGATTTAGACTAGGAGCATGTCCAAGCTCCCGGAGAAACCCTCGCCACAACCATCCGCTTCCGCCGAGGAAAAACCGCTCACCGGCGCCGCCCTCGATCGCGCGCTCCTCGCCAAATCGCTCTCCGGCGCCGCGCTCGACCGCGCTCTGAAGGCCGGCAATGCGCCGTCCTGGGACGCCCAGGGCCGCAGGTCAGCGCCCCCCGTCTCCAAGATCCGATCCATGCCCAAGCGCGGGAAGAAGTAGCCGGCACCATCCGCCGGCACGAAGCCGCCGGCACGAAGCCGCCAGCACGAAGCCGCCGGCACGAAGCCGCCCCCACGCGTTCGCGTTTCACTCCCTGGGAATCCTCCCGCGCCGCCGATCCGGAGTTCGCCATTCCGGGAATGCTCCGCTCATCTCCGTGTTCCGCCAGTCGATGCGCAGGAGTTCCCGGAACCAGATTTGCATTGAATCGCGAAAAGTCATCGCCTAGGATTTCCCGCCGTCGTAGTCTTCGCGCTATGACTAGTGCATTTCAGGACAAGAGGTTGGGATGAAGATAATTGGCCTTACCGCCGCGTTCGGAATTGGCCACGATGAAGCCACGACCGCGCTCATGGAAGACGGGAAAGTCCTCAACATTTTTCACGAGGAGAGGATATCCCGAGTCAAGAAGGCGGCGGGCAAGCCCATGCCGAACTACAGCCTGGACCTCATGCTCAAGCGCCACGGGCTGAAGTTTCGCGACGTTGACCTGCTCACGTCCAGCGGCCTCACGCACATCAACCACGTGGAACGCACGACGCGGTTCTACACGCGCAAGTACCAGGCGATTCCTCCTCTCGAGCTCCACGACCACCATCTCTGCCACGCGGCCCTGACCTACTACGGGTCCGGGTTCGACCGGGCCCTCATCTTCACCTCCGACTACGCGGGTGAACAGTGCGCCGGATTGGTAGCCCTGGGCGAGGGTTCGAAGATCACCGAGGTCCGGCGCATTACCTGCCTGGACTCGCTTGGCCTCCTCTACGGGGCCATGACGCAGTATCTCGGCTTCGAGTTCAACGAGGACGAATGGAAAGTGATGGGGCTCTCGGCCTACGCCGAGGATCCCGTGAACCTGGATTTCCTCGTCGACCTGACCGATGACGGTGGCTACAAGCTGAACCAGGAGTACATCGAATACCCAAAGCGCGGCAACGGCCCCCCCGTCATCGTCGCCGAGGAACTCTACTCTCCCGGGCTCATCGACAGGCTCGGTCCCCAGCGCTTCCGGGGCGAACCCTTGTCTCCCCGGCAGGCCAACGTTGCCCGGGGGCTGCAGGACTTGATCTACCGCGTCGTCACCCACGTCGTAGGCCACTACGCGAAGCAACTGGGTTGCGACAAGGTCTGCATGGCGGGCGGCACGGCGCTCAACGTCCTCGCCAACCAGAAGGTCCGTGAGCTACCCGGGATCAACGCCGTCTACGTGCCCCCGATGTCGGCCGACGACGGCATCGCCCTCGGCGCGGCCTTCCTGTCCTGCGCCCAGCGCGGAATTCCGATCGAGCCGTTCGACAATCCCTACCAGGGCATGTCCTTTACGGACGATGAGATCGAGCAGACGATGAAGAACGCCCTCATCCGGTACAAGAAGCTCGACGATCCCTGCGCTCACGCGGCGGAAGCCCTGGCCCGGGGAGAGATCATCGCCTGGTTCCAGGGGGCGTCCGAATGCGGACCACGTTCCCTGGGAAACCGGTCCATCCTCGGTGACGCTCGGCCCGCCGAGATGAAGAACCGGATCAACGCCGCCGTGAAGTTCCGCGAGCCCTTTCGCCCTTTCGCGCCATCCACCACGGAGGAGGGGGCACGTACCTACTTCGAGAACTGCGATTGGGGCCCCTTCATGACGATGACCTACAACGTCAAGCCACAGTTCCGCGATAAGCTCCAGGCGATCACGCACCAGGACGGCACGGCTCGTGTTCACATCGTCAACGAGAAGCACAACCCGATGTATCACCGCCTGATCACGGAATTCGGCAAGCGAACCGGGATCCAGTGCGTCGTGAATACCAGTTTCAACGTGAAGGGTCAGCCGATCGTGGACAGCCCGAATGACGCCCTCTTCACGTTCTATGGATCGGGGCTCAACAAGCTCTACATGGGTTCCTTTATCGTCGAGAAGTAGCCGCGCCCGGCCATGCCCGGCAAGAGAACCGGATGGCGAGCAGGCATTACCAGCATTGGAAAGGACCCGACGCGTCATGGACCTTAAGCAGAAGCGAATCCTGATCACGGGCGGCGCCGGCCTCATCGGCTCCCATATCGCCGACGTGCTGGCGACCGAGGGCGTGCGCGAGATCGTCGTTCTCGACAATTTCGTGCGCGGGCGTCGCGAGAACCTGGACGGCGCCATGAAGCGGGTGCCCATCACGATCATCGAGGGAGACATCGAAGATCGAGCCGCCCTGAAACAGGCGATGACCGGCATCGATGGACTCTTTCACATGGCCGCCCTCCGGATCATCCAGTGCGCCGAGATGCCCCGCAAGGCCCTCGAAGTGCTCGTCGACGGCACCTATAACGTCATGGAGGCCGCCGTCGAGGCGAAGGTCCAGAAGGTGGTCGCCGCCTCCTCGGCATCCATCTATGGATTGGCCGAGACCTTTCCGACGACCGAGCGGCATCACCCCTACAACAACCGCACGCTCTACGGCGCGATGAAGGCCTTCAACGAGGCCCTCTTGCGCAGTTTCCATGACATGTACGGCCTCGATTACGTGGCCCTCCGCTTCTTCAACGTCTACGGCCCCCGCATGGACGTGCACGGGGCCTACACCGAGGTCTTCATCAAGTGGATGGAGCGGATTGCCAAGGGCCAGCCGCCGCTCATCTTCGGCGACGGCCTGGCGACCATGGATTTCGTCAACGTCAAGGACATCGCCCGGGCGAACGTGCTCGCCATGAAATCCGACGTGACCGACGAGGTCTTCAACGTGGCCAGCGGGACGGAAACCAGCTTGTCGGAACTTGCCGGGCTGCTGCTCCAGGCCATGAACTCCGACCTGAAGCCGGAGTTCGGGCCCGAGCGCAAGGTCAATCCTGTACCGCGCCGTTTGGCTGACACCTCGAGAGCGGCCGAGAAGATCGGCTTCCGGGCCCGGATCACGCTTCCGGAGGGCTTGAAGGACGTCGTGGCATGGTGGAAGGAAGAACGAGCGCGCGCGTGAGGTGTCCTCGTTGAAACCGCCCCGGGGCGCGCCCGGGGACAGGGAGTCCCGGAGGATGAATGCATGTTGAAGATGGATCGGATCCCGCTCCTGTTCGAGGCCCAGCTCCGGCCCGACAATGGCGGTTTCCCGCAATCTTTTCCCTTCGACGTCCGGTATGACCCCTCGCTGTGCATGTACCGGCAGACGTCTACGCCGGAGCTGCGCAAGCTCCTGGAAGCCATCTATGCGACCGGTTCGATGCTTTCCTGCGGCATGGATGGAGGGGCCGGCAAGATCCGCGCCGATGCATCCCTCGAGTACGCCCTGCGCCACCGGGCCGTCGCCGGCAAGCGCATCCTGGAATTGGGGTGCGGCAACGGCTATCTCCTGAGGCAGTTCCAGCTCGCCGGAGCCGAGGTCGTGGGCCTGGAACCCGGCCCGCAGGGACACGAGGCGCACCAGCACCCCGGGCTGACAGTCATCCAGGATTTCTTCCCCTCGCCCCGTGTCCAGGGGCGCTTCGACCTCGTGATGCACTTCAACGTGCTGGAACACATCGAGGATCCCGAGAAGTTCCTCGTCGCGCAAAGAGACATCCTGAATCCCGGGGGCGCTATCCTGTGCGGATTCCCGCATTGCGAGCCCTGCATGGAGCAGGGAGATGTCTCCATCTTCGTCCACGAGCACTTTTCCTATTTCACGCGCACGAGCATTCAGCGTCTCGCCACGCGGTGCGGATTGACGCTCCTGGACACCGCCACCGGCGCGGGCGGCGGCATGCTCTTCGCCTACCTCGTTCCCACCGGGGAGGCCAACGATCCCGGGACGGTCTACCCCATCTTGACGGAGGACCGGTTCAACGCCCTGGCCGGGAAACTCCAGGATGCCGTCACGCGGTTCGCATCCGATATCGATCCCGGCGAGGTCGCCATCTATTGCCCGATGCGCGCCCTCAACGCCCTGTTCATGGCAGGGATCAGCGGCTGCCGGCTCATCGACGATAACGAGGCGCTGCACGGCAAGTATCTCCCCTGCATGCAAAGGCCGATCGAGAACTTCTCCGATCTCACCGCCCACCCCCCGCGGCGACTCCTCATCTTCTCGCGCTCGTTCGGCGCGCTGCTCCGCGCGCGGTGCGAGGCAGCGCCGGAACTCACCTCGACGCTCATCCGGAGCATCGAGGACCTGGACCGGGAATCCGAGGCCTCGTGAAGAAGCGCGTCCTCGTCACGGCGACCGGGGGGCGCAGCGTGGGTTCGGGGATCCTCCACGCCCTCGTCCGTTCCTCCGCGGAGGTGACGGATCGCTGGGAGGTCACGGCCGCCGATGCCGATCCGTTCGCGTGGGGCCTTTACGTGGCGCCGCGCGGTGTCCTGCTCCCGTCCGCCAGGTCTGCTGGATACGTCGACCGCCTCAACGGCATCATCCGCGACCATGCCATCGACGCGGTCGTTCCCGGATCCCAGGACGAGCTCTTCCTGCTGGCCAGGGAGGTTTCCCGCGTCGCCGCGCCGGTCCTCATGAACCGGCCGGAGCTCATCCCGCTGATGACCGACAAGGTGCTGGTCAAGACCACGCTCGAACAACTCGGGCACCCGTTCATCGAGACGTTTCCGCTGGATCAGTGGCACGCATGCGTGGCCCAGTGCGGCTACCCGCTCGTCGTGAAGCCCACGGTCAGCACGGGGGCGTCACGTGACGTCCTGATCGTGGCCGACGAGCAGGAGCTTCAGTACTTCATCAGGCACCACGATCCGTTGTCCAAGCCCTGCATCCAGGCTTACGTGGGGAGCGGAAACGAGGAGTATACCGTCGGCGTTCTGACCGACCACGAAGGGTCCCTGGTGGACAGCATCGTGATGAAGCGCAAGCTCATGGGACTCTCGCTTCAACTATCGCGCCGCATCGGCGATCGCCAGTGCGCCATATCCTCGGGCTATTCGCAGGGGTTCATCGTGCGCGATGAGCGCATCCAGTCGTTCTGCGAGCGGTTGGCGCTCGACCTGAAGAGCATCGGTCCATTGAACATCCAGTTGCGCGTGGACGGCGAGCGCATCTACGTCTTCGAGATTCACCCGCGGTTCTCGGGGACCACGCCGATGAGAGCGGATGTCGGTTTCAACGAGGTCGACCTGCTTCTGAGGAATCGTCTCTTCGGAACGACATTCGGTCGCCTGGACTACAGGGCCAACGTGGCCGCGATCCGGGCGTTCGAGCACGTGATCGTACCGATCGAATCGATGCCCGCTCCGCTTTCATGAACATCCTGCTGACCGGCGGCACCGGGACCATCGGCACCACGCTCGTCGCGACGCTCGCGGCCGCGGGCCATCGCCTGACGGCGCTCTGCCGCACCCCGGGCCCGGCCGCCGCGAACGTTCAGTGGATCGCGACGGACCTCGGACGCGACGGGACCCGGGTTCTCGATGGCTTGCCCGCGCCAGGCATGGTCCTGCACAACGCGGCCTGCAAGGAAATGGGAGCGAACTCCGAGGAACTGCGTCGCATCCGGGAACTCAACATCGACTTCACCGAGAGCCTCTGGCATTGGGCCGGGTCGCGTGGCGTCCCGACCGTGATCTTCATCAGCGGATTCAACCTTCTCCGCCGCCCGCTGGCCCGCACGATTGAAGAAGACCATCCTGTCGCCGCGTCCGATGCCTATGGCCTCTCGAAGCTCTGGGGCGAGATCGGCCTGACCCGGTGTGGCGCGCAATACGGCTTCCGCGCCGTTGCCCTTCGCGCGACCAGTCCCATCTGTTTCGACCTCGCGCGCCTGCCTCACACCGTTGTCCGGAGGTGGATCGAGGCGGCCCGCGACGGCAAGCCGATCACCGTCTTCGGGCAGGGAGAGCGCACGCAGAATTTCGTCGCGGTCGAGGATATCGCCCAGGCCGTGCTCCGGTCCCTGGATCGATCCGACGCGTCCGGGGTCTTCAACGTCGGATCGCATTCCCCCCTTTCCATGCGCGATCTGGCTCAACTGATCGGCGCGGCCTTCAAGGTTGACGTCACCTTCCAGGGCACGGACCCGCTCGAAGAGGAGCGTTGGAACGTCTCCATCGCCCGCGCGCGTGCCCACCTCGGATATGAACCCGCGTATTCCTCGCGAACCGCCATCGAGACCCTGCTTTCCCGCATCCCGTGAAGATCGCCGTCCTCAGCGATATTCATTCCAACGCCCCGGCGTTGCGCGCCGTCCTCGAGGAGATGCGCGCGACGCCCCCGGATCGGCTATTCGTCCTGGGGGACATCTTCGGGTATTACCCCTGGGCACTCGAGACCTGGGACCTGGTGCGCAGTCTCCCGCTCGACACGGTGTACCTGAAGGGCAACCACGACCAACTGCTCCTGGACGCAGGTCCTCCCGATCCCGAGCCCAGCTACTGGCGCGCGGCCCGGCACAACGAGGCCATGCTGCGCGACGCCGCCCCGGCCGCATTGGATTGGCTCGCTTCCCTGGCCTCGTCCGCGCGCGTGACGGTGGACAGCAGGCGCTTCACGCTCTGCCATGGCACGCCCGCAGACCCTCTCCTGGGGAGGTTCTATCCGGACGACGATCAAGTCTACGACTGGTTCCCCTCGCCCGACGAATGGCTCCTGCTGGGCCACACCCACTACCCGCTGGAGAAGCGGCCGGCCGCGGGAGGCATCATCATGAACCCTGGTGCCGTCGGTCAGCCGCGCGATGGGAATCCCGAGCCGAGCTGGGGCATCATCGACACGGAGCGTAACACGATGACGTTCATGAGAACGCGCTACGATTGGCGAGCGTGTGCGCGCGACCTGGAAGACCGGGGCTGGGACAGACGCGCGATCCTCGCGCTCCAGAAGAATTACCGGGGTGAACTCCGGGGCGCCGGACCGGGAGATTACAAGACCCCGCGAGCGCGTTGACCCGAGGCGAGCGCGCTATCGCGGGCCCGACCGGGCGCACGCCTCGCCGAGAACTGAGACCACGTGGTCCTGATCCGCTGCCGTCATCTGGTGATAGAGAGGCAGCATGACCGTGCGATCGCGGCGTGCTTCGCCGTTCGAGAGCGGACCGTGGGGTAGCCCCTCGTATGCGCGCTCCTGGTGCGCGCACATCACGCCGCGGCGCGTGGCGACCCCGCGGTCAAGGCAAGCCTGCATGAAGGCGCGCTGATCGCACCCGTCGGGCAGGTGCACCAGGAACGATTGCCAGTTGCTCCGTGCCCAGGGAGGCTCCCGGTCCGCCTCCAGGCCTATCCCGGCAAGGAGTTCGTGATAGCGGGCGGCCAGGGCGCGGCGCCGCGCGACGATTTCCGGAAGCCGCTTGAGCTGCTCCCTCCCGACCGCGGCCTGGATATCGGTCATGCGGTAGTTGTATCCCACCAGGTCGTGCGTCTCGAAGATCACCCTGGGGCTGCCATGGCGCGCGGCGTCCGGAACGCTCATGCCGTGCTGTCGCAATAACCGGAATCGCGCGTCCCAATCGGGCCGCGCCGTGGTCAGCATCCCACCATCCCCCGTGGTGATCACCTTGCGGGGATGGAAGGAGAAGCAGGCCACGTCCCCGTGCGGCCGTCCGATTCGCTCCCACTGGCCATTCCAGAGGATTTCGCTGCCCATGGCGCAGGCCGCGTCCTCGATGAGGGGCAACCCGCGTTCGCGGCCGAGCGGCACGAGCGCCGCAAGGTCGCAGGGCATGCCAACCTGGTGCACGCACAGGATCGCCCGGGTGCGCTCGGAAATCAGCGGAAGGATCAGCGCGGGATCGATATTGCCGCTACTCTGCTCCACGTCCACGAACACGGGCGTCGCCCCGGCATGGCGAACGGCATTCGCCGTGGCGATATAGGAGTGGCTGACCGTGATGACCTCGTCGCCCGGCTGGACGCCGACGACCAGGAGCGCCAGGTGAAGAGCCGTGGTGCAGTTGGAGACAGCGCAGGCGTGGGGGGCTCCGACCAGCGCCGCAAACTCCTTCTCGAATGCGGCCACCTCCGGCCCCTGCGTCACCCACCCCGACAGGATGACCCGCCGCGTCGCCTCGGCCTCTTCCTCCCCCAGGAGCGGCAAGGCGACCGGAATCTTCCTCATCGAATCGTCACTCATCTGGATCTCTCCCTCGTCACGTCGTGGAAACAGCCGCACGATAGCAGAAATCCCGTCGCCCAAGAAGCGAGCCGCACGCGATGGGTGGCCAGGCCGCGAGGTTCGCCGCGGGGCCAAGGCCATCGCGAAGCGCAGGTCCCCTCATTCTGCCGCGGTCTCCAGGGAGCGGCGCACGCGGAGGACCTCGCGGACCTGCAGGGCCGCCACGGCGCCCGCCACCACCGCTATCCCCGTCGAAGCGGCGACAACCAGGTACGGGGATGTCGGGACGATGAGCCACAGGACGAGCGAGGGGAGGAAGGACAGGGCCGTCCTCAGCGCGATGCCTCGGCTATGAACGCCATGCCGCCTGAGAAACCACAGCACGCCGACATAGAGGCAGACCGCGCCCATGGTGGTGCCGATTCCGGGCCCGTAGACGCCCACGAGGGGAACCAGGAGGATATCCAACCCCATGTTGACCACCATCATCGCGGACACGATCAGGGCCGGCGTGATCGAATCCTCCCGCGCGGAATAGATGGGTCCCACGGGCGCCGCCATGAAGGTGACCATCGCTCCCGGCAGGAGCAGCAGCCAGATCGCCATGAGCGTCTCCACCTGGGCAGGACGGACGTACCAGAAGAAGAGCTGCGCCATCGCCGTGAAACCGAAGACGCTCGCCACGGCGGCTACGTAGGCCACCCACTGCATGCGATTCACGAGGAGATCCGTGAGATCGGAGCGATTCCGCATGATCAGAAGAACGGTGAAGGGATTGAAGACCGTGGTCAGCACGATGCAGATCTGCGTCAGCGCGCTGTAGAACTGGTAGGCCAGGAAGTAGGTCCCCACGTCGCTGAAGGACGTGTAATAGCGGATGACGAAGAGATCGCCCCAACCGACGATACCCAGGAGGGGGGACGTGACAAGGACGGGACGGCAGAAGCGCCAATAGCGCGCCAGGTGCTCGCGGTCTGGTCTCCAGGGCATCACCAGTCGTCGCATCCGGAACAAGGCGGCAAGCGAAAGCAGCACGGGGGGCACGAGGAAGGCGATGAGCGCATGGAGCGGGGTCACGCGATCGAGGAACCAGAGAAGCACCACGAGCCCCAGCACGAGCGTCTTCTCCACGGCGGTGTAGGCCGCCGTCAGGTCGCTCCTGCCGATCGCCGGCAACGCGTATTGGACGGTCTCGGAAAGGGTAAAGGAAAGGACATACACGAGGAGCAGGAAGACGGCGACCGAAGACCCTCCGATGTACGCGGCAATCCACGGCGCACCGGCCAGGGCGAAGAGCGCGCACACGGTCACGCTGGGAAGCAGCAGGATTGCTCGCGAAGAAAAGGTGGTATTGAGCCGCCCGGTCTCCAGAAATTCCTCGCGGCCGTATCGCGTCAGGGCCGCGCTCGTCCAGCAGACAAAGAAGGTGTATCCCCACTGGGCGATGGCCAACATGAGCCCCCATCGGCCGAAGCCGGCGGCGTCGAATATCTTTGCGAGGACAAGCGACGTCAGGAACTGCGCTCCCATGCCCCATATCCTCAGCGGAATCATGATCGCTGATTGGCGAACCGTCCGGACCGCCTCCCCCTGGATCCCCACCGCGGGTTCAAGGGGGGCAGGCTCACCCTTGGCCCGCGCCTCGGAAGATGGAAGATCGGCGGCCGCGCTCACTCCGCCATTATCGAAGGACGCGCGTCCACCGACAAGCTGCGTCTGGAAGGGTCTGCTCCCCACCAGGGTACCGCCGGAAGGACAATGCTCCAGGGGGGGAACGAGTGCGTGGTTGCTCGTGCCGGAACCCCCGTGATAGGATCGCCCGCATGACTTTGCCGCAATGTCCCTTCCTTTCGGTCTGCACCCCGGCTTACAGGGAATCGCTTAACCTCCCCGTCTTCTACGAAGCCCTCAAGCAGGTCGGCGAGGAACAGGGCTGGACATGGGAATGGATCATCGCGGACGATCATTCCCCGGACAATACCTTCGAGGTGATCCAGGAACTGGCCCGCAAGGATCCCCGGGTTCGCGGAATCCGATTTTCCACCAATTGCGGCGCCCACCTGGCCATGCTGGCCGCGCTCGAACATTCCAGCGGACAGTGCATCGCGCTCCTGGCGTCGGACATGCAGGATCACCCGAACTTCATCCCCACGCTGGTCGAGGAATACAAGAAGGGAACGGCGATCGTCTGGGCGTACCGCGGAAAGCGCTACGGCGAGAAGCTGACGAACATCATCTTTTCCCGCGTGTACTACTTCTTCATCCGTCGGTTTGAAGGTCTCACGCACATGCCGCCGACGGGATGCGATTTCCTGGTCCTGGACCGCAAGGTCGCGGACGCGCTCAAGCGGCACTCGGAGCGCAACGTGAGCTTGTATCTCACGATCATGCGGCTCGGCTTCACGCAGAAGTTCATTCTCTACGACAAGCTGGCGCGCATGTATGGCGAGACGGGATGGAGCTTCGGGAAGAAGGTCAAGATCATCGCCGACTCCTTCATACCCTTTTCGCGATTCCCCGCGCACGGCATGACCTGGATCGGGGTCTTCACGCTCGCTGCCGGGGCACTCCTGGCCTTCTACTGCGCCGCGGAATGCGTCCTTGGGACCTGCACCAACCGGCCGCTCATCCCCGCCATTCTGCTCCTGCTGGGTGGCGCACAGATGATCATGCTGGGAATCACCGCATCCGTGGTCTGGCGCGTCCTGGACGAGGTCCTCAAGCGCCCCCGCTACGTGGTCGAGGCGGATACCGCTCCGTCGGCCTGATCGTCGGGCGACTCCCCCGCGCGGCCCCGCTCTCTACTGGTACGGCGGCCGAGCCCCCTGGATGAGCGCCTCGTAGTAGTGGATGTGGGCGTCCATGACGACGCGAGCCCGGTGCGTGTTCCACGCAAACTCTCGAGCTGCGGATCCGAGTCGCCGACCCAGCTCCGGGTCGTCGAGCACCTGGCATATCCGGTCCGCGTACGTGACGATGTCGCCAAAGGGGATGAGATACCCCGTAACCCCGTCCTTGACGAACTGCGAGTGCCAGCAGGTATCATAGGCCACGATCGGACACTCGGCACAGCCGGCCTCGATGAGGGCCAGCCCGGCCAGGACGGCAACATACGCGTCGAGGGTCGGGAGTACCTTCCAGACCTCGTCATTGGGCATGAATCCACTGCAGATGATGCGGCTTCCGGCCGATCCCGGGCGGTCGCCGAAGCCCGACTTCCGGATTTCTTCCTCGATCCAGGCCCGATCAGGCCCATCCCCGATCAGGAGGCAGGTCACATCGTCACGGCGCTTGCAGATCTCGATGTAGATGTTGAGCAGGTGATCCGAGTACTTCCGGCGATCGATCCTACCCGTGTAGGCGATCAACTTGTCCGTGGGCCGGCAGCGCCAATCCTTGGTTGGCGCGGCGCGCTCGGAGGGTGGCACGAAATTGCGGTCGTCACAGCCGACGCAAAGCGCGACGATCCGCTTCGGGTCGGCCCCGTGAGCCAGGGCAAAGGGGCGGTTCGTGGCAGCCATCTGGTTCACCATGTCGACGCTTGAGAACGTGATCCAGGCCAGGAGGTTCTCGAGCCATCGGAACTTCAAGGCCGGGTTGATCAGCTTGCCCGTCTCCTTGTAGATCACGTCGTACTGCCCCTGGATGCCAGCGACCACGGGGCGGCCGGTGAGACGCGCGGCCAGGAGGGCCAGGACTCCGCCGACATACGGATCAACCGTCACCACGATGTCGATGGATTCGGTCCGAATCAGTCTCACGGCATACCACAGGCATCGCCAGGCGCATGCCACGTGGCCCCAGAAACCCGAGCCCTTGTTGAACGAGTGCACGCTGCAGCGATCGAGCGGCCTGTGAACCGTCTCCTCCGTGTCAAAAGCGAAAATGTAATGAAGGTGCTCCAGATACTCGGGGCCCAGGTCGGCACCCGGGCGCTGCAACGAGTTGATCGACCCCTTCTTGACCAGCAAGTGATACTGGCAAGGGTCGAACATCAACATGCGTCGCCTGGGGGATGTTCCTGTCATGGGAACGAGGATACTAGACTATGGGATCGCGGGGAGAAACCATCGCAGCTTAGCTCCCGCCCACGTGCGCCGCGGACTTGATGTCATACCAGCCCTCGCTCGTGTACGACTCCTTGCCCTTGACCTTGATGAGGCGCCGAAGCCCGGTCATGGCGGCGTTCTGGAACTGCTCGAAGGAACGGATGCTCTTGAGCATCCTCAGGAGAATGCGAGGGCGCAGGTAGAACCGGCGATTGGCCTCGGCTATCTTCTCCTGGACCCGCTTGATGCCGACAGAGGTGACGTCGACCGGCGCGTCGAGGTAGGCGTCGAAAAGGGAGAAGTCCAGGGTATCCATGTCCACCACGCCATCCTTGACGAGGTTATTGAAGATCTCGGTTCCCGGCAGGGCGTTGCACCATCCCAGGCCGATACGCGCCAGAGGCATCTCGAGAAGGAACTTCACGGTCGCTTCCATCTCCTCCTCGGTCTCCGTCGGGATCCCGAGGAACGCGTAACCGACGACATCGATGTCCGTGTGCTCGGCGATGAGCAGGAGCTTCTCGCGCATGATCTGGTGCGTGATTCCGCGCTTGAGCGATTTCAAGAGCCGCGGCGTGGCGGTCTCGATGCCGACCGCGAACGAGTAGAAGCCAGCGCGCTCCATGATCTTCAGGAGCGGCGGTGTCAGGGAATTGAGTCGAACGCCATTGGGGAGCGCGAACTTCCAATTGTGACCACGATGCAGGATCTCTTCGCAGAACGAAATCGCATACTTGTTGTTCAGGGTGAAATTGTCGTCCTCGATATGGAACTCGGAAACACCAAAATCGCGGTGCAACCACTCCATCTCCTCGATCACGTGCCCGACCGATCGCTCGCGTATCGGATAACCCGTCACCAGGTGCGCGCCGCAGTACGTGCAGTGGTAGGGGCAACCGCGGGTGGCGAATACGGGAGCGGTAAGGGATTCCCGCGAAACGACTCCGTGCGGCATGTGCGGGTACGTATTCGGAGCGATGTCTCCCCAGGCTGGGAACCCCAGTTCATCCAGGACCGGTTCGAAATATTGGGCGTTGGAGCGTTGCCCGCCATTTTCTCTCCAGGAGAGCGCGGGGATCTGGACCAGGTTGTCGCTGGCATTGTTATTTTCAATATGCTGGCAGAGCTTGAGGAAGGCGACCTCGCCCTCGCCCTTGATCGTGTAATCGACGTGTTCGAGCTTCTTGAGCGTGTGCTCGGGAAGCGCGGACACGTGTGCGCCGCCTGCAACGATGGTGGTGCGGGGGTACTTGTTCTTGATCGCCTGCGTCAGGCGAGCGACCATCGGGACGTCGCGCGAGAACATCATGAAACCGACGACCTGGTATTCCTCGGAGAGGATTTCCTGCAACCAGGAGGCCTCTGAACGCTCCTTGAGCCTCAGGCAATCGAGGACCTTGACGCTGTAACCGGCCTTCGATCGCAGGTAGCCCGCGAGCCACGCCAGGCCAAGCGACGGGATGCGCGTGAGCGTGAACTGGTTCGGAGGGACGATGAGCAGGACCTTGAAGCGGTCCCGAAGTGCGATTTCCCGGGATGTTCCGGATGTGTTAGCCAACGTTGCCGTGCTCATACCGCCTCCTCGAGGCCCAAGGGGAAATAATCGAAGACGCATTTTCTCCGACGCTGCCGGCGAAGTCAAACCGGATATTGAACTAAATTTGTACTATATGACTCCCGTTCGCCGCGCCTGGGTGCGTGGGAACGGCACGGTGAGCTCCACGGCACGCGGCGCCGAGAAAAAACCTGGGGCATGCACCCCATGTTGCGCCGGTACGCGGCCGCCTATAATCATGAACGGCGGGCGGAAGAACCTGTCGCGACAGGAACGATTGCCGGCCAAGGTATCCGGAGCGGGATTCCTAAGGTCGCCCTCCGGCCTGAACCCACCTGGAAAGGGCCTTCGGTCGGCCTTAGGAAACCAGCTGTTCAGCATCCTGCATGCGAAAGGTACTCCCCATGATCATGGAAGCCCTGGCACTCAGCCTCCTCGCGGTCGCGACGCCGATCGAGATCACCGATGTCGCCCTCTTCAAGAACGGCACCGGCTACTTCACGGCAAGGGGGCAGTTCAACCCCTCGGATACCGAGTTCATCGTCAGCCCTCCCCCGCCGGCCATCCACGGCACCACCTGGTTGACGTCTTCCCTCGGCCCGGTCCGGATGATCGCATCCGTCGACACGAGCTGGCGTCCCGCGCGCACCTTCGAGGAACTTCTCAGGGCCAACGTCGGCAGGAACCTGGAACTGCGCCTGGACGCGCCGAACGGTCCCCTCTCGTGGTTCGGCCGGCTCCACGGCATCTCCGGCGACATGGTCTCGATCGACGCTCGCACCGTCTCGCTCCGCCACGTCCGCGAAGTCGCCGGCGACGATCTCGACACGCGCGTCCCTGAACCCGAACCGCGCCTTTCGCTCCGCTACCAGACCACCGAGGCCGCGCCGTTCACGCTCTCCTGGCTCCAGCGCGGGATCACGTGGGCCCCCGCCTACGCGCTCGACATCGCGTCGAGTCCCGGCACGCTGCGCCTCGCCGCAACCATCTTCAACGAGGCCCGGGATCTCGTGAATGCCCGCGTCAGCTTTGTCAGCGGCTATCCCAACATCGCCTTCGCCGACGTCCTCTCGCCCCTCTCGATGGGAACCAACCTCCAGGCGTTCCTCAACGCGATGGGCGGACACTCCCAGGCCGCCGCGTCCCCGATGTCGCAGATGATGATGAACGCGCCGATGGAGCGATTCGCCGCGGCAAGCGACTACTCCTCGGCGGCGCCGACGACGGCCCAGGTCGAGGACCTCTTCTACTACACCCAGCCCGGCATCAGCGTCGCGAAGGGCGCGCGCCTGAACCTCGAGATCCTGGCGGCTCCGGCCGCCTTCACGCACGTCTACACCTGGAACGTTCGACCCGATAACCCGTGGAACCCGTACCGGCCCCAGGCCACCGAGCCGGACGAGGAGATCTGGCATCTCCTCCGCTTCACCAACCGGTCCGAACAACCGCTCACGACCGGTCCCATCCTCCTGACCTCGAACGATCGCATCGTCGCGCAGGACGTCTTGAAGTACACGCCGCGCGGCGCCGAGGCCGAAGTGCGGATCACGAAGGCCGTGGACCTCGCCGCGGATGCCGAGGAGATCGAGGTCAGTCGCGAGGCCGGCGCGCGCCGCTACCGCAACGTCTCCTATGACCTCGTCGTCGTCGAGGGCACGCTCACGATCGAGTCCTTCAAGGCGGAGACCGTCACGGTCGAGATCACCAGGGAGATCGAGGGCGACGTCGTCCTCTCCGAGGGAAACCCGGAGGTCGTCAAGCTCGCAGAGGATCTCCGCGCGGTCAATCCGAGGTCACGCCTGAAGTGGACCCTGGTCCTGCCGCCCGGCCGGGAAGTGGCGCTCCGGTACCGCTACCGTATCTACGTGCAGTAGACGCCGCAGGGGCCACTCACCCGAAATCGCACCTGCCCCCCGCGAAATCGCCTCCTTCGGCATTGCCGCAGGCGCCGGCCGCTTGCTACAATCCGCAGCTTCGGTATCTTCACGCGGAGGTCGTCTCATGGCGCACCAGGGTTCTTACATCAACGGCAAGTGGTCCATCGGCAAGGGCAAGGTTCTTCGGAACGTCAACCCGGCCAACCTCGACGAGGTCGTCACGGAGTTCCCGACGTCCCAAAAGGCCGACGCCTTGGCCGCGCTCGCCGCCGCCGAGGAAGCCTGGCCGAAGTGGAAGGCCATCCCCTCGCCCGAGCGCGGACGCTACCTCGCCCGCGCCGCCGCCATCGCCCGCACCCGCGTCGACGAGATCGCCACGATCCTGACGAGGGAGGAAGGAAAGATCCTCGCCGAGGCCCGCGGCGAAGTGATGAAGGGGATCAACGTCCTCGAGTTCTGCAGCGGCGAGGGCTTCCGCATCGGCGGCCGCGTCCTCCCGTCGGAGGTCGCCAACACGACGACCTACACGCTCCGCCAGCCCATCGGCGTCGCCGGCATCATCACGCCCTGGAACTTCCCGTGGGCCATCCCCTGCTGGAAGATCGCGCCCGCGCTCGTCGCCGGCTGCACCGTCGTCTTCAAGCCCGCGTCGCTCACGCCGCTCACCGCGTCGTACCTCGTCGAGATCCTCGAGGAGGCCGGGCTTCCGGCCGGAGTCCTCAACATGGTCGTCGGCGGCGGCGCCGAGATCGGCGACACGATCGTCGATCACCCGGCCACGAAGGTCCTCTCGTTCACGGGCTCCAACTCCGTCGGCGCCCGCCTCTACACCAATGCCTCCAAGAAGCTCGCGAAGGTCACCTGCGAGATGGGCGGCAAGAATCCCCTGGTCATCATGCCCGACGCCGACCTCGAGAAGGCGGCCAAGGCCGTCGTCGCCGGCGGCTTTGGATCCACGGGACAACGCTGCACCGCCACATCCCGCGTCATCGTCCACAAGGACGTGAAGGCCAAGGTCTGCGAGATGCTCATCGACGCCGCGAAGAAGATGAAGATCGGCAACGGCCTCGACGCGGCCACCCAGATGGGACCCGCCGTCGACAAGGGCCAGTACGACACCGACCTCGAGTACATCGGGATCGCCAAGGGCGAAGGCGCGCGGCTCCTCGTCGGCGGCGGCAAGGACGAGAAGGCCGGCAACGGCTACTTCGTCCAGCCCACGCTCTTCGACAACGTGAAGCCCGAGATGCGGATCTTCCAGGAAGAGGTCTTCGGTCCCGTCGTCGCGGTCAGCGAGTTCTCGACGTACGACGAGGCCATCAAGCTCGCCAACGCCGTCGCGTTCGGCCTGACGTCCTCGATCTTCACCGAGAGCGTCGTGACGGCGCAACGCTTCATCCAGGATATCCACACCGGGATGACGCACGTCAACGAGCCCACCATCGGCGGCGAGGCCCAGCTCCCGTTCGGCGGCGTCGGCGCCACGGGCGTCGGGGAACGCGAGATGGCGCAGGAAGGCGTCAACTTCTTCACTGAACTGAAGACCGTCTTCATCAACTACGCCCCCACGGGCGAGAGGTCGATGATCCGGTAGTCGACGAGTCGTCCGCGATGAGCGAGACGATCTTCGAGCTTGAACACTGGCGATGTCGGACATTCGATGACTGTCCGTTACCGGGCTACCTCATCGTCGAGATGAAGGCTCCGGTCTCGAGGTTCTCGGCGCTCTCCGCGCCGGCCGCCGCCGAGCTTGGTTCCGCAATTAGCCTCGCCGCTTCCGCTATCGAGAGGGTCGTGAGGCCGGAGCGCGTCTACATTAGCCGGTGGGGCGAGGTGCTCGAGGACCTCCACGTGCACCTCTTCCCGAGAACGCGCTGGGTGCTCGAGTGCTACCGGCGGGCCTTTCCTGGCGGCAGTTCTCCCAGCGGCCCGGTGGATGTTCCTCCCAGCGGCCCGGTGGATGTCCCTCCCAGCGGCCCCCCTCTCTTCGAGTGGGCGCGCACGCGCTACGGCTCCGAGGAACTACCCGCCGATCCCCTCCTGGACGCACGGGCGGTCATTACCGCCCTCCGCGAGTTCGCCGCCGACCGCTGACCCTCAGCGTTCCGCTGCGGCCAGCGCGGCCACCTCGGACCGACAGCGCGCGCAGAGCTCGTGGGCCTGGTATCGGGTGAAGGGCGCGAAGATCGAGGCGAGGAGATCAGCGAGCGTCGGTCCCTGGTGCATGAGGCAGCGGAAATCCGAGCAGTGACTGCCGCCTCGGTCCAGGCGATGGTCGCGGGCGGGCACCCAGCCGATGGCGTGAATGAGCTCGTGCCTGAGGACGCGCCGCTCACGCAACTCGGCTCCGAACGCGTCGGTATGAGCGGCGAGCGAGGAGGCCGGAAGCACGACAAGAGCGCGACCGTCGGTCGTGGACCAGGTTCGACCACGGACGCGCTCGGCGAACGCGGCCACGTAATGGACATCGACGGTGCGACCGGCGCCAGGCTCCGGGCGTGAGATCGTCACCAGTCTCAGGGCGTCCTCGTCCGCGCGAAAGAGCGGCGCGCGCGGGGATTCGCGTGGGGGCTCGATCCGGACCTCCCAGCCAGGCAGCTGCCGGGCCAGCCACGCCGCCGCGTCCTCCCGGAGCTCCGGGCCACCCCACGGGAAATCGAGACCGGGTTCCACGTGGAGCCTCACGTGCACGAGCGGCGCCGGCCAGGCGACAACTGGGAACGCGATCACGGCGATCAGGGCGAAGGTGATCTGTGGCCAAAGCCTGGCCGAAACCTTCCTCCGCCTACCCTCCGCTTCCTTCCGATCCCCTCCTCCTGGCGCTGGCCAGCACATTGCGGCCATCGCACCGATCACTTCGCCAGCGCGACGTCGTCGATGTAGATCGTTCCTGCCTGGTCGGTGATGAAACTCGAATCAAGAACGAAGACGAGCTCGGTGAGTCGCGAGGGATCCCCGAGGCCCGCGAACTGGGCGAGCGGGACCTGGAACTGCTTCCACTGGGTTCCAATGCCGTGCACGACGACGGCGCCGGCGCCCGCGGGTGACCGCAACTCGACCTTCATCCGGCCGGTATAGCCCTCGGGACCCTCCGAACCCTTCACGAAGAAGGTGAGCGTCTTGTAGTCCGCGGCGTTGAAGGCCGCCTCCTGGCCGCGCGAGAGCCGGAGCCAGGCGCCGCCGTGGATGGCTTCCAGGGACTCGAGGTTCCAGGTGAGCTGGAGGGAGTGGCCCGAGGCGCCGTAGCGGACGTTGGGATTCAGGGAGACGGTGACGTTCTGCTCGCCCGTTCTCGGCTGACCCAGCCAGCTCCCGAACGGCGACTCCCATTCCCCTTCACTGCCGCCGTCCCGATCGAAATCGGCCAGGAGAAACGTGCCGGCCGGTGGCGGCGAGAGCTCACGGCCAGTCGAGGGAGGCATCGCGGCCAGCAACTTCGCGGCCACTTCGTTGCGAGCCGTGAGGTCCTGGGCAATGAGCCTCTGGCGGAGCCAGGACGCGCGCGCGCCTAGCCGATGATCCGGATACTCCGTCAGGAGCCGCGTCGCGGCCTCGACGGCGAGATAGGTGCGGCCCGCGTTCTCGGCCTCCTGGGCCTGGCGCCAGAGCCCGGCCGCGGGTGACCAGTCAAGGACGCCCTCCCACCAGCCCCATCCGGCGCCGGCAAGGAGCAGGATCGCGAGGACCGTCGCCAGGCCGGACGCGAAGAGACTGCGCCGCGGGGCGGGGCGCGAAGTTCGTGCGCTCTCGACGGGAACAGGAACCTGCACCTCGTGCACGATCTCCTTCACGACCTCGTGCACGACGACGCCGGCCTCCCCCTTCAAGGTTTCCTGGAGCATGTCCTCGTCGAAGGCGATCCATTCGCTCTTCACCGGCGACCAGATCTTGTCGGCGGATCCCAGCTCGCCGCGGTGCACGGAGAGGCGCGCCTCCTCGGCCGTCAGGGGCCCGAAGGTCTGGTGATCGCGCGCGCGGAAAAAATACCACTGGCGAGAGGGCTTGCGATCGGTGAAATAGGTCTCGTCGCGCCACTGGATGAACCGGCGGAGATAGCTCACTTCCTCCGGGGACACGGACTGGAACCGGAAGGCCATGAAGTTCTGGTAGCCGGGTTCCCAGGAGGGATCGACGCGGACAATGCGCGCGCGGATCGGTGGAAAAGGCACCTCGCGCGGCAGGTCGAGCCGGATGGTTACGGGTTGATCGGCCGGTACCACCGGGAGTTCGCCGGCCAGGTGCTTGACGCGTCCCGCCAGGCCGGTGACGGAGAGGCCGGTGGTGTGGCCGGACATCCTGAGGCCATCCGCACCCTCGACCGTGAAGCTGACCTGGAGCGTCACCATCCGTTGCGCGCGGCGCTCGGCTCCTGTCAATTCCGGGGTATCCCCCGCCACCGCTCCCTCATCCCCTTCTGTCATCGTCCCCTCCAGAATGCCGGTATCCGATTCCCGCGTCGCCGAGCCCCTGCTTGTCATCACGTCCCCCCCAGTCCTCATCATATTCCTGCCGCGCGACCGTCGGCCTCACGAATGTTCAACCCGTGCGGTCGCCTACCAGTTCTTCATCAGCGTGCCGTCATGACCGACGTCGCCGTTATTGATGCAGACATGCCCATCGACGTTGAAGTAGACCCAGCCATCGTTGGGCGAGAGCACCCCGGCAAGTCCCGCCGGAAAGGGATCGTCCTTGGTGTTCGGTTCATTCCAGACGTAGTTCGCGGCCTCGCTGGAGTTCGACCCGTCGATGGGGTTGGGCGGGATCTGCCCGCCAGTGAAGTAAGCGGCCATCGAGTCGGAGGTCTCGGCACTCCCATTGCCCGCTCCCAGTGCCCCGAAGAGCTTTGAGATCGAGTAGGGGTACTGCCCCGCGTTGCTGGCCGCGTACATCTGGACCGCCTTGCGGATCGCGTCGAGGTTGGCGCGGGCGCGCCCCTGCTTGGCGACGTCTAGGGCGCCAAAGATCTTGGGGAGACTGATGGCGGCGAGGATGCCGATGATGGCCACGACGACCAGCAACTCGATGAGCGTGAACCCCTGTCGCCCTGGACGTAGCATCCGTTCGAATGACCCTCCCGAGTATACCACGCGCTCCCGAGCATCCGGGACGTGCGGCCGCATTTAATTTCCCACCCCCTTGACAAAATCACGGGATAGGTGGAAAATGCCTATGACTCGATGCTAATACGTATTGGCACACGATGTCAACGGGCAAAGCCCGATTTGCCCCTCGCGGACGGCGAGGGGCGGTTCGCCTTCCCGCCTCGCCGGGAAGGCCGCCCCGGACGGGGCAGAAGGAGGAACTTCATGAACATCTGCTCCGGGACACGGCGCGTTGCCGCCACCCCTTATGTCGCACTCGCGGGCCTTCTGGGCCTGGTACTCGTGGCCTGCGGGGGAACGCCGCCGGCCGCTCCGCCCGCTCCGGCCGCACCCGCCGCCGTGACTCCGGCCAGCGCGCCCGCGGCCGAAGCGCCCACCGCCGCCACGCCCACCCTGGGTCAGCTCGCCTGGGACTACCTCTTCGACTCCGTCGAGGGCTTCTACGACATCGATAACGATCAGACCTATGGCGCCTCGCTGACGGCCGAGGCCGGGGGCAAGGCCAAGCTCACCGAGTCCGGCACCGATGTCTGGGGCAAGGCCCTCATCGTCGTGCCCGGCATCGACTTCTCGCGCGGTCCCATCCTGACCGCGGTCGTCGACAAGATCGACGAGGGCGCGGCCTACAAGATCCTCGCTGTCGCCAATCCGTGGAACGATGCGGACGCGCACGAGGTCGTTGCCAGCGGGACGGCGACGGGCGAGGTCCGGGGTGACCTCTCCGCGACCGGCTGGTCGGGCGTGAAGAAGGACTTCAACCTCGTCCTGATCGTCGAAGGAAACAACAAGGCCGTCACCTTCGATTCGCTCCACATCAACTACACGAAGTAGTCTTCCTCCACCCTGGCGCCGCGGCGGGACCCCCGTCGCGGCGCCTTTTTTACCCGGTGCGGTCATGGATTCGCACCACGAAGACCACGGGGACCACGGAGCAATACGAACGAGAGGGATCCGGACGGAGGTTGATTACCGACGTCTTAACCTCGATATGCATGTGATGAAGAGCTGGTTTTGTAGTGCCTGGTTTGGGTCTTCTCCGTTGTCCCCGTGGTCTCCGTGGCTTCAATTCAGGAATAGATCGGGCTAATCTCCTGCCTTACTCCACGCGCCAGCGTTCCAGGAGCGTCGTCTCCCCCGCCGCCTCGGCGAGTCCCCGGGCGAAGCGGCGACCGACGGCATCGAGCCGCCCCTCCTCCTGGGCGCGAACGAGTATGCCCAGCGCCGCTCCCGTGTCTCCCTCGATCCCCCACTTCAGCCACGCGGCCTCGGCCAGCGGCGCCCACGGGTCGCCGGGGCGAGCGAGGCGCATCTCCTCCACCACGCGGCCCGCGCCAATCGTGTCTCCAAGGAGCCCAAGGATGAGAACGCCGTCCCAGCCGCGCGTCGCGGCCTCGTCCGGCGCGAGCCGGATCGCGGTGATCATTCGCGCGGTCAGCCGTGCCGTCCGCTCGCGCCCACTTCCGCTCTCCGATCCCACGTCATAGTCTCGAACCCTTCCAGCGCCCCGGAGGACGCTCATCCAGAGCATGTCCGCGACCGCGGGCTTCAGGCCCAGGATCGTTCGAGGACCGGTCGTGGCGGCGGGCGCGTCGTGCGACGCAACCTGGGATCGCGCCGCGACCGTCAAGGCGACAAGGACTCCAAGCAGGACCAGTTGTCGGCTCACGCGCGACGCCCGGAATCCATCCAGTGAACGCGTGACCGCGACCGGCTCATCGGGCACCGCGCCCACGACCCAACTCGCCATCGTCCCACCACCCTCATCGCCCCGGGCGTACCTGTACCGGGCGCGCCGCCCGTCTCGAAAACGTCGTCCAGCCGGCGACGATCGCGGCGGCGCAGACGAGCGACATCCCAAAGAGCATCCCGTAGGCCGCTCGACGCACCCAATCCGTCATCGTCAAGACCTCGCCCGGCCAGGCGTCCCAGGCGCCGAACGACGGCGTCCACGCGTCCAGGATGCCGAACCACGAGCCCGGATCCGCGGCACCGGCGTCGAGGAGGTGACCGACCACGAGGAGGAACGCCGTTGCGAACAAGGCGCCGACGCGAGGCAGATGCGAGGCGAGGAGAGCGGCCAGCCCAAAGGTTACGGGAAACCCCGCCGGCACGATCCAGATCCGACCCGCATCGGAGGCGCCACACGCGCTCGCCGCACCCACCGCCGCCATGGTCACGAGCACGGCCGGCGCCAACGCCCACGCGCTCACGCCAAGCGATCGCCCCCATGTCATCAGGAACGGCGACGCGCCGCGCGCCAGCCAGACGTCGCTCAAGGCCCCTCGCAGAGGAGGAACCAGGACGCCGAACGTCATACCGAGCCCGTGAACGGCGAGCATGGCCGCGAGGTAGGCGACATCGGAGGCCACGCGTCCTGTCGAATCAGCGGCCAGCCCCGCGAGATACGGCGCCACAAGGAACGGAGTCGCCATAAGGAGTGCCGTCACCCCGCCGCCAATGACGCCATGCGCCTCCTCGTACGCGAGCGCGGCCTGAGCTCGTGCCGTCCCGAGCATGCCACCCTGCAGGGACGTCCTCACGAATCGATCTCCGGCGGCGACGCCGCGCCCGACGCCGCGCCCGACGGCGCGCCCGACAGCGTGTCCGGCGACGCGCCCGGCACATGCCGGCGATACCAGCCCTCCGGCGAACCGTCGCGCGATCCAAAGACATCGGACGCGGGCGCATCCGCGCGGATCCGCCCCTCGGTCATCAGGACGATGCGCGTGGCGAATCCCGGGAGCTCGGCAAGGTGATGAGACGCCGCCAGGATCGTGGCGCCGCGCGCGGTCGCCATCCTGAGCGCCTCGCAGACAGCGTCGCGGAGATGCAGGTCCAGCATGGCCAGGGGCTCGTCCAGTACCACGAGCTCGGGCGCGCCCATGACCGCCGCGGCGACGGCCACGGCGACGCGCGTCCCCGCCGAACACGCGCCGATCCTCCGGTCCAGAACGCCCGCGGGCAGAAGTGGCCGGGCCGCCTCCAGGGCCGCCTCGGGCAAGAGGCCCAGCGCCTGCGCATGAGCGCCCAGCACTGTCCGAGCGCGCACATGCGGCGACAAGCCAAGGCCCTCCGGGAGATACCCGACGGGATAACGACCAAGCGCCTCTCGAGCCGTCCTCCCGCCGATCCGAGCGCTTCCGCGCCGGGGTTCGAGAAGCCCGATGGCCACCCGTAAGAGTGTCGACTTCCCCGCGGCCGAGGGCCCGACCACGGCCACCGCCTCGCCTCTGCCAATCGTCAGCGAGAGATCCTGCAGGACGGCGACGGATCGCCAGGGCGAGAGCGCGTACGCGAACGAGACGTTCCGCATCTCGAGAAACGGCTCAGCGCGAGTCTCTGTCCCCAGTGCCGTCAAGAATCGTCCCTGGCCATCATACGGACTTTTCCTCTAGCCCCGGAGAACGAATTATCACCAAGACGCCAAGGCGCCAAGAAGCCGAAAGAACTCCTCGGAATTTCCGATAATCACCACCCGACTAACCCGATCTATTCATGAATTCAGACCACGGAGAAAGACGAAAATAAATATGATTCTCGATCCCGGTTATGACGTTCTCTGTGTCCTAGGCGCTCTCTGTGGTGAATCGATGTTCCTTGCGTCCTTTCCCCTCCGTGGTCCCCGTGGTCTCCGTGTTTCCATTCCGCGCCTTGGCTCGGACAGCCCTCACCCCTTGACGGCGCCGGCGACGAGGCCGCCGATGATGTGGCGCTGGAGCGCCATGTAGACGGCAAGGATGGGGACGGTCGCGAGCGTGAGGCCGGCCATCAGGACGTGCAGGTCGGCCGAATAGGGGCCCATGAAGTTCTTGAGTCCGGCCTGGATGGGCATGTAGTCGGCGTTGTTGATGAGGATCAGGGCGAGCACGAACTCGTTCCACGTGTTCAGCGCGGTGAAGACGGTGACCGTCACCATCGCAGGCTTGGCGAGGGGCAGCATGACCGTCCAGAAGATCCGAAACGGGCCGGCTCCGTCGATGAGCGCGGCCTCCTCCAGTTCCTTCGGCAGTTCATCGAAGAACGACTTCAGGATGAAGATGGCCAGCGCCAGACCCGAGTTGACGTACGGAAGAAGGAGCCCGAGCCGCGTGTCGGCGAGTCCCAGCGACTGCAGGAGGAGAAAGAGCGGGATGAACGCGCCCGGGATCGGGATCATCATCGAGCCGACGAAGCCGTAATAAAAGAAGGTCCGGCCCGGAAACGGGATCCGGCTGAACGCATAGGCGGCCAGCGACGCGAAGAAGAGCGTGAAGAGAACGGTCAAGGTCGTATACAGAAGGGAGTTGAAGAGGTAGCGGCCGAGGTTGCCCTTCGTCCAGGCCTCGCGGTAGTTCTCCTCGAACTGCGACTCGTATCCCGGGATCGAGAGCTCGGTCCCCGCCGCCGGCTCCTGCCCCACCTCCAGCCCGTTCACGGCCCGGAGCTCGCCGATACGCCCCATCGATCCCAGCTCGCGGATCGCGATCTCGCGAAGCGTCTCGCCGGGCCCCACGACCACGGTCGCGGCGGCGCGCGCGGGAATGACGCCCGTATTGGCGTAGACCTCGGCGCGGGGCTTTCCCGAGTTGGCGACCATCCAGACAAACGGCGCGATGCAGGCGATGGCGGCTAGCCAGAGCAGGAGGTGGAGCGAGACGGCCTTGACGATCCGCACGAACCCGTGGGCGCGTTCTTCGTTCACGCGAGTTTCCTCCGCTTGGAGAATTCGAGTTGCGCATACGAGATCAGCATCAGGACGATCCCGAGGACGACGGCCATGGCGGTCGCGAGCCCCGGATCGTGGTGCTCGAAGTAGGCGTTGTAGATGAGCGTCACCGGGACCTCCGTGGCGCCCGCCGGCCCCCCGCCCGTCATCGCCATCACGATCGGGAAGGTCTGCATCGTGCCGAGGATGGTCAGGATCGAGACGACGACGACGACGGGCACGAGGAGCGGGAGCGTCACCTGCATGAAGGTCTGCCAGGGAGTCGCGCCGTCGACGTGCGCGGCCTCGTAGAGATCGCGCGGGATCGACGAGAGCCCGGCGGCGAAGAGGAGGAAGGCGTAGCCGAAGCCCTGCCACGTCTGCACCAGGGCGAGGCAAAGGAGCGCGGTCTCGGGATCCGCGAGCCACGCCCGGGGCTCGCCGCCGACGATGGCCAGGGCCTGGTTGGCGAGGCCGAAGCTGCGCGGACTGAAGATGTAGCGCCCGATGAGACCGATGACGAAGATCGAGGTGACGGGCGGGATGAAGAAGACGAGCCGGTAGAAGCCCTTCAAGCGGATCTCGCGATCGCAGAGCACGGCCAGGAGAAGCGCGAGGCCGTTCTGGATCGTCAAGCAGAACGCGGCGACGAACGCGGCGTGACCCATCGCCGGCCAGAAGAGCCGCGTGTCGCCGAGGACGCGCACGTAGTTGTCCCAGCCGACGAAGCGCAGAGCGGGATCGGTCGGGCCCTGGAAGAGAAACGAGAGCCGGAAGGTGTCGAGGAAGGGCCAGACGCCGAAGAGCGCATACAGGAAGACGGCGGGCGCGATGAAGAGGAGCCCGGTGCGCAGGCAGACAGAACGGCCGAGGATGTTCATCGGGAACCCGCCGCCACGGCCGCGTCCTTCACGGCCTGCACGCGACGCGCGACCTCGATGGGCGTGGATCGGCCGATGAGGATGGACTGGACGCCCGAGGCCAGCTCGTCCCAGACCTGCCGCGTCTCCTCCGTCGGTAGAGCCGGCATCACGCGATCGAACCCGACCTGGAATCGTCCCAGGGCTCCGGGAACACGCGCAGAGGTGTCGCCGGCCGGGATGCGGACCGCGGCGAGCACCTGCCCCTCGCGCATCAACCGCGCCGCCTGAGCCGGTTCCGTCAGCCACCGGAGGAACTTCACGGCGGCGTCCGCGCGCCGCGACGTCTTCGTCACCGCGGCCGCTGTTCCCACGCCGCCTCGGAGGTACACGGGATGCGTGGCGCCCGGTGGCGCCGGGAAGGGGAAGACGCCCAGGGAGAGGTGAGGGTTCATCGTGGCGTAGACGTTGACGGCCCACGAACCGTTCATGGCCATCCCGATCTCGCCCTGCGTGAACATCACCTCCGCGTCCTTGTTCGGCGCGACCGTCATGCCGTCCGGAAACATCCGGGCATCGCGGAGCTGGACGAAGGCGTCGAGGGCGGCGATCCAGCGCGGATCCGTGTATGCGATCTCGCCGCGATACGTGGCCACGATCCCCTCGGCGCCGAGATGGGACCAGGCAAAGACGTCGAGGAGCGCCTCGCTCATCCACTTGTCGCCGCCGCCGTACCCGAACGGAGCCACGCCGATCGCGCGAAGGCGCTTCCCCGCCTCCAGCCACTCCTCCCAGGTCGCAGGCGCTCGATCGGGATCGAGCCCGGCCGCAGCAAAGAGATCGCGGTTGTAGACGACCTGGATGTCCATGACCGTCAGCGGGACGCCCCAGGCGCTCCCGGGCCGCACCCCCCAGGGATTACCCTCCTGGAACGTCATCTCCGTGAGTCCCCGGGCGAAGAACCGGTCGCCCCAGTTCTCGCGCTCCAGTTCCGTGGTCAGCTCGAGGATCACATCGCGGTTGATATAGCGGGCGAGACGTTCACCACCGCCCGCCAGGCCGATGATGTCCGGGAGCGTGCCGCCCTGCGCAGCGGCTTCGAGCTTGTTGTAATACTCCGAGCCGATCGGCGAGGCGACCTCGAAGCGGACGACCTGGCCCGTCATCTTCCCGTAGTCGGCGGCCATGCCGACGAGCGCCGGCTGCTGATCCGCCCACCAGTGCCAGAAGACGATCGCATCGCCGGACGGAATGACCCCTGGCGCGTCGGCTCCGACGGCGCCGTTGATACCGGAGCCCGGCCCGCCCGCCGATTCCGATGATCCAGGACGCGCTCCCTGGCCACAGCCGGACAGGGCTCCCAGGCAGAGGACCGATAGGAGGACGAACGCCAGCCCGCCGAGGCCGGGCGATAACAACCATTCCCGCCGTCGCGCGCTCACGGTGCCTATGGCGTCTCGATCAACGATGCTCGTTCCCTCGCCTTCTCTTCAACCCAGCCACGCCGCCGCGACGCCGCGACGCGTACGTCGCGCGGACTCCTCGGCGAACCCTCACCACATTACACCATCCCCAGGCCGGCGCGAACCCACCCGGAAGCGGTCGTCGACGCGAGAGGCATACAGGTAACTTATCAATGCTAATACGGATTTGCAACCATATATTTGCATATTCTCTCTTGACACATCGCGGGGGTCGGCTCCCATAATATTCCCATGAAGAGCGACTCCCCTCGAGCCTCCCGTCCGAAAGTGTCCACCGCGGCCGCGACCGCGGCCGCCGTCGCCGCGCGACGCGGCACGCCCGCCCTGCCCCCACTCGGGCACGCCGCCTGGCGCTACGACGACGCGGGGCGCGTCCTCATCGATCGGCCCGACGACACGGAACGGTGCGGTCGCTTTCCCATCCACATGATCGCCAACGGCTCCGACTACTTCCTCGTTTGCGACGCCCTGCTGCGCGGTTTCTCCGGTCGCGACGCCACGCGCATGCTCGGCGAGTTCGACGGTCCCTCCTTCCCCAAGCAGCAGGGCCGCGCCGTCTGGCTCCGCGAAAAGGGCCGCCTCGTCTCCGCAACCTACGCCCCCGCCCTCGGCACGAGCCCGCGCGCGCTCTCGTCCACGTACGATCTCGGCGAGGTCGCGCTCCACTGGGAAGACGACGGGCTCGCCGTCGAGACCGCGGTCTTCGTGCCCGTCGGGCAGTCCGCGGAATGCTGGCAGGTCACGGTCACCAACCGCACCAGCCGATCCCGCACCCTCGACGTCGCCCTCGTCCTCCCGATCTTCGCGGGGTCGCGCTCCTACGTCGAGTACCACCGCGACGTCGTCCGGCTCTACAACAAGCCCCGCATCCGCGGTGGGGCTCTCTACCTCGAGAACGGGCTGGAGTGGATCGAAGGCAAGACCGGGCGTTCGCCCGTCACTTATGTCGCCGCCTCCTCCACGCACGGCAACAGGAAGCCCGACCGCGCCTGGTCCGACCGCGAGGACTTCCTCGGGCCGTGGGCGCGCTGGGATCGGCCCGAGGCCCTCGAAGCCGATCGCGAACCAAGGATCACGGGGCTTGGCCGCGAGCTCGTCTACGCCGCGCAGTTCCGCGCCGTCACCCTCGCGCCCGGGCAGGAGCGCGTCTTCGCCCTCGCCGCCGGCGTCGCGCTCTCCCCCGCCGAGGCCCGATCCATCGCCGCCCTCGCCGCGCCCGCACCGGTCGCCCGCGCCCGCCGCGCCGTCACCGCCTTCTGGAAGAGCCAGGTCGAACAGCTCTCCATGACCACCGGTTCACCCGCTCTCGACCACGGGTGGAATCGCTGGTGGCTTCACCAGTCGCTCATCCGGCACTGGTTCGGCAACACGGGCCATCCGCAGTTCGACTACGGCACCGACTTCTCGGGATGGCGCGAGATCTGGCAGGACCTCCTCGCGACCGCGCCCCTGGCCCCGGAGGAGTGCCGGCGCCACGCGCTCTACACCCTCGAGGGCATCCGGCCCGACGGCACCAACGCCACGCGCTTCTTCACGCGGACGCGCAAGTTCGGATCGGACGAGGTCAACGGGCTCTGGTGCGATCACCCCTACTGGACCGTCGGCACGATGCGCACCATCGCCGATGAGCTCGGGGACCTCTCGATCTTCACCGCCGACGGCATCCCCTGGTTCCGCGACGCCTTCCGCTCGCGCGGGGATCGCAAGGACCGCGACTGGGAGCCGGGCACCATCGGGCTGGCACCGACCGCCGACACCAGGCCCTTCCGCGGTTCCTCGCTCGAGCACCTCCTCGCACAGAACCTCGGCATGTACTACGACTGCGGCCCCCGCGGCCTCCTGAAGCACCGCCGCACCGACTGGAACGACGCCATCGATCAGCTCCACGGGGGCGAGAACGCCGTCTTCACCTTCGGCCTGGCCCGTAACCTCCGCCTCCTCGCCGGCATCCTCGACGACCTCTCCCGGCGAGCCGCTGTCTCCGAGGTCCCGCTCTTCGCCGCGCTCGCCCGGCTCGTCACCCCCGGCGCCAACGACGGCAACGCCGCGACCCGCATCGCGCGCATGAAGGAGTTCTGCGAGTCCGTGGACGGCGTGCTCGATCCGAACCGCGTCTCTATCCCGATCGAGACCCTGAGGCGCGATCTCCTCGAGAAAGCCGACGCCGCCGCCGCGATCGCGAAGCGCCGCGCCTACAACGGCGAGTACTTCCACGGCTATTTCCGCGCCGACGGGCGAGCCATCGAGGCCGTGGGCGAGTCGAGCATCCATCTCATGCCGCAGACCTGGGCCATCTACGGCGACGCCGTCGACGACCGCGAACTCGACACGCTGGTGGCCTCCGTCTTCGCCCGCCTCTGGGATCGCCGCGGCGGGCTCCGCCTCAACGCGCCACCCTACACCGCATTCGATCCCGAGATCGGGCGCGTCAGCGGTTTCGCGCCGGGAACAAAAGAGAACAACGCCGTCTTCAACCACGCCAACCTCTACTTCATGCACGCTCTCCTCACTCGTCGCCGCGCCGAGGACGCCTGGCGCGTCTTCCGCGGCATTGCCCTCGACCGCCCCCACGCCGCCGGCGCCGGACCCCACCTGCCGGAGTACTGGATCTCGTCCGATCACCCGCATCTCGGCGGCCGCGCCGAGTATCCGCTCCTCACGGGCACCGGCCCCTGGACGCGCTACGTCGTCCCCCGCTACTTTCTCGGCGTCCGCGGCGTCCTCGACGGACTCGCCGTCGACCCCTGCCTCCCCGACGACCCCGCCTTCCGATCCCCCACGCTCTCGCTTGGCTTTCGCGGCGAGCGCTATACCATCCGGATTCATAATCCCGTCGGGGTCTCCGGGGGCCGCGTCGTCGCCGCTCGCGTCGACGGACGCGAGATCGCCCCCGCCGACGGGCGGCTCATCATTCCCACGGCCGCCTCCGGCAGGACGCCGCGGCGAGCCGCCAAATCGAAGACGCGCACCGTGGAGGTCTGGCTCGGATGACTCGGCTACGCATGCAGGACATCGCCGCCAAGGCCGGCGTCTCTCAACCCACCGTCTCGCTCGTCCTCTCGGGACGCCGCGACGTGCGCATACCCGAGACCACGCGCCAGCGCATCCTCGATGTCGCCCGCGAGCTCAACTACCGCCGCGACGGCACAGCCCGCAACCTCGCGGCCGGCCAGACCCACGCCGTAGCCTTCGTCTTCGATGCGACCGCCGGCTTCCTCCTCGACGATCCCTTCTGCCGCGGCATCCTCTCGGGCGTCATCGAGGCCACCCAGACCGCGCGGCTCTCGCTCCTCTTCTCCATCTTCCAGGGATCGTCCCCCACGATCCCGGCCGTGGAGGATCGGCTCGTCGACGGCGTCCTCTACCTCGCCGCCAAGAGCGCGCCCGCGCTCGACTACCTCGTCGAGTCCCGCGTGCCCTTCGTCGTCCTCAACCCCGACATTGCCGTCCCCGCCGCATGCCCCACCATCACCCTGGCCGATCGCGCGGCGGGACAGCTCGCCGGCAAGGAGGCGGCCGCGGCCGGTCACCGATCCGCCGTCTTCGTCCTGCCAAGCTGGCAGGGCGATGTTCCGCCGTCCTACGCCGAGCGACTCGCGGGCTTCCGCCGCGCGATCCCCGCAACGCGCGAACTGGTCCTGCCGCGCACCGAGACGCCCGGCGCCTCCTATGAGCTCGGGCTCGCGGCCGCTCTGCAGGTCATCGGCGAACCGCTCGTCGTCTGCGCCAACGACCAGATGGCCTGGGGCCTCGTGGACGGCCTGGCCGCTCGCGGCGCGCGCATCCCGGAAGAGACGAGCGTCATCGGCTTTGATGGGCTGGAGCGCGATCACGATCCACACGACCTCGCCATCGCCTCCGTCGGCTTCGACCGGCCCGAGCTCGGCCGCACGGGACTCCGCATCCTCCAGGCGCTCCTGACCGGCGGCCCCGTAGCCAAGCAGGCCGCGGCCACGCGGCACATCGCGCCGCCGTACTGGGTGGCAGGCGCCTCGCTCGCGCACCGAGCCCGCGTTGCCGCCCCCAGGAAATCCCGTAGCGCCTCAAGACAAGCGACGCCCGAAAAGAAACCACGCGGTCGTCGATGAGCTCCGCTCCCTCGCGCGAATCGCGCGTTCCCACCACAACTGCCGCCACGGCCTCGCTTCGCGGGGGCGAGACCACGATCGTCGTCGATGACCGGGGCCGCCTCCGCTCCCTCCGCCACGAGCCCACCGGCGTCGAATACGTTCACGGCGAGGGTACCGGCTGGCGCATCATCGCCACGCTCGGGGAGTGGACCGAGCATCCCTTCTACGATCACGACAATCGTGGCGTCCTCGACGCGAGCGAGAACAGGATCCGCGTCCGCTTCGATCGCCTCCATGGCCTTGAGGCCGAACTCGATGCCTCCTTCACGCTCACCTACATGGCCACGGAGCGCGGGATCGAGCTGACCTGGACGGTCGAGAACCGATCATCGGAGACGGTCCGCGAGGTCGCCGCGCCGCTGCTCTCCGGCGTCCGCGCCGACGCCGCGACCATCCCCTTCTGGTGCGGATGCCGGTTCACCAAGCCCCACGAGACCCTGCCGGACCAGTGGCTCAAGGCCTGGCCCGACAACCTCCTCGCCTATCCCGGCACCGCCTCCATGTCCTGGATGCACCTGGAATCCGCGGGCGCCGGGCTCTACCTCGCCATGCACGATCCCCTGCTCCCGGCAACGACCTTTCTCGTCCGCCGCCGCCCCACCTACGCCGACTGCCAGCTCGGCTTCTCCCGAGCCCCGCTCATCGCCCCGGGAAAGACCGTCTCCGCCGGAACGTTCATCCTCGCCGCGCACCATGGCGACTGGCGAACGGGCTCGCGCTGGTACCGCGAGTTCGCCTCAACCTGGATGGCGCCGCGACGGGAACGATCGCGCTGGCTGGCCGAGGCGCCCGCGATCTGCGCGCTCTTCATGAAGCACCAGAACGGCCGGCGCTTCTTCGACTTCCCCCAGCTCGCGGACATCGCCCGCGACAACGCGGCCCGGGGCCTCAACCTCCCCCTCTTTCCGTTCTCCTGGTTCCAATCCGGCCATGACTCCGGCTACCCCGACTACACGCCCGATCGCGGCATGGGTGGCGCCGAAGGCCTTAGGACCGCGCTTGCCGCGGTGCGCGACGCGGGCACGAACACCATGCTCTACACCCAGGGCCGGCTCATCGACATCGCCGGCGACTACTTCCGAAACGGTCCCGGCTGGGAAGCCTCCTACCAGGCGGAGGGCGGCAATCCGCACATGGACCGCTACTCCTGGCCCATCCAGTCGACGATCGATCCCGGAAAGAACTTCGCCGTCGCCTGCCCCGGATCCCCCGCCTGGCGCGAACAGCTCCTCAAGCAGGTCGACCAGGTCCTCGACCTCGGCGCCGGCGGTCTCCTCTTCGATCAGATCGGCGGCGATCACCCCTACCTCTGCTTCGCTCCGGGCGGCCACGATCACGAGCACCCGCAGTTCGCGGCGGCCGCCAAGGTTCGTACGCTCGCCGCCGTTCGCGATCGCCTCGACGCGCGCGGCGGCTCTCTCATGCTGGAACTCACCTGCGATGCCTTCATCCAGTTCACCGATCTCTGCCAGTCGAAGGGCACCAACTTCAATGACCCCGGCTACCCCTTCCCGACGTTCGCCGAGATGTACCGCTACACCTTCCCCGATCACGCCATCACCTCCCGCGACGCCCAGCTGCCCGACGAGATCCGCTACGCGTGGCTCATCGGGCTCATCCCCGAGTACTGGCGGATGCAGGAGCCGTTCGAGCACGTGGATCGGCGGTTCGATAACGATCCCCAGCAGAACGCCGTCGCCGCGTACCGCGCGATGATGGCCACCGGCAAGGCCGAGCTCGAGACCGTGATCCGCGCCCGGCAGAAGCACCTCGCCCTGACGCCGTACGCCTCCTTCCGGCATACCGACGGCATCAGCGCCGATCATGCCGACGTCCAGGTCGCGCGCTACCGCGCCGAGGCCGACGAGCGCCACGACGCGATCGACGCCGTCCTCGCGTGGAACCGCGGCACGCGCGGGCGCAAGGTGAGCTTCGACTGGGAAGGAAGCGGCGTGATCCGCGCGGCCCGCCTCACCGCCGATGGACTCGGTCGCTGGACGCCGGTCCGCGGCCCCATCCGCCTCGCCGCCGGCGAACGCATCGTCCTCGCACGGAAAAAGTAGTGACGATTTTGAGATGTGGATTTGGCAGGATGTTCGATTCCAGGTCAGGACTCTCGCCGTGCCTCCCCGTCTCCGTGTTTCATGGCGTCTTGGCGCATGGGCGTCTTGGCAGTAACGTAAGCGTATGCGCCTGTTGAATCGCCTTCGCTTCTCCTCGCTCATCCGCCCCTCCGCCGGTATCGGCGCCGTTCTCGCTCTCCTCGCCTTCTTCTCTCTCTCCTCCTGCGGGAAGACCGCGCGCGTCGTCACCGAGGGCACGGTCTTCCTGGCCGGCCAGCCCGACACCATCGAGTTCAAGGACAAGTGGGACGACGGGCGATCGACGGGCGCCAAAGTGGAGGTCGACGGCATCGGGCGCCTCCTCGTCACCGGCATCAACCCGGAGCAGAGCTACGGGTGCGTGTACACCGATCTGACGGTCGACCTCGATAAGTACGGCGCCATCGAGATCGACGTCGATGGGGTCTCGAAAGGCTGTTACATCCTCCTAGAGGGCGCCTCGTTCGAGCAGGGCTACGTGCCGCTCGGTCCCTCCATCACCAAGCCCGGCACGACCTGGTACGACCTACGCCTCCAGTCGGGCTACACGCAGGGCCGGCTCCCGGTCCGCCTCCAGCTCGGCGTCACCACCGGCAATCCCGCCGTCAACGCCGCCGGCGAGACCGTCCTGGTCTCGGGACTCCGCTTCGTCCCCCTCGACGAGACGCCGGACAAGCTCCCCGACGAGTATGTCCTCTTCGGCCGCGGCACCTCCCCCGAGGCCGTCCAGCGATTCGCGCCGGCCTGGGACGACGGCAAGGCCGCGGGCGCGGACGTCCGCATCGAGGGAGACGCCCTGGTCGTCCAGGGCACGGCCGATCGCGAGCAGTTTGGCGCCACCATCGTCAACGCCACCGTCGACCTCGATCGCCAGGGCGCGCTCCGGCTCGAGGTGGCGGACGTCACCAGGCGCGGCTACGTGATCGTGCACAGCCCCGAGCTCCCGGGCGGCTATGCCCGGGCGACGCCCGAGATCACGGGCGCGGGCACCTACGACTTCGACCTGCGTCGCCTCATGGGCCGCGGCGGCAGGGCGCAGATGAAGATCCTCGTCGGCGTCTCGGCGTTCGGTTCCGCGCCCAACGCGCTGGAGCAACGCCTCCGGCTCACGCGCGCCGCGCTCGTCCCGCCGCCCGTTCGCCGGATCGAGGCCGTCCGCCGCGTGGCGATGCGCGCCTCCGAGGCCGCGCCACCGCCGCCCGCCGGTTCTCCCTGGCCCGATCCCCTCGAGGCCGTTCCCGTTCGCGCGCCGCTTGCCGGCATCGAATCCTCCGACGGTGGCGCCACGCCCTCGATCCTCGATCGCGGCGATCGCATCATCCTCACGGGCGGTCACACCGAGGTCACGCTCGCGCGCGCCGACGGTCGCATCCTCTCGATCCGCGACCTGCGAAGCGGAGGCCCCGTCGGCTCCGCCCGCGCGCTCTTCTCCATCGAGACGATCGAGGGCGGCATCATCAACGCCAGCGACGCGGTCGCGGCAGGCGCCGGCGCCGCGGGCGCACGCCTCACCATCGAACCCCGGCCTGGCGCAGCAAGCGTCCTCCTGCGCTATGCCTTCAACGGCTACGGCGTCGACGTGACGGCCACCGCCGAGAAGACAGGCGTCTCGTTCTCCGCCGCCGTGCAGACGCATGGCGCCACGGTCCGCGGGCTCTCGATCCCCGACCGCCTCGCGTTCCCGATCGCGGGGCTCCAGGAGGTCGTCACGCCGCGTTACCTCGGCGTCGGGCTCGGTCCCGGCTTCTTCCGCGAACAGCGCACCACCACGCTCCCCTACCCCGCCGCCTTCTCTGATCTCCTCCACGTCCGTTCTGATCGCGGTTCTCTCTCCATCCTCGGCGCGGGCCTCAGCTCGGAACCCGGCGGGCAGGGCAATCGGATGCGCTACACCGGCAAGGGCATCTCCGGCGACTCCTGGGCCGGACTCCGCCCCGTCACCCTGACGGTCTCCGGCGAGGGCGACCAGGGACTCATCACGCGTCTCATCCCCGCGCGCCTCGCTCCCGCCCAGTCCCTCGACTGCGGGCGCGTCCTCTTCGCGGCCGGGCTCCCGCTGACAGGCGCCACCGCGCTCTACCGCCGCAACCTCTGGCCGGTCGATCCCCCCTCGCTCGCGACGCGGCTCGGCGCCGCCCGCTTCACGCGCTACGCCGAGGCCTCGCTCGTGAAGTTCGACTTCGGCAACTATCCCGGCATCGAGCGCGTCCTCCAGGATCTCGAGACCTTGACGCCCGGCGTGCTCCTCCACCCCGTCACCTACTGGCCCCAGGGCTTCGATCGCCACTACCCGGACTTCTTCCCCGCCGACGCGCGGTTCCGCGGCGACGAGGGTCTCAAGCAGGTGACCGAGGTCGCGCACCGCCGGAACATGCTCGTCGTGCCCTACGTCAACCCGACGTGGTGGACGCCGTCGCCATCCACCGACCGCGTCGGCGTCGAGAACTTCGCGATCCGCGACGAGAAGGGCCAGATCCACAAGGACATCTACGGCGAGAACTACGGCTGGATCGCTTCGCCGTGGTCGCAGGACGTCCGCGCGGTCCGGCGCACCCTTCACGGCACCATCCGGCAGACGCTGGGCATGGACGGCGTCTTCGAGGATCAGATCGGGGCCCGCGACTGGCGGGACGACCTCTCGGTGCATGCGCCCGCGCCGCTGTCGTACGCGGAAGGGATGAGAAGCTGGGCGGCGGAGAACCCCCTGGACTCGATCCTGATGACCGAGAATGGCTTCGATGCGATCGCCCCGTTCGAGCACGGGCTCTGCGGCATGTGGCACATCCACTCGTGGCCGGACGGCGGCGGCTTCGATGACCGCTTCGGGCGAGGAAACTGGCGCGTCGTGCCCGTCGCCTCCTGGGTGGCGCGCGACCTCGCGGACTTCATGCACCACGATCTCGCCGTGGAGGTTCGCACCGACAACGATCGCAAGCTCTCCTGGAACCTCGCCTTCGGCTTCAAGCTCTTCCAGATCCTCTACAACAACCTCCCGCTCCAGCAGGGCCAGTGGATCCTCATCAACCAGGTCTTCCAGCGGGAACTGCTGGCGCTGACAACGGGCAAGAAGCTCATCGAGTGGTCCGAGCCCGCGGCCGGATCGACGGGACCGACCTGGACACGCTACGAGGGCGGCGTCGGCGTACTGGCCAACCTCCGTGGCACCGCGCCCATCGAGCTCGCCTCGGCCTCGATCCCGGTCGGCGGCGCGCTGGCCGGCGACGGCCGCGTGGTCGGCGGCACGTTGACGCGGCTCGGTGACTTCGAGTTCGGCGGGGCCAGGCACCTCGTCCTCAAGCGCGGTCCGGGCCAGGTCGACCTCATCGCTCCGGATCGCGTCCGCGAGCTGATGGCTATTCCCCGGGACGCGGCCTGGACCGAGGACGCGGGCATCCGGGTCACCGCCGTGATGGGCGAGGCGGAGGCGCCCATCCCCTACGCGCTCACCGATCGCGCCGTCATCTTTCTCCATCGTCCCGCGATCGCGGGCGAGGCGCGCTACCGCGTCCGCAGCGAGACCGCGGGCTGGGACGTGCGCCTGAGGGGCACCGACGAAAACGTCATCGCGGGCGGCGCCGCTCGCGTGCGCCTCCACCTGGGCGCTCTCGGCCGCGACACCCTCAGCGTCTCGGCGCTCGAGCTCACCGCGCACGGCGTCAGCACGCATGGGCCCCTGCCGGAGCTGGCGGGCGGATCGAGCGCGGGGATGGAGGCCATCAATTTGCAACTGGGCGGTGGCCGCGGCGCCGTCCTCGATTACGTCGTGGATGTCCCTCCCGATTTCGCGCGCGACGAGCGGCTCTGGGTCTCGGCGCGCATCCGGACCAACCACGGCGAGAAGATCGTCGCCACGCTCGTGGCGGTCACGCCCGGCTTCGAGCTCTCGGTCGACGCGCCTGCCGTCGTGGCGCGCCAACTGCCCGCGACCGCCCGCCTCACGCTCCAGAACCGCATGCCCCAGGACGCGCGCGGCTCGCTCGTCCTCCTCGTCGACGGCGAACCCGTGGAGAATTCGGGCACGGATACGCCCCAGACCATAGCGGCCGGGAGCACGTGGTCGCCCGAGGTCTCCATTCCAGGTCTCGAGGAAGGCGATCACGTCCTCGTCGCGCGCTTCACCACCGAGACCGGCTTCATCGTGCTCTCGGCGCCCGTGCGCGTGCGCGCGGTGCGTCCGCTCGTCGTCCGCGATCTCGACGGGCGAAACCTCATCCCCGCCGCGGGCATGACCGTTCACCTCAAGTGCGTGGCGCCGGCCGGCCGCTCATGGTCGGGGGTCGCCGACCTGACGATGACGGGCGGCTGGACGGTCACTCCCGCGCGCGTCAACGTCACCGTGCCGGCGGGAGGCGAAGTGCGCGTACCTGTCCGGATCACGCCCGGCGGCAATCCGGAAGCGATCGTTCACGTCCGTCTCGGCGGCGCGGACGGTGTCGACTCGTTCGCGGAACCAATGAAGCGCATTGATGACAATCCCGCGATCCTGCGCGGCGATCTCAACGGCGACGGCCTGGAGGAGATCGCCTTCGGACACCGGGGACTGGAGGCCCAGTGCGCGGTCGCGCTCGGCGGAAGAATCCTCTTCCTCTCGGGCGAAGACGGCGTCAACCAGCTCTTCCTCCCCTACCCGGCGGTGACGCGCCCCGCGGATCCGAAGGCGTGGGCCGAGTACGGCGGCATCAACGACTGGTGGCCCGAGGGATGGCCCGGAGACGTCTGGAACACGACCTGGTCGGTGGAGGCCGCGCTCATCCGGGACGGCGCCGCGCGCGTCGTCCTCACCAGCCGCGGCGGCGTCAACCTCGCGATCAAGCGCACCTTCCGCATCGCGCCGGGCTCGCCCCTCCTCGCCGTTGACTACGAGATCGCCAACAATGGATCGGCGGAGGCCAACCATGTCTGGGCCGCGCACCCCGACGTCGCTGTCGGCGGGAGCGCGGGTGAGGAGGATCGCGTCGTCGTGCCGACCGCGGCCGGGATCACCATCCACGACTATCGCCCCAAGCTTGCCAAGACCTCCTTCACCCCGCAGGCCGGCTGGGCGGCCGCCGTCGACCGGCGGTCAGGCCACGTCCTGGGCATCGTCTTCGAGCCGGGTTCCCTCTCGGAAGTGGGCATGTGGGAGGGAGTCGGCTTCTTCACGCTGGAGCCCATCCGCGCCAGCTCCGTCCTGCCCCCGCAGGCGCGCGAGTTCTTCTCGATCGGGTACGCAGTCGGCAAGGGCGATCCCGAGCAGCTCGGCCCCCAATGGGCGGCGCTGCTAAGCGGAAATGCGACGAGTGCACCGGCGACGCCGGCGACACAGCAGAACAGGAGCGCGCGATGAAACTCAGCGGGAGCGTAGGGATTCTCTACGACGAGAACGAGCACTTCCTGCGGTCGGATGTCTTCTGCGCCCCGATCGCAACGGCGATCGAGGCCGCTCTCCAGGGCCACGGCCTCACGCCCGTGCTCCTTGATCCCCCGTCCGCAACAGCATGGGCGGATCCGGCGTCGCCATCGACCGCCGAGGCCGCGGGCGGCGCGCCAAGCCCCTTGAAGGGCATCCTCTACCTCGCGGCCAAGAACCTGGAGCTGGCGCGCGCACTGCGTCAGCGCGTCCCGCTCGTCCTCGTCCTGCCGGACTGTGAACCCGAGCCTCCATCGCTTGTCGTCGACGATGAGCAGATCGGGATCCTGGCCGCGCGCACGCTCCTTCGGGCGGGCCGAAGACGACTCATCGTCGTCGGTGGCGTGGAAGAGAATGGATTCATGCAGTTGCCCTACCAGCGTCGCGTCGACGGCTTCATCGCCACGGCGACGGCGGCGGGAGCAGCGGCCGAGCTGGTGACGTCGACGTTCACGCACGTGGCGGGATCGACGGGCGGCACCGCCTCGCGCCCCGTCGGCGAGATCGCGGCTCTGAAGATCCTCGAGCGCGAGGAGCGGCCGGACGGCGTCTTCGCGGTCAATGACTGGATCGCGGCTGAGATCGCGGAATGGTTCGCCGAGTCGGGGATCGAGGTTCCGGCGCGGATCGCCGTCATCGGCGCCGACAACCTGCCTCTGAGAAGCGCCACCGCGCTCTCGACCATCCACGTGCCCAAGGCCGTCATCGCCACGCGGGCCGTGGAGACCCTCTGCGCGCTTCTTGAAAAGAGTTCCGGTCCGGTCGAAGCGATCAAGTTGGAGCCGAAGTTTCTCGCTCGCGAAACGACACCGGCCGGCGTCCACCCGTGACGGCGCCCGGCACGTCGCAGGGCGCGCCCAGCGCGGGCGTTGGTCCCGCTCCGGGCGCGCCGGCGAGTCCGTTGCCGGCCGCGCACGCAAAATCGGCCTTCTCCCAGGGGTGGCTCGTCGCTGTCAAAGAGCGCGCCTACGGGCCATATCCTCTCGATCAGCTCTCGGGCTTTCTCGCGGCAGGATCCTGGGTCTTTCATCCCGGCATCGAGGACTGGCGGATCGCGGGCGACGTCGAGGTCCTGAAAAAGACGCTGGCTCTAAGGGCCGACCAGGAGCCGGAGTGGTGGTTCCAACTGAAGGGCCACCGCGAGCAAGGGCCATACTCGCGCCTCGCGATGCTCCGCATGGTGAAGGACCACGCGATCACGCGCGACACGATGATCCGCCACATAACCTGGAGCCAGGCCCTGCCCATCCTCGAGACCCCCCTGGCCGAGAGCATGGAGGGCGACGACACCCTCCACCCCTTCCGGCAGACACGCTTCACGAAGCACGAGGTGAAGAGCGCGCCGAGGCAGGCATTTTCCTGGAAGATCGACACGAAGGAGGTCCCCACCTGGTTCATCGCCGCGTCGCTCGTCGTCGGAACCCTCTTCTTCGGCGCCCTCACCTGGTGGACGACGACGCAGAGACCGGCCGTGAACCCCGCCTACAAGAACGCGGACCGCATCGTCCCGGAGGAAGCGAGCCTCACCCTGCAGAGCGGCACATCCGCCACCCGCTCCCTGAGAGTCATCAAGACCGACAACGCCGGCCGCCAGATCCAGAACGACGCATCGGCCATACAGGGCGGCCTCGTCCCCGTCATCGACGGCAAGCCCGCTCTCCCAGGAACCCCCGCAAGCGGGACCCAGCCCCACGGCCGCCTCGTCCAGTTCCCGTCCCACTTCCGTGACGGCACCGCCGAGGTCATCCTCGCCCCCGCCTCAACGAAGTCCGAGGACGTCCTCGTGCTCACCCAGCCCGGCCTGGCCCCGGTGATGGTTCCGATCCGCTACGAGTAGCGGGCGGCTTACCCCTCCACGCGGTTTCGGCCGTTGGCCTTGGCGCGGTAGAGCGCAGCGTCGGCGGTCTCGAGGAGAGCCTCGGGGGTGTGCGCGGCCTGCCGGGTGGCGACGCCGATCGAGAGCGTGACGGCGAGGGGCAGGGCTTGGCCGGGCGCGGGAATGCGCCGGGAGGCCACGGCGATGCGGATGCGTTCCGCCAGGATCAGGGCGCCGTCGCGATCGGTCTCCGGCAGGAACGCGACGAACTCCTCGCCGCCGTACCGGGCGATGACGTCGAGTCGACGCCCGAGGCCGGCGAGGATGCCGGCAACCGCCTTCAGGACGAGATCGCCGACGGCGTGGCCGTACGTGTCGTTGAAGGACTTGAAGTGATCGACGTCCATCATGAGGACCGTGCACGGCGCATCCTGCCGCGTGGCGCGCGCCCACTCCTCGCGATAGAGCTCATCGAAGCGGCGGCGGTTCGTCAGGCCCGTCAGCGCGTCGGTGCGGGACCGGGCCTCGATCTCGGCGAGGAGATACGCCTTCTCGATCGAGAGGCCAGCCAGCGAGGCCATCAAGTCCGCGGACTCCGCCATGAGGACGTCGTCGCCCGCGCCTGCGCCCGCGCCTGCGCCTGCGCCCGCGCCCGCGCCCGCGCCCGGTTCGCTGTCCCTATCTTCCCCCGAGCCTGACGGTACTTCGAGGATGAGAGCGTCGCCACGCGTGCCGCCGAGAGCGCGGCCGATCAGGAGAGCGCCGTCGTCGCCGCGCCGCGTCATCGAGCTCCGGGCCGCCGTCCAGTCCGACTCCGCGTAGCGCGTCGCCCCATCGGTGATCGGAACCGGGGCGGCGCCGGATGCCAGCGCGAATTCAATCAGCTCGCCCGGGCGCGGCTTCAAGCGGACCGTGCAGAGGTTCGCGGCCAGCACATCCCCGGCGACGCGTCCCAGGGCCACCAGGATGTCGGGCACCCGCATCGCGAAGCCGATCGTGCGGACGACATCGCGGACGCGATCCATGCGCGCCAACACGCGGCGCAGATCGCCCTCACTGCGGCTGGCCGCATCCATGAGCGCGTCAGCAGCTCCTCGCTCACTATCCAGGGCACGGCGACGATCCTCGACGCGGCGGCCTCCCAGGTCCATGACAAGGCGCGACGCGACGCGCACCAGCGCGCCGGTGCCGGCGACGACGCCGAAGACAGCGAGCGCTCGCAACGCCCCTTCCCTCCCGGGACTCGGCAGGAGCACCGCGGCCAGGCCGCCGGCTACGATGATCACGACCGGTGCCCGCGCGTCCCGAGCCCGCCACGGCGCATCCGGATCGGACTCGCCCAGGAAGGCGAGCGCGGTCAGGAGAGCGGCAACGGCGGCGAACGTCTCTGAGCCGGCGGGAACGGCCGCGAGAAAGACCAGGATCGCCAGGGTGTGCAGGACTCCCGCGTAGCGATTCATGGGGCCGAGCCACCGCGAGCGCCTTCATCCCGAGGGTCTGCGGCACCAGGACCGCCGCTGACAATATGTTCGCCGGCCACGACACCGTCGTCGCCGACAACCTGTTTGTCGCCGACAACCTGTTCGTCGCCGATATCGCGTTCGACAACGACGCGATCACGACCGCCTTCCTTCGCGCGGTACAGCGCCGCGTCCGCGCGCTTCAATAAGGCCGCCGCCAGGACCGCGAAGTTTGTATCCACTGCGCCCGCAGTCTCCCCTCCGCTTCTCTTCAAGGACCGGATGCCGGCCACTCCGATCGAGGCCGTGAGCGGTCGCCCGTCCGGGCGCTGGACGCTGGTGCGGATCTTCTGCCGCACGTCCTCGGCGACCGCGTGCGCGTCCTCGGGGCCGCAACCTGGCAGGAGCACGGCAAACTCCTCGCCCCCGATCCGACCCACCTTCGCAAAGATGGGCAAGGCCGCGCGCAACGTCTCCGCGGTCTGTCGCAAGGCCTCGTCGCCGGCCGCGTGCCCAAACTCGTCGTTGAGGCTCTTGAACTTGTCGAGGTCGAGAATGAAGACGCCCAGGGGATGGTCATAGCGGCGGGCGCGGCTCAGCTCCATCTCGAACGCCTCGTCGAAGGGGCCGCGCAGGAGGAATCTCGTGAGCCCGTCCTCGGTGGCGAGCCGCCGGGTCTCCTCCATGTACTCCGCGTTGGCGAGCGCAAGGCCGGCGGGGATCGTGAAGTGATCGAGCAGTCGCAGATCCTCGATGCCGAACTGGTCGGGCTCCGGGTGCGCGGCAACGAGGACGGCTCGACCGTGAAGCCCGGTCTTCAGGAGTACGGCTATCAGGGATCCGCGGCCAGGAGCCGACGGCGTATTCACGGCCTCGGCGCTCGCGTCATGGATGATGAGCGGCCTGTTCCGCGCCAGCACTTGCCGAACGAAGCGACGGAGACTGGTGGCGTCCATGGAGGCGATCGCGGCGTCCTCACCGCCGGCACTGGCAAGCGGCTCGACCCTCGGCTCACCGGCGCCATCATCGGCCATGAGCAGGATCGTCCCCCTGCCCAGCGCCTCGCGGACGAGTCCCGTGATCCGCTCCGCGACCTCCCGCGGACCGCCCTCGCCCTGGAGTCTCTGGACAGCGGCCGTCAGCCGGCGCTCGGCGTCCAGGCGTCGCGCCAGGGCGGCGGCGCGCCCGTCGGCCTGGGCCGCGGCGCTGACCAGCGAATGGATCTCCTCCTCCGACTCCCTGAGCATGAGGCCGCGGTAGACGTGAGCGGCGCGGAGCGCGGTACGGGCCTCTGCGGCGGAAGCGATAAGCGCCACGGAAAGGAGCAGCTGGACGAAGATGCCGAGCTTGTCGTAGAGCGGAAGGGCGGCGGCGGCGGGAACCGCGAGCGCGATGGCGACCGCGAAGAGAATGCCTCCCGCTCCTCCACCCCAGGCGAACGCGGCCACGAGCGCGGGCACGACGGCCAGCGCGACGCGCACCGTCGCCGGGGTTCCCAGGAGAACGGGGGCCGCGACGAGGCAGAGAACGACGGGCAACAGGAGGATGGTTCCGAGCGCGGAGACGCCGACACGCTCATCCTCGAGCTCCAGGAGGAGATCGATCCCGCCGCGCTTGACACTCACGTTCGGCCCCCCGACCCTTCGCTCAGGCGATCCGCAGGCCGTCTTCCGCCGAGAAGAGGAAAGCCTTCGAGAGATCGAAGAAGAGGCTGACCTTCTGCTGGACGGCCGGAACCTCCTCGGTATTGAAGCGCGCGGTCACCGTGCGACCGCCCAGCGGGAAATAGACGTACGTCTCCGTCCCCATCGGCTCCACCACCTCCGCCGTCACGCTCGCCGTCCGTTCCGGATCAGCGTCGGGGATGAAGAGGCGATCGTGGATGTGGTCGGGCCGGACACCCAGGATCACGGATCGGCCGGGAGACGGCCGCAGGGACGCTTCCATGGCGGGCGTAGCCCGGAACGCGAAATCCGATCCCACGAGGAAGAATTGATCGCCGCGCGCCTCGCCCCGAACCTCCAGGAAGTTCATGGCCGGCGACCCGATGAACCCGGCGACGAACCGGTTCGCGGGATTGCGGAAGATCTCGAGCGGGGCGTCGATCTGCTGGATGACCCCTTCCTTCAGGACGACGATCTGATCCCCCATCGTCATCGCCTCGACCTGGTCGTGCGTCACGTAGATCATCGTGGCCTGGAGCCGGGTATGGAGGCGCGCGAGCTCGTTGCGCATCTGGACGCGGAGGTTGGCGTCGAGGTTGGAGAGCGGTTCGTCGAAGAGAAAGACACGGGGCTTGCGGACGATGGCGCGGCCGAGCGCCACGCGCTGGCGCTGACCGCCCGAGAGCGCGGCGGGGCGGCGCGTCAGCATCGACTCGAGCTCCAGGATCTTCGCGGCCTCGTTCACGCGCTTGTCGATCTCGGCGCGGGGCGCGCCGCGGAGCTTGAGGCCGAAACCCATGTTCTCGGCGACGGTCATGTGCGGGTACAGCGCGTAGCTCTGGAAGACCATCGCGACGTCGCGCTCCTTGGGCGGGAGGTTGTTGACGCGACGGCCCTCGATGAGGAGGTCGCCGGAACTGATCTCCTCGAGCCCCGCGACCATCCTCAGGAGCGTCGTCTTGCCGCATCCCGAGGGCCCGACGAAGATGGTGAACGAGCGATCCGGAACCGTGAAGTCGGCGCCCTGGACGGCCACGAACCCGTTGCCGTAGACCTTCCGAACCGCCTTGAGTTGCACCTCGGCCATGGACCGCTCCCCGGCGCCGCGGGATTCATTCACGCGCGCCCTCCGCGTGCTTCCCGCCGCCAGCCTCATTCTCGCCCAGGACACCCGGAAGTGTCAAGGGCTCTATCGGCTATTTAGATTGATAATGCGTATTATCTTACGCATATCGAGCTATCTGGCGGCCTTGTGGTAGGGGACCCTTCGGGCGGGTTCGAAGGAGCTGCGGCCCTCCTTGAGAATTCCCCCGTAGATCTTCACGTTGCGGTCCTCGAGGTGGTCGAAGATCTGCGGGCTCTTGGCGCCGTAGGTCACGAACTTCAGGGGCTGGGGATCGAGCTCGCAACTGATGATCTCGTCGACGCCACGCGCCTGCGCCAGCTTCTGGGCTATGGGGCTCACGATCATCGAGTGGCCGAAGTAGTTGTTTCCCCCCGCGTCCGTTCCAACCGCGTTCACGGCCATCATGTAGACATGGTTGTCATAGGCCCTCGCCCGCGTCGTCAGGTCCCAGATCTCATAGCTCCTCAGGAGCGCCGACGGCCTCAGGATCACCTCGGCACCCTTCAGGGCCAGGATCCGCGAGAGCTCCGGGAAGTCGCCCTCGTAGCAGATCGTGATCCCCACCTTCGCGAAGCCGCAGTCGAAGACGGGGAGCTCGGTGCCGGGCGTCGTCCAGCCGCCCCCACCCACACTCGTGTGGGCAGAGCGCGAGTGGTCGATCCGCTCCGTCGGGAACGGATGCGTCTTGCGATACACGCCGGCCAGGCGACCGCGGTCCGAGATCAGAAGCGCGGAGTTGTAGATCGTGTCCTTCTTCTTGCCCCGCTCGTACATCGGGAAACATATCCAGACGCGGCGGTCGCGCGCGAGCTTGCGCATCGCCTTCACGCTCGGTCCGTCCAGGGGCTCCACCAGCTTGTAGAACTCCGGCACCGGCATCCCCGGCGAGAACCCCGTGGTGCAGGTCTCCGGCAAAACCACGAGCCTCGCGCCGTGCTGGTGCACGGCCGTCTCGATCCAGGTCGCCGCCTTGTCCGTGTTCTCCCGTATCGCGTTCGGCCGGATTGCATACTGCGCCCCCGCGATGATGAACCGCTTCATGCCCCGCCTCCCGCCCTTCGGCCCACGCTACTTCACGCCGTCCATCGCGACGATGCGGCAGATGCACGACTCCAGCTCGATGGCGCGCCACGGGAAGCAACCGATCCATGTCCGCTTGTTCTTCAGCTTGTCGATCTCTCCACCAATGTTCTCGGCGTGAATGAGTCCCTTGGGGAAGAGCTTGATGTGCATGACCTGGTAATACTCCTCGTACGGGAACATCTCGTCCCAGCCCTTCCCGAAGTCTTTCTTCAGCTTCGCCTCGGCCTCGTTGAAGAGCCGCGGGTGCCACTGCCGCAGGATCGTGTTCATCGGGTGATCGGCCGAACCGCAGTCGACGCCGATCCACTTGATCTTCATCTTCAGGGCCCACTTGTGGAACTCGGGATCCGGCCCCGGGTGCTTGACCATGTACCGCAGCTCGTCGGCGGCCGGCTGGTCCCAGCTGTACCTGTGGTAGCCCGTGTTGATGATGAGGATGTCGCCCTTCCGGATGTCCGCGCGGTCCATCAGCATCTTCGGGCTGTACAGCGAGTAGTCGGAGACGCAGTCGGAGATATCGACGACGACGCCGGGACCGCAGAGCTCGTCGAGCTTGAGATCCCCGATCGGTCGACCGCAGGAGTGAAAGTGGATCTCGCCGTCGAGGTGGGTGCCGATGTGGTTGGACGTCGTGATGATCTGCCCGTTCGCGCCCTGCCCCATGTGAGCGCCCGCGATGCGCTTGAAGTACTGCACCTGCAAGGGCACGTAGCTGGGCCAGGGCGGCGTGTGGATCGAGAGCCTCTGCGTGAGGTCATACATCTTTACCATGGTGAAACTCCTTTCATTTTCCAGTTTCCATTTTCCATATGTCATTTCTCATCGGAAACCTCAATCGAGCCGCAAATGACCGCTGAGAAATGGGAAATGTCCTATGGAAAATGGGTTCTTTCACTCCGGAAAGTACCGATCCGCATAGGCTTCCAGAGCGGACTCGAAACACTGCATCGGGGGATTCACGAGCCCCGCTCCGACCTGGCCGACGCCGGCCTCGCGGTGAGCGATCCCCGTGTTGATCTGCGGCAGGATCCCCGTCTCGACCACCTTCACAATGTTGATCCCCGTCGCTGAACCCCGGAAGTCGAGGTTCGGTATCCGGAAGGCATCCGACTCCCCTTCCGTGATCTCGTACATCTTCCGCGAGAAGTTGAACGCGTCGGCGACCGTGCCTCCCACGAACTTCACGATCGCGGGGGCCGCCGCCATCGAGAAGGCGCCGAGCCCGCACGTCTCGGTGATCGCGCTGTCGCCGATGTCCGGGTTCCCGTCCTCGCGCGAGTAGCCGGGGAAGAAGAGCCCGTCGATGACCTGCGCGGGGCCAGTGAACCACCGGTCCTTCAGGCCCGCCACCCGGATCCCGAAGTCCGTCCCGTTCCGGCACATCGTCGTCACGATCGAGCTCCCCTCGATCCACTCCGCCGCCATCAGGATCGCCTTGGCGGCGGGCATCGTGAGATTGAGGAAGAAGTGATCGTTCCCGTTCAGGAACTCCAGGGCCTTCCGGCGTTCCGCCGCCGGCGCGTTCCCGTCGAAGAGCGCGGGACCGATCTCGCGGATGAATAGAGAGGTTCCGGCGCGATTCCGATTGTGGCACTCGTCGCCCATCTGGAGCGCCTGGCTCATGAGCCCTAGGAGATTGACCGGACCCCGGATCTCCAGGGCGCTCCTGAGGATCGGCGCCAAGGACTCCTCCATCCACCGCAGGCGATCGATGACCTCGGCCGAGTAGGCGCCGTAGCGCAGCACCTTGCCGAGACCCTCGTTGAGCGTGCAGTAGGTCCTGTTCCCGTGAACGGGATCCTCCACCACGAAGACGGGCATCCGCGCCGTCGCCACGCCCGCCATCGGGCCGACGCCCGAATGCTCGTGCCAAGGGGAAAACTCGACACCGCCCTCGGCCGCCATCTCCTCGGCCGCGGCCGCGTCCTTCGCCAGCCCCTCGTAGATGAGCGCGCCAATGACGGCTCCCTTCAGCGGGCCCGACATCCGGGGCCACGTGATGGGTGGCCCGGCATGCAGGACGAGGTTTCGCCGCATCCCCGGCACGACGTCGCCACAGGTCGCTATCCCGATGAGTCGGGGCTCGGCGGACTTGATCCGCTCCAGGGCGCTTGCATTCGCCGCCGCGACATCCACCGCTGTTTCCATGACTGCCATCACGCACTCCTCTTCCCGCTACGTCCCTTGATCCGGTCGATGAGCCCCAGCAGTTTCGCGTTCCCGCCCGCGGGTGGTCGCCAATCGACCTGCTGGACGGGCACTCCCTGCTTCTTCAGGTCCTCGGTGAAGGACGGGAGCCCCAGGTTGATCACCGCGACGGGAGTGCCAAAGAGATCGACGAGCCTGGCCATCACGCCCTCCCCTTCGGGGCGTCAGCCCCCGCCTTTGCCATCACCGCCGCCGCATACCGAGCCATGGCCGCATGCGACGCGAAGACCTCGATACCGGCATCCCGGAGCGTCTTCTCCTGCAGGGCGTAATCCTGGGGATCCTCGTCCGTGCCGCAGAGACACGCGGCGATCGGCGGCACGCGACCGGCCGCGCGCGCCTTCCTCAAGGCCGCCACCAGCTCGCCGGCCATGTCCGGGTGCGAGCCGTAACCCAGGACAACGTCGAGGAGGATGAGCCCGACCTCGGGATCGCGGCACTCCGCCTGCAACCGCTCCTGGCGCGCCGTGGGATCGATCATGGGATGCGCGCGTCCCCGCGTGAAGTCATCGTCGCCGAGGTCGAGGATGGTATGCCCCACGCTCCGATGGATCTCCTCGAGCTTGGTCGCGCCCGGCACCGGCGTGTTGGAATGAAGAGACCCGAGCGTGGGCAGCAATATCCGCTGGGCCTCGTCGCCGAGGGTGCCGCCGGAATAGAGCCCGCGCAGGTACGGCCCCGCCGGTGCCACGGCCTCCGCGAGGCGCGCGAGCGCGACCGGATCCGTGATCGGCGCCGGCTCATGCCCCAGTTCGAGCGCGACTGCCTGGCGCGCGCAATCCTCGAGATGCGCGGCCGCCGCGAATCCATGCTTTGTGAGCTCGCCGGCAGGCGTTCCGATGAAGTAGACGACGACCGGCTTGCCGACCTTCTTGATGGCCGGAAGCAGGGCCTCCAACGTCTCGGGCGCGGGCGGCTTCGAGACGAGGACGATCACCTTCGTCGCCGGGTCCTCGCCGAGGGCGCGGACCGCGAGGAGCGTCATGCGCCCGCCGATGGCGGCCGAGAGGTCGCGACCGCCGACGCCGATCGCCTGCGTGATCCCACCGCCGAACCGGTGGATGAGCGACGTCACCTCCTGCAGGCCCGTCCCCGACGCCGCGACCACGCCAATCCCGCCGCGGCGGACCACGTTGGCGAAGCAGAGCGGAACTCCATTGATGATCGCAGTCCCGCAGTCGGGTCCCATCACGAGGAGTTCCCGCTCGACGGCGAAGGTCTTGAGGCTGAGCTCGTCCGCGATCGAGACATTATCGGAGAAGAGCATGACGTGGCGGCCCGCCTCGAGGGCATGGCGCGCCTCGCGAGCCGCGTGCGCTCCCGGCACCGAGATCTGGACGACGTTGGCCGCGGGCATTGCCTTCAAGGCCGACTCCAGCGTGGCCGGTAATGTCTCTCCGGCCGCCGCCTTTGAGGACTGCCGCTCCTTCAGGAGCCGGTCGATCCCGAGGAGTCCCGCTGCCGCGGCCTCGTCATCGTCGGCGCCGACGGCCAGCACCAGGTCGGAGGGTGCCAGCCCCTCGCAGGCGTCGGTCCAGAGCCCGAGCCGGCGCAACCCGTCCAGGTTGAAGTCGGTGCCCATCCCGACGACGGCCTCGCGGACGCCGTCCAGGGACCGCGCCGCGCTCGCCACCCGCATCAGGGTCACGGAATCGAAGTAGGCGCCACGACGAACCTCGAGTCGAACGACCATTCCCTTCGTCATACCGCCTCCTTCGATGCGGCGTCCCGCGTCGCGCGATGCGACGCCATGAGACGCCGCGTGAAACAGAACCAGGCGCCCGAGAGGATGTCGGAGCCGGAGGTGTGGCCACACTCCAGGGTGCGCATCAGCTCGGGCATCGAGATCGATCGCGTGCCCATCCCCCTCATCAGCCGCTCGATCCGAAGGCTCGACAGCCCCATGGCCGCAAACTGCAACTGCCACCAGGCGACCGGGGTCGTGCGTTCTTTCGCCGCCGCGAGGAACGCGGGCGAGACCGTGACCACGGAGGGAGGCATGACGCGATCGGCGAGGAGTACTCCGGTCGCCAGGTCGTCCCAGGCAGGCGTCGCGCCCTCGCCGGACCCGCACTGCCCCAGCCAATCGAAGAGGTCGGCGCGCCCCTTCTCCAGCGCCTCACCCAGGCGCGCCAGGGGCTCGCTGAACTCGGTTTCCGATCCAAAGACGGCCTCGTTGACGGCACTGCGACGCCTTCCCAGGGCGAGCGCGCGATCGAACTGCGCCAGATTGGCGCCGAGGATCTCGGGTCGGAAGCCGGCGGACGCCGGCGGCACCGCGATCGACGGCACGAGCTCGGCTTCCAGGGAACCGACGACGAGCCGCGGCCACGTCAGCCGCACCAGCATCTCGACGCGAACCGTGTCCAGGAACGTCGGCGGCACCAGGATGCCCAGGGGGTGCAGGGAGTCCTCGACCGTCTGCAGGTTCACGGGCACTCCCGCCAGCATCACGGTCGCCGACCTCTCATGAACACCGGCGACGGCGCCAGCCGCCGGCGAGATCCGCGCCAGGATCGACTCGGCATCCACCCGGACGGGGAACGTCAATGCGCGCATCAGGGCCCTATCGCCGGCAGCCGAAATCGCACTTCGTGATGAAGTGGTTGACCGACTTCTTGTTGTTCAAGGCCCGCCAGACGTCCTCCTCGCGGATCGGCATGTGCGTCAGGTCGACGCCGACCGCGTTGGCGAGGGCATTGCCGAGGCCGGCGCAGACCGCGATCATGGAGTGCTCGCCGACGCCGCGCGCGCCGTAAGGCCCGTCGATCTGCGGCGTCTCCACGACGATGCCCTCGATCTCCTCCGGCAGATCCATGGCCGTCGGGATCTTGTTGTCCGTGAACGACGGGTTCAGAAGCACTCCCTGCTCGTTATAGATATAGCCCTCGCAGGTCGCCGTCCCGAGCCCCTGCAGCATGCCGCCGATGATCTGGCCGCGGACCATGGCCGGGTTGATGGCCCGCCCCACGTCGAAGGCCGAGGCGACCTTGATGACGCGGTATTCGCCCGTCTTCGGGTCAGACTCCACGATCACGCCGTGCGCGCCGAACGTCCAGTCCAGGGCCGGGTAGCCCTGGCCCGTCTGCTTGTCGAGATTCGAGAGCCCCTGGGCGATGTAGCGACCGAGACCCACGATGGGGCCGCCGATCCCGTTGCCGTCCGGGTAGGCGTAGCCGACCGCGATCTGGCGGAACGTCACGAACTTCTGCGGGTGATGCCTCACGAAGATCCGCTCGCCGTCATTATCCATGTCGCAGGGCTGGGCCCGGAGGATCTGGCCCGCGACCTCGTAGGCGTTCTTCAGGAGGTCCTCGGCCGCCAGGATCGCCGCGTTGCCGGTCAGCATCAGCCCCTTCGAGGCCACCGTCTGCCAGTCGTAGGGATCGTGGTCGGTGTCGTTCTCGACGACGACCTTCACCTTCTCGAACGGGAACTTCAGTCGCTCCGCGATGATCTGGGCCACGGAGGTGTAGGTTCCCATCCCGATCTCGGTCAGCGAGAACGTGGCCGTCACGGTCCCGTCCTCGTTCATCCTCAGGAACACGCACGTCGCCGTGAAGGGCGGCATCGCCGGCGCCTTCTGGAGGGCCACGACGGCCTTGCCGATCTTGCGGCCCGTCCGCTTCTCGCGCGCCTTCTCCGCCGCCGTCTTCTTGCCGTAGCCAATGGCCTTAGCGGCCTCGTCCATGCACCGCGAGACGTTGCCCGTGTGCGCCGTGATCGTCTCGCCGGTCAGCGTCTTCGATCCCGGCTTCAAGGCGTTCAAGAGCCGGAACTTGAGGGGATCCATCTTGATCGTGCGGGCCACGACGTCCATCTGGCGCTCCATGCCCCACGAGAACTCGACGTGCCCGAACCCGCGGTAGGCGGTCCCGAAGGCCTTGTTCGTGTACATGGTGTACGCGTCGACGCGCGCGTTCGGGATCTCGTAGGGACCGCACGCCGAGTAGCCCGAGGCGCGCGTCACGTTCACCGCGTAATCGGCATAGGCGCCGGCATCCCAGAACATCGTCATGTCCTGGGCCACGATCGTCCCGTTCTTCCGGACGCCCGTCTTGATCCGGTAGGTCAAGGCGCTGCGGCACGGCAACAGCGAGAACTCCTCCTCGCGCGTCGCGATCATCCGGACCGGCCGCCCGCCCGCCTTCCGGGAGAGCACCGCAACCAGCGGTTCGAGGCCAATGCCGGCCTTGCCGCCGAAACCGCCGCCCACGTACGGGATCGTCACCCGGACGTCGCGGTGCGGGAGCTTGAAGCAGTGGCAGAAGAGGTTGCGGACCGTGAACGGGGACTGGGCCGAGGTCCAGATCTCGACGCGATCCCCCTTGAGCCATCGCGCCACGGCGCCATGCGTCTCCATCGGCACGTGCTGGACCGACGGGTTCGTGTACTCGGACTCGATGATCCACTCGGCCTGGGCGAACCCGGCGTCGAGATCGCCCTTGCGAAGCTTGGTATGGTTGGCGATATTGGTGCCCGCCTGCGGCGAGAAGACGGCCTCGATGTAGCTGTAGTCGCCGAGATCAGGGTGAACGAGCGCTGCCCCCTTCTCGTAGGCCTTCACCGGGTCGAGGACCGCCGGCATCGGTTCGTACTCGACCTCGATCAGGTCGACGGCCTTCTGGGCAATCTCGGGGCTGTCCGCCGCGACCGCGGCCACGGCCTCGCCGAAATGCCTCACCCAGCCGCGGGCGAGGATGTACTTGTCGACGATGTAGAGCCCGACACGGTAATCGAGGTCGTCTCCGACCACGATCGCGCGAACGCCGGCCAGGGCCGCCGCCTTCTTCGTGTGGATCTTGAGGATGCGCGCCCTTGCATGGGGACTGCGCTTCACGCGGGCATGCAGGAGTCCCGAGAACTTCAGGTCGGCGATGTAGAGCGCGTCGCCGGTCAATTTCTCCACGCCGTCAAGGCGCGTGATGCCGCGGCCGACAACCTTCAGGTCCTTCGTGGCGATCTCGTCAAACACGGCGCAGGCCCTCCGACCGGTTGCCGTCCTTGGGCGGTCTCTTCAGCTGCCCCGTCAGGTCCTGGACGGCCTCGATGATCGCGACGTAGCCCGTGCAGCGGCAGAAGTTGCCCTCGATGCCCTCCTTGATCTCGTGCTCGGTAGGCTTGTGATGCCTCTGCAAGAGTCGCTTCACCGACATGATCATGCCGGGGATGCAGAAGCCGCACTGGGCGGAGTGGTTCTTCTCGAACGCCTTCTGGATCGCCGAGAGCTTGCCGGAACGGGACTCGCCCTCGATCGTCTCGATATGGCCGCCGTCGGCCTCGATCGCGAGCACGAGGCACGCGTTCACGGTCTCGCCGTTGAGAAAGACGGTGCAGGCCCCGCACTCCCCCGCCGAGCACCCTTCCTTGGTCCCCGTGAGTCCCAGGTCGTCGTGGAGGAAGTGGACGAGCGTGCGGTGGTCGGCCACCTCGCGCTCGTAGACCTCGCCGTTGATGGTTACGCGGATGTTCTGCATCACCGCACCTCCTTCATGAGCCGCTCGATGTAGGTCTCAATCATGAAGAGCCGGTAATCGCGCGAGCACCGGACGTCGTCGATGGGGCTGACACGATCCAGGGCATCGGCGATGACCTTCTTCGAGGACTCCTTCACGTCGAAATCGCGGCAGAGCACGGGCTTGGGGCCCGCCGAGCCTATGGAGGCCCTCATCAGCCTGCCCTTCTTGGTCAGGGCCACGCTCACCAGGCCGATGTCGTGGCCTCGGATGCGCTTGAGCTTGCGGTAGGCGCCGCGCGCGTCGGCCGACGCGGCCGGCACCACCAGCTTCTCGAAATACTCGCCCGGCTCCAGGACCGTCCGCTTCGGCCCGGTGAAGAACTCCGAGAGCGGCAGCTCGCGGGAGCCGCGGCGGGAGGTCAGGACGAGCTTGGCGCCGAGGCAGAGGAGCGGGGGTGCCATGTCCGCGCAGGGCGAGGCGTTGCAGAGGTTGCCGATCACGGTGGCGCGATTGCGGAGCTGGTAGGAGGCCAGCTGCGATCCGGCCGAGACAAGCGCGGGGAAGCGCTTCGCTACGGTGCGATCGCCCAGCATCTGGTTGATCGTGACGGCGGGGCCGATCGAGAGTCCCTCGCGGTCGTCCCACGCGATCTCGCGGTGGGCGGGGATCTTCTTGAGATCGATGACGACCGTCGGCTTCACGAACCCCAGCCGGACGTTGACGATGAGGTCGGTCCCCCCGGCCAGGATCCGGCGGCCCGGCTCGCCGGCAGAGAGCAGTTCCAGGAGCTCCGCGCGGGACGCGGGCGCGCGATAAGCGAAGTCATAGTTCATGGGCGGTCACCTCCGGTTGTGGGGAACGGGGAGAAAGAAGACACGGGAGATATGCACGGTATAAGCATACCAAGGTGAGATTATCACCCCGGGCAGGCGTCGGCTACTATTTTAATACCATCGTATGCCCTTTTATTTCCGGGTGAGCCGGCTTAGCGCATACCCGCCCTGCCCTTTCGTCCGGTTTAATCATGAATTGCACCGCCGAGGCTCGGAGAACGCCGAGATAAGAACGGGCCAGAGCCGGAATTCTGTGTTGAACAGAGAACCAGAACCAATCGCGCTTTACCATCCGACACGGGATTCAAAGAAACTTGCGAAGGACGGCTGATTTTTCTTCGTCTCGGCGTTCTCGGCGTCTCCGCGGTGATTCTTTGTGAATACGGTCGGGCTAGCCGATCTCCTGCAACCTCACGGGGGGGCCCAGCTCGCCGCGCTGGTAGGCGCCGAGTCCGCCGACGAGAGCCTCGGCGGCGCGGAGCGTGGAGTAGACGGGGACGCTGTGGTTCATGGCCGCGCGGTCGATGCGGCGGGCGTCGCCGGCGGTCCGGCTGTCGTTACGCGTATTGATGACCAGCTGCACGTCGCCCTGGACGATAGCGTCGATGATCTCGGGGCTTCCCTCCGAGATCTTGTTCACGGAACGGACGTCCAGGCCCTGGCCGGAGAGATACGCGGCCGTGCCGCGCGTGGCGACGAGCCCGTAGCCCAGCTTCGCGATCGCCGCCGCCAGGACGCCGGCCGCGGCCTTGTCCCGGTCCGCCACCGTCAGGAGAACGCCGCCGCTCTTGGGAAGCTTGTTGCCGGCCGCGAGCTGGGCCTTCAGGAAGGCCTGGGAGAAGGTCTTTCCAATCCCCATCACCTCGCCCGTCGACTTCATCTCCGGCGAGAGCACGGGATCCACGTTCTGGAACCGGTTGAACGGAAGCACCACTTCCTTGACGTAGTAGTAGCCCCGGGGCTCCCCGTCAGCGAGCCCGAGATCGTCGAGCTTGCGGCCATGCATGCACCGTGCCGCCACTCCCGCCCACGGGACGCCGGTCGCCTTCTCCAGGAACGGCACCGTCCGCGACGCCCGCGGGTTGACCTCGAGGACGTACAGCGCCCCGTCCTTCACCGCATACTGGACGTTGATGAGCCCGCAGACGTTCAGTTCATCGGCCAGGGCCCTCGTCGAGGCCTTGATCCGCTCCACGACTTCGGACGGCAGCGTGTAGGCGGGGAACGAGCCGGCCGAGTCGCCCGAGTGGACGCCCGCCGGCTCCACGTGCTCCATCACGCCGATGATGAGCGACCGGTGGCCGTCGCGGATCGCGTCCGCGTCGGCCTCCACGGCCTGGTCCAGGTACTGGTCGATAAGAAGCGGTCGATACTCCGACGCCTCCAGCGCTTCTTGCGCGAAGAGCCGAAGCTCCTCCTCGTTGCGCGCCACCTGCATCGCCCTGCCGCCCAGCACGTACGAAGGCCTTACGAGGATCGGGTAGCCGATGCGCTGGGCCTCCCGGAGCGCCTCGTCGATCGTCCGCGCGATGCTGTTGGCCGGCTGGCGAAGGCCCAGCTTCACGATCGTCTCGGCGAAGCGCTCCCGGTCCTCCGCGCGGTCGATGGCGTCCACGCTGGTGCCGAGGATCTTCACGCCCCTCTGCTCGATCCCATGCGCGATCGAGAGCGGGGTCTGGCCTCCGAGCGACACGATCGCTCCGGACGCGCCCGTGTTCTTCCAGACATCGAGCACGTCCTCCACGACGACGGGCTCGAAGAAGAGCCGGTCGGAGGTGTCGTAGTCGGTGGAGACGGTCTCGGGATTCGAGTTCACCATGACGACCTCGACGCCCTCGTCGCGGAGCGCCTGCGCGGCGTGGCAGCAACAGCAGTCGAACTCGATCCCCTGCCCGATCCGGTTCGGCCCGCTCCCGAGGATCATGACCGTTTCCCGGCCCGAAGGCGTCGCCTCCGTCTCGTCCCCGAACGTGCCGTAGTAGTACGGCGTCAGGGCCTCGAACTCGCCCGCGCACGTATCCACGCACTTGTAGACGCGCGTGACGCCGGCGGCCTCGCGCGCCGCGCGCACCGCGTCGGCGTCGGACCCCAGGAGAAACCCGAGCTGAACGTCGCTGTAACCGAGCCGCTTGGCCTCGGACCAGAGCGCCGCGTCCATCCCGGACATGCTCACGATCTCGGCGGACAACATCCGCTCGAACTCCACCAGCCGCCGTATCTGCGCGATGAACCAGAGATCGATGTGCGACCGGCGAGCGACCTCCTCGGCCGATACCCCCAGCTGCAGCGCGTACTTGATGTTGAAGAGGCGATCGCAGTTCGGGAGCTCGATGCGCTTCATCACCTCGGCCAGGAACGCCTCGCGCTCGGGCTCCCCCGCCGGATGCTGGCTCAACCGGCGCACGTCCACTTCCAGGCCCTTCCCGTCGGCGGCCAGGCCCGCGCGCCCGATCTCAAGCCCGCGGACCGCCTTCTGCAGGGACTCCGGGAACGTCCGCCCGATCGCCATCACCTCGCCCACCGACTTCATCGAGGTCGTCAGGGTCTGGTCCGCCTCCTTGAACTTCTCGAACGCGAACCGCGGGATCTTCGTGACGACGTAATCGAGCGCGGGCTCGAACGCGGCCTTCGTCCGGCCCGTGATGTCATTGGCGATCTCGTCGAGAAGGTAGCCGACCGCCAGGAGCGCGGCGATCTTGGCGATC
>CAZJQD010000015.1:0-1258 GCA_964548165.1 uncultured bacterium
ACGCGGGGGGAGACGGCCTTGTTGCCGTTTCGAAAGGACATCTCATGATCGCCGACGCACTTCTGCTTCATCGCTTCCAGTTCGCCTTCACGATCACGTATCACTACCTCTTCCCCCAGCTCACGATGGGCCTGGCGCTCCTCGTCCTCGTCTTCAAGACGCTCGGGCTCCGCGGTGACCGGATCGCCGACGAGACGGCGCGGTTCTGGGGGAAGATCCTCGGCATCAACTTCGCCTTCGGCGTCATCACCGGGATCCCGATGGAGTTCCAGTTTGGAACGAACTGGGCGCGCTTCTCCGAGGCCGCGGGAGGCGTCATCGGCCAGACGCTGGCGATGGAGGGGATCTTCGCGTTCTTCCTGGAGTCGAGCTTCCTGGGGCTCTTCCTTTACGGCGAGAAGCGCCTTGGGCCGCGCGGACACTGGGGCGTCGCGCTCGCCGTCTGCCTCGGCGCGTGGATCTCCGCGTACTTCATCACTGCTACGAACGCCTGGATGCAGCACCCGGTCGGCTACCAGGTCGTCGACGGCCGCATCGAGCTGACCTCGCTTCTCGCGCTCTTCACGAACCCCTGGCACTTCTGGCAGTACGCGCACACGATGGCGGGCACCGTCGCGACGGCGTCCTTCGTCGTCTCCGGCATCGGCGCCTACTATCTTCTCGTCGGCCGCCACCGCGATCACGCGCGCATGTGCCTGCGGGTCGGCGTTCCTGCCGCGCTCGTGGCCTCCCTCGTCCTCCCGATGCCCACGGGCGACATGCAGGCCAAGATGCTCTACCAGCACCAGGGCCCGACGTTTGCGGCGATGGAAGGGCTCTTCACGTCCGAGGATGGCGCTCCGATCGTTCTCATCGGCCAGCCCGACGTCGAGAAGGGGAGGATCGACAATCCGATCTACGTCCCCCGGCTCCTCTCGTTTCTCACGCATGGGCGGTGGATGGCCGAGGTCCGCGGGCTCGATGCGTTCCCGCGGGAGTCCTGGCCGACCAACATTCCGCTCCTCTACTACTCCTACCACGTGATGGCCGGTCTCGGGACGATCTTCATCGGTGTCTCGATGCTGGCCGCCGTCTGGCTCTGGCGGGATCGGCTCCATCTCGCGCGTCCGCTCCTCTGGGCGCTCTTTCTCGTGACGCCCTTCCCCTACGTCGCCAATACCGCGGGCTGGATGACGGCCGAGCTGGGACGCCAGCCCTGGCTCATCTACGGGCTCATGAAGACCGCCGACGGCACTTCGACCCAGGTCTCGCCCGGGAA
>CAZJQD010000015.1:1358-75500 GCA_964548165.1 uncultured bacterium
TCTACGGGCTCATGAAGACCGCCGACGGCACTTCGACCCAGGTCTCGCCCGGGAATGTTCTCTTCACGCTCATCGGGTTCATGGGCATGTACGCGATGCTCTCCATCCTCTGGCTCTTCCTGGTGCAGAGAGAGTTGGCGGCCGGCCCGGAGCGGACCGCGCCATGACCCACGCGCTCGAGCTCTTCTGGTTCGCCGCGGCCGCGGGGCTCCTCGGTGTCTATGCCGTCCTCGACGGCTTCGATATCGGCGCCGGAGCCGTCCACTTCCTGGTCGCTCGCACTCCCGATGAGCGGCGTGTCGTCCTGAAGTCGATCGGGCCGGTCTGGGACGGCAACGAGGTCTGGCTCCTCGCAGCCGGCGGCACGATCTTCCTCGCGTTTCCTAAGCTCCTCGCGACCGCGTTCAGCGGCTTCTACCTCCCGCTCATCGTCGTCCTCTGGCTCTTCATGTTCCGTGCCCTCGCCGTCGAGTTCCGATCGCACGTCGCGGACGCGGTCTGGAGGTCGTTCTGGGACGCCGCCTTCGCCGCCGCCAGTCTCCTCCTGGCGGTCTTCCTCGGGGCCGCCCTGGGAAACGTCGTGCGCGGCGTGCCGATCGGGGCGGACGGAACGTTCTTCGAGCCGCTCTGGACCGACTTTCGCGTCGGAGCCGACACCGGGATTCTCGACTGGTATACGATCCTCGTCGGCGTGGCCGCGCTCGCGATCCTCTCTCTCCACGGAACCGCGTGGCTGGCGCTCCGCACCGCCGGCGATCTCGAGCGGCGCGCGCTCGCGGTGGCCCGCCGGATCTTTCCCGTGGTGGTGCTCCTCGTCCTCGGGGTCGATGCCGCAACCGCGTTCGTTCAGCCGCAGGTTGCCGCCAACCTCGACGCGATGCCGTGGGGCTGGATCTTCGTGCTTGTTCCCCTGGGCGCGCTCTTGGTCATGGGGAAGAGTCTCTATCCAGGCGCATCGGGGGCGGCAACGCCGGCCGGTGAGCGAAGGTTCTTCGCGGCGTCCTCCGCGCTCATCTTCTCGATGGTCGCCGCCGCCGCGTTCGGCGTTCATCCCTACCTCCTCCCGGCCCGCGATCCCGCCCTCTCTCTCACGATCGCGAAGGGCGCGTCGTCGTCCTACGGCCTCTCAAACGGGCTCCTGTGGTGGCTTCCGGGAATGGCTCTGGCGGTTGGGTACACGGTCTTAGCGTATCGAAGGCTGGGCCCGAAGCTGGAGGTCGAAACGAGCCGGGACAAGCACTCCACTCACTGAGCAGACTAACGAGCGTAAGCGCACAAAAGCATGCTATAATGACCTCGTCCAACCATGGAGGTGGCATTCATGCGGTCGACTCTCGTGAGTTTATCGGTTCTCTTGTTGTTGTCGGGTTGTGTCAACACCGGCGGCGTGAGTTCGGAGGGAGGCACCGCCTCCGGCAGTTCCGTCTGCTCGCCCTGCGGGGGCTCGGGGCGTTGCAACACCTGCAACGGCACGGGACGTTTCCTGGGCACGGGCGAATCCGGTTGCAGTACCTGCAGCGGTTCCGGCGTCTGCATCAACTGCGGCGGCAGGGGACGCTGGTAGCACGCACTACTCTGAGGATAGCTTCACTATAATCACAGATCGATGGACTCGCGAGGGATCGGGGCTGAGGGGCAGGCTCGGAAGGGCCCTACTCTACTGCGCCCTCAGCGATGATTCTGGCTCCGCGGGCAAGGCTCGAACTTGCGACCCGTCGGTTAACAGCCGACTGCTCTACCACTGAGCTACCGCGGAAGGTTTCGGGATTCTCCTCTATCGGTCAGCGGGGCGCAAGACTTTAGGCGGCGATGGCGTCGTCCTGGTTGGCGGCGTCTTGTGGAAATCACGGGAGCGCGCGCAGCGTATCTGCCCGCCTAATGGGGTTCTAGCGGTCAGCGGTGCCCGGTCAACGCGTCTCCCAGGTCGCCGCTCCCCAGTCTCATTACGGTCGGCGTCGCTCCGGTCAGGTCGAGGACCGTGGAGAGCTCGGGCAGGCAGACGCCGCCGTCCAGGTGGAGATCGGCCCTGGGGAAGAGTTGCGCCATGTCGTCCGCGGTCTCCGCGTACTGGTGAGCGTTCACCCAGGCCGAGGCCGAGATCAGCGGCTCGCCCAGCGCGTCGCAGAGCGCGTCGACGATGGGCATGCCGCAGAGCCGGATGCCCACGGTGCGCTGACGGGTCAGGGTCAGGCGGGGCAGTTCCTTCGTGGCCCTGAGGATGAAGGTGAAGCGGCCCGGCGAGAGGCGCTTGATGAGGCGGTAGCCGATGTTGTCGACGTAGGCATACTGAGAGATCTTCTCCAGGTTCTTCAAAAGGAGCGACAGGTGCTTGGACGGCGGCAGGTCCCGGAGATCGCGGAGCTTCTGCACGCCGGCTCGGGACGAGAGGGCGGCGACGAGCGCGTAGGTCGTATCCGTCGCCAGGCCCACCACGCCGCCGCCACGCAGGATCTGCGCGGTTTCGCGGACGGGGTGCTCGAACTCTCCGGCGACCTGGACCATGACGACAAGACTAAGGCATGAGGACCCCGGGAGGAAGAAGGGGAAGAGAAGAGGGGAGGAGGAAGAAGGGAGGAGAAAGCAAGAGAGGTGACGGAGGAGGATGCGGGGAAGAGGGGGCCTTGGGCGGGGCTTCAGGTCATCTTGACGATGGTGTCTGAGAGGATGTTGGCGGCTTCGTCGCCGCGGTCGGCGGCGTTGGAGATGTGGCGGTAGAGCTCGCGCATCTTCAGGATCATCTTCACGTCGTCGGACTCGAAGAGCTCGGCCAGGGCCTCGCGGTACCGGTGCTCGATGAAGTTCTCCGCCTTCTTCGCCCGCGTCAGCCCCTCCAGGGCCGTTCGCGGTTCCTCCTTCATGATCGCGATCGCGTCCGCGATCTCTTTCGCCTCGTTCGCCAGGGCCGTGGCCATCTTCAGGAGGAAGGGGTTCGGGGCGATCTTGAAGAGCATCATCTCCTCCACCGTCGTCTTGGCGTAGTCGACCATGTCGTCCACGGCGCGCGAGAGCTTGAAGATGTCCTCGCGGTCGATGGGCGTGATGAACGCGTCGTGGAGCTCGTTGACGAGGTGGGCCCTGAGATCGTCGGTCGCCAGTTCCAGCTCCTCGACCTTCAGCCCGTTCTCCTGCGTCGGGTTCTCCATGTACGCGACGAGCGCCCTGACACCCTCCTCGTTCTTCCTCGCGTGCGCGGCCATCATGCCGATGAAGTCCCGCTTCTTCGGAAAGAAGATCTCCCGGATTCCCATGACTACCTCCTGTTATGCGGTTCCGGCGACCATGTCAGGCCGCCAGTCCGCGAACGAACGCGACGATGCCGTAGGTCAGCGCACCGATGATGCCGGCCGCCGGGATCGTGATGAACCAGGTCGCGACGATCTCTCCCGCCTTGCCCCAGCGAACCGCCTTGTAGCGCTCCGCCGAACCCACGCCCATGATGCTCGACGAGACCACGTGCGTCGTCGAAACGGGGAACCCGAGCTGGGCGGCGCCGAGGATGACGAGCCCCGAGGTGCTCTGCGCGCTGAAGCCATGGATGGGCCTGAGGCGGTAGATGCCGGATCCCACCGTCTTGATGATCGACCAGCCCCCGAACGCGGTCCCGAGGCCCATGGCCAGGGCGCAGACGAAGATGACCCAGAACGGCACCGCGAACTCCATGACCTCGCCGCGCGTGGCCGCGTATCCGACGAGCACCATGGTGATGATGCCCATCGATTTCTGGGCGTCGTTGGCGCCGTGCGAGAGAGCGAGGCTGACGGCGGAGACGAGCTGGCCCTTGGCAAAGTAGCGGCTGACGTGCGGTTTCTGCCCCCGCGCCAGCCACGTCATCGACCGCATGAACAGGAGCCCGACGAGGAAACCGAGGATGGGGGAAATGATGAGCGCGGCCACGATCTTGCCGAAGCCCGCCCACTGCACGTGCGTGACGCCGACGCCCGCGATGGCGGCGCCGACGAGCCCGCCGATGAGGGCGTGGCTGGAGGAAGAGGGGAGCCCGAACTTCCAGGTGATGAGGTTCCACGTGATGGCGCCGGCCAGGGCCGCGAAGATGATCCATGTGTCCGCTATGGCGGTCGGATCGACGATGCCCTTGCCGATGGTCTTCGCGACGGCCGTGCCGAAGAGGAACGGTCCGAGAAACTCGCAGACCGCGGCCAGGATGAGCGCGACCTCGGGCGTCATGGATCGGGAGGCGATCATGGTGGCCACGATGTTGGAAGCGTCGTGAAAACCGTTCACGAAATCGAACACCACCGCGGCGGTGATGACCAGGATCACGAGTATCAGGGCAAAGGTCATCGAAGCGGGCGATTCTAGGAGAGAGGGTTCCTCTAAGGCAAGGTGAATCAGACTGCGAGGAGTGGAATATGAACGGCGGGAGCGGCGCTGGGCGCGGCGCCGGGCGCTTGCGTCCGCGTTCTCGAAACCGTATCCTGTGTCGTCCATTATGCTCTTCGTTCAGAAATACGGCGGCTCCTCGGTCGCCAACATCGACCGCATTCGTAACGTCGCGCGTCGCGTGGCCTCCACGGCCGCCGCGGGCAACCAGGTGGTCGTCGTCGTCTCGGCCATGGGCGACACGACCGACGAACTAATCGAGCTCGTCGAGAAGCTCTCCGAGCGCCCGCCCGAGCGCGAGTACGACGTGCTCCTTTCGACGGGCGAGATCGTCTCGGCTGCGCTCCTCGCGACCGCCCTGGACACCCTCGGTCACCGCGCCGTCTCGATGACGGGCAACCAGATCGGGATCGCCACCGATGGCGTCTACTCCAAGGCCAAGATCGTCGGGATCGATCCCTCGCGGATCCGTGCCGCCCTCGATTCCGGGGCGGTCGTCACCGTTGCCGGGTTCCAGGGCATCGACGAGCGCGGCGACATCACCACGCTCGGCCGCGGCGGCTCCGACACCACCGCCGTCGCCCTCGCCGCGGCTCTCAAGGCCGATGTCTGCGAGATCTTCACGGACGTCGATGGCGTCTACACGGCCGACCCCCGCGTCGTTCCGGCCGCGCGGAAACTGCCGACCATCGCCTACGACGAGATGCTGGAGATGGCCACGGCCGGCGCTCGCGTCATGCAGTCGCGGTCGGTGGAGTTCGGCGCCAAGTTTGGTGTTCGCATCCACGTCCGTTCGTCGCTCAATGAAGGAGAAGGAACCATGATCCAGGCAGCTGCGGCACAGTCATCGGGGTCCGGGCAGTCGTCCGGCATGGAAAGCGTGCTCATCCGGGGAGTCGCTCACGATGTCGAGCAGGCCAAGATCACGGCCACCGACGTCCCCGACCGACCCGGCGTCGCCGCCGAGCTCTTCGGCGCGCTCGCGGACCAGCGGATCAACGTCGACGTCATCGTCCAGACGGCGACCGAGAAGAACACGAACGACATCTCGTTCACCGTGGGCAAGGCCGAGCTCAAGCGCGCCATCGAGATCACGAAGGCCTCGATGCAGAAGCTGGGTGGGGCCGGGCAGGTCCAGGCCGATGAGAACATCGGCAAGGTCTCGATCGTCGGCGTCGCGATGGCCCAGCACCACGGCGTCGCCGCCACGATGTTCCGGACCCTCGCCGCGCAGGGGATCAACATCCAGATGATCACCACCTCCGAGATCCGCATCTCGGTCATCATCGACAAGGACAAGGTTCCGGCGGCCTGCCAGGCCCTGCACACCGCCTTCGGGCTCGACAAGTAGCCCGGGCGCCATGGCCAGGACGCGCGCGACTGCCGCGGGCGCGGTCGACATCTACGACACGACGCTCCGCGATGGCACGCAGGCCGAGGGCATCGACTTCTCGGTCGACGACAAGGTCCGCATTGCCCAGAAGCTCGATCGCCTCGGCGTCCACTACCTCGAGGGCGGCTGGCCTGGCTCGAACCCGAACTCCATAGAGTTTCTGGATCGCATCCGGACGGTTCCCCTCAAGAGAATCAAGGTCGCCTCATTCGGCTCGACCCGGCACGCCAAGAACAAGTGCGCGAACGACGAGAACATCCAGATGCTCCTGAAGGTCGGCACGCCCGTCGTGACCATCTTCGGAAAATCCTGGGACCTCCATGTCCACGAGGCGCTCCGCGTCTCCCTCGAGACCAACCTCGAGATGATCGCGGACAGCGTCGCCTACCTCAAGTCCAAGGGACGCGAGGTCGTCTACGACGCCGAGCACTTCTTCGACGGGTTCAAGCGGAATCGCGCCTACGCGCTCTCGACGCTCGCCGCCGCCCATGACGCCGGCGCCGACGTGCTCTGTCTCTGCGAGACCAACGGCGGCGCCATTCCCTCCGAGGTGGCGGCCATCGTTCGCACGGTCCGCGAGCGGTTTCCGAGAGCGCGCCTCGGGATCCATACGCACAACGACTCGGGCTGCGGCGTCGCCAACTCCCTGGCCGCGATCGAGGAAGGGGCCGTCCACGTGCAGGGCACGATCAATGGTTACGGCGAGCGGTGCGGCAACGCCAATCTCATCCCCATCATCGCCAACCTCGAACTCAAGCTCAAGCGCCCCTGCCTCGGCCCGAGCTCCGTCCGGGGCCTGACGGAACTCTCGCGTTTCGTTGCGGAGCTGGCCAACCAGATCCCCGACGAGCGGGCGCCGTACGTGGGGCGAAGCGCGTTCGCGCACAAGGGTGGCATCCACGTCTCGGCCGTCCTCCGGAATCCCCAGTGCTACGAGCACTGCGAACCGGAGCTCGTCGGCAACGGACGGCGCGTCCTGGTTTCCGACCAGTCCGGGCGAGCGAACCTCGTTTACAAGATCCACGAGCTCGGGCTCGACATCGCCCCCGACGCTCCCGAGCTGGCCGCCGTCCTGAAGGAAGTGAAGCGGCTGGAGAACGAGGGTTACGAGTTCGAGAGCGCCGAGGCGAGCCTGGTGCTCCTCATCGAACGCGCCCTGGGGCGCCTGCCGCGATGGTTCGATGCCGTGACCTGGCGCATCCTCGACGAGTGCATCGCCGGAGAGAATTTCGTCTCCGCGATGGTCAAGGTCGCGGTGAATGGTTCCGAGGTCCACACGATGGCCGAGGGGAACGGTCCGTTCAACGCGCTCGATACCGCGTTCCGGCGGGCCATCTCCGGCGCGTATCCCGCCATCGACCGGATGAAGCTCGTCGATTACAAGGTCCGCGTGCTCTCGACCGAGCATGCCACGGCCGAGGCCGTGCGCGTCCTGATCCAGAGCTCGGACGGTCACGACACCTGGGGAACGGTCGGAGTCTCGGCCAACATCCTCGAGGCCAGCTGGCTGGCGCTTGTCGACTCCATCAGCTTCTTTCTCCTGCGGTCCGGTGGTCGTTCCACGGGAACGCGTGGCCGCTCCAGGGCAGGAAAGAAATCCACTGCCGCCGGAACGAAGACAGCCGGCGTCCGTGGGGCCCGCTCCGCACCGCGTCGCCGATCCGCGCCGCGTCGCCGGCGCTAGGAACGAGGCCCCCGTGGCCGATATCCTGAAGGCGCCGCGCGGCACCCGGGACCTCGTGGGGTCCGTGCTGGAGCGGTTCGTCGAGATCGAGTCCGCCGCCCGTTCGCTCTTCATCCACTACGGCTACCGCGAGATCCGCACGCCTCTCTTCGAGGATCGGGCACTCTTCGAGCGCTCCGTCGGAGACGCCACCGACATCGTCAAGAAGGAGCTGTACCGGTTCGAGGATCGCAAGGGGAGGCCCCTGGCGCTGCGGCCCGAGGGAACGGCCGGTGTCGTCCGCGCGTATATCGAGAATCGGCTGGATGCGGATCGACCGGTCGCGCGGCTCTGGTACGCGGGAGCCATGTTCCGCTACGAGCGCCCGCAAGGAGGCCGGTATCGCCAGTTCACCCAGCTCGGGTGCGAGCTCTTTGGCGCCGGCGGCGTCGCCGCCGACCTCGAGATGATCGAGCTGGCGTGCCGGCTCCTGGAGCGACTGGATGTGCCCGTGGAGCTGAAGATCAACCACCTGGGCTCGCCCGAGGATCGCGTCGGCTACGCCGCGATGCTCAAGGCATGGTTCGGCGAGCGGCACGAGGCGCTCTGCGGCACGTGCCACGAGCGGCTCGAACGCAACCCCTTGCGGCTCCTGGATTGCAAGGTCCCCGCCTGCAAGGCCGTGGCCGCCCAGGCGCCGGCCCTGGTCCTGGGACCGGCCGCCCGGCACGAGCTCGATCAACTGCTCAGGGGGCTCGAACTGAGCCGCATCCCGTGCACGGTCGATCCGCGGCTCGTGCGCGGGCTCGACTACTACACGGGCATGGTCTTCGAGGTGACCTCGCCGCAGCTCGGCGCTCAGGACGCGGTGCTGGGCGGGGGGCGCTATGACGGCCTGGTCGAGGACCTGGGCGGACCCAGGACGCCCGCCGTGGGATTCGCGATCGGACTCGATCGCCTCGCGTTTCTCCTGGAGCAGAAGCTGGGCGAGGCCGCGTCCGTGGCGCCGCTCGTGTACGTCGTCGCGATGGGCGAGAGCGCGCACCTGCCGGCCTCCCGCGTCGCCCGGCTCCTGCGCAGGCTCCAGGAGCGGGAGGCGCTCATCCGCGGCGCGCGCCCTGCCTGGATCGAGCAATCGCTCAAGGATCGCTCGCTCCGGGCCCAGATGAAGGAAGCCGACCGATTGGGCGCTTCCTACGTGGCCATCGTGGGCGAGGACGAGGTCGCGGCGGATGGCGTGACAATGCGGTGCATGGCTTCCGGCGAGCAGTTCCTTGTCTCGCTCTCGGGGCTCGGCGATAATGAAGCGATCGAGGCGCTCTCGCGGGCGCTGGAGAAATTGACCGTGGCGAGGAGACAGATATGACGGAGTGGATCCAGGCGGGGTTGCTTCGGGCCGCGGACGCCGGGCGCAAGGTGACCGTGCGCGGGTGGGCGGCGACGCGCCGCGACCATGGCGGCGTCATCTTCATTGACCTCCGCGAGCGCAGTGGCGTCCTCCAGGTCGTCTTCGATCCCGAGCGTTCGGGCCCCGAGGTCCACGGCAAGGCCCACGGGATACGCTCCGAGCACGTCCTGCGCGTCACCGGCACGCTCTCCCTCCGCTCCGCGGCCACGATCAACCCGAAGATGCCGACGGGCGAGCTGGAGCTTGTCGCCGAATCGCTCGAGGTCCTTTCCACGTCCCGACCGCTCCCGTTCGCGATCGAGGACGACACCGACGCCAGCGAGGAGATTCGTCTCCGCTACCGCTATCTCGATCTCCGCCGTCCCGCCATGCAGCGAAACCTCATGCTCCGTCACGCCGTCTGCCAGGCCGCCCGATCCAGTCTCGACGAGCGGGGCTTCATCGAGGTGGAGACGCCGATGCTGACCAAGTCGACGCCCGAAGGCGCGCGCGACTACCTCGTGCCGTCGCGCGTCCAGCCCGGCAGCTTCTTCGCCCTTCCCCAGTCCCCCCAGCTCTTCAAGCAGATCCTGATGATCAGCGGCCTGGAGCGGTATTACCAGATCGTGAAGTGCTTCCGCGACGAGGACCTGCGCGCCGACCGCCAGCCCGAGTTCACCCAGATCGATATCGAGATGTCCTTCATCGACGAGGAGGACATCTTCGCGACCTCAGAGGCGATGCTGGTGAAGATCTTCTCCGCGGCCGGCGTCGCGATCCAGACCCCTTTTCCCCGCCTCTCGTATGCCGACGCGATGGGTCGTTACGGCAGTGACAAGCCGGACCTGAGGTTCGGCCTCGAGCTCGTCGAGCTCTCGGACCTGGCCGCGGCCAGCTCGTTCCAGGTCTTTCGCACGGTCGTCGACAAGGGCGGGCTCGTGGCCGGTATCCGGATCCCGGGCGGCGGCGATCTCTCCCGCAAGGACATCGACGATCTCACCGCGTATGCCGGTCGCTACGGCGCCAAGGGCATGGCCTACTTCCATGCCCGTAACGGCAGCCTGGAGTCGAACATCGCCAAGTTCTTCGAACCGTCCATCCTGGGCCAGATCCGCGAGCGGTTCGGCGCCGTGGACGGGGACCTCATCATCTTCGCGGCCGACGCGCCGATGGCGGCCCGCACCGTTCTGGGCGAGCTCCGCAAGAAGATCGCCCAGGATCGCGGCCTCGTGCAGGAGGGCTATCGCTTCGCCTGGGTCACCGGCTTCCCGCTCTTCGAGTATGACAAGGAGGACAAGCGCTGGGTGGCCATTCACCACCCGTTCACATCACCCAGCCTCGCGGACTGGGACACGTTCCAGGACGATCCGGGCAAGGCCATGGCCCGCGCCTATGACTGCGTGCTCAACGGCACCGAGATCGGGGGCGGTTCCATCCGTATCCATCGTCCCGACGTCCAGAGCCGCGTCTTCGAGCTCCTCGGGATCGGGGAGGAAGAGGCTCGGATCAAGTTCGGCTTCCTCCTGGATGCGCTCGATTTCGGGGCACCGCCGCACGGAGGCATCGCGTTTGGGCTCGATCGGCTTGCCATGATTCTCACCGGATCCAAGTCGATCCGCGACGTCATCGCGTTTCCCAAGACGCAGAACGCCTCGTGTCCCATGACCCAGGCGCCGAGTCCCGTGGCGCTCAGGCAGCTCAAGGAGCTTCACCTGCGTTCGACCGTCCCGGGCCCTGACAAACCCGCGGGCGGCGAGGCGTAGAGCCCTTTCCCGGGCCTCAACCCGTGCGCCTCTTCTCGTGGCTTCGCCGCGGTTCTGGATCCGATCGCGGCGTGGACCTCGGCGCGACACCGATGCGCACGCGGCGCTGGGAGCGTCACCTCGTGGTCGCCCTGCTCCTGGCCGCCGTCTCCATCATGCTCTCCCAGCGCGTCCTGGAAAGGCCGGCCGAGCCCGTGGTCGGCCAGGTGCTGGAGGTCGATCTCTACGCGCCGCGCGGCTTCATCTACCGCGATTGGATCGCCGCCGACGAGGCGGTGCGCGCCGAGTTCTCCCGGCTGCCCCAGCCGTACTCGTACGACGCCACGGGGTTCGAGGAGGGCGTGCGCAGGCTCAGGGCCTATTTCGAGGCGGACGGCGAGGACTCCCGGAATCCTGAGCTGGTCATCGCCCAGCCCGCGCGCCGGCAGAAGGCGTGGCGCCAGATCGAGGGCCTCATTGCGCGGGCGCGCGGCGAGGGTCTCCTCGACAAGTCCTTCGCGCGCGACGAGACGCTCTCGCTCCTGGACAAGGAAGGTCGACAGCGCACGGTGCGTTCGCAGGCGCTCCTCCAGCCGGGCGCGTGGGAGCGCCACCTGGAGGGGCTCAGCGAGGATGAGGCCGCTCGCGTGGCCGGCCTCCTCGACCGCCACTTCATCCCGACGATCCGCTTTGACGAAGTGAGGGCCCAGCGGCTCTACGCGGAGATCGCGCGCCGCATTCCACCGGCCGATGTCGCGTTCCCGTCCGAGCGTCCGATCATTGCCGCGGGCCAGGAACTGAACGAGCGCCACGTGGACATCATTCGCCAGCTCAACCTCTTCCTCGCCCGCCGCAACACGCTCACCACGGCCGCCCTTGTCCTCTTTCTCGTCCTCGTGCTCGTCCTCGGCTTCCTCTTCCTCAAGTACCAGCTGCCGGGCATCTATGACCGCCTGCGCGACGTGGCCGCCATCTCGTTCGCGTTCGGATCCGTGCTCCTTGTCTGTCTCATCAGCGAGCTCATCATCGCCCGGCTCAGCATCGGCACGATGACCCTCTCCTACGCCGCCCTGCCCGTCGCCACGTGCGCCGTCCTCCTGGCGCTCATCTACGACGCCCGCGTCGCGCTCATCTTTCCCGTCCTGCTCTGCGTGGTCGTCTCCGTCGCCATCGCCCCCCGCTCGGGCCTCCTGGTGGTGCATCTCTTCGGGTCCCTGGCGGCGCTTCTCTCTGCGCCCGCCTCAAGGCGTCGCTCCGACCTCCTACGCACGGGCCTCATCATCTCCGTCACGCAGGCGGTCACGGTCGTCCTGCTGGGCGTGTTGAGTGGTGAGCCGTTCCCCGCGCTCCAGTCCGACCTGCTCTCCGCGGTCATCTCGGGCATCTTCGCCGCCATCGTCGCCCAGGTGCTCCTCCTGCCGCTGGAGGCAATTTCCCACCGCGTCTCCGCCTTCACGCTCCTCGAGCTTGCCGACCTCAACCAACCGCTCCTCGCCGCCCTCCTCCGGCAGGCCCCAGGCACGTTCCAGCACTCCCAGCACGTCGCGCTACTCGTGCAGTCTGCGGCGGAGGCCGTGCACGCGAACTCGCTCCTCGCGCGCGTTGGCGCCTATTACCACGACATCGGGAAGATGGAGAAGCCCGAGTATTTCACCGAGAACCAGGGGATGGGGGCCACCGCGGGCCGCAACCCCCACGACACGCTCTCGCCCTCCCTCTCCGCCTCCGTCATCCGCGCGCACGTCTCCGACGGCATACGCCTGGCGGAGAAGGAGCGCCTCCCGGAGCCCGTCATCGATTTCATCTCCCAGCACCATGGCACCGCCGTCATGGGGGTCTTCTACCACCGCGCGCTGGAGCGGGCGGGGGAGGATGACGAGATCAACCGGGCCGACTTCGCGTATCCTGGTCCACGGCCGCAGACGATCGAGACCGGGATCCTGATGCTGGCCGATGCCGCCGAGGCCGCGACGCGATCGCTGGCCCAGCCGACGGCGGCGCGGATCGAGCGGACCGTCCAGCGCGTCATCGCGGACATCTTCGAGAGCGGCGAACTGGACGAGTGCGAGCTCACGCTCAAGGACCTCAATACGATCGCGGGCCAGTTCACGCGCGTGCTCTGCGGCATCTACCACAGCCGGCGCGTGGAGTATCCGGACGCCAGCGATATCGCCGAGGCCCAGCGGCGGCGATGACGGCGTCGAAGACCGCGTCGAGGACGCCGCCGAGGACGGCGTCGAAGCGGTCCCGGGGCCGCGGCGGCGAACCGCGGGCGAAGGCAGCGCGCCCGCGCTTGACCGTTCCCCTGGTCGTTCAGGCGGCGCCGGGAGTCACGATCCCCCCGTCGACACGACGCGCCCTCGTGGCCTGTCTCCCCGGCGTCGCCGCCGTCTGGCGCCGACCGCCGGAATCTTCCGAGCTGATCGTCCGCTACGTGAATGACGCCTCCATTCGCCGCCTGAACCAGCGGTTCAAGGGGCGCGACTATGCCACCGATGTCCTCGCGTTCGTCACCGGTGACGTCACCGTCTCCGTCACCACGGCGCGCCGGCAGGCCCGGGAAGAGGGCCATTCGCTCCGGCGCGAGCTCGTGCACCTCGCCGTCCACGGGCTCCTTCATCTCGGCGGCTGGAACGACGCCACGCCCCGCCAGAGAGCGCGCATGGAGAAGACCACGATTGCCATCCTTGAGGCGGCCGCCGTCCAGTAGTCGCTAAGTGACGAAAACTCAGTTCCGCATTTCCGCAGTCTGACACCGCCGCCTGTGGTATCCTGACCTCCAATGTTTGCATCCTTGGGCATCCTGGCCGTCATCCTCGGCCTTTACGTGGTCTCGGCCTTCATGTCGGGGTCGGAGGCCTCGCTCTTCTCCTTGAAGCCGCACCAATTGGAGCATCTCGGCGCGGTCCGCGCGCGTACCGAATCCATGCTCCGCAAGCCCCGCCACCTCCTGATCGTGATCCTCTGCGCTAACCTGGCGGTCAACACGATGGCCGCATCCCTGGCCGAGCGGCTCGCTCACGATCTCTTCGGGACCTGGGGCATCCCCGTGGCCATCGCGTTGGCCGGCCTATGCGTCCTCATCTTCGGCGAGGTCGTGCCGCAGACCTTTGCCATGAGTCACAACGTGTCGTTTGCCCGATTCGCGTCGCCTCTCATCTCGATCCTGTACACGGTGTCTCAGCCCATCGTCATGATCCTCTATCCCCTGACGCGACTCCTCACGAGGCGGCTGGAGGGGAGCCCGGCGGAGCAGTTGACCGAGGAGGACATCACGGCGCTCGTGGTGGACGGGGAGAAGAAGGGCGCCCTCGACCAGGTGGAGCGCCGCTGGATCCACTCCATCTTCATGCTCGACAAGCGCAAGGCCATCGACCTGATGATCCCCCGGGAGCGCATCTTCGCCCTCCCCAAGGACGTCGACTTCGCCACCGCGCTCGAGGCGATCCGGACGACGCACTACTCCCGGATCCCCCTGTATGCGGGATCGATCGACACCGTCATCGGGGTCCTTTATGCCAAGGACATGCTGGCCGCCCACGCGCGCGGCCAGGAGGTCAAGCCGGTCCGCATCGCGCGCGAGCCCCTGGTCGTGCCGCGATGGCGCCGCTGTGACTACCTCCTCAACGAGCTTCGCGCCCGCAAGACGCACCTGGCGATCGTCGTCGACGAGTTCGGGGCGACCGTCGGCATCCTCACGCTGGAGAACATCCTCGAGGCCATCGTCGGGCGGATCCGCGACGAGCGGCGGGAGGGGCGCAAGTGATCGGGACGCCGGAGGGGATGCCCGCGTGGTTTCTCTGGGGTGGACCGGTCTTCATCGTCGTCATGATCGGAGCCGTTGGTTTCTTCGCAGGGGTCGAGACAGGGCTTTTCTCGATCTCCGTCGCCCGGATCCGCCGGCTCTCCGGGAAGGGTGATCGCCGCGCCCAGATCATCGAGAAACTCCTGGAGCGGCCGGCCTACTTCATCGGCACGGCCCTCATCGGCATTAACCTCGCCCATGTCTCCCTGGCCGTGATCTCGTCCTACTACATCGGGTTCTGGATCGAGAACGCGAAGTGGGCGGCGATGATCAACACGCTTGCCGTGACGCCGCTGGTCCTCTTCTTCGGCGAGGTCCTGCCGAAGTCCGTCTTCCGGCTCCGGCCGAACACCATGACGCTCATCTTCGCGCGGCCTTTCCTCTGGTGTTACCGGGTTCTCAAGCCGTTTACGAGCATCATCCTGGCGGTGGCAAAGCGGCTGCTTCCCGGAGGGCTCGGCCACGAGTTTGATGCTCAGCGGCACCGCGAGGAGATCCTGGGGCTCGTGCGCGCCGGCGAGAAGTCGGGCGTCGTGGAGGACGACGAGAAGCAGATGATCGAGTCCGTGCTGGAGCTGGGGGAGATCACGGTCCGCGAGGTGATGGTGCCCCGCGTCGCCATGGCGGCGATACCCATCCGGATGGCGTATCGCGAGATGCTGGAGCGTACAACGACGGAGGGCTACACGCGGTACCCGGTCTACGACGAGACCCCCGATCGCGTTCTGGGCATCCTCCATGTCGCCGATCTGCTCGACCGCGCCGGCGTGGACGCCGCGAAGCTGCGTCCCCCCATCTTCATCCCCGAGACCGCGAAGGTCGACGATGCCCTGGAGCAGCTGCGCGCCGCGGGACTCCACATGGCCATCGTCGTGGACGAGTACGGCGGCACGGCCGGGCTCGTGACGATCGAGGACCTCCTCGAGGAGATGGTTGGCGAGATCGACGACGAGCACGACGACTCGCATTCGCTCGTCGTCAAGCTGGGCGAGGGCGCCTGGTCCGTCGACGCCCGCGCCGACATCGATGAGCTCGAGGAGATGACCGGGGTTCGGCTCCAGTGCGAGGACAACGATATCGAGACCGTTGGCGGCTACGTGCTGGAACAGCTGGGCCGAATCCCGAAGGCGGGCGAGGAAGTGCCTTCGGAGAGCGTCCTCCTGCGCGTCACCGCCGCCGACGACCGGCGCGTCCTCCGCGTCGAGATCACGAACTTGCCGACCGTGGCCAGCGGCGGCCCGGACAACGGGGAGGCCTGAGCGGTCATGGCGAAGAGGGACGAGAGAGGACCGCTCTATCGGGGTCGACTGGGTCTTAAGCGCGGCATCGGCTGGGTCACGATCGAGATCGACGGCGCGACCGAGGATGTGCGGGTGGCCCGGGAGGATCTCGGCCTCGCGATGGATGGCGACAGCGTCATGGTGCGCGTCCTGCACCGCATGGGGCGCCTCACGGCCACGATCGAGGAGGTCGTGGAGCGCGTGCGCCGAACGGTGGTGGGCACCATCGACCTGAGAGGGCGGGAGGCCGTCCTCATCTCGGGGCGCGCCACGGAGCCGATCCGGCTCGTGGATCTGCCGCCGGGGAGGCTCTCGCCGAACACCCTCGCGGTTGCCGAGATCATCGAGCCGCCGACCGCGTACCTGCCCGCGCGCGCCCGCCTGGTCCGCATGATCGGGGAGTCGGGGGATCCCGCCGTGGAACTGGAGGCCTCGCGCCTGGCCTGGAACGTGCCAAACCCGTTTCCGGCCGCCGTGGAGGCCGCGGCCCGCGAGCTTCCGACAAGGCTCGGTCCCGCCGACCTGGCGGGGAGAATGGACTTTCGCGAGACGCCCCACTTCACGATCGACCCTCCGGATGCCCGGGATTTCGACGACGCGATCTCGATCGTGCCCGGCACGTCGCAGGGCAAGGACGGTTGGACGGTCGGCGTTCATATCGCCGACGTCTCCCACTTCGTCCAGGCGCGCGGCATCATCGACGAAGAGGCCTACGCGCGCGCGACGTCGACGTACCTCCCCGGCGCTGTCATCCCGATGCTCCCGGAGCGACTCTCCAACGGCGTCTGCTCGCTGGTGGAAGGCGAGGACCGGCTGACGGTCAGCATCGTCGTCGAGTTCGACGCGCGCCTCCAGCCGCATCGCTACCGGCACGGCCGCTCCGTCATCCGCTCGAAGCGACGGTTCACGTACGACGAGGTCGACGCGATCTGGGCGGCGGGCGCCGGCGATTTCCACGCCGAGCTCGTCCAGTTGAAGCGCATCGCCGAGAAGCTCTACGCCGCCCGCATGGCCCGCGGCGCCGTCGACTTTGACCTCCCCGAGCATAAGCCCATCCTCGACCTCGACGGCAAGGTCATCACCGTCAAGCGCATCGAGCGCACCTGGTCGCACCGGCTGATCGAGGAACTGATGATCATGGCCAACGAGCACGCGGCCCGAGCCATGCAGGATCGCGGCATCTACCGCGTCCACGAGGCGCCGAGCCCCGAGAAGATGATGCAGTTCCGTCGCGTCGCCGCCGCGCTTGGCAGGGGCACGCGCACCGGCAGTATCCCGAAGATCCTCTCGACCTTCGCCGACAGCCCGGCGCGCCCCGTCATCGAGCTGTTGGCGCTACGGACGATGACCGAGGCCCGCTATAGCGGGGACAATATCGGCCATTACGGGCTGGCGTCCGAGGCCTATAGCCATTTCACCTCGCCGATTCGCCGATACCCGGATCTCCTGGCGCATCGCCTGCTGATGGGCGATCCCGTTGGCTGGGATCTCAAGGCGGCCGCGTCGCACAGCTCGCGCAGGGAGCGCGAGGCGATGGAGGCCGAGCGCGATGCGCTGCGGATCAAGATGCTGGAGTTTGCCGAGACCAGGCTGGGAGAGCAGGTGAAGGGCATCGTCGACGGCGTGAGCCGGGACGGGCTCTTCATCATGCTCGAGATTGGACCGCGAGGCATGATCCCCCTGGACGAACTGGGCCGCGAGCAGTTTCACTACGATCGCGACACGCTGACCCTGACCGGCCGACGAACGCACGTCCGGTGGCAGGTGGGACAGCCGGTCGAGGTCATCATCGCGAGCGTGGACCTGGCCGGACGACAGCTCTACCTGACACCCGTGCGCGCCGACCGCGCCGCGTCCAAGGGGTCGAAGGGCGAGATCGCCTCGGAGATGGCCGGCGCCGGGGCACGCGTGCCTGCGGCTCGCACACCCGGAGAGAAGCGCGCGGTAACCGCGGAGTCGGCCGAGGCGGCAAGGCGCAAGGATCTCGCGCGCGGCGAGGCCAACCGCCGCAAGCTCAAGAAGTTCCTCAAGACGCGAAAGAAAGGGAAGCGGCGATGAGCCTCCTGGCGGACAACCGGGTAGCGCGCCAGCGCTACTTCATCCTGGAGACATTCGTCGCAGGGATTGCGTTGAAGGGGACGGAGGTCAAGTCCATTCGCAACGGCCAATGCCAGATGCGCGATGCCTACGTCAAGATGGTCGCCGGCCGCCCCGTGCTCGTGAACTGCCACATCTCTCCCTACTCCCACGGCAACATCGAGAACCACGAGCCTACGCGATCGAGACCCTTGCTCATGAAGAAGTCCGAGATCCGCCGGCTCATCGGCAAGGTCGAGGAAAAGGGCCTCACGATGGTGCCCCTGAAGATGTTCCTGATGCGCGGTTACATCAAGGTGGAGGTAGCCGTCGCGAAGGGCAAGGAAGAGCGCGACAAGCGCGACACGATCAAGAAGCGCGAAGCTGACCGGGAGATCCAAAGAGCCATCCGCGGCCGGGGTTGACCGTGGTGTCAGACTGCGGAATTGCGGATCTCAGAATATGAGAGTTACAATCATCTCGGAATTAGCTCAGACAAGGGAGCTACGTAACTCCTTCAGAACCAGTTCCGCAAATCCGCAGTCTGACACCAGCGGAGATTAGTAGCTGACAGTCAGTCCTATCCGGTGGGCGTCGCCGATGGATGCAAAGGGGACCCAGGCGTAATCCAGGGCCATGACCTTGTAGCGGAAGCCAGCGCCCAGCGAGAGGCCGTTGTCGAGGTCGTTACGGGAGTTGTAGCCGGCTCGAAGGGCGAAGGCGGGGATGAGCCTGAGTTCCACTCCCGCGCGATAGTCCAGCTCCTGGTTCCGGGGGAGGGCCAGCTCGCCGGACAGGCGGAGGTGATCGCGAAAGACGAGGACGCTGGCGCCAGCCGCGAACTCCATCGGCAGGTCTTCCTTGTCCCGGTCGAAGCGCACCTGAGGCCCGAGGTTGCGCGCGGCGATTCCGAGCTCGTAACGACCCCAGCGGAAGGGGGAGTGAAAGTGCAGGCCCAGGTCCGCGCCGAATCCCGTGCGCGAGGCATTGTCGATCTGCTCGTGGAAGAACTTCATCGCCACGCCCGCGTTCAGACGGCCGTTCAGGGGGATGCCCCCGCCGACCGTCACGAGCAGGGCGTCGGCGCCGAACGTGCCGGCGCCGTTCGGGTTGGAGAGCGTGCGTCGCGTGAGGGAGCCGTGGTCGAGGTAATGGATCGAACCGGCGAGACGGAGACTGCGGAAGGGCCCCGCGAACGCGATGTAGTTCGAGGTGGCATCGAGCAGGTATTGGTTGTGCTGGAGGAGAATCTCCCTCTGCTCCATCGTCGCGAGGCCCGCCGGATTGTACGGGAGGACTTCCACGCCGCCGGACCGGGCCACGTAGGCCTCGCCCTGGGCGGCGGCGGCGGCCCCCGCGTTCAGGCGGAGGAAATCGGCCGTGCTCGATGCCGCATCGCCGCGCTCCGCGACGGCGGGAGCGGGTGAGGCTAGTGCCATGAGGGAGAGGACCACGGCTGTTGCCAAGGTCGCCTGCGCGCGCTTCAAGGGGGAGCTCATCGGATCACCGCGACCTTGTCGACGAGCCGGGTCCCGTTCGGGGCCTCGACGATGACGTAGTACACGCCGGACGCAACCGGTCGGTTCATCTCATTGCGGACATCCCACTGGTAGGTTCCCCCCGTGGCGAAGACACGGTCCAGGATTCGCTCGCCCAGGATTGTGACAATCCTCAGGCGCGAGCCCGCGGGCACGTTCTCGATGAGGATGCCCGAGTTGAGGATTCCAGCCACGTACTCGATACCGTCGTCGAGGATACCGTTGTTCGGGCGCCACGGATTCGGGTAGACGCGGACGCTCCCGGCGGTCGTATTGGCGGAGACCCCGATGAGGGTGAAGATCGTGAGGTGGTTGACCGTGGCGGTCACCATGTTCCGTTCCTTATCCTGCGCCGTGCCTGGGACGAGGATCCAGCGGTTGAGGTCCTCATCGAGGTAGTACATCTGGAGCGTCTGCTCCTCGACGTTGGTGTTGTCGACGAGGTCGTTGTTGTCGAGGTCGGGGTAGGTAATGGTAATCGTGAGGTTGGTATCGTATTGGCGGACGTACTCCCCGGTGGCGCGGTTGCGGATGTAGAACTGGTGCTCGGGGCGTACCTCGAGCGGCAGGACGGTGCGGCCGCCCTGGGCCCTCATCGCGTCGTTGGCGGCGTCGGTCTTCTGGCCCTGCACCCGCGACTCGGTCGCGTAGTCGAAGTAGGGTTCGACGATCAGGTCGTAGCCCGAGGTGTCGAACATGCCTGCCGGAATGACCATGACGCCCTCGGAGACCGTCGTATCGCGACGCCCGACAATGACGAGCGGGGTGACGCCGGAGCCCGTGATGATGACGTTCGGGTAGTAGGTCTCGCCGACCAGGGTGACGCGGAGCCAGAGCTGGGCGTCTTCGGCCCTCGTGTAGACGTAGTTGGTGGAGTCGCGGACGAGGTAGGTCCGGAATTCCGTGAACCTGCCCGTGCCACCGCGGGAGTCGATGATCTCGGCCGTGAACGGCTCGCCGTCGAGGCCCGGGAGCGTCTCACCGTTGATGCCGGTCGGGACGAAGGTGAACCGGTAGGTGTCTGAACCCGTCTTCGTGCGGAAGACGTTGATCTGCTGGATGAGGCCGGTGAAGGTGGAAACGACTCGCACGACGGCCGTCTTGCGGTCGGCGAGATCGTCGGGATCGGTGTAGACGACTGAGAGCGTATCGCCGATGCGGCCAAAGAGGCGACCGGAGCCGGAGAGCGAGTCGGCAGGAGCCTTCGAGACCGGGAGCCCGGCGATATCGAAGATGCCCGAGTTCACGGCAGTCTCGGTGAGGATGATGGTCTCCGTCTCGCCCGTGGCCGGGTTAGTGACGACCACGGTAATCGTCTCGGCGAGGAACGCGTTCAGGTTCTGGTCGGCGTCGGTGACGGTCGGGTAGAGCGTTTCGCCTTGTCGGAGGCTTGCGGTGCACGAAAGAGCCGAGGACGCCGAGGCGGGGAAGGCCGTCAGCGTGATGGCCTTGCTGTCCGAAGGCGTCAGCGGGTCCTGGTAGCGAATCGTGACCGTGTCGCCGGGGAGGAAGGCCATCGTGTCGGAGTTGGAACCGGAGTCGCGCGGATCGCTCGACGTCTTCAGCTTCGTCACGTCGAAGATACCCGAGTTGGAGTCGGTCTCGTAGAGGATGAGGATCTCGGTCTCGCCCGTGCGGTTGTTGGTGATGACGATCGCGATCGTGTCTATCCGGCCGCCGTTCGTGTTCTGGTCGGAGTCGCGGACCACGATCGGGAGGCTGTCGCCGATGACGAGGCGGGGCGGCGAGTCGATGGACGAGGTGGCGGAGGGGGCCAGGACCGGGATGCCGGCGGACGCGAGCGAGTCGGCGGGTGTCGAGGGATCGAGGTAGCGGACGACGAGCGTGTCCGCCGCGATCGCGAACATGAGGCCCGAGTGAGAGAGCGAGTCGGCGGCGGATCCGGAGACCGTCAGCCCGGCGATGTTGAAGACGCCCGAGTTGGAGTCGGTCTCGGTGAGCACCAGAGTCTCCTGCTCGCCCGTGCGCGGATTGAGGATGGTGACCGCCAGGGTCTCCGTCCGCGTGCCGTTCGCGTTACGGTCGGTGTCGGTGACGATGGCGTAGACCGTGTCGCCGATGCGGACGGACGCGGGATAGACGGCGGTCGCCAATGATGGCGCCGGGATGAAGCTGCCGCCCGAGAGCACGAAGCTGTCGAACGGATCGTTCGGGTCGGTGTAGCGGACCGTGAAGGAGTCGGCGGGCAGGGCGTAGAGCGTGTCGTTGTCGACGGAGTCGCCAGGAATCCGTGAGATGGGCAGAGAGGTGACATCGAAGACGCCCGAGTTCGAGTCGGTCTCGTAGAGGATGACAAGCTCGGTCTCGCCCGTGCGCTCGTTGCGGATGATGACCGCGATCGTGTCGATCCGGAGGACGTCGAGGTTCTGGTCGGTGTCGCGGATGACGGGCGTGATGCTGTCGCCGATACGAACGGACCCGGAGACCGTGCCGCCGGCGCCCGTGGTGTCCGGCCAGACCAGGATGCCGCCGGAGCGCGTGGAGTCGGTGGGCGTGGTGGCGTCCTGGTAGGCGACCACCAGCGTGTCGCCGGGGCGGACGTAGAGGGTCTCGGTCGCGAACGTCGCGTCGGAGGCGCGGCCGGACGTCCGGATCGGCGTGACGTCGAAGACGCCCGAGTTCGAGTCGGTCTCGTAGAGGACGTACGTTGAGGTCTCGCCGGTGCGGCCGTTGGTGACTGTGACGGTGATGGTGTCGACGCGGGCGAAGTCGCGGTTGGCGTCGGTGTCGGTCACGACGGGGCGCGTGCTGTCACCGACGGACAGAGAGGTGACGAAGATGCCGGAAGACGATGAGGCCGACAGGGACGCCGTGATGCCGGCAGTGACGCGGCTGGAGTCGGTGGGGTCGCCGGGATCGGTGTAGCGGACGGTCAGGGTGTCGCCAGGGCGCAGGTAGAGCGGCTGGCCGGACCCGGAGTCGGCGGGATTGCCGGACGTGGTGACTGTGGTGGAGTCGAAGACGCCCGTGTTCGGGCCGGTCTCCAGGAGCGTCAGCGTGATCGTCTCGCCGGTGCGCTCGTTGACAAGCGTGATGGTGATGGAGTCGACGATGTCGACGTCGCGGTTGCGGTCGGTGTCCGTGACGAAGATGCCCGTGATGGTCTCGCCGATGACGATGGCCGGGACGGTGACGGTCGACCCCGAGTTGGAGGGCGTGGGCACGATCAGCGGGGTGTCGAGACGCGAGCTGTCGGTGGGCGTGAAGCGATCGGTGTAGGTGACCGAGAGCGTATCGCCGGCGCGGACGTAGAGGCGGCCGGAAGCGGTAGAAGAGTCGGCGGGGGAGCCGGAGGTCGGGAGCGCGGTGACGTTGAAGATGCCGGTGTTGGGGCCGCCGGACTCCGTCAGGACGACGGCCTCGGTCTCGCCCGTGGCCGGGTTGGTGATGAGCACGGTCACGGTATCGAGGACGGCGATGTCGCGGTTGGCGTCGGTATCGCGGAGGACGACGTAGAAGGAGTCACCGATGCGGGTGAGGCCGTCCGCGGTCATGGAGGAGGCCGTGGCTACGGGGGAGACCGTGATCGCGGCGACCGCGCGCGAGGAGTCGGTCGGGTCGCCCGGGTCGATGTAGCGGACCGAGAGCGTGTCGCCGGGCCGCAGGTAGAGAGGCTGGCCGGACCCCGAGTCGGCGGGGTTGCCGGAGGTGGTGACCGCTCCGGAGTCAAAGACGCCCGAGCTCAGCCCGGTCTCGGTCAGGACGAGCGTGATGGTCTCGCCCGTGCGCTCGTTGATGAGCGTGATGCTGATGGTATCGATGAGATCGACGTCGCGGTTACGGTCGGTGTCCGTCACGAAGATGCCCGTGATGGTCTCGCCGATGACGATCGACGGCAGGGTCACGGTCGAGCCCGAGTTGGTGGGCCGCGGCAGGATCAGGGGCGTGTCCAGGCGCGAGGAGTCGCTGGCATTGTAGCGGTCCTGGTAGAAGACGACCAGGGTGTCGCCGCTTCGGACATAGAGGCGGCCGGATCCAGTGACGGAATCAATGGGATTGCCGGAAGTCGGGAGCGGAGTGACATTGAAGACGCCGGTATTCGCTCCTCCGGACTCGATGAGGATCACCGATTCGCTCTCGCCGGTGACCGGGTTGTAAACGGTCACGAGGACGGTGTCGATGACATTGAAATCCCGATCTGCGTCCGTATCGCGCACGATCACGTAGAACGAGTCGCCGATGAGGGTGGTTCCGTCGGCGCGAAGGATGGAGATGGTCGGGAGCGGGGTTGCGATCAGGGCGGAGGTGACTCGGGACGAATCCGTGGGGTCCGCGGGATCGACGTAACGGACGGAGATGGTGTCGCCGGGTCGCAGGTACAGGGGCTGGCCGGAGCCGGGGCCGGAGTCCGCGGGATTGTCCGTGGTCCGGACGGTTCCGGAATCAAAGACGCCCGTGTTCGGGCCCGTCTCCAGGAGCGTGATGGTGATCGTCTCGCCGGACCGCTCATTGATAACGGTGACGGTGACCGTGTCGATGATATCCGCGTCGCGGTTGCGGTCCGTGTCCGTGACGAAGATACCCGTGATGGTCTCGCCGACCGTGATGGCGAGGACGGTCACCGTGGACCCGGAGTTCGAGGGCGTCGGGACGATGAGCGAGGTATCGAGGCGCGCGGAGTCTGTGGGATTGAAGCGATCGATGTAGACGACCGCGATCGTGTCTCCAACGCGGACATGGAGGCGTCCGCTGCCCGACGTGGAATCGGACGGGGACCCGGACATCGGGAGCGCGGTGATGTTGAAGAGACCCGTATTGGCGCCACCGGACTCGATGAGGATCACGGCCTCCGTCTCGCCGGTGGCCGGATTCGTGACGACCACGGTCACGGTATCGAAGACACTGATGTCCCGGTTGGCGTCGGTATCGCGAACGACGATGAAGAACGAGTCGCCGATGCGTGCCACGGAATCGGCGCCGAGTTGGGATGCCGTTGCCGGCAGGAACGCGGTGATCTCGGCGGAGGAGAACGAGTCCGTCGGGTCGTTCGGGTCGACGTAGCGGATGACGATCGAGTCGCCGGGTCCGGCAAAGATGGTGTCATTGTCGACCGTGTCGGACGGCGTTCTCGAGACGGGGACGACCGTGACATCAAACACGCCCGAGTTGGAGTCGGTCTCATGCAGGATGACGACCTCGGTCTCGCCTGTCCGCAGGTTCGTCACCGTCACCGAGACCGTGTCGATGCGCTTGCCGTCGAGGTTCTGGTCGGTGTCACGAATGATGGGAACAAGGCTGTCGCCGAGGCGCACCGCGATCGGGAACGTGCCGGATGAAGGCGTCGTGTCCTCGTAGAGGACGATGGGGCCGCCGGTTACGGAGTCGCTCGGGTCGTTCGGATCGACGTAGAGAACGGTCAAGGTGTCGGCCGCCAGCGCGAAGAGCGTGTCGTTATCGATGGAGTCCGAAGGCGACCGGGACAGGAAGAGTCGCGTCACGTTAAAGACGCCGGAGTTGGAGTCGGTCTCCACGAGTGTGAGGATCTCGGTCTCGCCGGTGCGCCGGTTCGTCACCGTCACCTGGATCGTGTCGATACGCGTTCCGCTGAGGTTCTGATCGCTGTCGGTGATGGTCGGCGAGAGGCTGTCCCCGGCCTTGAGCGCAGCGGGGAAGACCCCGGTGGCGGCCGTCGTGTCGATGACGACGGGGATCGGGTTCGAGACGACCGAATCCCAGGCATCCTGCGGATCGCTGTAGCGGATGATGAGCGTGTCCCCGGCCAGGGCGAAGAGGCGGCCGTTCCCGGAGAGGGAATCGGAGAGCGCCTGGGTGGCCTGGAGCGTATCGTTGCCGCCGAAGGTCGCGGAGCTGGCCCCGGACTCGGTCAGCACCAGGATCTCCGTTTCGCCCGTGCGCATGTTCGTGACGGTGACAACGAGGGTCTCCGTGGAGCCGAAGACCCGGTTGGCATCCGTGTCGCGCAGGACGGCGCTGACGCTGTCGCCCACGCGGATCGCGGAAGGGAATGTGCCGGTGGAGGTCGTGGTCGGGACGACGATGAAGGTGCCCTCGACCGACCAGAGACCCCTGAGTTGGCCGCCGTCGACGGCTTGGGCGGCCCAGTAGTAGGTTCCCGCGGTCCTCAGGTAGAAGAGGGCGGTATCGCCGTTCTGGACGTTGCCGATGAGGAGCGGACCGGTGGAGTCCGCGACGATCGTATCCGCGGCGAGAATATTGGCACCGCCCGGAACGGTTCCGATCCGCAGGTTGTAGGTCAGTCCGGCAGCCGGCGTGGTATCCGTCGTGACCGGTGACCAGGCCAGCGTGACGGTCTCGGAGAAGACCGTGCCGTTCGCCGTGACGAGCCCGGGCGCCGCGGCGCGGAGGTTCGCCCTCGGCGTCTCGAGATTCTGCACGATGAGCAGGCGCTTCTGCGTGCCGTCATCGCCGAGCGCGGCCAGGTCCAGGTCCCCGTCCCTGTCGTAGTCCGCGAATCCGAGCGACGCATTGCCCAGGCCGGTCCCGGCGCCCAGGGGCTCGCTCTGGATCGCGAACCGCCCGGATTCATTGCGGTAGATGATGAAGCGCGGCGCTGATCCGTCGTGTCCGGCGACCGCGAGGTCCACGTCCCCGTCGTTGTCGAAATCGCCCCACGATACCGCGGAATACTGAAGGCCCGAGCTTGCGCCCAGAGGCTGCGTCTCGACGCTGAAGGAGGCGCCGCCGTCGTTGCGATAGACGAGGAAGCGTCGATTGGCGCCGTCGTGCCCCGTCACGGCGAAGTCGAGGTCTCCATCGGTGTCGAAATCGGCCCATGCGAGCGAGGCATCCAGGACGCCGAGCCCGGCGCCCATCGGCTCGGCCGCGAGCGTGAAGGCGCCACGGTCGTTGCGGTAGAGGAGCAGGCGCGGCTGGAACGTGAGGTTGTCGCGGCCCGCGACGAGGAGGTCGAGGTCACCATCGCGATCGAAATCGCCCCACCGCGTCGTGGCACCCGCCGTGGCATCTCCGGAAAGCCCCTTGCCCGCGCCCAGCGGCTCCGCGTTAAGGCTGAAACTGCCACTGTCGTTGCGATAGATCAGCAGGCGCCGGTTACCGCTGCCGTCAATGCCGGAGGCGACGAAGTCGAGATCCCCGTCGTTGTCATAGTCCCCCCACTCGGTGCTGGCCGCGTCGAGACCGGCGTTGGCACCCATGGGTTCCGCGAGCAGGGTGAAAGCGCCGCCGCCATCATGGCGGAAGACGACCAGGCGGCGGTTGCCGCCATTGTCTCTCCCCACCGCCACGAGATCGAGATCGCCATCCGCGTCGTAATCGCCCCAGTCGAAGGATCCGGAGCGAAGGCCGAGGCCGGCCCCCATGGGCTCTGCAACCGCCGAGAACGTGTTTTCCCCGTCGTTGCGGTAGAGGAGGAACCTGGTCGCGGCGGTCAGGTTGTCCTGGCCCATCACTCCCAGGTCGAGATCGCCGTCGCGATCGTAATCGGCCCAGCGGAGGAAACCGAGGTTCAGGCCCTTGCCCGTGCCCAGGGGTTCTCCCACGACCGACCAGCCCAGGAAGTAGGCTCGGATACGATCAGTGATGAGGGAATCCGTGGACGTGCGCGGATCCTGGTAGAGAACCTGGATCGAATCGCCGGCCCTGGCATAAAGGCGCCCGCTTCCCGAGACCGAGTCCGCGGATGCGGCGCTGACGTAGAGAACGAACGAGTCGAAGACGCCCGAGTTGACGCCCGTCTCCGTCAATGTCAGCGGCTCCGTCTCGCCCGTCTGCTCGTTCCGGACGATGACCGTGATGGTATCCAGCCGATCGACATCGAGGTTCTGGTCCCTGTCTCGAATGAAAACGCCCGCCAGGGTATCGCCGATACGGGCGCGTGTGTCCGTCATGAAAGAGTCGGCGGTCGTGACCGCGGGCAGGGCGACTCCGGTATCCACGGTTCGCGAGTCGGCGCTGTTGTAGCGGTCCTGGTAGAAGACCGAGAGCGTGTCGCCGGCGCGGAGGTAGATGGTGCCATTGGCGGAGATCGAATCGGACAGGTTCCCCGTGGTGCCCAGCTTGACCACGTCGAAAACGCCCGTGTTGGCGCCGCCGGACTCCGTCAGCGTGACGGCCTCCGTTTCACCCGTGGCCGGGTTGGTGATGATGACCGTCACGGTGTCGAGGACGAGGATGTCGCGGTTGGCGTCCGTGTCCGTGACGACGATCGCGAGCGAGTCGCCGATCCGGAAGGATGAGTCCGTGGATAGGAGGGCAGCCGAGAAGAGCGGACGAACCAGGAGCGAGGCGGAAACCAGGCTGTCCGAGGCGGTTGCGGGGTCCTGGTAGGTCGCGAAGATCGTGTCGCCGGCGCGGACGAAGAGCGTGCCGCTATTGGAGGCGGAGTCGGCCGGGTTCGCCGTGGATCCCAGCACGAGGGAATCGAACGTCCCGGAGTTGACGGTGGTCTCCCGGAGAATGACGGTCTCGGTCTCGCCGGTCCGCGCGTTAACGATGACGACCGTGATCGAGTCGGTGATATTGACGTCCAGGTCGCGGCTGTAATCGCGCACGTAGAGGCCGATGATCGAGTCGCCTATCCTGACGGAGGTCTCCGTCAGGAACGACCCGCTGTTGGAGTCCATCGGCACGGCGTAACCGGTGTCCACCCGCGCGGAATCGGTGGCATGGAAGCGGTCCTGGTAGAAGACCGAGAGCGTGTCTCCGGCGCGCAGGAACATCGTGCCGTTGCCGCTTGTCGAGTCAGCGGGATTGCCGGTGGTGCCGAGCCGGGTGATATCAAAGATGCCGGAGCTCGCCGTCCCGGACTCCACCAGGACCAGGGACTCGGTCTCGCCCGTGGCCAGGTTGGAGATGACGACGCTCACGGTCTCAAAGGCCAGCGCATCGCGGTTGCCGTCTGTGTCGGTGACGATGATGTGGAAGGAGTCGCCGATGACGACGCGGGAGTCGGTCGAGAGGATCGCGCTCGTCAGGATGGGCAGGACCGTGATAGGCCCGGCCTGGGCGGTATCCACCCCGACGCGCGTGTCGGTGTAGAGGATGACGATCGTGTCCCCGGCGCGAACCCAGAGTCGCCCGCCCTGGGAGAGGGAGTCCGCGATGCCGCCCGATGTCCCGATGAGGGCGGAGTCGAAGACGCCCGAGCTGACGCCGGTTTCGTAGAGCGTGACCGTCTCGGTCTCGCCGGTGCGGCTGTTGGTGACAACGACCTGGACCGTGTCGATGCGGTCGGCGTCGAGGTTGCGGTCGGCGTCCCTGACGAAGACGCCTGTCAGCGTATCACCGACACGGATGGTGTCAGGCGAGTAGGAGCTGGAGGACGCGGTGGGCGCGGGACGCCCGAAGGCGGTGTCGACGCGCGAGGAATCGGTGGTGATGCTGCGATCCTGGTAGGTCGCGATCAGGGTGTCCCCGGGCCGGATGTAGATCGATTCGGTCGAGACCAGCGAGTCCGCGGGGTTCGAGGAGGTGAAGAGCGGCGCGGTGTCGAAGATTCCCGCGTTGACTCCCACCTCCCAGAGCGTGACGACCGTCGTCTCGCCGGTTGCCGGGTTCGTCACGGTGACCGTGACCGACTCCTGCAGGAGCACATCGCGGTTGGCGTCGCCATCCGTCACGGTGATGAACGTGGAGTCTCCGATGCGGAAGGAGGTGTCCATCGTGATAGACGACGCCGTGGCGCCCCGGACAAGGATGCGGATGGTCACAAGCGTGTCGGCGGGAGCGAAGGTCGAATCGATGTAGTCGACGACGAGCGAGTCTCCGGCGCTCGCGGTGAGCCTACCTGAGCCGGAGAGAGAGTCGGCGGCGCTTGCGGTGACGAGAAGGAGCGACGAGTCGAAGACCCCCGAGTTGACGCCGGTCTCGTAGAGCGTGACGAGCTCGGTCTCGCCCGAGATCGCATTGCGCACGATCACGATGATCGAGTCGATGAGGTCGACATCGAGGTTGCGGTTGGCGTCGCGGATGAAGACGGACGTGAGCGTCTCGCCCTGGAAGAGCTGGAGGATATTCACCCAGGAGTCGGCGGCGCTGGCGCCCCTGTACGCGTAGCCCGTGTCGACGCGCGAGGAGTCCGAGGCCGTGTAGCGGTCCTGGTAGAGGACGGCAAGGGTGTCGCCGGACCGGAGATACAGGGTCCCCGTCGTGGAACCGGAATCGGCAGGGTTGTCGGTCGTGCCGAGGCCGGCGGTATCGAAGTATCCGGAATTGACGCCGATCTCCCAGAGCGTGACTGTCTCCGTCTCGCCCGTCGCCGGGTTCGTGATCGTCACCGTCACGGATTCCTGTACCAGGATGTCGCGGTTCTGATCGCTGTCGCGGACCGTGATGAAGTAGGAGTCCCCGATCCGGACGCGCGAGTCCGCGTTGGTCGCGGAGTTCGTGAGCGGTTCGATGACGAGGATGGCGGCAGAGACGAGCGAGTCGGCGGCGGCAAAGGGGTCGGCGTAGTCCATGACAATCGAGTCGCCGTTGCGCGCGTAGAGGCGGCCGGAGCCGGCGCCCGAGTCCGACGGGTTCTTGGAGACGGCGAGGGAGACGGAGTCGAAGCCGGCAAAGGTCACGCCGGTCTCGGTCAATTGAACGGTCTCCGTCTCTCCCGTCTGGACGTTGCGGACAATGACCGTCAGCGAATCGCGGAAGTCGACGTCGAGGTTGCGGTTCGCGTCGAAGAGGAAGAGGCCGGCCAGGGAATCGCCGAGGTTGAAGGTTAACGTATCGACGCGCGACGTCGCCGTGGTCTGTGCGGGCAGGGCATAGCCGGTGTCGAGGCGCGAGGAGTCGGTGCCGACGTAACGGTCCTGGTAGAAGAGCGAGAGCGTGTCGCCGGGGCGAACGTAGAGCGTGCCGGAGGCCGAGCCGGAGTCGGCGGGGCTGGAGGTTGTGCCGAGCCCTGCCGTGTCGAACGTGCTGGAGTTGACGCCAATCTCCCAGAGGACGATCGATTCCGTCTCGCCCGTCGCCGGGTTCGTGACGACCACGGTGACGGATTCCTGGAGCAGCAGGCTCCGGTTGTTGTCGCCGTCGACGACGGTGATGAAGAGCGAGTCGCCGATGCGGAACTGCGAGTCCATGGCGATCGTGGAATTGGTCGCGGCGCGGCCGAGAATGCCGTTGGTGGTGAGCGAGTCGCCGCCGGTGGTGGAGTCGAGGTAGTCGACGACCAGCGAGTCGCCGGCGCGGATGTAGAGCTTGCCGGTCCCCGAGAGCGAGTCGAGGAGATTCCCGGAGGTCAGGATGACGTCGGAGTCGAAGACGCCCGAGTTGACGCCGGTCTCGTAGAGGAAGACGACCTCGGTCTCGCCCGTGGTCGCGTTCCTCGCGGTGACGGCGATCGAGTCGATGAGGTCGATATCGAGGTTCCGGTTGAGATCGCGGATGAAGATCTGCCCGAGCGTCTCGCCCTGGAAAAGCTGGGTGATGTTGACCCACGACTCGGCGGTCGTCGCGGGCGGGACGGCGTGGCCGGTGTCGACGCGGGCGGAGTCGCCGGTGTTGTAACGGTCGACGTAGACGATCGAGAGCGTGTCGCCGTTCCGGACGTACATCGTTCCGGTGGCGGACGCGGAATCGGCGGGGTTCCCGGTGGTTCCAAGCTTGACGACGTCGAAGATGCCGGTATTCGCGCCGCCTGACTCTGTCAGGATCACGGCCTCGGTCTCGCCCGTGGCCGGGTTCGTGATCATGACCCTCACGGTGTCGAAGGCGAGCTCGTCGCGGTTGGCGTCTCCGTCTGTGACCACGATAAGGTAGGAATCCCCGACATAGAAACGCGTGTCTGAAGTGATCACCGACGCGGTGAGGGCGGGAACGACCGTGATCGGGCCGATGAGCTTCGTGTCGGTGGTCGTGTGCGTGTCGGTGTACGAGACGAGGAGCGTGTCGCCGTACCGGACGTAGAGCGTGCCGTTCTGGGCAACGGAATCGAGGATGTTGGAGGTCGTTCCGATGACGGGGGAGTCGAAGACGCCCGAGTTGGGACCGGTCTCGTAGAGGAAGACGGTCTCGGTCTCGCCGGTCCGGCTGTTGGTGACGACGACCTGGACCGAGTCGACGAGGTCGGCATCGAGGTTGCGGTCGGGGTCCGTGATGAAGACGCCGCGGACCGAGTCGCCGCGGACGACGGTGTCCGGGTTGAACGAAGAGGACGAGGTGCTGTTCTGGGGCCGAGCGACGGGCGTGTCGAGCCGTGCCGAGTCCGAGGCGATGAGGCGATCCTGGTAGTAGAGCGAGAGCGTGTCGCCGGGACGGGCGTAGAGCGTGCTCGTCAAGGAGAGTGAATCGGCGATGTTGGCGGTCGTCCCGAGACCGGCCGTATCGAAGATGCCCGAGTTGATCCCGATTTCCCAGAGGACGATGCTCTCGGTCTCGCCCGAGGCCGGGTTCGTGACGATGACGGTCACGGACTCCTGCAGGAGGACGTCGCGGTTGGCGTCACCATCGGTAACCGTGATGAAGATCGAGTCGCCGATCCGGAACTGCGAGTCCATGGCCACGGTCGAGACCGTGGCGCCGCGAGCGAGGATGGGGATGGTGACGAGTGTATCGATGGGACTACGGGAGTCGGCGTAGTCGATGACGACCGAGTCGCCGGCGCCGATGTAGAGGAGCCCGACGGTGAGCGAGTCGCCGATCACCTTGGTGGTCAGCACGAGCGAGGAGTCGAAGACGCCGGAGTTCACCCCGGTCTCGAAAAGCGTGACGACCTCGGTCTCGCCGGTCTGGATGTTGCGCACGATGACAGCCAGTGTGTCGATGAGGTCGATGTCCTGGTTGCGGTCGGCGTCGAAGATGAAGACGCCGGAGATCGTCTCGCCTTGGAAGACCTGGAGGATCGTGACGCGGGAGTCCGCCGCGGTCCGAACGGGCACGACCACGAGCGTGTCCACGCGGCTCGAGTCGGTGGTCCCCGCGTGGAGATAGGTGATGAGGAAGGTGTCGCCTGAACGCGCGTAGAACGTGTCGTTTCCGGAAATGGAATCGGCGATGTTTCCCGTCACCCAGACCGGGATGGAGTCGAAGATCCCGGAGTTCACGCCTTGCTCCCAGAGGATGACCGTGGCGGACTCCCCGGTGGCAGGGTTCGTGACGGTGACCGAGACCGTCTCCTGCAGCGCGGCGTTGAAGTTGACGTCCGTGTCTCGGAGAACCACGTAGAAGGACTCGCCCACGGTGACCGTCGGTCCCACGGTCAAGAGCGAGCGAGAGAACGGGGGGTAGAGAGTGATGAGAGTGGTCGCGCAGGTGTCGGCGGCGTTGTAGGGGTCCGTGTAGAGGACCTGGATGGTGTCACCGGGGATGCCGTAGAGCCGCCCGTTGCCGGAAATGGAGTCGGTCGAGTCCGTGGACGTGGCGACGACGGCGGAGTCGAAGATGTTTCCGTTGATGCCCAGCTCGTGGAGCGTGGCGATCTCCGTCTCTCCCGTGCGGTGGTTGATGACCGTGACGGTAACGGAGTCGTGGATATCCACGTCGAGGTTGGCGCTCGTGTCCGTCAGGAAGACGCTCATGAGCGTGTCCCCGAGGTAGACGAGGGTGTCCGAGGTGATGGACGACGTCGCGGGTCGGGGCCGGGCGTAGCCGGTGTCGAGGCGCGAGGAGTCCGTGGCGAAGTAGCGGTCCTGGTAGAAGAGCGCGAGCGTGTCGCCGGGGCGGACGTAGAGCGTTCCGGAGACGGATGCGGAATCCGCCGGGTTGGAGGTCGTTCCGAGACCGGCCGTGTCGAAGGATCCGGAGTTCACGCCGATCTCCCAGAGCGTCACGGACTCGGTCTCGCCGGTGACCGGGTTCGTCACCGTGACGGTGACGCTCTCCTGGAGAGCCGGATCACGGTTGGCGTCGCCGTCGTGGACGGTGATGAAGACGGAGTCCCCGAGGATGAACCGCGAGTCCATGGCCACGGTAGAGGTCGTGGCGGCTCGGGCCGTGATCGCGATCGTCACTAGCGTGTCCGCCGCCGCCCAGGGGTCCGCGTAGTCTACGACGATGGAGTCGCCGGAGCGGATGTAGAGGCGGCCGGTTCCCGAGAGAGAGTCCGCGGAATCGCTGGATGTTCCGACGAGCGCCGAATCGAAGACGCCGGAGTTTACCCCGGTCTCGTGGAGCGTGATGGTCTCGGTCTCGCCCGTGGTCGCGTTGCGGACGATGACGAGGAGCGTGTCGACGAGGTCGATGTCGAGGTTGCGGTTGCCGTCCAGGATGTAGACGCCCGAGAGGGTGTCGCCCTGGTAGAGCTGGGTGGACGTCACTCGTGAATCCGCGGTCGTGGGCACGGGCCGGATGACGGTCGTCTCCGAGAGGCGCGTGTCCGCGGCATTGTAGGGGTCGACGTAATACACGACGAGCGTGTCGCCGGCCCGGACATACATCCGGGTATCCCCGGAGACGGAATCCGCGATGTTGCCGGAAGTGGCCAACGCCACCGAGTCGAAGAGCGGCGAGGCCGTACCGCTCTCGTAAAGGACCAGTACCTCCGTCTCGCCCGTCGCCGGGTTCGTCACGACGACCGAGAGGGTTTCCTGCACGGCGCCGTTCTGGTTCACGTTCGTGTCGAGAACGGTGACCCAGAACGAGTCACCCAGGGTGACGCGCGAGTCGGCGGAGAGGATGCCGTTCGAGGAGGAGGTGGTGACCGTGATTGCCGCAGAGAGGCAGGTGTCGTTCGGGTTTGATGCGTCGACGTAGAAGATGGTCAGCGTGTCACCGGCGAGGGCGTAGATCGTGTCGTTATCGGCGCTGTCGGCGAGGTTGGCCGTCACGAAGATGACCGTGCTGTCGAACAGGCTCGAGTTGGTGCCGGACTCGAAGAGGATGACGACCTCGGTTTCACCCGTCCGGTGGTTCGTGACCATGACCGCGATCGTGTCGACAACGAAGGCCGAGAGGTTGCGATCCGTGTCCGTGATGGTCGGCACGAGACTCTCGCCCAGGGTGACCGTGGTGGGGAAGACGGCGGTGCAAGCGGCGAACGTCGGGTAGACGGGGATGGGACCACCTGCCAGCGTGTCGGAAGCGTGCGTGGGATCGGTGTAGAGGAGCGTGAAGGTGTCTCCGACCTGGGCGTAAAGCGTGTCGTTGAGCGCCGAGTCGGCGATGTTGGGGGTCGTCCAGATGCTCGTCACGTCGAAGATGCCCGAGTTCGAGTCGGTCTCGTAGAGGATGACCAGGCCGGTCTCCCCGGTCCGCGAGTTCGTGACAAGGATCGTGACCGTCTCGACGCGCAGACCCGAGAAGTTCTGGTCCGAGTCCCGGACGATGGGGACGATGCTGTCCGCGATCCGGACGAAGGACGGGAACGTTCCCGCGGACGCCGTGGTGTCGTGGACGACCGAGAAGGGGCCGCCGGTCAGCGAGTCGGTGGGGTCCGTGGGATCGACGTATTGGACCGTGATCGTGTCGCCGGCCAGCGCGTAGAGCGTGTCGTTGTCGACGGAGTCGCCGATCGACTCGCGCACGGGGATCTGCGTGACGTCGAAGATGCCCGAGTTGGAGTCGGTCTCGTACAGGACAACAAGCTCGGTCTCTCCGGTACGCCCGTTCGTCACGGTGATCGAGATGGTCTCGACGCGAGTCCCATCCAGGTTCTGGTCGGTGTCGCGGATCACGGGGACGATGCTGTCGCCGCTACGGACGGTGACTGGAAACGTGCCGTTCGACGTGGAGGTGTCCCAGTAGACGGTGATGGGGGAGGACGTGACGATCTGAGCCGTGTCGTAGGGATCGGTGTAGCGGATCGTGATCGTATCGCCGGCCAGCGCGTAGAGCGTGTCATTGTCGGCAGAATCGGCGAGGTTCGACGAGACCCTCATCAGCGGGCTGTCAAAGGCGCCCGAGTAGGCGTTCGTCTCGTAGAGGATGACGGCCTCGGTCTCCCCGGTGCGGTTGTTCGTGTAGATCACCAGGATGGTGTCGGCCACCAGCTCGGAGCGGTTCTGGTCCGTGTCGGAGATGGTCGTGAGGACGCTGTCGCCGATCTTCACGCTCGTCGGGAACGTGCCGTACGCGGGAGACGTGTCGCGGACCACGAGGATGCCCGCGCTTGTGCAGGCGTCCAGGGCGTCCGTCGGGTCGGTGTACACGAAGAAAAGCGTGTCGCCGCCCTCGGCGTAGATCTTGCCATTCACCAGCGAGTCCGCGGCGCTCGAGGTCACCGTGATGGCCAGACCGTCGAACTCTCCCGAGTTCTCCAGCGTCTCGTTCAGCGTGAAGAGCTCGGATTCGCCGGTACGCGAGTTGTACACGCGGACCAGGAGGGTGTTCACGATCGTGCCGTTGAGGTCCTGGTCGGTGTCGGTGACGATGGGCTCGAAAAACTTCCCGATGGTGACCGTGGTCGGACCCGTGCACGAGGAAGCCACGCTGTCGATGTAGACGGCGAACGGCCCGCTCACGAGGACGTCCGTCGGGTCCGTCGGATCCGTGTAGGTGACCGTGATGTTGTCCCCGGCAAGCGCGAAGAGCGTGTCGTCGTCGACCTGGCTCGTCGTGTCCCTCGTGACGCGGATGCTCGTGGTGTTGAAGATGCCCGAGTTCGGGCCGGACTCAAGCAGGATGATGACCTCGGTCTCGCCCGTGCGCTGGTTCGTGATCGTGACCGCGATCGTTTCGACGACGTCCCAGCGCAGGTTCTGGTCGGTGTCGGCGATCACGGGAACAAGGCTGTCGCCCTGCCGGATGTTCGGCGGGAAGGTGCCCGTGGCCAGGACGCCCGCAGGATAGAAGGTATACGCGCCGAGCAGGAAGGTGTCGGTGGGGTCATTCGCGTCAACGTAGGTAAGGGTGAAGGTATCTCCGTGGAGGAGCATGACGACGCTGTCGAGGGAACGGGAGTCGGCTACCAGCTGGGAATGCCGGAAGGAAGCGGTCTCGTAGCCGCCGTTGGTGACGCTCGTCTCGATGAGCGTCGCATACTCGGTCTCGCCGGTCCGTGCATTGGTGATAAGTACGCGAACGGTGTCGGAGGTCGCCCAGTTCTTGTTCTCGTCGAGGTCGAGGACGCGGACGCGTATGGAATCGGCCGAGGTCTGGGACGTGATCGCGGTGCCGGTAGAGTCGATGAGCGCGCCGGCGGCCGCGGACTTGCCCGCCACGGCGGTGTCGTAGGTGGAGTCGCCGACAGGGAAGGCGTCGACGTACGAACAGGCCAGAACCGCGCCGTGGGGGGCATGGATGATGGAGTCGCCGATGGTCACGGGGCCTGAATCGGTGACGAAGAGCCCGATGCTGCGGAAGATGCCCGAGTTGTCGGCGGACTCGAGGATCTGGAGCGTCTGCGAGTCCCCGGTGGAGGTCGTGAGCGCGATGGCGATGACGTCCTTCACGGACGGATTCCCGTTGCGGTTCCGATCGATGACCTCGATGTAGACAAACCCGCCGATCGGGATCGTGTCGATCGTGGTCGAGGTCGCATCGGTCATCCGGAGCGCGCTCTTGCCGTTCCCCAGCATCGTCAAGGTGTCGGTGCGGACGTCCGTCCCGTCGTAGGGATCGGTGAAGGTGGCCCAGAGATCCTGGGTGAGCGAGCCGAAGATTTTGCCAGAGTTGGAACCGAGGACCGCGACGTCGGTCTCGGTAGCCAGGATCGCGAAGAAGGTGTCGGCGGACGCCGAGACCTCGACCAGGATGACATCCTCGAACTCGGCCGTGGCCGCGTTCGTGACGCGCACCGTGTAGGACTCGATGTGCAGGGCGTCCCGGTTGAGCCCCCGGTCAATGAGCCGGATGCCGAAGGTGTCGCCCTCGGACAGAAGCAGGATGCCGCCGGACGCAAACGCGTCCGTGAACTCGAACGCGGCCGGGGTGAGCGCGGGGGCGACGAGGACCGACGCGTAGAGGGCCGTATCGACCGTGTCGGAGGCGTCGGTGTAGAGGATGGTGATCGTGTCGCCGGCGCGACCGAACATCCTGCCGGTGCCGGCGATGGAGTCGGTGGAGGCGCCCGTGATGGAGATCGTGCAGGAGAAATATCCCTCGTTGACGCCGGTCTCCGTCAGCGTGACGAGCTCCGTCTCGCCGGTGCGGACGTTCGTGAAGAGGGCGGTCACGGCCTGGAGCGTGGCGACGTTGATGTTCTTGTCCGTATCCCGGAGCACCGCGAGGATGCTCTCGCCGGCCATGACCTGGGTGGGCGCCTGGGTCCAGGCCGCGATCGAGGTTGCCACCTGGTCAAGCCGGAACTGGTCGTAGAGGTAGAAGGTGTCGCCGGCGATGGGATGCTTCACCCAGACCTGGTAGACGCCGGCCGCGACTCCGCTCCCTGTCGGTCGCCAGAAGCCACGCCCCACGAAGCCGCCGACGGTGTCGTAGGAGATCGTGCCCTGCTTGCTGTATTGCGTGTTGGTGTCGAGCCCGGTCAGGACGATCCGCACCGTGATCGAGTCGCGGCCCGGCCCGGTCGGCCAGGTGGCTCCCGAGAAGTAGATCGTTTCGCCGACCGTCCACGTGCCGTTCTCGGTCGGGAAGAGCGCGTCGCGGGTGTCGTAGACGATGCCGCCGGGACGGTCGCCGGCGCCGTCCGCGAAGTTGGCGGTGGTCACGATCTGGGCGCCGGAGAAGGCCGAGGCCTCGTTGCCCTGGGTCGCGCCCGAGAGGTCGCGGCCGATCGCGTTCGGGGAAGAGCCGGTGCCGTAGAGGATCCGGAACGGCGTGGTCTCGTAGATGCGCTTGTTGGGCGCCACGAGCGGGGACTGGAAGGCGGACAAGGGGGCGCCGAAGGCGAGGTAGATGTCGCTGTCGCCGCTGACGTCCGAGAAGGGGACCTGCTGGATGAAGATCGAGTCACTGCCGTTCGACTTGTAGCTCTCCGTCTGGGCGTACGTCTGGAAGTCGGTCTTGTCGCTGAAGTCCTGGTCGGTGTTGGAGTTGGCCATCACGTTGAGGCCGTTGCCGTTATTGAAGGGCGTGAGGCCCAACTGCCAGTCGGCGTAGCCGTCCATGTTGACGTCGATCCAGAGCATCCAACCGAAGACCCGGATGTCGTCCGTGGAGTGCTGCCAGGCGATGGTGTCCTTGGAGTCCAGGACGATCCGGAACCACATCCAGTCGATGGTCTTGTTGTAGTACATGTAGCCCGAGAAGCTGTCCGGGTCGTCGACGACCTCGGTGTACTTCGCCGTGCCGTCGTTGTAGATCGTGTCCGCGTACTTCGACCAGTCGCCCTTGAGGATCCCCACCCAGCTCATCCCGCCCATCCGGTGGATGTCGTAGTTGACGATTCTTGGCGTGTCCCAGGCGATGTTCCCGAGGAAGTTCACGAGCCGGGCGCCGACGGTGCTCGTGGCGCCGCCCAGGAGAGAAACCTGGCCGTTCCAGGTGGCCGTGGCGGTGACCTGGACCGTGTCGGTGGGCTGGCCGTTGACGAAGATCGTGACCGAGTCTCCCGGGCGGCCGTTGGTGACCGTCCCGGACATCTGGAAATAGGCCTGGTTTGTCTCGACGCCGTTGACGGGGTTGATGCCGATCGTGATGGTCGGGGTGCCGTAGAGCGAGATGCGGTGGGTGTCCCAGGCGATCGTCTGCGTGGAGTCGCTCGTCAGCTTGACGGATAGGGAGTCGCTCTTCGCGGCGATCGTGCACCAGCCGACGAAGCCGAGGGAGGCGTTGAGGAAGACCGTGTCCTGCGGCACGCCGTTACGGAAGATGACGACCGTATCGCCGGGCTGGGCGTCGCCGACGGCGGTTCCCCGGATCTGGAAAGAGGCGGTGCCGGTGTCGTGGTTGTTCGACGGCACGGTAATGTCGATCGTCGGGCGGAGCTCGCGGATGCGGTAGATGAACGGATTGGCCCGCGCCGTGGCCTCCACCTTGGTGGAGTCGCTGAAGGAGATGTCGTCGACGGTGTTATTGCCGTGAACGTAGGTGGAGTCGGCGGCGGGGGCGATGAGCGTGAAGTAGTAGGCAACCGTGTCCGTGTAGTCGAACGAGGCGTTGTCGGCCTGGTTCAGGACGAACCGGAAGTAGATGCTGTCTCCGACCGTGCGGGTCTCGGAGGCCGCGATGCCCGCGTGCCATTGACCGGAGGAGGTGCAGTAGACGAGCCGGGCCAGGGGGGTGTCGGTGGCGGGGGTCATGCCCACCCAGAAGGTGACCGGGTTGTCGGTCGAGCGGCTTCGGGGCCACATCGTGTCGCCCGTCGTGCGGTTGACGGAACGCATGTAGAGGTCGGCGTCGAAGCCCGTCTCGGGCGCCGGGTTCTGGACGGTGTGCCACGAGTTGATGGTCGGGCCCACGCCGGCGCCGGTGGTGAAGCGGAGCGGCGAGTCGCCGGCGGAGAGCGTGACGTAGTGGGCGCGCGCGTGGGTGAGGCTGCCGTTGGCGGTGTCGGCCGTCGTCGTGAAGGCGTAGTAGTTGTAGGTCGTGAAGGAGGAAACCGAGGGGATGGTGACCGTGTAGGTCGTCTCGTTGCCGGTCCCCGAGGCGCGGCGGAACGTCGAGGTCGCCCACGAGTCCGTCGAGTAGCGGAGGAAGACCTTCTCCTCGGGGCTCTTCTGGAGGTTCAAGGTGATGTTGATCGAGACGTTCGAGAACCCGGCAAGGCCGTCGGCTACCTGTTCCGTCGCCCGGATGTAAACCGGGTAGTGGGAGGTCCTCATGAGGCCGACGACGCCGTCGGGGGTAGAGGGCGAGACCATGGTCACGAAGCTGTCGACGTTGAGGGAGCCCTGGAGCGTGGCGTTGGCGCCGCCTGCCGCGAGCGTCCAGTACGTGTCGTAGCTCGTGATCGTCGCGCCGCCACCGTAATGGGCGGCCGAGTCCTGCGTGGCCACGGCGAACCGCGTTCCGGGGTCGTAGCCCGTGCGGGTTCGGCGTGCGAAACCGGCCGGCATGTGGTTGACCAGGAGGTGGTTGGTGTCGCCGTTCGCGGTCAGGCGCGGCTCGATCGGCCAGAAAGCATTGGACGCCGTGCCCAAGGGCTGGACGTAGACGCCGTCCACGTCGAGCGTCTGGCCGGAGCCGTTACTGGTGGTGGTGACGGTCTGAAACATGGCATGCCGCGCGTATTCCGGGGCAACGAGGATGAGGTGGGACTCGATCCAGACGCCGCCCGCCGGGACGGTGACGATGGCCGAGGTGTCGACGCGGATCCGCGTGAAGGCGCTGTCATACCAGTAGACGACGATGCCCGTGGCGTTGTTGTTGGTCGACGAGGAGCGCTTGTACATGCCGAACTTGAAGGTATCGCCGGCCACGACGGCGATGTAGTTGCGGGTGGGGGAGTCGTTGGTGATGTTGATGTACATGCCGGTCTGCGAGATGTCGAACTGGAAGAAGCTGGTGTCGAACCGGGGCGTGAGGGTCTTGAAGTAGACGCTGTCGTCGATGCCGGCGGGATTATTCGACTGCCAGGACCAGCGGCGGTTGCTGACCGCGTTGGTCGCGATCGAGTCGAAGCCGGGATCGAACTTCAAGTAGCTTCGCATCAGACCGGCGTCGTACGTGACGTTGTAGGCATGGGCGGGGGAGGCGACGTACGTCAACAGGGTTGCCAGTCCTGCGAGCACAAGCAAGCCCCTCCAACGGGCCCCCATGACGTTCATGCGTTGACGAGCTGGCCGATCGGTTTGGGGATGAGCGCGAGGTGAGTGTCCAGGGCACTACTAGTGATCGGCTTGACCAGGACATCATCGGCGCCGGCCGCGCGCGCGCTCGCAAGCACGTCCGGCGCCGTGTGCCCCGTGATGATGACGACGCGCGTCGACTCCAGCTCGGGGCTCAACTTGATCGTCCGGCAGATGTCGCGGCCATCGACGCCGGGCAGTTCGATATCAAGGAAGACCAGCGAGGGGCGATGACGCATGATCTCGACGCCGGCCTCGAACCCGGTCGAGACGCCGAGCCAGCTGAGCTCGGGGCGGCGATGGGCCGTGTACTGCTTGAGCAGAGCCAGTGTCAGTTCCTCGTTGTCCACGCCGATGACGTCGGCTCGGCCCGACGAGACGTGCGGCTCCATGCCGCGCAGAGCGAGAAACTGGAGGAGGTCACGCCCGAGAACGCGACGGTGCCCGCCCGGCGTGCGGAAGCTGGGGATCAACTTCTTGTCGATCCAGCGTTGAACGGAAGAGGGACTGGCGTGAATGATTCGCGCAATTTCAATGGAGCCGAACATCTGCATCGGCTGAATCGGTTTAACGGACCTGCTAGTACTATTTGATACAGATCCCGCATTTGTCTTCGCGCGGTTCATGATCTCCTTGACCAATCTGGTGAGTATGCACGTTTCGACGCCAAGCGTAAAGTGTAATTAGAACTTGCCATCGATGAGGACGGTGGAAAACTAGGGAAATGAAATGAAAGAGTAGCGCCAGAGGCTAACTTGTTGATTTGCTGGTGAGAGCGTGGGGAAAGCAGGGTAAGGATCGAGCGATGCTCCGGCCGCAATCGAGGATTTGAGCGCGGTTTCTTGACTGAGGGAGCACGAATCGCTACATTTCCCGCCTTGATGAGCATCATCTGGAGGTTTTCACATGCCCATTTATGAGTATGCCTGTCGCAAAGGGCACGAATTCGAGGAGTTGCAGTCCTTTTCCTCGAAGCCTGTGGCTCGGTGCCCCGAGTGCGGAGGCGAGGCGAAGCGCAAGATTTCGCTCTCCTCCTTTCACCTCAAGGGGAGCGGTTGGTACCTGACCGACAGCAAGGGGAGCACGAAGGACGCGGGGGGCGCGAAGGATCTGGCCGCCACCAAGAGCGAGGAAAAGGCGTCCGGAACCAAGGATCCTGAGGGGGCGAAGCCGGTGGAGACTTCGCCTACTCCGGAGGCCGCAAGTTCCGAGAAGACCTCGGCGCCGGAGAAGATCCCTCCCGTCGCGACGGCGGCCCAAAAGGCAAAGGCTCCGCGATCCGGCTCTGGCCGCAAGGGGAAGAGCTCCAAGCGACCCTGACCTGGAATGTTCAGGGAGATAACCACGGGAGTCTCGGGGGCACAGAGAAGACCATGGGATTCAAAAGCAGTACAACGATTCGTCCCTGATGCTTTGCTCCACGTGGTCGACCGAGAAGCCTGCTCGCCGATCCAGCGTTTCGAATCCGCACCTGGCTTCTCTCCGTGTCTCCGCGCTTCAGTGGTTCAACGGTTGCGTCAGGTGGCGCTATTTTGCCGCGCGGACCTTCTCGGCGAGGAGTCGCAGGGCCTTTCCGCGGTGACTGCGCTTCGCCTTCTCGTCCGCCGACATTTCGCCGCCGGTCAGGTTCAGCTCGGGATCCCGGAAGATGGGGTCGTACCCGAATCCATTGGTGCCGCGCCGCTCGGTGAGGATGACGCCCTCCCAGGTGCCCTCCGCCGTGTAGGCGTCTCCCCCCGGCACGACGAGCGCGGCAACCGCTCGGTAGCGCGCTGTGCGCTTCTCCTCGGGAACACCGTGAAGCGCCGCGAGGAGGCGGTCGTTGCGATCCTCGTCACTGCTCCCCCACCGCGCCGAGTGAGCGCCGGGCGCGCCGCCCAGGTGGTCGACCTCGATCCCGGAGTCGTCGGCCACGGCCGCCAACCCGGTCTGTTCCGCGGCGGCGCGCGCCTTCGCGATGGCGTTCGCCGTGTAGTCGTCGCCCTCGGGCGGGTAACTGATCTTCAGGTCGCGCTCGGAGGGCCGCAAGACGCGCACGCCGGGGAAGAGGACGCCGAAGATGGCCTGGAGTTCTCGCGCCTTGCCGGGATTCTCCGAGGCCACGAGGATCGCGCTCACGTTCATCATGTGCTCCTTACTATAAGTGGTTTCATAAGGTCGCCCTCCGGCCTGAAACCGCCTGGAAAGGGCCTTCGGTCGACCTTATGAAGCCGTCTGCAGGAAATCGTCCACGTGCGCCAGCAGGTCATCGCAGGCGACGCGTGACTCGAGAATGGCGGCGGGAAACGGGAGGCGCCGGCCGTCCAGTCGAGCCGCATCCTTGGCCGTCATCACGACCAGCGCGTCGTCGTGCCGTTTCACGAGCATGCCGGCCAGATCGAGGTCGTCCTCACGAAAGCGCCGGTGATCGGGAAACGCCAGGGTCTCCACGACGCGCGCGCCCGCCGCCGCGATCGCCGCGTGAAAACGGTGGGGAGCCGCGATACCGGAGAGCGCCACGACGTTGCGGCCCAGGAGGGCCACGGGTACGACCGTGCCCGGATACGGGCGGACGCCGCCCACTTCTCGCCGGGACTCCAGCACGGGTCCGTCCAGCCTCGATCGCCACTCTGCCGCATGATTATCACCGCCCAGGTCGTGGGAGAGCACGACGAGGTCGGCGCGCGAAATCGCGGAGAGCGGTTCGCGGAGCCGGCCCCAGGGCAGGAGACGTTGTCGCCGGGGATCCGCCGCGGCCGGGAGGATGACGATATCGAGATCGCGGGCGAGGCGGCGGTGCTGGTAACCGTCGTCGAGGAGGAGCACGTCCGCCAGCTCCGCGGCGGTCCGCGCCGCTTCCACGCGATCCGCGCCGATGACGATCGGCACGCTCGCGCTCGAGCCGCTTTCCATCGCGGCGAAGAGCTCCCGCGGCTCGTCCCCGACCTCCCGGGCGGTATGCGACGCCGTGACCCGGGCGCCCGCTCTCGAGAGGGTGCCGCCGTAGCCGCGCGAGACGATGGCGGTGCGGCGCCCGGCCTTCGCCAGATGACGGGCCAGGGCGAGCACGTGCGGCGTCTTCCCCGTGCCCCCGGCGTGGAGGTTGCCGATGGAGATCACCGTCGCATCAACGCGGATCGGCTCGGGCCGGGGACGCAGTCGCAGCGCCGCTCCGTGGAGAAATGCAATGGGCATGCTGACCGCCTGGAGAACGCGCGAGGAGAAGAGCCGGTCGTCGCTCGTCATGGCGCGATGGCCGGATGCACGTCAGGAGTGGAACTGGATCGCATGAAGGTTGGCGTACAGCCCGCCGCGATCGAGGAGTTCGCCGTGCGTGCCCGAGTCCACGATCCGCCCCTTCTCCAGGACGACGATGCGATCCGCCTTCTGCACGGTGGAGAGACGATGCGCGATGACGAGCACGGTGCGCCCCTGCACGAGCCGCTCGATCGCGTCCTGCACCGCTCTCTCGGACTCACTGTCCAGGGAGCTCGTGGCCTCGTCGAGGATGAGGATCGGGGGATCGACGAGAAGAGCGCGCGCGATGGCCAGGCGTTGCTTCTCTCCTCCCGAGAGCCGCGTGCCGCGTTCACCGGCCATCGTATCGAGCCCCTCCGGCAGGCCGCGAATGAAGCTCGCGATCTGCGCCGCCTCGGCCGCCGCCCAGACCTCGTCGTCCGACGCCCCCGGCCGCCCGAGGCGAATGTTCTCTCGGAGCGTGTCATGGAAGAGGAAGGTCTCCTGCGTGACGATGCCGATGTGACGACGGAGCGCGGCGACATCGAGTTCGCGCAGGTCGTCGTCGTCCAGGAGGATGCGTCCCTCCGTCGGATCGTGGAAGCGGGGAACGAGCGATAGCAGCGTCGACTTGCCGGCGCCCGACGGCCCCACGAAGGCGACGGTCTCGCCGCGACGGATCGCGAGGTCGATGCCGGCCAGGGCCTCGGAGGAGGAGGAGGAGGAGGAGGACGCGCCCGTCGGCGCGTACGCGAACGAGACCTTCTCGAAGACGAGCGATCTCCGGAAGGATGCGGCGCGGCCGCGGCCGGGCAGGATGGCAGGAGGCTCGTCGAGGAGGTCGTAGATGCGATCGAGAGCGGCGGCGGCGCGCTGGGCCTCCGAGAGCGCATTCACCAGGGTCTTCACGGGCTGGTACGTCGCCATCAGGATCGCCATGAAGGTGAAGAACTGCCCGGGCGTCAACCGGCCGTCCACGACTTGCCCGCCGCCGTACAGCAGGATCGCCGCGATCGCGATGGCCGTAACCATCTCTGTTGCCGGGGTCGAGGCGGCGATCACGAGGTAGGCGCGGCGCGACTTGCGGAGATAGTCCTGGAGAATCCGGGCAAACCTCCCCGCCAGCACGCTCTCCGCCCCGAACGCCTGGACGATGCGGATCCCGCCGATCGTCTCGGTCAGGCTGGAGGCGAGCTCGCCCATGCCCGACTGCATCCGCGCCGATCTTCGCCGCACCGCGGTCCCGAGGCCCTTGACGATCCCGACGACGAAGGGCGCCACCAGGAGGGCCCCGGCGGCGAGCCGGGCGTCGAGCCAGAACAGGAGGCCGATGAGAAAGGCGATCTCGAACGGGCGGCGGATGAGGTCGGCGGTGATGGTCGACGCGAGGTGTTGGACGAGCCCCAGGTCCGAGGTCACGTTGGCGACCATCTCGCCGGTGCGCCGCCGGCCGTAGAAGGAGGCCGAGAGCGCGAGGAGGTGGTCGTAGAGATCGGCGCGGAGCCGGTTCACCATCACCTCGCCAGCCGACATCATGAGGTACCGCTGGGCGTAGAGGCCGGCGGAATAGAGCACGCGCGAGGCGATGAAGAAGGCGGTAAGTGCAAGAAGCAGATTGCGCTTGGTCTCGATGAGCGTCCAGCCGACCCAGGGCACGACCCAGGTGACCGGATCCTCCGGCGCCACGAAGATCTGGTCGATGATGGGCTGGAGCGAGAAGAGCGAGACGCCGTTGGTGACGACGACGACGATCATGGCCGCGTTCGCCCAGAAGAGCGGCACCAGGGCCGGTCGGAAGCGTCCGATCGTGCGCTTCAGCATGCCGGGGACTCCAGCAGTGCCGCGCAGAGACCCGCGGTCCGTTCCGCGGCGCCGCGGTTCTCGAGGACGTCGCGGAGCCGGGACCATTGAGCGCGCATGGCCACGGGATCCAGTGCCTCGAGGGCCGCGGTAATGGCCCGAGGTGTCGCCGCGTGCTGGATGAGCTCGGGACTGACAGTCTCTTCGAGGAGGATGTTCGGCATCGCGATGCGTGGGGCGTCGACGAGCAGGCGCCCGAGGGCGTAGGAACCCCACGAGAGCCGGTAGATCGTCACGAACGGGACGCCGAGGAGAGCCGCTTGGAGCGTCGAGGTTCCGGACTTGACGACCGCTCGTTCGGCGGCCGCCAGGAGGATGCGCGCGTCTCCGCCGAAGATCTCGACGTCGGCGCGAGAAAAGAGCGGGGCCAGGGACTGGTCGGCGAGCGAGAGGATGGGTCGCCATCCGTTTCCGCGAAGGAGCGCGGCTGTCTCCGCGAGGAGGTCGATATGCCGGCCGATCTCGCCGCGGCGGGAGCCCGGCAGGAGAGCGACGATGCGATCCCCCGCGAGGTCCGGGTGGGAGGGAGGCTCGGGAAGATCGAGGAGCGGGTGGCCGACGTACTCCGCGTTCGGATAGAGCGCGGCCTCGAAGGGGAAGACGACCGCGATGCGATCGGCGCACCGCGCCAGGATCGCGGCCCGTGACTTGTGCCAGGCCCAGACCTGCGGCGCGATGTAGTAGAGGATCTTCGGCCGGCGCGGCAGGGCTGCCAACTTTTCGAGCAGGCGCATGTTGAAGCCGGGGTAATCGACGAGCATGACGACGTCGGCCTCGGCGGCGGCCTTGAGGGCGCGCTTCCATGCCGTCCAGACGCCGGGCAACTGGGCAATCACCTCGGTGAATCCCACGACCGCTCGGCTGACCAGGTCTTCAACCAGCTCGGCGCCCGCGGCCTTCAAGGCCTGGCCGCCGACGGCCTGCACGCGCACGTCGGGCCTGAGGCCGCGCAGGCGCTCGACGACGCGGGCCGCGTGCGCGTCCCCGGACGGATCCCCCGCGACAACGAGGAGGCGTGCGTCCCTCGCGAACCCGGCCATCCGCCGCGCCGCGGCGTTCTCGTTCGTCAAGTCAGCGGTTGCGGATCTGGCGGCCGATCTCGAGGGCCAGTTCCAGGGCGTTGCGTCCTTCCTCCCCCGAGGCCGCGCGCGGGCGCTCTCCGCGGCAGGCGGCGACGAACGCCGCGAGCTCGAGGCGCAGGGGCTCGGTCTTCTCGATCCGAGGCGCGATCCGCTCGATGTCCGTGACCGCGCGGATGCGCTCGATCCCGGGCTTCTTGCGGTACACCACCGCGTCCTGCTTGTGGTAGTCGACCGAGATGTACGTGTCGGGGCCGAAGATCCGGATCTTGCGCTCGGTCTTGTAGGAGACGCGCGAGGCCGTGACGTTGGCCACGCATCCCGACGCGAAGGTGATCCGCGCGTTGGCGATGTCCTCCTTGTCCGTGATGACCGACGTTCCGATGGCCTCCAGCCGCTCGACGCGCGACCTCACGAGCGAGAGGAGGATGTCGATGTCGTGGATCATGACGTCGAGGACGACGCCGATATCGGTGGAGCGATCGGGGAACGGCGAGAGCCTGTGGACCTCGATGAAGCGCGGCTCCTTCACGAGGTCCCTGACCGCCAGCACGGCCCCGTTGAAGCGTTCCACGTGTCCGACCTGCAGCTGGACCCCGGCCTCGGTCGCGGCCGCCAGGAGCTCCTCGGCCTCCTCCAGGATCGAGGTCAGCGGCTTCTCCACGAGGACGTGCTTGCCGGCGCGGAGCGCGCACATCGCGACGGCGTGGTGGGTCACGGTCGGGGTCGCGACGGTGACGGCGTCACTGGCGGCCAGGAGGGCCTCGATCGAGGGGAGAACGGGCGCGCCCAGCGGACCGGCGATCTTCTGGGCCTGGGCCTCGTTCGCGTCGACGATCCCCGAGAGCGTGCACCCGGGAGTCTCGGCCAGGAGCCGCGCGTGATGCCGTCCCAGGTGCCCCACGCCCACGACGCCTACGCGCAGTGCCGGTCGTTCATCCTTCACAGATCAACCCGCTTCCTCTCACTCCGGCACGTCCTGGTAGATCTTGAGCGCGGCCTCGAAGGCATTGCCGATCGCGATGCCGTTGCGCTCCAGCTTGTAAATCCGCCGCTCCAGCTCCTGCCGGCGCTTGAGCCTCTTGTTGGAGTCCTTGCGCACGAGGTCGGCGAATGCGGGTTGCCGCGCGAGCTTCTTGCGCACGTCGAGGTTGAACGGGCAGTACTCGAGCATGATCCGGCGGGAGACCTTGTTGAGCTTCTGGATTCCCTGGGACTCGAACTTCACGTAGAGCCCGTACTCGAGGGCGAACTTGTCGGAGTCGAAGCGCGCGTTGGCGAACTGCTCCTTGATCCGCTCCTTCGCGTCGTCCGAGAGCTCGTTGTTCTTCTCGTAGTACTCGACGTAGTCGAAGTAACGGCCCGTCAGCCCGCCATCCGCGGGGTTCATCCAGTCGGCGCCCGCGATCGTCTTGGCGAGATCCCAGCGAAACTTCGCGCAGACCGCGACCGTGATGTCGAAGAGGTCGAAGCCGGGCGAGACGAGGGGGAAGACGAGGCGGCCGGGTGTGTCCTTGCTGCGACCCTCGAACTCCTGCCAGCAGAGCGCGCGCTCGCCGGAGGCCGGGACGATGACGAGGAACGGCAGGACCTCCTTCGGAAGGAACTCCGATCGCTCCTCCAGCATGACGCGCACGTCGCGGTAGAAGAGGGTGAAGTCGAGCCGGATGAGTCGCACCAGGGCCTCGGCGATCTTGTTCGAGGAATTAACGAGCTCGGAGTGCTCCGCGATCTCCTCGGGAGTCCGCCGGATCGTCGCGAGCTCGCCGCGGCCGGCCGAGAAGGCGCGCGCCGACTTCATCAGCATCTGGTCGATCTCGAACCTCACCGGATCCATCATCTGCTCCGGCTCGTCGGGCGCATAGCGCGTCGCCCGGTTCTCCTTGAGAACCTCGTCGTAGGTCAGGCCGAGGTCGTTGCGGGAGGGGAGAGACTCGCCGCGGTAGACGCGGAGCAACCACTGGTCCGCGTAGAGGATCGGGCCGGTGGGCTTGGGGGAGAGATTGAGCTTGTCGGAGATCTGGATCGGAGCGGGCGAGGCGATGCCGAAGCGCAGGAACGCAGTCACCTCCGGGAGGTTGGCCGAGAGATTGGCTCGCCAGAGCCTCGGGTAGAGGCGCCAGAACGCCGCCGAGACGTGATGTGGTTCACCTTCCTGCAGTCCCATGCAGACATCGAGGTCGTTGCGCTCGGCAGTGGTAAGGTTGAGCGCCGTGACGGCTTCGCGCAGGTTCAGGGTCGGGCCCGTGAGGTTGAGCGTCGGGGTTCGAGGGGCAGGCGCTGGAGAGGTCGGTGACGCGGTCGGCGCGCCGGCTGGAGAACCAGCGGCGCCGGGGGCGGGTTCGGAGGCGCTGGATGATGGTGGGGTCATGCCGGCGCGGGCCGCGGCCGCGGAGGTCGTCGATGGCGAGGCAGTCGGCGCGGCGCTCGCGCTCATCGATTCCCCGGCTGCGGCCGCGGACGTGGCGGCGATCGCGACGGCGTCGCCGGCCGCGGCGGCGTCCAGGTCCCTGAGCACGCGCTCCAGTTGATCGATATCCCCGTCCAGCGCGCGTATCCCGGGGTAGGTCTCGCCCCAGTATTGGTGCACGTGCGCCTGGGTTTCCCGGGAGATTTCCAGCAGGCGACGGATATAGGGCTTCACGGATTCGCGCTGCTCGGGCGCGAGGCCGCCGGAGAGTTGCAGGTAGGCCTGCACGAGGCCCTCGGCCCCGAAGAAGCTCTCCAGGGTCTTCTCCATGGACCGCATGGCAACGTGGAGTTCATGCGAGAGCCGCGGCAGGATCTCGGTCAGCCGGGTGGTGGCGTAGAGCAACGGGTGCGCGGGGCCGGGCTGGAGCATCCAGCCGAGCGCGGCGTCGGGCTGGGAGAGCAGGGAGTCGAGGAAATACCCGAGTTCGATCTCGCGGAACGGCTTGTGCACGTCCGGCTGGGAATCGAGCGCGGGGACGTTGCGATCGACGTTCGCTATGGAAGGGGGAGAGCTCTGATCGAACTTCGCGATCAGATCGCGGCCGTCCTGGACGATGCGGCCGAAGCCGGCGCCTTCGCGCAACAGGCGCGTGTTGAAGACGCTGTAAAGGACGCTGAAATTCTGTCGCCACGTGTCGAGGCGGTCCGTGAGCGTTACGACGCGATGCCAGCCGCGATGCCGTTCCGCGACGCGATTGGCCAGCGCGCGCGCAATGAGCAGGCCCGCCGCCAGGTTGCCGCGCACCCACTCCAGGAGCGCCCTGTGACCGCCCGCGACCCAGATGACCTCGGCGCGTTCCAGGGCGCGGACCGACGCCGATCGCGGCGTGCCTTCCAGTACACCAATCTCGCCGATGGGACCGTTCGGCTGATCCAGGACCGCGACGCGGCGGGCATGGCGGACCACCTCGGCTTCGGTCGTTGTCGGGTGATCTTCCGCCGAGAGAACCTCCAGTTGACCCGATTTCAGGATGTAGAACGAGTCGCTCGGTTGGCCCTGGAGGAAGAGGAATTGCCCGCGTTCCAGGACGATCTGGCGCGATCCGGCCATCAGCGCTCCTCGAGGACGACCGGCGGCGGCAAGGCCGGCATGCTGGAGAGCCCGTCGCGGTTCTGGGAGCGGATGGAGAGCCACCAGGTACCGGGGCCTGGTTCGAGTCGAACCGTCGCCAGTCCGAAGACGTCCGTGGCGACAGTGCGGAGCGCGGCCCTCTTCTGCAGGTCGCGGTCAGCGAAGAGCTCGAAGATCACGGTATGCCCGGGGGAGGCGGCGGCCGCGGCGATCACGGAACGGGCTGATGTCGCCACCGAGACTCCGGGAGGCGGCGGCAGCGCCACCGCGGGCGCGGGAAGATCGGTCGTCAGGAAGACCGCGCCCTGGCCCACGACAAGGTTGCGCGTGCCCCGGGGCACGGTGACCGAGGTCCGCCCATCCCAGACGTCGACGATCATGCGCTCGGCCGAGACCGCGCTCACCTGGATGTCGCCGCTGCGCGCGCTGACCTGTCCCGTGGGGGCGTCGATGAGATACCGGGCCAGGAACGGCGTCTCCGGCGCCTGGAGACGGAGCGTGCCCTCGTCCAGGCGGAGGATGAGCCGGCGATCGGCCAGGGTGGAGGAGGCCTCGCGCACGTGGACGGTCGCGGACGGACCCAGCGTGAGGCGTTCGCCGTTCATGCCCGCCAGGATAACGCGCCCCGCCGCGCTCGTTCTCAGCGAGTCGCCGGCCCGGAGGCGGGTGCCGACCCCGATCTCGCGGGGTTCGCCCGCGCGCATCAGTTCCAATCCGCCGGTGATATCGACGACGGCCATGTCCTGCGCCTCGGGCGATTCAGGAACGCGCGTCGCGGCAGGTGACAGGGGGACCGTGCGGAGACCGGCGATAGGCGTAGCGCCGTCAGGGATGCGAAGCCGTTGGCCGACGGTGATGAGGTTGGGATTGGAGAGCGCGTTAAGCCGGGCGATCTCGGCCGCGCGACCGGCGTGACCCAGGGTCCGCGCCGCGATCCGCGAGAGGGTCTCTCCGGGTTGAACGACATGCACGGTCTCGGCGAAGGCGGGGAGAGCGAACGCAAGAAGAATCAACGCGAGAGAACGACGAGCCATGAGCCGCCTCATGCTAACAAACGGCACCCCAAGGTGCAAGAAATGGGGTCAGGCTCGAAGTTCGGCAGTTTGGTTTTTTATGCCCGCGTGCGAGCGTGACGAGGATCATGGCGCGATCGACGTTTGTGAAGCATGAAACTTCTCAACGGCCAGCCTGACCTCGAATAAAAAACGCCCCCCCGCTTCCGCGGGAGGGCGTGTCGGGTTCTAAGGGATTAGAACGTGTAGCGGATACCGCCGCCGAAGCCGGTCTCGTCGATGAAGCGGCCCTCGATGTAACCCGACCACTGGGGGGTCAGGTCAAAGCCGGCGCCGAGATAGATGCCGACGTTGTCCTCGGCCTCGTCGTCCGCGCGGCCGGTTGCTCCGCCAAGCTTGTTGTACTCGACCGAGGCGTCGGAGAACTTCACGCCGAGGTAGGGGAGGAACTGGTCGTACTTGCCCTGGATCTGCAGGCCGACGTTCCACTCGCTGAAGTCGATGTCGTTGTTCGTGGTGCCAGCCGGGAGGATGTTGCCCGTGTGGCCGCTGTGAGCCAGGTAGTTGGCCTGGCCGGCGATGTTCCACGTGCCGGCGTCATACAGGACGGCGCCGATACCGAGGCCCCAGGCGAACTCGCCCGAACCCTCGAAGGTCTGCTCCGCCGCATTGACGTCAACGCGGTTGATATGGTCCATGGAGGCGCCGCCGAGGCGGACCGAGACTTCGACCTTATCGGTGAGTCCGTAGGATCCACGGCCGAGGAAGCTGAGGTTCTCAGCGCGATACTTGTCGGCAACGTTTCCCGACCACTCCATGTCCCGGCGATCGGACGCGAGCTCAAACTCGAGACCAAAACGGCCCATCGTGGGGTCGACCGGGCCCATCGGGCCGGCGTAAGAAGCCGTCGCGAGCAGAACGCCCATCGCGGCAAGACCAAGAATCCTCTTCATGTAAAACACTCCTTCTTCATCGCCTGCAGTGTGTGAGTGCGATGAACAGTTGATTTCATCTGGACGCATGCTAAATGCCCACCGACTTGTGTCAAATGGAAAATCTTTCACACAGTAAGTTTTCCACAATGAAAGGGACGGAAAGGGTCACTACTTCAAGGGTGTTCACAAGTCGTGTGTTTCTGAATGAATGCGATGGGGGGACAGGCGCGCCTGGGGGAGACCGAGGGGCGAGCAGTTCGCGCGCCCCCCATGGCGGCTGGCCCGGCTTTGCCGGGACGGTCGTGAGTAGTTACCTGGAACGGAAAGTTAACCGAGGTCCATGCGGAGCGGGGTCTTCTTCTTGTCCTTAAGATAGATGGACTTGATCATGTGGACGATCCCCGAGGACCCGATCTTGATGGTCTCGGTGATCGCGCCGCCCTCGAAGGCGCTGACGCCCTTGAGGAGCTCCGTGCGCGTCACGCCGGTCGCCGCGAAGACGCTGTCCTTGGCCGAGCAGAGGTCGCGGGTCTGGAAGATCTTCTTGCCGGCGAGGATGAGGTCGAGGTCGGGGAGGTTCATCTTCTTCATGCGCGCCTTCTCCTCCGGTGAGAAGCGGAAGGCGCTCCGGAGGTCCGGGGCCGCGTTGTCGCCCTTGCCGCCGATGATGTTGCCGCCCTCGTCGACGTTGGAGTGATTGACGTTACGGGAGACCAGGCGGGCCTGGATCTCGCCGCCGATCGCGTCGAGGGCGATGGCCTTGAGGACGCCCTCGGGCGCGGCGCCGACGCCCATCAGGGCGTGGAGCTGGGAGCCGCGGATGGCGCAGGCGATCCCGCGGAGCATGTCGCCGTCCTCGATGAGCTTGACCTTGGCGCCGGCGGCGCGGATCTCGGCGATGAGCTTGCCGCTGCGCGGCCGGTCCATGACGACGATGGTGATGTCATGCGGCGAACTGCGCCGGTAGGCGTGCTGGAGCTTCTTGATCGTCACGTCGACGGGATCGAGGATCGAGACGTCGCCGGCGGCGTGCGATCCGACGACGAGCTTCTCCATGTACATGTCCGGGGCGTGCAAGAGCGTCCCACGCTCGGCCAGGGCCATCACCGCGCAGGCGCCTTCGTTATTCAGGGCGCAGGGCGTCGTGCCTTCCAGCGGATCGGTCGCGATGTCGACGACGGCGTATCCGAGCTCCCGCAGCTCGTCGTCGGTCATCCAGCGCTCGTCGGGGATGTGGTACTTGCGGAGCGCGCTGAGGACCTTGAGATCGACCAGTTGCTCACGCGTCAGCCTGGTGTACGGCTCCATCCCCTCGGGGATCGACTCCAGGATGTTGCGCTCGACGAGCTCGTGCGGCGTCAGGTGCCGCCAGCGTCCAACCTCCTCGCCGATGTAGAGCATGGGGGCCTCGTCGCGCTCGCCCTCCCCGATGACGACGGTGCCGCGGATGCGGATGTCGTTGTTGAGGATGCGGCGCATGGTGCGGACGGCGGCGTTGTCGGCCGACTCCTTGTCGCCCCGGCCAACCCAGGGGCGGATGGCCACGGCGGCGGCCCGGGTCACGTCGATGACGCGGACGTCCTCGATGATCCCGGTCTCCACCAGCATCTCTTCGATCGTGGTCTTTTCGGAAGCGCGGCCCTGGTCGGATCCCTCGTCGTTCATGATTGAACCCGAGGGCCCAGGCTCGTAGGGTGATCCATGATGGCGACAAGCAAACCATCGGTTGCCGCTCCTGTCAAGGCGGAGCCCCGGGCGCGCGGGTTTCTTCTCGACGCGTTTGCCGCCGGAGTCGGCGCCGCTCAGCCAGCGCGCCTGATCGCGACCTCGCTGTTGCCGCGTCCTTCTCCGGGTCGCATGGTCGTCGTGGGCGCGGGCAAGGCCGCAATCGGGATGGCGCGGGCCGTCACGGGCGCGCTAGAGGTGCGCGGCGACGGTCGCGGTCCGGAGGGACTCATCATCGCGCCACACGCCGTCGACCAGCCCGACCCGATCGCGGGCATCGAGGTTCATCGTGGACGCCACCCAATCCCGGACGAATCCAGCATCGACGCGACCGTGGCGCTCATGGCCCTGGTCGGCGGTCTCGGCGAACGCGACACGCTCATCGCCCTCTGGTCGGGCGGCGGCTCGGCGCTGTTGTGCGAGCCTCAAGGCGTCTCGCTGGCCGAGAAGCAGGAGGTCCTCGCGGCCCTTCTGCGTGTCGGCGCGGGCATTTCCGAGATCAACCTCGTCCGCCGTCACCTCTCTGCCGTCAAGGGCGGCCAGTTCGTGAAGAGGGCCGGCGCGGGCGCTATCCACGCCCTGGTCCTCTCGGACGTCGTCGGCGACGACCTGGCCGCGGTCGCTTCCGGTCCGACCGTGCCGGATCCCACGACGTTTGCCGAGGCCCTTTCCGTCCTGGATCGATACCGCGTGCCCGCCCCCGGGGTTCGAGACGCGCTGAGGCGTGGTGCGCGCGGCGAGATGGCCGAGACTCCCAAGCCGGGGGATCGCATCTTCCGGCGGGTGCGTACCCGATTGATTGGGGGCGGCAGGGATGCGGTGAACGGCGCGCTGGAGTCCCTGCGCGACGCGGGCCTGCGCCCCTTCGTCGCGGATGGGCGAGTCTCTGGCCCAGCCCTGGCCGCCGCGGAACGCGATGCGATCCGGGTCCGCGGTCTCGAATCCGGCGACGTCTTCGTGACCAATGGGGAGTGCACGGTCGAGGTGCGCGGCCAGGGGCGCGGCGGCCGCAACCTGGAGTACCTGCTCGCGCTCGCCCTGGAGCTCGACGGCGAGCCCGGCGTCTGGGCTCTGGCCGCGGATACGGACGGCATCGACGGGACGAGCGATGCCGCGGGCGCCGTGATCGGTCCCGATACGATCGAGCGCGCCGCCGCCCTCGGCATCGACGGCGCCGCGTATCTCTCGGACAATGATGCCCATGGCTTTTTTGAGGCGCTCGGCGACCTGGTCAGGACAGGGCCTACGGGCACCAACGTGAACGACCTGCACATAGTCTTGAGGATGCCGTGATGGTCCTGCAGCGGGAGAGCGAGGGAGTGGGATGACGACGCGCGTGTTGATTACCCGGCCGCTGATTGCGCCGGCGCTGGCGGCGATCCGCGGCGCGGGGCTCGAGCCCTTCATCCAGCCGCTTCGGGATCGGCGCGAGCTCCTGGCGGCGGCCGCCTCGGTCGAGGCGATGATCACGATGCTGACGGATCGCCTGGACGCCGAGTTCTTCGCGGCGGCGAAGGGCGGTCCCCTCAAGATCGTGGCCAACTACGCGGTCGGTCACGACAACGTCGACCTGGCCGCCGCGAGGAGTGCCGGCGTCTGGGCGACCAATACGCCCGATGTGCTCACCGAGGCCACCGCGGAGATGGCCTGGGCGCTCGCCTTTGCCGCCGCTCGCAGGGTCGTCGAGGGTGACGCGCTCGTGCGCGGGGGGATGTGGAAGGGATGGGAGCCGACCCAGCTCGTGGGGATGGGAATTTCCGGCGCCACGATCGGCGTCATCGGCGCCGGCCGGATCGGTCGCGCCTTCGCACGGATGGGTCGCGGCTTCGGCGTGACGGTTCTCTACTACAGTCGAACCGCCCAGCCCGCGTTCGAGACAGAGTCGGGGGCGAGACGAGTCGAGCTCAATGCGCTGATGGCCGCGAGCGATATTGTCTCCATTCACCTACCGGGGGGCGCGGGAACAAAGAGCCTGGTGGGCACGGAACAGCTCGCCGCGATGAAACCCGGCGCGATCCTCGTGAACACGGGGCGGGGCACCGTCGTCGACGAAGCCGCGCTCGTGGAGGGCTTGATGCAGGGGAGGCCCGCCGCCGCCGGGCTGGACGTGTATGAGAAGGAGCCGGTCGTGCATCCGGGCCTCCTTCGGCTCCCCAACGTGGTCCTGGCGCCGCACCTCGGCTCCGCGACTGTGAAGAGCCGTACACAGATGGCGGCGCGGTGCGCGGCGAACATCCGGGCCGCCCTGGAGGGTCGTGCGCCCCTGGACGCCCTGGGTCTATAGGGCTGGGGATTCGTTCGGAAGCTTTGCTCAAGTTTGCGCTGGTTCGGTCGATAAGAAGAACATGTTCGGCCTGGCGGCTCCCAACGACTTCATGAACGCCATTCTTGCGGCAGAGAAGACCGAGACGCGCGGCCAGGACCTGGCTCGCCTCGGGATGAAGGACCAGGGGCAGTCCTTCGAGGATGTCCTGACCGCCATCGACAGCAAGTATCTCCGGCCGGACCGCGGCATCCTGACGGCGATGGACGCGAACCGGGATGCGGACGAAGAGCGCCGAACCGGGCGCAAGTCCACGGGCAGCTTCGACAGCATCATCTCCGCGCAGGTTGCCGGCGCGCTCGGCGGCATCTACCAGGACCCCTCCATGCGGCCGGACATGACGGCGGCCAATCCCTTCTCCGCGTCCGCCACCTTCAGCCAGTTCTCGCCCAGGCTCTCGAAGAAGGCGATGCAGGTCGCGGCGGCGAACGGTTTCCCCGTTGAGGCCGTCTTCGGGCAGGGGGCCATGACGAATACGAGCGGCTACGGGACCAAGGCTTCGACCGCGACGACCGGGCTTGGCGGTTACCTGCCCGGCAACCTCTCGGGGATCAGCGCCGGCCTGGGCTCCGGAACGAACGGCATCCTCCAGATGATCACTCAGCTCTACAGTTCCACGGCCGCGACGGCCGATAAGAAAACTACGCGGACTTCCTCCGGTCCCGTGACGGCGCCCACGGCGGGCCCGTCCACCAGCGTCAACGAGATGCTGGAAGCCCGGAAGAGGATCGTGTCGTCCAGCCGGATAGCGCGCGGACTCTAACTCTGAAGCCTGGCAGGAGCCGGACGGGTGCCGCCGTCCGGCTCACTCCGGCTCTTCTTCCCTCTCTCTAAACGAAACCCACTTCTTCGCTGATCGCTCGATGCTGATCGGCTGATTCAGAGCGCCGGCGTCTTCCACCTCTTGTGCAACCAGAAGTACTGATCGGGCGCCTGCCGGATCGCGGCCTCCAGCCTCCGGTTGAAGTCCGTCATCATGGTCGCGACGTCGGAGGGAGGAATGGGTTCAGACGGGAGGAACCGGTAGACGGGGCCGTCCTTCAGGATGAAGCCCGGCACCAGGACAGCGCCGGTGCGAAGGGCCATCTCCGCGGGGCCGGTGAGCGTGGAGGCGATGCGGCCGAAGAACGGGACGAAGACGCCGTTTCGGCCCGCGTCCTGGTCGGCGAAGATGGCGATCATCTGCTTCTGGTGAAGAGCGGCGAGGGCGCCGCGCAGGCCCATCCCGCGCATCACGGTCCTGGCGCCCTTGAGGGTCCGGAGGCCGTTGATGTAACGCTCGACGTGCGGATTGCGGACGGGCGCGAAGATGGAGGTCACCGAGTAGCCCAGGGACTGGAGCCCGGCAGGGCCGATCTCGAAACCGCCGAAGTGCCCGGTCACGACGATGACGCCGCGGCCCTCGGCGAGAGCGCGGTCGAAGATCTCACGCTTCTCGATGACGACATTCTCGTGGAATTCCGCGTCCGACCAGCGGGGGATGCGGCCGATGTCGGCGAGGAGTTCGCCGAAATGCTGGAACGTGCCGCGCGCGATCGCGAGTCGTTCGGTCTCCGACTTCTCGGGGAACGCGATGCGGAGATTCTCGAGGACAACGCGGCGGCGGACGCCGAGCGAGAAGACGACAAGTCCGAGCCAGCGTCCGAGGCGACAGGCGATCGCCCGCGGCGGCGCGGTCACGCCGGCGATGAGCAGGCGCAGGGCGAGGTATTGGATCCGGTGCTTCAGCGGGGACCTCGGGCGGGTGCGGTGAGTCTCATGGCGGCAGGGTAGCAGAGGAGAGGAGGGACTGCATCGGGCGCGCGCAGGGTGCGGTCGGGCTCGGCTGGAGAGACTCGACGCAGAGAGATTGGCGGGAGGGCTCGGATCGACCGAAGGGCCACTTCGCCGAATGGCTCGACACGCCCATCCCGAAACCGGGGATAGGCGGGCGTGTCTGCGCTTGAGTTCGGCTCCGTCGGCCCTGTCGGCGATCACCGGTTTCAGAGTCAATGTATCTCGCGTTGGAACCCTCTATGCGCTTACCTTCTCCGGGGATTCAGGCTCCAATCTGCGGCCATCTGCGAAATCTGTGGATGGATTCTCCGGGTTTCAAGCTTGGAACCCTTCCTTGAATTCGCGCCTCGCAGGGCGTATGCTTCTCTCAGTAGTCACTCGGGGGCGCACAGGACTTGACGGGAGTCAGGTGGGCCGCGGTGGCGCGCCGAGGCAAGCATGGTGTCCTCGTAAAAAACTCCAGGCACTTTTTAACTGCCAACAACGATTTGGCTCTAGCCGCTTAGGCGGCAGGTCACACCGGCGATGTCTGCTAGTCGGTGATGATCTCATCAGCAGGCTGGTTCGTCCGGTATGCCAGGGGCCGGCGGGCGAGGAGACTACCCAAGCTGGCGGGGAGAGGAGCCTGTTCGTGGGCGCCCTCCCGGCGAGACTCTTAAGTACATGAACTACGCGCGTAGAAGCCCGGTTGCATCGGCTGTTCGGACGTGGGTTCGATTCCCACCGCCTCCACCATGTAACGCCAGTAAACTCAGGCGAAACACCCCGAAAACAGCCCTTTCATTTGGCACCATTTGGCACCGACGGCCATACCCCCCTGAAATTGTCGCTCAATCCACAAGCGGAATGGCATTGCCACCCATGCTTTGCGAGTCGTATTGAACGCCGGCTGATACTGAAGCTCGAGGTCACTACTCGGGCCGAATCGTGTGGGGGGCGAGCCGAGTGTGTTGACAATGTGTATACATACTGTCAAGCTGGAGTTGACCAAGCAGGAGGTCTCGATGCTCGATTCCGTTACCGGTAACCGCGAAGTGACGATCAATCTGCGCGCGACGCAGAAGCAGCGCGCGCTCATCGATTGGGCCGCGGAGGCGGCTGGCAAGAATCGTTCGGCATTCATGCTGGAGGCGGCTTGTCATGAGGCGGAGAATCTCCTGGCCGATCAGAGGTTGTTCCTGCTCGGTGACGCGGATTATCGTCGCTTCCTGAAAGCGCTGGATGCACCGCCGGCTTCGAATTCGCGCTTGCGGCGTCTCCTGGCTACCGCACCTCCCTGGAAAGAGTGACGAAGTCGCAGAGCGGCTCGCGACTGAAAGCGCCTGAGCCGCTTCGTCCTCTGCATGATGTTTCGCGATTCAACTCCGGAACGCCGGATCTCGATGAGTGGTTGCGGCGCAGAGCCCTACTCAATGACGCCTCCGGAGCCTCCAAAACATACGTCGTAACGCAGGGACGCCGGGTTGTCGGTTTCTACTCCCTGGCTACCGGTTCGGTCGCCCGCGACGCCGTTCCCGGCCGAATCCGCCGAAACATGCCCGATCCGATTCCAGTCATCCTGATAGGCCGTCTCGCTGTGGAGAGCGAATGGCGCGAGAAGGGCATCGGAGCCGGCATGCTGCGAGACGCCGTCCGCCGCATCTTGACCGCGGCAGAGATCGTCGGAATTCGCGCCATTCTCGTGCATGCGGCAACTGCAGAGGCAAAGTCATTCTACGAACATCACGGTTTTCGAGAGTCCTCCGTGAATGCGATGACGCTGATGATTACGCTCGCGGACGCTCGAAGTGCGATCTCGGATTGAACCTGAGATTCGCTACGACTTTCTTGTGTTCGCATATCGAGGCCTACTTGTTCCCTAATCATCACTCTCGGTAGCACGATCCGCCTCGCCTTGAACTTTCTCTGACCGCCGTTCCCGAATATCCGTGATCGTCGCCGCGGCCGCGGCCGTTACATCAAGCCACCTGTCGTAGGCATCGATCACCGGTAGCAGATACTCCACGCTCGCGTCGATGTAGGGGCGCGCACACTCCTCGGATGCGTGACCCAGCACCTGGCGGGCGCCGGCGGCGGACATTGACAGAGCGCTGGTGATTCCTGACGCGCGTAGTCGGTTGTTGCAGATGGCTCGTAACGCGTGGAAGTTCGCTCCGTCCGCGTAACCGATCCGGCCGGCCGCTCTCGCCGCCACTCCGCGCAACTTGTGGGGATGGATGTGGCCGGACTCGGACGTTCGCCCACGAACCATCTCGGTGGGAAAGAGCCACGGGGAGTTCAACCTCGTAGCGATATCGAACTGAGCCTTCAGGTGGGGGAGGAGGTGGCGAGGAACGGGCAACCATTGATCTTCTCGAACGCCGTTGGCCTTCCCCTTGTTGAACTCGCTCGGTACGCAGATCGTGCCCGGCGACGAGAAGACATTGATGTCATCGAGGCGCAGCGACGCCGTCGGAGTCTCGCGCACGCCCAGATACAGCGCGATCGCCACCGCGCATTTTCGCCAGGGCTCGTCGCAGGCGGCCAGCAAGCGTTCGTCTTCGCGTGGGTGGAGCCGGCGGAAGAGTTCGCCCTTCTTCTTGCCGAGTCTCGGCGGCTTCTCGGAGACCAGGCTGGCGAACGGGTTCTGGCTCGTCCACTGCCGCGCCGCGTCCGTCGCGAAGTTGAAGAGCATGGATGTCACGGACTCCACGTTCTTACGCGACCGATAGGAGAGGACTCTCGGCAGGCGCGATCCATCGGGCCCCAATCCGGACCTTAGGCACGTACGCATTCGCTCCGCGTCCTCGAGTCGAATATGCCTCAGCATCTTCCCGCCGAGATAGAGCGCGGCCCAGCGCAGATCGACTGTGTATCGCTTGATCGTCTTCGGATCCCGGCCGGCAGCCGTCAGCGCGTCGAGATACTTTCTCGTCGCTTCCTCAAATGTGTACGACACCGGCTCATCCGCCGGCGGGCGATAACCTCGAACTCGCCTCCAGTGAATATCGAGCAGATCATTGTGGAGCGATTCCGCCTCTTCCCGCGTCACCGCTCCCCAGGACTCGTACACGCGCCGCCCTTTCGGCGGTCTCCCGCCGACTTTCGTATCCGTAATCCAGTACAACCGCCCGTCTTTGCCCCTGTGAGCTCTCAGCCCCGAGATCTTTCGATGGCCCATCTCGTCGTGACCTCCCGCGTGCGATGAGCTCATGCGCGGCGCTCCCGGGAACGCCGGGCCGCGTAGAGCTCAAGGGCCAATCCATCATGGAGTTTGTCATACGCGCACGCGAGGTCGTGGTGCGCGATCCGGATGAGGGTGAGTATGCGAGCGGACTCGTGTTCGAAATCTTCCTGTAACCGCTCGACGCGAGAGAGATCAGCGCCTCGAAGAGAAGCATGATTCCGGCCGACGGCAGAGTCAAGGGAGGGGCTGGTTTTCGGCGACGGCGCTTTACTATGCTCCGGCGCGACATCATGGATCGCATCGCCAGGTCTAGCAGCGCGCTCAGCCCCGAGGTCCACCTCGGCCCCTGACCCCCCATCACGCAACCGCCTCATCAGCCGCGCCCGGCTCCAGGTCCGCCAATGCCGGTCAAAGTCTGCGGCCCCCGCGCCTGCCCATCGACCCAGGCTTCCAGGTCCACTCTCCGGAACCGCACGAGCCTTCCGATCCGGATGAACGGCACCTGCCCGCGCTCGACCCACTTGTAGAGCGTCTTGCGTGCGACTCCCAGATACCGCGCCGCGTCCTCGACGTCCAACAGCCGCGGCGCCGGCCCGGTCATCGCGGCAACACCCGCTCCAGCCGCCCTCCGATTCTCGTTCATCGTTTCCTCCGAGACGGACAAACGACAAATCGCATCTGGACTGCTGAACTATTTTCTCGCGATGAACGAATAGAAGCGGGAGAAACGGCTTGAAAGCGATCTAACCGCACAATTCGTTCGCTTCGGCCGCTGAATCCGCCGTTTCAAGGATTACCCCCGCCCGCCCAAGACCTGCGGGCAAGAGGTGATCTGAAGGACGGGAGACCGGACTCCACCGCTTCAGGAATGGGAACGCGAGCGAATCACCGAGCTCGTCAAGAAATGGTATGCCCAGGCGCGCCGGCGCATCGAACCCTACGAGGATCTCCTCAACGAGGGCTGGGTCGCCTGGCTCAAAGCCCGTCCCCAGCACACCCACCTCCCGCGCGACAAGTTCCGTAGCGCGCAGAGCAAGGCTCTCTGGAACCACCTCCTGGACCTCGTGAAGCGCAAGTATCGACGTAAGCGCGCGGACGAGACCCGGACCGTGGAGCTGATCGACGAACTCGACACCGGTCCCGCGCCGGCACCAGACCTCGACACCGAGAGCGCGATCCGAGAGATCGCCGACCGTCTCCCCGAGATCCAGCGCCGGATCCTCGAACTCCGCCAGCGAAACATGACTTGGGACCAGATCGGCCGCGAAGTAGGACTGAAGCGCTGGAGTTTCGAACTCGAAAGGGAAGAGCTACGAAAAGCCCTTCGCCGCGGGCTGTGAATGACTCGTCAAAGGCCCGGATTGTCGCCCGCCGCCCCTCCCCAAGGCTCAGAAGCCGACGCCTGACACCAGGAAATCCACACCCCCCAAAAAAACTGAAAAAAGTCCAGCAATCCTCCGCACGGAAATCGTTAGTCCGTATCGATGAAAACTCTATCCATTCCCCTGGAGTGCCCCGTAGGGAGTCGGGCCTTTCAGGCAGTTTCGGGATTCCCCCGAGGGACCGCGCGATGAAGCGTTATACGCAGATCGCCGGCCTCACGGAAGCCCGACGACTCCCCAGAATCGGCAAGCTACGTCTCGGCACGAAGGTCACATCGCGGAGCGGGAAAGAGATTCCCCGCGAGCTCGACTACTTCCTCCTGCCCGAGCCTGGCCCGGACGACCCGGTATCCGTCCACGAGGCGTTCACGCGCTTCCGCGACGCATACGGCGACAAACCGCGCGAGCTGGATGTCGTCATCCCCTCGGACGACGTCGGCGTCTTCTTCCCGCAGCGCTACAAGTGTTACGGCGCCGCGGGCCTCCGCTGCGTCGGAGACGGCAACACGGCCGAACGGATCGGCGCCGCGCTCGGCAAGCAAGGGGAGGCGGCGGCTGAGTTCTTCGAGATCGCCTGCCCAACGCCCCAGGAGTGCGAGTTTGCGGCCGCACACGGGTGCAGGCCGGTCGGCTCGCTCTTCGTCATCCTGCCGCGCGTCTCGCTCGGCGGATGCTTCCAGGTCGACGTCTCGGGCATCAACTCGATCCTGAACATCAACTCCGCCGTCGAGCACGTCCGAACGCTCTGCGGGCGCGTCTCGGGTCTCATCTTCCGCCAGGGTCCCGAGGTTCGGCCGGCGCTGACGCTCAAGCGTGTCCCCACAAGGACTCAGGGCGGCGGTCACGCAGCCATCCACTTCCCCATCACGCTCGAACTCCGCATGAGCGTGGACGAACTGCGAACGCTGATGACCGAACGACTTCCCGGTCTGCCGGAGCCGGTGCAGGCGCTCGACACAGCGAACACGACAGATCCCCCCGAGCTCGAATCCGGAGCCGACGCCCATCCGGCACCCGTCCATCCGGCGCTCGCCAATCCGGCGCTCGCCCATCCGACATCGGCGGGGGAACAGGGCGCACAAGCGAGCACCCAGGAAACGCCCGGCGACGACGTGAAGGAGATATGGGATCGCATCGAATCCGCCTTCGAGGTGCTCCACATCGCCCCGGAACTGCGCCGGGCCTACATCCACAGCTACGAGCGGAAGCCGGAAGAACTTCTCGGCCACCTGGTGAAGAAAGCGGAAAGGAAAGGACTGCGCGTATGAGCTTAAACATCGTGAAACCGAGAAAGGCCGGCGAGAGGCGAGGCCGAGACCGTCGTTACGTGGACGGTCGCACCCGACGTCTCTTGTCCGGTAGATGCGGGGCGCCGGTCTGGTCCATTGCGACCGGCGGGATGTCCCAGGTGAGAGTTCCCTGCGGGAAGTGTCTGCCGTGCCGTCTGCGAGCGAAGCTGGGTCCCGGCATGTCGGACGAGGTCCTCAAGCACCTGGAACGGAGCGGCGAGCGGCGGCGTTGCGGCGAACGTCGGCGTCGTCAGGCCGAGATAGAAGCTAACCGTCGCCGGTTGTTCCGCGACCGGAGGCATCAGATATGAAAGGCCGGCGCATGAGGCGCGCAGGCCATCTCCGATCGAAACTGCGACGGCGCCATTCATCGCGGCCCCGTCAACCCTACGTATGCCGGCGTCTTGCGCCGAGACGAGATCGTATTAGGCTCGAAGATCGTGATTGAGTTCGCCGCCGTCATCCAGCGACTCATCGTCACCCCGGAGGCGACGACGCTCCAGCTCGATATCTCAATTCTGGACGTCTCGCCCCTGACGGCCCTCATCGATCGCGAAGTGTCCGTCACGCTTCAAGCCACGTTGCCAACGCCCGTCGTCCCGGAGTCCGTCGTCCAGCCGCCCGTCGCCCCAGCGCCCGCCGCCCCGACGCTCGCTGCCCAGACGCCCGCCCCGGCAGCGCCGCCCCGTCGCGAATCGCAGAAACGAACATGACCCCAAGAAGGAGCATCACAGCATGCGTGTAAAACACTACCGACTCGAGACCGAGGAGAAGCGTTACCTCCTCGCTCTCCTCCCGATCAACTTCGGCCGCCTCGCCGAGGAACGCGTGGTCGAGGCCGCAGTCTCCACGGACGGCTTCTACATGTTGGCCATCGACGATGACGCCTACGTCGAGGCCGACCCGTACGGGTGGCTCAGCAGGGACTGGGACCTCGTCTGCGCTCACTTCTTCCTTCGGGAGCGAGCGAAGGGCCTCCGCGGCGGCCAGGTTCTCCGCGCCGCCGATGTCCGCGCCGAGGTCGATCACATCGTGAAGAAGCTGGCCTCCTCCGATTGCCCTCCCGAACCTCCACCCGCGCCCAGCGGAGGCCGCGCATGAAGTGCCCGTGCTGCCAACTGCCGTTGGAGCCTCAGTCGATCGCGGTCGTCCACTTCGATGTCTGTCACGCGTGCCTCGGCGTCTGGCTCCCGAACCAGGCCCTCAAGGGCATCGTCGCCTCGCGCGCCATGACGACCTCGCAACTCATGACCCGGCTCCAGGAGACCATCAGCCAGATCGAGGAGGACGCCTACACGGACGCGCTCACCGGCCTCCGCAACCGCCGGTTCTTCGACCGTCAGCTCTACGCCGAGCTCGCGCGCGCCCGAGGCGCCAACTTCCTCTCGCTCGTGCTCCTCGATCTGGACGGCTTCAAGACCGCGAACGACACGCACGGTCACGCGACCGGCGATCTCGTTCTCAAGCGCTTCGGGGAACTGCTCCTCGGCATCATTCGGAAGAACGACTGCGTCGCCCGCGTCGGCGGGGACGAGTTCGGGATCATCCTCCCCGAGACCGATGCCGCCGGCGCCCGCGCGATCGCGGACCGCATCGTCGACGAGACGGCCGCGCACTCCTTCACCACCGTGGAGAACGCGCCGCTTCGAGAATCGATCCACGTCTCCTGCGGTCTCGCGTCCTATCCCGTCGATCTCGCCGGCGCGATCTCGGTCGACCGCGAGGCCGCCGATGACCCGTTCGCGATTGAAGCGACACTCACCCGGCTCTTCGACCTCGCCGACGCCGCGCTCTATGCGGCGAAGGATCGGGGGAAGAGTCGCACAGTCTCAGCCGGCGCGCTCACCGAGGATGAGCGGAGTCGCCGCGTCACCGTGCTCAGGAAGAGGCCGGAGGTCTAAGACGATGCGGAGCTACGCCGTCCTCGCGCCCACCTTCTGGACCGGCCCCACCGGCCGCGCCATCCGCAAGCTCGGCCCCGAAGTCCAGGTCCTGGCCCTCTACCTCATCTCGGCTCCGACCTCGAACATGAGCGGCCTCTACTACATTCCTCTTCCCACACTCTGTCACGAGACGGGATGCCCCTCCGAAGGGGCTTCGAAGGCCCTTCGAAGCCTCGTTGAGGTGGGTTTTTGCGAGTATGACGAAGCCACCGAGCATGTCTGGATCCCGGAGATGGCAAAATGGCAGATCGGAGAGAGCCTGGACCCCAGGGATAACCGCATCAAAGCGATTCTTCGCACGCTCAAATCGCTAGCCAACTCGCCATTTATCAACCGGTTCCTCGACAAGTACGCCGCCCTCTTTCACCTCGAAAACGTGGAGACCCTTCGAAGGGGCTCCGAAGCCCCTTCAATGCCCCTTCGAAGCCAAGATCAGGATCAGGATCAAGATCAGTACCTTAAAACCTCTTGCTCGGAGCTTGAAACAAACTCCGAGCCCGAACCCGTCCCGCTTCGCGGAGAGCCTTCGGCAAAATCGACCAGAACCGAGTCGCCGCCGGAACGCGATCGGGACCCCGACTCCGGTCGCGACCCCGACGCGCCCGCACCGCGGGCGAAGCCGCGACGACCGCGCGCTCCGAAGCGACCGACCACCCACGGCGCCGGCGCCGTCGTCGCGACGATTCCGCTCGCGGACGGCAGCGAGGCGCCGGTCACGGACGACGTCGTGGCCGAGTGGTCGAAAGTATTCCCGGGCGTGGACGTGATCGCGCAGTTGCGACGCATCCGCCTGTACTTCCAAAACAAGCCCCGGAAGCGTAAGACCGCCGCCGGCATCGGCCAGTGCATCGTCGGCTGGCTGGGCCGCGAACAGGACCGAGGCCGATCCGAGTTCTCTAGCCGCGGCCACCCCGGTGCGACCGGTCGTCGTGGCCCTCCGGCGAGCGCGACCGCCGCGACCGGACGAACGACCGAATTTCGCGACACCCTCGACGAAAACGACCGCGTGGTGCGCGAGCAGTACGACACCGAGACAGGCGCAACGATCCGGAGATTTCCGCATCCGTTCGCACGACAGCCCGATGGGGCAGGAAATGGACCATGACAGATCACGGTTGTTCCGACGGATGGCTCTTCGAGACCGGCGTCGATGGCCTGCCGCGCGCTCGCCGTTGCCCGACGTGCGCTGTGCGCGCTTTCCTCAAGCACATGGGGCGATCGGACTGCGAGTGGAAACACTGGGAGCCCGTGCCCGCGCTCGTGCACCAGGTCCGCATGCTCCGCGGGTGGCGCGGTCGGAGCCCGTGGAGCGTGGTCCTGCATGCCGAGAAGGGCGAATCCAACTTCGGGGCAGGGAAGACCCACGCCGTCATCGCGACCGCCATCGAGTGGATCGAACGAGGCCGTGAGGTCCGCTACTGGTTCCTCCCGGACCTCGTCGATCGCTGTCGCCGCGCGATCTCGGATCACTCGCTCGACCTCGCATCGTTCGGCGAGTTCAAGCACCTCGTCGTCCTCGACGATCTCGGCGCCGAAGCCGCCACGGACTGGACGAGAGAGCTCGTGGATCGCGTGCTCGATCTGCGGTATCGGCGCGAGCTCCCGACACTCGTCGCGTCGAACCTCGATCTCGGCGCCCTGGAGGAGCGATACCCCCGCGCTCTCTCGCGACTCTGCGAAGGACTCCGACTCGTCTGGAGCGCCCCCGACCGTCGCAGGCGCGAGGCATGACCCGTGGCGCGTAATCCCGAGCTTGTGCCTCGCAAGGCGGACGGTCCACGCCGTCCGAATCAGCGTGTCGATTCGTCCGCGCGCGCCGTCTCCGCGGCGAACGCCGTCGCCGATCTCGCCGCCGCCGCCCCCCTCGTTCGCCGCGCCAGGCATTCCCGACCTGGCCGGCGGGCAAAGTCGCCGGCCTCGACCTCGTATGGCGCGTTTTTACCTCTACACCTTGCCGCCGCGTGGCAGGCCGCGCGCGCCTCGTGCAGGGCCCTGTGTGAGCTCCTCGCGCATCGCGCGTCGCGCGTGTGGGCGGTCGTTCGGTCATTCGCCCTTGGCGCCCCCTCCCTGCGCGTCACCGTCCTGGCCGCGTCCGTCCTCCTCGCCATCGTGATTTCATCCTCGGTCGTCACGAGCGAGATCGACCTGACGCCGCTCCTGCCTGGCGCCGCCCCCATCGGTCGCCCACGCCTCATCGTTCTGAACGACAAACTCCTCAACCAGGGCGACGCGCCTGCTGAGAACGTCGAGATCACGCGTCCTCGCTATCGACTCGTCGGCACGCTCTCAGCCGGCGAGGCTATCCCGGTTCCGGCCGCCGACTTCGCCGTGCAGTACGAGTGGAACGAGAACGACAAAGTTCGCCGCGAATCCCGATCCTTTCGGACCGCGACGGAGACTGCCCCCGATCGTCAATCAGCTCGGCAAGCCGCGTCTCCTCCGTCCGCCGTTTCGCATCTCGCCCCGATGCGATCGCCCTACGACCACGGTCCCGACCTTGACGCAGGAACCGCCGCCAGGGCTCTGACCGCAACCTACGACCCCGCCACTCACACGCTCACGGTCAGCGCGGATCGTCTCGTCGAAGTCCGCGTCGATGGATTCCTCCTCCGCCCGATCTCGCGCACGGACAAGGAAGGGGGCGAGTATCGGTTCGCGCAGGCGAACATCCTCGTCCTCGGGCAGGACCTCAAGCGCGGCGAGACCACCGTCTTCGAGGTCGTCTTCACTCGGCCGCAGGACTTCTACTCCATCCCGATTTACGTCCGTGAGCCCGGGGGCCCGGCCTCCTACTTCACGGTGACGACGTCGGTGGCCGCCCGCCCGTGATCGCCGATTTCACGATCGATCGCGAGACGGAGCGGGAGGCCTTGTACCGCAATACGACCCTGGGCAATCACACGCTCCTCCTGGGCCGTAATGGTGTCGGCAAGACTCACCTGCTCATCGACCTCAAACGCGCGCTCCGCGCCGGCGACCCGTCCGTCGGGCAGACGGCCAGGGACTCAATCTCCGTTCACTACATCCCGCGTCCCGTTCCGGCCAAGGAGACGATCGAGAACGTCTACGCCTGGCTCGCCATGTTGGCCGGCGTCGCGCTTCCCCGGAGGGTGGCCCGCGACACCCGTATCGCCGAGTTCTGCGGCTTCATCGCCGACCTCCTCGCCCATCCGAATCTGTCGAGTCGTCGTCCGCCCTCCTCCGGGATCGTCCTCATGGTCGACGACTTCGATCACCTCCCCGCCCTCGCCGTCCCCGTCCTCGAGATCCTCGCCGAGCGCGTCTGTCTCGTCGCCGCCGCGCGATCGCGCAGGGGCGGCGCCCGCTTCCACCGTCTCCTCTGGCGCTTCGAGGAGCTGCGCGTCGAGCCGCTCTCCCCGCGCGACGCGCGCGCCCTCACCGTCGGCGCCGTTGCCCAGGCCGCCCATCTTCCGATCCCGAGCGAGCGCGCCCGAGACTTCCTCGTCACCCGCATCGCCACGCTCTCGAACGGCATCCCGGCCGCCGTCGTCGAGTCCGTCGAGCGTCTGCGCGGAGTCGACCTCATCGACGAGGCCTTCATCCGGAAGATATTCGTCCACCGTTCGGCCGACACCTACTTCGACGCGACGCCGCTCATCCTCGCGTTCTTCGCCTTCCTCATAGTGATGCGTTACATCAACCGGGGTATGTATCAGTTCGATCTCTACGCCATCTTCGGCGCGCTCTCCGGCCTCATGCTCCTCGTGCGCTGGTTCATGATGCGGACCTCGAGGAACGAAGCATGACCTCGCTCACCCATATCCCCTTCGGCCTCCTCACCGCCGAGTTCGCCTGCTCCTCCTTCGAGTATGAGATGGACGGACGCGCCCTCGCCGTCGCCGCGATCGCGTCGCTCCTGCCGGACATCGATCACCCGGGTTCGGCCGTGGGCCGCCTCCTAGCCTTCACGCGCATCCCCAGCCTCCTCGAACAGCGACTCGGTCACCGGTCCATCACCCACTCCTGGCTCTTCCTTCTCGCCGCCGGCGTCTTTCTCCTCCCGCTCTGGATCGGCTGGGGGCTCCTGTACTTCCTCTCCGCTTGGTTCGGCATTCTCTCGCACATCCTCCTCGACATGGTCAACGTCTCCGGAGTCCCGCTCTTCTGGCCGATCCGCACGCGCTGGGTCTTCCCGCCCGTGGAGCGATACCGCATCGCGGTCGGAACCCCGGCCGAGTTCATTCTCGCCGCCGTCCTCATCGTCGCGACGACGGCCTTCACACCCATCAGCATCATGGGTCTTCGCTCCTCGTTCTACCTCCTCACCCGCGACATCTACAGCGCCTCGCGCGAGGCCCGCCGTTTCTTCCCCGATTACGAGCTCACCTGCCGGATCCGCGGGACCTGGCGCGACTCGCTCCTCCCCACCGACTACGACGAGCAGTTTCGCGTGGTCGCCGTCGAGCAGTCGAACCTCTACTTCGCCCGCGCCGACGCCGTCTTCACGACGGGTGGCCCCGCGCCCTCCGTCACCATCGACCGCATCCTCGTCGAGCGCGATAGGCCCATCGAGCGAACCGCCGAGACCTTCGAGGTCGACCACGCGCTCCTCGACGACGTCGAGAATCGGATCACGGACAGCGCGATCATCACGGGACGTCTCATCGTCGAGAAGCTCGATCCCGACCAGAAGGCCGCCGACTACGTCGTCGCCTCCGAGGAGTTTCCGACCATCGTCATCAAATCCAGCGACCAGCGCGCCGACGAGATCGAGCTCACCTACTGCCCCTCGGAGCGTTTCCGTAGGGCGTTCATGGGTCGCGGCATCTTCGTTCTGCAGGGCGTGCTCACGGCCACGTCGATCAGGCGCACGGGGACGGCGTCGTGAGCGTCTTCTCCTGTCCGTCGTGCGGACACCAGGCGCCCCGGTTCTTCCCCCGATGTCCCGCTTGCGCGCGCTGGCTCGACCCGGACCAGGTCTCGATGGAGGAGAATGAGACCGACCTCGTCGCCTCGGAACCCACGCATCCGGCGCAACCGGCCTCGGACGGCGAACTCGAGGAGCCGCCGCGCATCCTCTCCGGCCTTGCCGAGATCGACCGCGTCTTAGGCGGCGGCATCAGCATGGGGAGCGCGCTCCTCTTCACCGGCGCGCCCGGCGTAGGCAAGTCCACGCTCCTCATGCAACTCGCCGCCAGCATCGCCAAGACGCACGGCCCCGTCCTCTACATCTCCGCCGAGGAGTCTCTGCCGCAGGCCGCGGCCCGCGCCAAGCGCATCCACGCCGCGCACGCCGACCTCTTCATCCTCGCGGATAACGGTCTTGAGGAAACTGTCGCCGAGATGAATCGTCTCAACGGCACGATCGTCGTCATCGACTCGCTCCAGCTCATGCGCACTCGCTACTCCGATACGCCGCCCGGCTCAGCTGTCCAGGTGAAGGAGGTCTCCGCGCGACTCACCGAGCTCGCCAAGAAGCGCGGCGTCCCGATCCTCGTCGCCGGCCAGATCATCAAGTCCGGCAAGCAGGGGCCGGGTTCGTCCCGATTCGCCGGCCCCATGTCCGTCCCTCACCTCTTCGACGGCGTCTTCTACCTCGACGAGAGCACGCTCCCCGGTTTCGTTCTGCTCCGCGTCCAGAAGAACCGCTTCGGCTCAAAGGCAGAGGTCGGGTCGCTTCGCATGACCGCGCACGGCCTCGAGGAGGTCCCGAGCCCCAGCGCCGAGCTTTTGAAGAGCGGTGGCAAGGGCATCATCGCCGTCGCGATGGAGGGCACAAAACCGATCGCGACCGAGATCCAGGTCGGCTTCCTCCAACGCGCCGATCTCTCCGAAGCCATCGTCGGCTACCCCAAGGACCGTCTGCGTCTACTCCAGACGATTCTGGCCGGATACGGCATCGATATTCCCTCCAGCATGGCCCTCGACGTTCTCGGCGGTTACAAAATCGCCGATCCCGCCGCCGATCTCGCCGTAGCCATCGCCTCCACCTTCGCGTCACGAGCAACCCCCATCCCCAAAAGCTGGGCCGCCATCGCCGAAGTCGCCCTGGACGGCCGCCTCCTCCCGCCCAAAGACTTCGTCGAGCGATACCGCGAAGTCGAGATCCTCGGCATCGAGCACATCATCGTCCCCCACATCGGCAGCGACTCCCTCCCCCCAAGCAACCGCGTAAAGACCTTCCGCGCAAGAACCCTCCGCGAAGCCCTAAGAATCGTCGGCGCCCCGATGGAACCGTCGCAGGAAGAGAAACCCCCACACCCCGGCCGACCGAAGGAGACGCGACCTCGTCGCGCAGTCTCCGTCGCGCCAGCAAGCGAGCAAGTAGCGCCCCCGCCGGCCGCGCCGTCTGAGCCATCATCGCTGGCGCTACCAGCCCAGCTCGTTCCGCGCGACACCGCACCATCAGCCCAAGTTTTTTCGTTATCCCGCGTAAGCGATCCGCGCGCACAACAACTTGAAGGTCTGATCGCCGCGCACGGCACGATCACCACTGACATCATCCGTCGCGAACTCAGCGTAAGCGTCCGACGCGCCCACGAGATACTAGCCGCCTATCGCATCAGCGAGCCCGACCAGTGACCGCCCTCGCCCTCCTCGTAATGCTCCTAGCGCAGTCCCCACCCGTGACGGACTCAGCATTCGGCGCAGGAAACTCAAGCGCCCCGAGCGAAGCGAGGGAGCCATTTCCGGAGACGATTGCTGAGTCCGTCACCCCGGCGAATCACCCGTTGTCTAGCCCGACGAGTGTCGTGCTCAATGCAGGAAACTCAAGCGCACCGAGCGCAGCGAGGGAGCCATTTCCGGAGACGAATGCGGAACTCATCCCGCCTCAACCGACTCAACCGACGCAGCCCACTCAACCTCAGCACACCCTCACCCCCGGCGACCGCATCCGCGTCGTCATCGGCCCGCAGTCCGAGGACTTCACCCTCAACCCCGAAGGCGAGATCCTCATCCGCGGCCTCGGCGTGGTCCGGCTAGGCGCCAGGACCGCCGCCGAAGCCGGCGCCGACCTCGACTCCTCGATCCGCGCGCGGGGCATCACGATCTCGCCCGTCACCGTCTTCCACCTCGCCCCACCCGCGCGCGCACAAAGCGCGGTTGTCGTCATTGGCGCCGTGAAGAAGTCCGGCACGTATCCGGCGACGACGCTCATCGGCGCCATCTCCGCCGCCGAAGGCTTCACCGCCGACGCCAACCCGACCGAGGTCCGAGTCACCAGCGCCGAATCGAGCACCATCGTCAACGCCACTCTAATTCTCGCCGGAGCCGCCCAGGACCAAGCCCTGACCGGCGGTGAAGTTATCGTCGTCCCCGCACTCCCCAGGATTCTCGTCTCCGGCGCCGTCGCCAAGCCAAACTGGGTCTCCGGCCTCTTCTTGAGCGAAGCCATCTCCGCCGCCGGCGGCCCCATCCCCGAGGCCGACCTATCGAACGCCGAGCTCCGAACCAGCATCGACACCCCGACCCGCATCAACGTTCAGGACATCCTCTCCGGCCGAACCGATGACATCCGCCTCGACGACCGAGCCCGCATCATGATCCCCATCCGTCCCAGAGCCATCATCCCCAACGTCCAAGTGTACGGCTCCGTGACCCGCCCCGGCACCCAGCGCGGCTTCACCCTCGCCGACGCCGTCCGCGAAGCCGCTCCTGACACGCGAGCCGATCTCAATGCAGTCATTCTAGATCGCGGCCGCGGCGAGTCAGTAACCCTCAACGCGACCGACATAGCCCTAGGCCACGCCCTCGACACCAACCTCAACGAAGGCGACCGCGTCCTCATCCCCCGCCGCCCATCACCGGCAGGGGAGACCCAACCTCTCGTCACCGTCATCGGTGACGTCAAAGCCCCCGGCCAGTATCCCCCAGGCACAATCACCCAGCTCCTAGCCGCCGCCGGCGGCGTCACCACCACCGCCCGCACCAGCGAGATCAACGTCCGCCTCCCCGACGGAGCCGCCCAGGCCTACGACCTCAAGCGAATCGCCGAAGGCCGCCAACCCGACCCCAATCTCCCCGCCAACACCACCGTCTATATCGAGTCCGAAGCCCCCCGTCGCGAATCCATGAGCAACCTCCGCACCTTCATCGGCATCTTCTCCAGCCTGGCCCTCCTAGCGCTTCGCTTGGGTGGATAGGCCCGCGTGTAGGCTGAGTTACAAGGTCATGGGTGACAGG
>CAZJQD010000016.1:0-15135 GCA_964548165.1 uncultured bacterium
GTCCATCCTGGAGGTCGGCGAAGGCGTGATCGAGGTCAAGTCCACGAACGGCGATACCCATCTCGGCGACGACGACTTCGACGTCCGCGTGATGGATTTCCTCGCCGACGCCTTCCAGAAGGAGAACGGGATCGACGTCCGCAAGGACCGCATGGCCCTCCAGCGCCTCAAGGAGGCCGCGGAGAAGGCCAAGATCGAGCTCTCCACGTCCGCGCAGACCGAGGTGAACCTGCCGTTTATCACGGCCGACGCCACCGGTCCCAAGCACCTCGTGCATACGATCACGCGTTCCCAGTTCGAGCGCCTCGTCGAGGACCTCGTGGAGCGATCCGTCGGACCGTCCGTCCAGGCGCTCAAGGATTCCGGCTTGACCGCCGCGCAGATCGACGAGGTCGTCCTGGTCGGAGGTTCCACCCGCATGCCCTGTATCCAGGCAAAGGTGAAGGAGATCTTCGGGAAGGAGCCGAACAAGTCGGTGAACCCGGACGAGGTCGTGGCCGTGGGCGCGGCCATCCAGGGCGGCGTCCTGACGGGCGACGAGAACCTCAAGGACATCCTCCTCCTGGACGTCACCCCTCTATCGCTGGGCGTGGAGGTCGAGGGCGGGCTGATGAACGTCATGATCCCCCGCAACACGACCATTCCCACCAAGAAGTCGCAGGTCTACTCCACGGCCGCCGACAGCCAGCCGGCGGTCGAGATCAACGTCCTGCAGGGCGAGCGCCAGCTGGCCCGGGACAACAAGTCGCTCGGCAACTTCAAGCTCGACGGCATCCCCCCCGCTCCGCGCGGCGTCCCCCAGATCGAGTGCACGTTCGACATCGACGCGAACGGCATCATCCATGTCTCCGCCAAGGACAAGGCGACGGGCAAGGAGCAGTCGATCAAGATCACGGCGTCCTCGGGCATGAACAAGGACGAGGTGGACCGCGCGATCCGCGAGGCGGAACTGCACGCCGAGGAGGACAAGAAGAACCGCGAGGAGATTGAGACGCTCAACCAGGGCGAGCACGAGTCTTATGCGACCGAGAAGATGCTCAAGGAGCTTGGCGACAAGCTCGACGCCTCCACGCGCTCCGCGATCGAGTCCGCGAACAAGAAGGTCAAGGAAGCGGTAGAGGCCAAGAAGCCGGGGGAGGTCAAGGCCGCCCTCGAGGCGCTCAGCAAGGTTCGTGACGAAGCGGTCGCCAAGGCCTACCAGGCCTCCGGCGGCCAGCCCGGCGCCGAGGGCGCGGGCGGTGGCGCGGGCCCGGCGGGCGGACCTTCCGGCGGTCCCTCCGGCGGGGAGTCCAAGGGTGGGTCCGGCGGGGAGAAGGTCGTCGATGCCGACTTCGAGGTGAAGTAACGCACGGAATTTGAACCACTGAGACCACGGGGACCACGGAGAACTGCAGGAAGGATGACTCGATAAACTTTCCAGCTCACTTTCCTGTCCAACGGGAACGAGAGCATGTTTGGCACCATGTTTGCCGAACCCGCAATTCAGCTGAATATGGTTTCGAGTCCTCTCCGTGGTCCCCGTGGTCTCTGTGGTGAATTGTCGGGTTGCAGATCCGATGTGTCGGAGGTTGGTGATATGAATCGGTGGCTGGTTCGGGGTTGCGTGATCGTCTCAACCGCGCTCCTCATGCTCATCTTCGCGTTTGCCGTGCACTTTGCGTACATGGAGTTCTTCTCGCGCGAACAGCGGGCGGTGGCCCTGCCGCCATCCACCGTCCTCGCCCCGCTCTCGCTCCGGGACGCCGAGGCCTCCATCGTCGAGGCCTCCGCCGCCGTCATGCCGGCGGTGATCTCGGTGCAGACCAAGCAGCGCTACACCATCCCCGGATTCCAGCACCCCTTAGGGAACGACCCGTTCTTCCGGCAGTTCTTCGGCACGCCCTTCTCGCGTCCGCCGCGCGAGGGCGTGAACCGGGGCCTGGGTTCGGGCGTGATCATCGACAGCGCCGGCATCGCCATCACGAACAACCATGTCATCGACGGCGCCGACGAGATCACGGTCAAGCTCGGCGACGGCCGCGAGCTCCCCGCCGAGCTCGTGGGCGCCGATCCCAGGCTGGATATCGCCGTGCTTCGGATCAAGGGCGAAGGACCGTTTCCCGAGGCGCGCCTGGGGAACTCCGATCATCTCCGCGTCGGCATGATCGTCCTCGCGATGGGCACGCCGTTCGACGGTAATCTCTCGCAGACCGTGACCATGGGCATCGTCTCCGCCCTCTCCCGTAGCGGGCTCCGCCTGGAGGCCCAGGAGAATTTCATCCAGACCGACGCGGCCATCAACATGGGGAACTCGGGCGGACCGCTCGTGAACCTCAACGGCGAGGTGATCGGCATCAACGTTGCGATCATGACGGGCGGCAGTCGCGGCAGTGACGGCATCGGATTTGCCATCCCCGCCAACGCGGCCCGCTATTCGGTCGAGTCGATCCTCACGCACGGAAAGGTCGTGCGCGGTTACCTCGGCGTCGCCATCCAGGATCTCAATGACGATCTTCGCCGCAACCTGGGGCTCTCCAGTACGCGCGGCGCGCTCATCACGGACGTGGTCGAGGACGGACCCGCGGACCGGGCCGGTCTTCGGGCCGGCGACGTTATCACGAATTGGAACGGCGTGGAGGTGACCACGTCGACCTCGTTGACCGACGTCGTCGCGCGCACGCCGGTCGGGAGCACGGTACCGGTCACGTACGTGAGGGACCGGAATACGGTCACGATCCAGGTGACGGTGGCGGAGCGCCCCGCGAGCGTCGATCAAGCGGAGGGTTCGGCCCGCGAAGAACGCCCGTCCGGGGATGCGCGTCCCGCTGCGGCTACCGCTCGCTTCGGGATGACAGTGCGCTGGGTCGAGGGGGACGAGGCGCGGCGCCTGAATCTCCCCGTGCGCGGGGTCGTTCTCGTGACCGAGGTCCAGGAGGGCTCGGAGGCCGCCAGGCGGGGAGTCACCCCGCAGTCGGGCATCCTGGAGGTGGACGGCGTGAAGTTGCCGTCCGTGGACGTCCTCGAGGAGGTCCTCGCGCGCGAGGGCGCGCATCGCCTCCTCCTTCGCCACGGCGGCGCCAACCGCTACATCGTCCTGCAACCCTGATCGCCGCCCTCGGCGACGGCGAGGAAACATGGTCCCGTTGCCCCTGAGGTCTTGACGCTGGCGGGACACCCGCGAGAATAGGATCGCCCGGCCGAGCGGAGTGGCTCAGCCGAGCTGAGAGGCGCGGGAGGCCCCACGGCAGGATGAAGCTTCGCCAAAAATTTGTTCTCCTGACCTCCGTGCTCCTTCTCCTGGCGGTAGGTGGAGTGAGCGTGTACGTCGACCGGCAGGTCCGGCGCGATTTTGCCGCGACCCTGACGCATTTCGAACGCGAAGCGATGGCGTCCCGGCGCGCCCATCTCCAGTCGGTCGTCAGCATGGCGCACGGGATAGCCGGCCACTACCTCAGGCGCGTTCATACCGGCGAGCTGACCGATACCGAGGGACGCCGCCGCTTTCTCGCGCATCTCTCTTCCTTGCGGTACGATCGAGGAATCGGCTACTTCTGGATCCACGATTTTCGCCCTCAGCCGGGCGACTCGGTGGCCCGCGTCGCGATGCATGGGACGTTTCCCCCGGCGATCGGCACGCCGATCGCAGCGTGGACAGATCTGGATCGGCTCGATTTGATCATGCACGACGGGAGGCTCTGGCCCGCCACGTCGCCGGCACTGGCCGAGCACGGGATCCGGCCGACCGCCTTTCTCCTGGCCGCGAATGAGCTCTGCGCGACCTCGGGCGAGGGCTTCCTGGAGTATTTCTGGCGCAAGCCCGCCGTGGACTCGGGCACGACCCGCGAGGGATATCGCAAGCTCTCCCTGGTCAAGCTGATCCCCGAATGGGACTGGGTCATCGGTTCCGGGATCTACCTCGATGACATCGAGAACGAGGTGGCCCTGCGGCGCGTCGAGCTCGAGAGCCGCTTTCGCGAGGTATTGACCCTTGGCGTGCTGGTTGTCGTGCTCATCCTGGCCTGCTCGATCCTCGCGACGTTCTATTTCTCGGCCCGCCTGACGGGTCCTTTGAGCCTGCTGGCGGAGTCCGCCGAGGACCTGGCGCGGGGCGGTCAGCCGGAAATCCGGCCCTCCCGCAACGCGGGTGACGAGGTCGGGGCACTGGAACGATCGTTTGCGTCGATGAGCGAAGCGATCCGGAGGCGCGAGGGTGAACTCAAGGAGCGCGCGGCTGACCTGGAGCGTCTGAACGATGATCTCAAGGTGTTGAGCCGTACGAAGGGCATGATCCTGGCGAATGTCTCCCACGAGCTCAAGACGCCCCTGGCCGCGATTCGCGGGTATTGCGAGCTGCTCCGTAGCGGATCCTTCGGGCCGCTGCACGATATCCAGCGCGAGAAGCTCTCGCATTGCATCCGCAACGCCGATGCCCTCGTCTCGCTCATCAACGAGATTCTCTCGTTTGCGGAGGCCGGGTCGCGGGTGCCCGGGGCACCCTCGGATGTCGACCTGCGGGCCGTGATGGGCGATGCGGCTGAAGCCTGCCGGGCGCGTGCCGCGGAGCGAGGAGTGAAGGTCACCCTGCGACTCCCCGAAGTTCCGGTCGTGGTGCGGGGTGAGCCCGAGAGGCTGACGCAGGTCTTCCGGCACCTGCTCGATAACGCCATCAAGTTCTCTCCCGCCGAGGGCAAGGTCTCGATCGGGCTTGTCACCCTGGACGCGGGCAGGTCCGCCGAGGTTCGCGTCCAGGACGAGGGGCTTGGGATTCCGGCGGAGGAGATGGCGCGCGTCTTCAGCGACTTCTACCAGGTTGATCCCACACCCTCCCGCAAGCATGGCGGGCTGGGCCTCGGGCTGGCGATCGCGCGCGTCATCGTCGAGCAGAATGGAGGGAGCATACGGCTGGAAGGAGGCGAGGGACGCGGGGTCGAAGTGATCGTCCGGTTCCCCCTTCCCGGAGAACCCCAAGGCGCGGCCTGAGGCCTTGACTCTCCCGTCCGGGCCGGACTAGGATTCTTCCAGCAACTCACGGATGAGGAGGTGGTACTCAGGGACGAGACGCCCTCGGGCGTACGGGCAGTCATGCCGTATGCGTCCGCAATAGCTCGCACAATCCTGTCATAACACCATAAGCCAACGATCGTAAGGAATGGAATGATGGGTCCGTCGTGATACAGACACGCGGCGGCCCGTAGGTCCAGGGAGGGACTATCCATGGCATTTGTCACGCGGTCTAATGAGGCCGCCCTATTCGCACTACGTGGCCTTAATGCGGCCACCGATCTTTTCGGCACGGCGACTCGTCGCCTGGCCACCGGTTACCAGGTCGAGCGACCGTCCGACAGTCCGGCAGGTTTCGGGATCGCCACGCGCTTTCGAGCCCGGCTTTCCTCGCTCGAGACGCTTTCCGATTACAACCAGGTCTCGAACTCGCTCGTGCAGACCGCGTCCAGCGGTCTCGAATCGATCCTCGACCAGTTGCGCGAGATCCGGACCAAGGCGCTCAGCTCGATCAACTCCACGCTGACCACCGCGGACCGGAACGCCAACCAGACCGAGGTCACGCAGTTGTTGTCCCAGATCGGCACGATCGCGTCGACCACTCAGTTCAACTCGAGAAATCTCATCGATGGCACTTATGCGACCGGCCGCGCGACGCTTACGTTCCAGGTCGGGGCCGATTCCGGCAACGTCCTGAGGCTCAACATTCGCACGTCCACGGCCTCGGCGCTGGGCGTTTCCTCGGTCAGCGTCTCGACCCAGGCGGCAGCGACGAGCGCGCTGACACGTATCGACAGCGCCATCAACCTGGTGATCACGTCGGCCGCGTCGCTGGGCGCCGTGCAGAATCGCCTGACCAGTATCGGAGATTTCATCGATGCGCAGATCGAGGCTCACGAGGGCGCGCTAGGCGCCATCGTCGATGCCGACCTCGGGAAGGAGACCGTCAACCTGGCGCTGGCGAGCCTGTTGCGGCAGACGTCCTCGGCGGCCCTGGCGCAGGCCAACCTCTTCCCGCAGGACGTGCTCGCCGCGATCCTGCCGCAGGCGCGGTGAGAGAGAAGGACTGATACGAGAAACTCCCGCCCGCGACCGCGATCGCGCGGCGGGGGTCTCGTGGGCCGTGCCGTGTTCCGCGGCGTTCATCTGTCTGGCGTCCGGGGGTGACGACGGCTTATGCTGTCGGCGTGAGCACGGTGCGCGGCATAGCGGTCTATCCCGGTTCGTTCGATCCCCCGACCAACGGGCACGTCGACGTCGCTCGTCGGGCGGCGGCTGTCTTCGAGCGGCTCATCGTGGCCGTCCTCGACAACCCCGCCAAGCAGACTTTTTTTTCGGTTGAGGAGCGCGTGGCCATGCTCACGGAGGTCTTCGCGGACTGCCCGGGGGTGGAGGTCCGGAGGTTCTCCGGGCTCCTCGTGGACTTCATGGCCGAGACGGAGGCGGGCACGATCATCCGTGGCCTCCGGTTCGTCAGCGACTTCGAGTATGAGCTCCAGATGGCGCTCATGAACCAGTCCCTGAGGCCCGGGATCGAGACGTTCTTCCTGGTGGCCTCGCCGGAGCGCACGTTCGTGTCCTCCTCGATCGTCAAGGAAGTGGCGCGGCAGGGTCGCGACGTCAGCGCCTACGTGCCCCCCGTCGTCGTCGCCGCCCTGGAAAGGAAACTGCGTTGAACGTCATCCAGTCTGCGCGGGATCGGTCCCGCAAGGTGAAGCTCGTGTTTCCCGAGGGCGACGACGCCCGCATCGTGGAGGCCGCCGGGCGCGTGGTGAACGAGCCTTACGCGGCGGAGGTCCTGGTGCTCGGAGCCGAGGCGGCCGTGCGCGGGAGCGCCCCGAACGCACCACTCGCCGGCGTGCGCTATCTCGATCCCCAGAGCGCCGGCGAGGACAGGGAATTGGTGGCGTTCCTGAAGACGACCCGCAAGTTTGCCAACGCGTCCGACGAGGATGCCGTCGCGGCCTTGAAGGAGCCCCTCAACCTGGGCGCGGCCCTGGTGGCCTCCGGTCGCTACGACGGCGCCGTATCGGGCGCGGCATCCACGACGGCCGACGTCATGAAGGCGGCCATCCGGATCATCGGCATGGCCCCGGGCATCTCCACGGTCTCCTCCATCTTCTTCATGACGCTCAAGGATCCCGCGTGGGGCGAGGAGGGGACGCTGGGCTTCGCCGACTGCGGCGTCGTGCCGAACCCCAATCCCAAGCAATTGGCCAACATCGCCATCTCCTCGGCCGATACCTTTCGCGCCATCCTCGGGCGCGAACCCCGCGTCGCCATGCTTTCTTTCTCGACCAAGGGTTCGGCGAAACACGATGACGTTGAGAAGGTGCTCAAGGCCCTCGCCCTGGTGCGCGAGCAGAGGCCGGATCTCCAGGTCGACGGCGAGCTCCAGGCGGACGCCGCGATCATCCCGGGGATCGGCTCGCGCAAGGCCCCCGGTTCCCCCGTCGCCGGTCGGGCCAACATCCTCGTCTTTCCTGACCTCGATGCCGGCAACATCGCCTACAAGCTGGTCGAGCGCCTTGCCGGCGCCGAAGCGCTTGGGCCGATCGTGCAGGGTCTGGCGCGTCCGATGAGCGATCTCTCGCGCGGGTGCAGTGTCGAGGACGTGGTCGGCGTCGCCGCCATCACCGCCGCTCTCGCCTCGGGCCGTCGCGCTTGATCCCTCGCTGGCAGGTGAGGTGGTCGTGATCTTCGCCTACAGCGCGCGCGATCCGATGGGACGGACGGTCGAGGGCGAGCTGGACACAGCGAGTGCCGAGCAGGCCGCGCGCGAGTTGGCTGGGCGCGCGTTGACGGTGCGGTGGATCCGTCCCGTGGCGCCCAGGCGGGATGCCGCGGCGAGTGCACGCCCGGCAACCGCGGAGTGGCCGTCGACGACGAGGCCGCATCAGCAAGAGGGGGCCACGGGGACCGCGTTCCCGACCGAGGTCACGACGGACGCCGACGACGAGGTCGCTCGCACCGAGGACGTGGCGGGAACGCCATCCGGTGAGGCTCGCGGAGGCTTCTCTCCCTGGTCGGTCGTCCTCTTCCTCGTGTTTCTCTCTCAACTCCTTCGCGCGTGCTGAAGGAACTCGTCCTCGTCTTTCCTGGCTCCGCCGTCACCGGCTCCGGCAAGCCCGCGCTTGTCGAGGCGCTCGGGGAGGAGGCGGCGCTCGTGGTTCAGCGCGAACTCCTGGCCCACATCCGCGCCGTCGCCGGCAAGCTGGCGGAGTCCGGGCGCGATGTGGTCTTCGTCCTGGAACACCGGGACGAGACCTCGCGCCGGGAGCTCCATCTCGACGGCTTTTCCGTCCTGGTCCAGGAGGGCGGTGGTATCGCGGAGAGGGTGCGACGCGTCACATCGGCTGTCTTTTCTGCCGGAGCAACGCGGGTGGTGATCGTGCTCAGGGAGAGTCCCGTCCTCTCCGCGCCCGATGTCGATGCCGCCTTTGCCGCGCTCGAAGATGCCAGCGTGGCGGTGGCTTCCTCTGCTGGCGACGAGTGTGTCCTGCTGGGGCTCTCGGTCGATCACGAGGGTATCTTCGACCGGGTGAGCGTGACACTCACCACTTCTCACGTGAAGCAGTCCTCGAGCGCCGCGGGACGACGACTAAGGGAATTGCCGCCCCTCTGGACGGTCGAGACCTTGGCCGACTACGAAAGAGCCCTGGAGCTCGGGCTCCTCCACGCTCCGGTGGTCCCGAAGGGTCAGGGGTAGTACGGGCCCCCGGGGCAGTGGCACTTGGCGCCCTTGTTTCCGCAACGATTGCAGTAGTCCAGGAGGTCGGCGCCGCGCATGCCCGTGGACTGGGCGTCTTCGCGCGCCTTCTGGATCCGTTCCTTGCGTGCGGCGGTGGGGATGGGCTTGAGGAGTTCGCGTAACTTCTTCTCGTCGGGGAGGTGCTGGAGGCAGAGCTTCTGGCCGATGTAGCGCCGACGCTTCTGGGTCACGACGGTGATGGCGCGACCCTCGTTTTTGCGCGACAGGGGAGAGCCGCACTTGGCACACGTGCCGGCGGTCACAACAAGTGTCTTAAACTGTTGGATTTTCAAGAGTTGCTGTCTGCAACCTCCTCACAAGAGAGGCGGTACTCTATCAGCGGTCGACCTCGTAAGTCAATAGAAATCAACCCCATCAGGGCCTTTCACGGCCTTCAACATCGTTAATCCCCGCTTGACGGCGGAGATTACGGGGCCTACAAAGACCGTGCGGCATCCTCGAGACGGCCGCGAGGAGGCAGATCATGCTGGTTCCCTACGAGATCATCAAGAAGAAGCGCGACGGTGGCACGCTGAGCCGAGAGGAGATCGAGTTCATGGTCTCCGGATTCGTCAGCGGCGCGATCCCCGATTACCAGGCGGGCGCGTTCCTGATGGCCGTCTTTTTCCGCAAGCTCGACGACGTCGAGACGGCCATCCTCACGCAGGCGATGCAGAAGTCGGGGAAGTCGATGGATCTCTCGCGCGTCCCCGGCCCCACCGTCGACAAGCACTCCACGGGCGGCGTCGGCGACAAGGTCTCCCTCCCGCTCGCTCCCCTGGTCATGGCCAACGGTGGCTATGTCCCGATGATGTCCGGGCGCGGCCTGGGCCACACCGGCGGCACGCTCGACAAGCTCGAAGCGATCCCGGGCTTCAGCGTCAATCTCTCCGACGCCGATTTCGAGCGGGTGCTCCTCGGCGCGGGCGGCGTGATCACGGGGCAGACCGCCGATATCGCTCCCGCCGACAAGAAGCTCTACGCCATGCGCGACGTCACGGCCACCGTCGACTCCATGGACCTCATCGCCGCCTCGATCCTCTCCAAGAAGCTGGCGGCCGGTCCCCGCAACCTCCTCCTGGACGTCAAGACGGGCTCCGGCGCCTTCATGCAGAAGCTGGAGGACTCCCGCGCCCTCGCCAGGCTCATGGTCGCCATCTGCAAGAACTCGGGTGTCAACGCGATGGCCATGATCACGAACATGGACCAGCCCCTCGGCATCCTGGCCGGCAACGCGCTCGAGATCGAGGAGACGATCGCGATCCTCAAGGGCGGCGGGCCCGCCGACCTAAGGACGATCACGGTCGAGTTCGGTGCGCGGATGCTGGCGATGGCCAAGCTGGCCAAGGACGTGGCCGAGGGGCGCGCGAAGATCGAGAAATCGATCGCGGACGGCTCGGGGCTGGAACGCTTCCGGAAGATGATCGAGATGCAGGGCGGCGACGCCAGGGTCTGCGACGATCCCGGTCTGCTCCCACAGGCGAAGTCGCGCCTGGAGATGAAGGCCGATCGCTCGGGCGTCGTCGTCTCGATCGACACCTACCTCGCGGGCATGGCGATCGTGGTCCTGGGCGGCGGCCGGCAGAAGTCGGACGACATCATCGATCCGGCGGTCGGCGTCGAGTTCCTGAAGAAACCCGGCGATGTCGTGAAGCCCGGGGACGTCCTGCTCGCGTATCGCTACAACGACGAGTCTCGGCTCGCGGAGTGCCGCAAGCGGATGGAGCAGGCCGTCGTCGTCGGCGATGGGCCCGCGCGGACGATGCCGCTCATCGTCGAGGAGATCCTTTGATCCCGGAGCCGCGCGCGTCGGGTTTGATTTTCCATGAGTAGAACCGGCAAGCGCTGGATCTTCCCGGACGCGCCGCCGGACGAGGTCCTGGCCGTCGCGAACGCGCTGGGCGTTTGCGAGGCCGTGGCGCGCGTCCTGGTGGGGAGGGGATATCACACGCCCGACGAGGCGGCCGCGTTCCTCTCCGCCGACACCGAGCTCCTTGAGAACCCGTTCCAGATGGCGGACATGGCGAAGGCCGTGGGGCGCCTGCAGATGGCCGTGACGCGAGGCGAGACCGTCTTCGTGGCCGGCGATCGCGACGTCGACGGCGTCACCTCCACGACCATCCTCGTTGATCTCTTGGACACCCTGGGCGTCAAGCGGGGCTGGAAGGTGCCCACGCCCGAGGACGGCTACGGGCTCTCGCTACCCGCCGTGGAGGCCGCCGCCGCCGCGGGAGCCACGCTCGTGCTGGCCGTCGATTGCGGCATCCGCGACTTCGCCGGCGTCGACGCCGCGCACAAGCTGAACATGGACGTCATCATCCTCGATCACCACGAGCCGGACGAGAAGCTCCCGGCCGCGTATGCCGTCGTCGATCCCAAGCGCAAGGACTGCGCGTATCCCTGGAAGCATCTCTGCGCCTGCGCCGTCGCCTTCAAGTTCGCCCAGGCGGTCTTTCTCTCCGCCGACGAGGAACTGGCCGGTCGCGATCTCGTGGTCTTCGACGTGGAGACGACGGGCGGCGCTGACCGCGACGAGATCCTCGAGATCGCGGGCGTGCGCCTGCATAACGGCGTCGAGACCGGGCGCTTCCAGAGGCTCATCAAGCCGACGATCCCCATCAGCGCCGCCGTCACGGAGATCCACGGCATCACCGAGGCCATGGTCGCCGATGCGCCGGGAGCGGAGGAGGTCATCCCGGAGTTCCTGGTCTTTGCCGACGGGGCCACGCTTGTCGCTCATAATGCGCCGTTCGACATGCGATTCCTGAAGGCCGCGACCGAACGGCTGGGTCTTGCCGCGCCGAAGGGGACTGTCGTCGATACGCTGACGATCTCCCGAAAGCTCCTGCCCGGCGAGGATCACTCGCTGGGGTCGTTGGCCGCGCGCTTCAAGGTCTCCTTGAAGGACGCGCACCGCGCGCTCGCCGATGCGCTGGCGACCGCGGCCGTCCTGCGTCGGCTCTGGTCCCTGCGCACCCGGCCTCTCCAGGAGTTCCTGAAGCGCAACCTCGATCTCGTGGCGATGGCCACGCTCGCGGACGTGATGCCCCTCAAGTCCGAGAATCGCGTGCTGGTGCGGCGGGGGCTTGAGGTCCTGGCGAAGTCGACGCGGCCCGGGGTCGCGGCACTCCGGGAGGTGTTTCTTCGGAATCCCGCGGGCTCCCAGGCGCGCCTGACCGCCAAGGACGTGGCCTGGTCGCTGGCGCCGGCCATCAACGCGGCGGGCCGGCTGGGGCAGGCCTCGGTGGCCGCCGAGCTCTTGATGGCGCCGGACCTGGAGTCGGCTCGGCGCGGCGCGGCGAAGCTCCTGGAGCTGAACAACCAGCGCAAGGATCTCGTGAAGCTGAATGCCGAGGTGGCCGCCGAGGTCATGGCGAGGACGTTCGATCCGGAACGGGACGCGGCGGTCGTCCTGTCGGTGGCCGGCATCGAGCATGGTGTCACGGGGATCGTGGCGAACCGGCTGATGCACGACGTGGGCCGACCGGTCGTGCTCTTCATCGAGGACGAGGGCGAGATCTGGAAGGGGACCTCGCGTTCGATTCCCGGGCTCGACCTGACCCAGGCGTTCCGCGCCCTGACGGACGTCATCGCGCACTACGGCGGCCATGCCGGCGCCGCCGGGATCGCGATTCGTCCCGCTGATCTCGCGGCCTTCCGCGACCGGTTCAACGCGTATGTCCGGGAGACCCTGTCGCCGGAAGACCTCCTGCCGCGGCTGACCGTGGACGCGGAGTTGCGCACCGACGCGGTGAACGATCGCCTGATGGGCGAGCTGGCGCGACTGGAGCCCACGGGGCACGGCAACGAGGCACCCGTCTTCTGCGTCCGGGGCGCCGAGGTTGTCGAGGCGCGCCGCATGGGCGACGAGGGACAGCATCTCAAGTTGAACCTGGCCCGGGACGGGGCGAGGATCGAGGCCGTGCAGTGGAACGCGGGTCCATCAGCTCCCGACGCCGGGGAACGGGTGGACGTGGCCTTCACGATGGAGAAGAACGAATGGGGCGGGAGGTCGCGGGTCCAGTGCCTGCTCCTCGACTGGCGGCCCGCCGCTTAGCGATCTTCGGAAGGGGCCCGCGGCCCCGGTGGGGCAGGGCCCCGGGAGAGGAGACAACGATGAGCGATTCGGTGAGTCATTACGCGGTGGTGGACGCGATCGAGGAGGACACGGTGGTCGTGCTCTTTGATCAAGGGCCGAAGCTTCTCCTGGAGCGAAAGTTTCTCCCGCCGGGCACGAAGGAGTCGACGGTCCTGAAGGTGACCTTCGCCATCGACGACGAGGAGAAGGCTCGCCGCGTCGGCGCGATGCAGGATCTCACGGAGCGCCTGATGAACCGGACGCGGAACCGGTAGCCGCATCCGGCCGAGGGCCTGGGGCGACCAATCACACGTTCAATATGCCTTTTCACCCGTTGACGCACCGGGCCGGGCGGGGCTAGAGTTTAAGGACAGGAGACTTCTACCATGGATGGTTTGCGCTTTGCCGGGGACGTGCTGAGGACCGCCCAGCTCGGGCTCGATGTCACTTCCAACAACCTAGCCAACGTGAACACGCCTGGCTTCAAGTCCTCCTCCGTCAGGAATCAAACCGGTCCCGGGGGGAGGGGCGTGGAGGCCGGAGCTATCTCCCAATCCATGTCACCCGGGCCGGTTGCCCTGACCGGTCAGCCCCTGGACCTGGCGATCGAGGGCGACGGCTTTTTTGCAGTCCGCGACGGGTCGGGGCGCCTGGCGTTCACGCGTGACGGGTCGTTCCAGATCGACGCCTCCGGTCGCATTGCCACTCCCGACGGCGCCCTCCTGGATCCGCCCATCACCGTGCCACCCGGAGCTCAGTCCGTCTCGGTCGGCGTCGACGGCGCCGTGCGGGCCACCGGTGCCGATGGTCAGCCCGTGGACGTCGGTCGCATCCGTCCCGTGAGGTTCGCCAATCCCGAGGGACTGGCGTCCATTGGCGGCAATCTCCAGGTTCCCACGCCGAACTCGGGCGTCGGGATGCGCGTCGAGCAGTCCATGCGACCGGGCATGATCGAGCTCTCGAATACCGATGTGGCGACGGAGATGGTTAATCTCATCCGGAACGAGAAGTTCTCGCGCGTCGGCGCCACGCTGGCGCGGACCGAGGACGAGATCCTGGGATCGGTCCTCGATCTGAAGCGGTAGGACCCGGGAACCCGGCCGACCGCGGTAGGCGATCGGTGCCTGTGCCGATACAATACTCCTCATGATGACGACCAAGGAATTCGATGCGCTTGTCGCCGCCGCGCGCGAGCGTGCCCTGGATGAGCAAGAGGCAGCGGCGGTCATGTCCGCCATGGCGGAGGGGCTCGTCGACGAGGCGCGCATTCGGGCGCTTTTGACGACCCCGGCGCTCGCCGTCGAGACCGTCTCGGCCGCCACGCTGGCAGGGCTTGCCCGAGAAGTTCGTCGACGCGCTGTCCCCGTTCCCGCGTTCGCGGCAGGGACGGTCGTGGACACCTGCGGGACCGGCGGCGGAGCCTCGACGTTCAACGTCTCGACGGCCGCGGCATTCGTGGCGGCCTCGGCCCGCGGCACCGCCGCAGCGGGGGCCACCGCGGTGGGGGCCACCGCGGCGGGGAGTGCCGTGGATGCGCGGAGAGGCCTGGCCGTCGCCAAGCACGGCAACCGCGCGGTGGCGTCACGATGCGGGTCGGCGGACGTACTGGAGGAGCTGGGATTGCGCGTGGAACTGGAGCCGGCCGAAGCCGCGGCGCTCCTTGATCGCACGGGCTTCGCGTTCTTCTTCGCGCCTCGGTATCACCGAGCCTTCGCCCACGTGATGCCCGTGAGAAAGGCCCTGGCGGCCGAGGGCGTGCGGACGGCATTCAACCTGGTCGGGCCCCTGGCCAATCCCGCGGGCGCCACGCACCAGGTGGTCGGCGTCTTCGCTCGCGACCGAGTCCGCGTGGTGGCGGAGGCCCTGCGGTTGCTGGGCGCTCGAGGCGCGCTCGTGGTCTGTGGCCGTTCGAGCGATGGTGCCGTGCTCGACGAGATTGCGACCGGTGGTCCGACAGAGGCCATCCTCGTTCGCGCGGGGCGATGCGAGGAAGTGACGCTGACCGCCGAGACGTTCGGCCGGACTCCAATCCCGGAGATCGGCATGGTCGCCGCGGATCGCGCCGCTTCCGCCGCGCTCGTCCGCGCGGTCCTGGAGGGCACAGCGCCCTCGTCGGCCATGCTGGCCGTCGAGCTGAATGCTGCGGCCGCCCTGGCGCTGGCCCTGGACCTGGAGTTTCCAGCCGCCGCCGATCATGTTCGCGACCTGATCCGAAGCGGCGCCGCGCGGAGAACGTTCGAGGCCGTTCGCTCGGCCGCCGGAACGGACGCGTCCGGAACGGGCGCACCCGGACCGGACGCTTCCGGTACGGGCGCGATGGGGACCA
>CAZJQD010000016.1:15235-17809 GCA_964548165.1 uncultured bacterium
TCCGGAACGGGCGCACCCGGACCGGACGCTTCCGGTACGGGCGCGATGGGGACCATCTCGATGGGGAGCGCCCGTGGCGGGAACTAACGCCATCCTCTGCCCTCATTGCGGGGCGATCGAGTCGCCGCAGAACCCGGTGTGCCATCGTTGCGGTCGCAGTCTCCGTGCGCCCGAGAGGCCGAAGGCGGAGGTGGCCCGTTTCCTGGCGCGTCCGGACCTTCCCGTGGTGGGATTGCGCTCGGTCATTTTCGTCCACTACGTCGTCGTCGGGCTCGTCGCCATCCTGGCCGGCGCGCGGCCCCTGGAACTGCTCCTGCCCGGCGAGCTCTTCGCCGCCGCCCTCCTGAAGCTCGGCGCGCTCTCCGGCGCGGCCGTTCTCCAGAACGGCGAGTGGTGGCGACTCTTCACGGCCATGTTCGCGCACTTCGGGGTTCTGCACCTCCTCTTCAACACGATGGCCCTGAACGCCGTCGGTCCCGAGACCGCGCGCAATCTCGGGACAGCTCGCTTCCTCTTCGTCTACCTCGCGTCCGGTGTGCTGGGCAATGCGACGAGCCTCTGGTGGCACGACGGTCGGCTCTTCCAGGTCGGCGCGTCCGGCGCCATCTGCGGGCTCATCGGCTCGCTCACCATGGTGGCCCGCTTGCGCGGCGGCGCCTACGCCCAGATCGTCCAGCGCACGACCACGCAATGGATCTTCATGACGCTCCTCTTCGGGTTCCTCATCTCCGGCGTCGACAACGCCGCGCACATCGCCGGCATGGTCTCGGGCGCTCTCCTGACTCGTCTTGTGGGCCTGAAGCGGACCTGGACGGCCTGATGGTCCGCAATCCCGTTGGCCGTCGCCGGGAATTGGCTTAGACTTTCGCCATGAGTGAAAGACCCCTTAAGGTGCTGATTGCCAAGCCCGGGCTCGACGGGCACGATCGCGGCGCGCATGTCATCGTGCGCGCGCTCCGGGACGAAGGCATGGACGTCGTGTACACGGGCATCCGCCAGACTCCCGAGAAGATCGCGTCTATCGCCGTGGACGAGGACGTCGACGTGATCGGGCTCTCCTGCCTGTCCGGCGCTCACCTGGAGCTCTTCCCGCGCGTGCTTTCGGCGCTCGCGGAGCGGGGACGCGCCGATATTCCCGTCGTGGGCGGCGGCACGATCCCCGAGGACGAGGCGAAGGAGCTCGAGCGCCTCGGCATCCGTCGCGTCTTCGGTCCCGGGGCGCCGCTCGCGGAGATCGCCGCGGCCCTCCGCGAAGTGGCGGCCGCTCGCGGCGCGGTCGCCTGAGCCCTTCCTGAACCCGGTCGATCCGTCCGCCCGCGAACGGGCGCGCCTGGATCGCACTCGCTCGGACGAACTGGTGGCGGGGATCGCGGCGCGCGATCGAGCCTCTTTGGGCCGCGCGCTCAGCGAGGTCGAGCGACTCTCGGCGACGGGACGCCAACTACTTGTCCTGATACCGCCGGTCGAACCGCTCATCATCGGCTGGACCGGCGCGCCGGGTTCCGGCAAGTCCTCGCTCATCGACGCCCTCGTGACCGCGCGCCGAGCGGCGGCGCCGTCGCGACGGATTGCGGTGCTTGCCGTCGATCCCTCCAGCCCGCTGACGGGCGGATCCGTATTGGGCGATCGCATCCGCATGGATCGTCATGCGCTCGATCCGGACGTCTACATCCGGTCCCTGGCCGCGCGCGGCGCTGTCGGAGGGCTCTCGCCGGCCGCCCTGCGCGCCGCCCGGCTTCTCGCGTCCGCGGGCTTCACGGAGGTTCACCTCGAGACCGTGGGCGTGGGGCAGAACGATGTCGCGGTCGCGGAGCTCGCGGACACGGTCGTCCTGGTGAGCGTCCCGAACGCGGGTGATCGGATCCAGGCGATCAAGGCCGGGGTCCTGGAGGTGGCCGACGTCTTCGCGGTCAACAAGTGCGATCTCGAGGGAGCTCCCTCCGCGGTCGCGGCGCTGGAACTGGCCGCCACGGAGCGTCGCGGTGGATGGCATCCGCGCGCGTTGGCGGTCTCCGCCCGTGCCGGCACCGGCATTGCCGACCTGTCCGCGATCCTCGATGAGCATGACGAGTCGATGAAGAGAAGCGGTGCGCGTGAGGCCCTCGTGCGTCGCCGGCGACTCCATGAGCTCCGCGCGCTCGTCCTGGCCCAGTGGGAAGAAGTTCTCGCGGCCGATCCCGCGTGGAAGGCGACCGAGCTTGCCGTCGCAGACGGCGCCCAGGATCCCGTGGCGGCCGCGGTCGCGTGGGGGCGGCGGTCAGTCCAGGAGCGAGGCTAGACCGGCGGCGTTAGAGGAAACGACATGAATGCGGCGCCCGCTCGCGGCGGCCGCATCGCCGACGGTGATGTCATCGATGAAGCGACCGTCGGCGGTCAGGAGGACGTCGGGGATGTAGAGGTCCTTTTCGCCGCGGGGCTCTATGGCCGCGGCGATATCGCTCCATGCCAAGAGGCCAGTCACGGTGGTCACCGGGCCATAGGTGTGGTTGGTCACGGGAGTCAGCGTGAACTGCGCGCCCTTGACCTCGTTGAGCCTGTCGACCATGCGTGTCATCCAGCGCACCGGTGATCGAC
>CAZJQD010000016.1:17909-73678 GCA_964548165.1 uncultured bacterium
TTGACCTCGTTGAGCCTGTCGACCATGCGTGTCATCCAGCGCACCGGTGATCGACCCGTCACGACAAGGCCGGACCTCCTGGTAACTCGCTTCGGCAGGGTCAGGGCCGCCCAGTCGTCGAGCATCCTGCGCACCATGCCGACGCCGTTCTCTTCCACGGCCATGCCGCCGTAGTAGGCGGCCGGCGGCGGATCCTCGTCGAGGATGCTGAACCATTCATCGGCGGCCTGTACAAAGCCCGCCGGGTGACGGCGCCCGAGGCCGTTGATCGCGGCCAGGGCGTCGCGCGCGGTCGCGGGCGTCCAGCCCGGCATGCCCTTGGTGTGGTGAGACGTGAGCCCGACGGGCACCACGGCCACGCTCTGCACGGCGGGGTGCCGCTTCCAGAGATCGTCGACGGATCGTTCGAGTATCGCCCCGTCGTTGAGCCCCGGGATGAGGACGACCTGCGTATGGAGCTCGACACCGAGCTCGGCGAGCTTGTCGAGCAGAGGCAGGATCGGAACCTTGGGACGACCGAGGAGTTTCTCGCGGGCGGCCTCATCGGTCGCCTGGACGCTCACGTAGAGAGGCGAGAGCCCGTAGCGGCGGATGCGATCCAGGTCAGCGGAGCCGAGGTTGGTGAGAGTCACGTAGTGGCCGTAGAGGAACGAGTACCGGTAGTCGTCGTCCTTGATCTCCAGGCCCCTGCGGAGCTTGCGATCGGGTGGTGCCTGGTCGACGAAGCAGAAGGGGCAGAAGTTCGTGCACTGCTTGATCGGCGGATCTTCCAGGACGAGCCCGTGGAACTCGCCGTAGTCTCGTTCCAGTCCAATCTCATAAGGCTCGGCTTCGGGTTCGGCTCCCCGGCGCACCGTCAGCGTGAAGGCGGGAGAGTCGGCCAGCACGAAGACGTCGAGGCAGTCGCGGACGGGTTCGCCGTCCACGGCGAGGATGACATCGCCGGCGCGGAGCTTGGCGCGGGCCGCGGCCGTCTTCGCGACGACGCGCTCGATCCGCACCCCGATGGCGCCGGCGGTCTCCGGTCTCCAGACGCGCGGCGCATTGGCCTCGAGTGGCCCCGTTCCCGGTTCGGCAACCGATCGTTGCTCGCCGTATTTTCGCGCCGGGCGCGCCGGGAGCGCCGGGCGGGCCGGTCGTGGCGCGGCGGATTTTCGCGGGCGTGACGGACGCGTTCGGGACGGAGCCTTCACGCGGCGACCATGCCGGGCCGCGAGTCGCAGGTCGCGCGCTCGGCCAGAGCCTGGTCGATGGCCGCGACGACGTCCCCGAAGTTGTCTTCGTGCGCGTCGCCGTAGGGCAGAGCGCCCGCTCGTCCACCCGCGGACGCGGCGCCCACGTGACCACCGCCACCGAAAGCCGAGAGCATCCGGCCGGCGTGAAAGTCGTTGTAGTGGTAGCGGACGCGCATCGAGATGAACGATCGGCGTTGGACGAGGACGGCGATATCGGCGCCGAGAATGTCGAGGCAGTGGATCCCGGCGGGAGTGACCTTCAGGACATCGTTGGGAGGCATGAGCGCGTAGACGACTTTCATCTCCCGGCCGCTCGTGAATCGCCAGGTCCGCCAGTCGCAGACCAGCTGCTGGAGCTGTCGCGCCGTGTCTTCTTCCTGCCGCTCCCAGGCCGCCTCGAACCGGTCGCTCCAGAACTCGCCGCGTGAGAGCGCCGCCACGATCTCCAGCGGCGGGAAATCGGCGCCGATGATGGCCGAGATGCGGTTGGCGCCGGGGATGTTACGGACGCCGAAATCCTGGTCATGCGCAAGGCGAGCGATCTCGTCGATGATGGCGTCCTCCTGGAGACCCCAGGTGCGGCGCAACCAGTCGCGCATCATCTCCGCCGCGCATCGCTTCTGGCGATGCGTCCGATGGAGGTCCGTTTCCTGGTCCATGTCGCAGAGATCGAGGTCCGTGAAGAGGCCTTCCGCCAGCCAGCGCGCGTAGCGTTCCCGGCTCGGAGCCTCCAGCGTGTGGTGGTCGACGAGGACGAGCGAGTTCCCCGCGTCGCGAATTGCGCGAAGGGTCTCCTGGAGCCGTTCGGCGGTCTCTGGGCGCTCGGGCCGGGCCAGCGCCTCCGGCGGTACATCCGTCACGAGGATGACGCAGTTGCGCCAGCGGCAGAGGGCGTCGAGGCCGTCACTGTAGTAGTCGATGAGGTCGAGGGCGAAATCCTCGCCCTCCACGAGCCCGCGGAGTTCCGCGCCGCGGCGCATGATGGCCAGGGCGCCAAGGGCATCGAAGTCGGTGCGCGTGCTGCCACCGTGCAACCAGCCGTGGCTGACGTAGACGTAACGGATCATGGAACGTGTGAGTCTATCAGAGGAACTCGTCCAGGTGTCAGGCTGCTGGAAGTGGTTTCCCAAGGTTGCCCTCCGGCCTGAAACCGCCGGGAAAGGGCCTTCGGTCGACCTTGGGAAACCACCTGCAGGAAACTAGCAACCTGACCCCCGTTCGAAGACCTGGAGGTCGAGGGCCAGGGACGGGGGGACCCAGCAATGGAGGCCGATGGGGGTGAGGCCGGCGGCGGAGAAGACGCGCTGGTAGAAGGCGGGCGTGCGATCGTGCCAGTCGGTCTTGTCGCCGACCAGGCGGTCTTGGGTCGTGAAGGCCTCGATGCAGGCGACGCCTCGCAGGCGCTCGGTGATGGCGCCAAGCCCCGGGGCCAGTTCGTTGTCGGGGATGTACTGGAGCGAGTCGATGCAGAGGATGAGATCGAAGTCGCCCTCGTCGACGACGGCGTCCAGGGTTCCGAAGGTACCCAGCAGTATCCCGCGGGTCTTGCCGTAGCGCTCGACGACATACGGGCTCGAATCGACGCCGCGGTAAGAGACCCTGGGACGGAGGCGAAGGAGCGCCTCGCGCCAGGGACCCTCGCCGCAGCAGACATCCAGCACGCGGGCGACCGGGCGTTCCAGGAGCTTCTCGGCGGTCGCGACGAGGTGCAGGGCGCGCCGCGCGATCTCCGATCGCGACACGACCTGGTGCCGTGGGTCGCGGTACCACCGGTCGAAGTAGTCCTTGTCGTAGCGCTTCACGGCCTTGGTGTCAGGCTAGCAGGTTCGCCGTTTCGCACAAGTTGCGGTTCACTTCCTATCGATGAGGCACATAGGGTTCAGGGGCCATCGGATTGCTGAACGTGCGAAACTGCGAGCCTGACACCATCATCCGTCGTACTCTACGAAACGTGTTGATGCGGAGCAGAGTGAAAATGCCCGGTGCACGTCCCGCGAGCGAGATCTGGCCGTGTCGCGGATAGCGGTCGCGGTCTCCGGGGGCGTAGATTCTTCGGTGGCGCTTCTGCTCCTGCACGAGGCCGGGCACGACGTCTTCGGGATCACGATGAAGCACCTCCCGGCCGAGATGGCCGGCGATCGCGTGGGTTCGTGTTGCGCGCCCTCGGCCGTGGCGGCGGCGGGCCGACTGGCGGCGCGCCTGGGCGTGCCGCATTACGTCTTCGACCTGGAGCGCGAGTTTGCGGAAGCCGTCATGGCGCCGACCGCGCGCACGTACGCGGGCGGCCGGACTCCCAACCCGTGCGTGCTCTGCAATGAGCGCGTGAAGCTGGCCGCGCTGGAGCGTCGCGCGGCCGCGCTCGGCGCCGAGCTCTTCGCCACGGGTCACTATGCGCGCCTCGAGGGATCGCGACTTCTCCGCGCCGTGGACGCCTCGCGGGATCAGTCCTACTTTCTCTACCGGGTTGCCGCAGCGTCCCGCGCCCGCCTGCGGTTTCCGCTCGGCGAACTCCACAAGGACGAGGTCCGAGCGAAGGCGCGGGCGGCCGGCCTCGAGATGAGCGACAACCCGGACTCGCAGGACGTCTGCTTTGCCCCCGGCGGTGATTTCTCGGCGGCCTTTCAGCGCTTCGCGCCGGAGGCCCTGGAGCCCGGGCCCGTGGTGAACGAGGCAGGGGAGGCGCTGGGGCGACACGCCGGGATCGGGCGCCTGACCATCGGCCAGCGCCGTGGGCTGGGTATTCCCACGGGCTCCCCCGCCTATGTTCGGTCCCTGGACGCGGAAACGCGGACGGCCGTCGTGGGAGCGAGGCCGGAGGCGCGCGCCTTCACGGTGCTCGACGCCCTCTTCGACGAGGATGTGCCGACGGCGTTCTCGGCCGTGGTTCGGGTTCGTTCCCAACATGCCGGTGTCCGGTGCGCGGTTGAGCGCGCCGGGACCGAGGCCCGCGTCAGACTCGACGAGCCCGTCGTCGGGGTTACACCAGGGCAGTCGGCCGTTTTCTACGATGGTGAACGGGTCCTGGGCGGAGGTTTCATCGCTTAATCTATCCCCAACTCCAGCCGGGCCAGCGTTTCGGACTTTCGTTTCCCTTTTCCCGGTGGGACGTCGCCCATACAATGACGCCTACTCGGCGCCATGACCAATTCCTTCGGAAGAATGCTTCGCATCACCTCCTTCGGCGAGTCCCATGGGCCCGGGATCGGCGTCGTTGTCGACGGCGTGCCTCCCCGCATGCCCATCACGGTCGCCGAGATTGACGCCGAGCTTGCCCGTCGTCGACCGGGGCAGTCGCGCCTCGTCACGCAGAGGCAGGAGCCCGACACGTGCGAGATCCTCTCGGGCGTCGAGAACGGGCTCACTCTCGGGACCCCCGTCGCCATCCTCGTTCGCAACGTGGACGCGCGGCCCGCGGCTTACGAGTCGATGCAGGCGCTTTTTCGCCCCTCGCACGCCGATTTCACCTACGAGGCGAAGTACGGGATACAAGCAAGCTCCGGCGGAGGTCGTGCCAGCGCGCGAGAGACGATCGCGCGGGTGGCGGCCGGCGTTCTCGCTCGCAAGGTCCTCGATCTCTTTGCCCCGATCGAGGTTGTGGCCTGGGTGAGCGCCGTTCACGACATCGAGGTCGCCGTGGATCCGAGCCGCGTGACGCGCGAGGAGGTTGAAGCCAACATCGTGCGGTGCCCGGACGCATCCGCCGCCGAGAAGATGATCGCGCGCATCGACGAGGCGCGCCGCGCCGGAGATTCGGTGGGCGGCGTTATCAGCTGCGTGGTTCGGGGCGTGCCTGCCGGCTGGGGTGACCCCGTCTTCGGCAAGCTCGAGGCCGACCTCGCCTCAGCACTCCTCTCGCTCCCGGCCGTGAAGGGCTTCGAGATCGGCTCCGGCTTCGCGGGCGCGCGGATGAAGGGGAGCGAGCATAACGACGCGTTCGTCCCGCGCGGCGGTGATAGCGGCCTCTCCGGCATCGGAACCGCGACCAACCGATCGGGCGGCATCCAGGGCGGCATCTCCAACGGTGAGCCGATTCTCCTGCGAGCCGCGTTCAAACCGACGGCCACCATCCTCAAGGAACAGGACACGGTCGATCACGAGGGCAAGCCGGCCAAGTTGGCCGCGAAGGGGCGCCACGATCCGTGCGTGCTTCCGCGCGCGGTTCCCATCGTCGAGGCCATGGTCGCCCTGGTCCTGGCGGACGCCGCCCTTCGACATGCCGCCCAGTGCGGGGTGGGTCGCCGCTCCTGATGTTCGCATCGCCGGTGCTCCATCCGCGCGGCATCTGCCCTCTGGCGCCTGGTCGTCGCGTCAGCGCCTTCCTGGCGAGCCTGGGCACGTTCGCCTTCCTCCTTGTCGCCCCACTCTTTCTCTCTGCCGCGCCGGTCGCCGCCGCACCAGCTGTCACCCGGACGCTCCCGAACGGCCTGACGGTCGTCTTCGAGCATCGCGCGGGCGCGCCCGTCACCGCCGTCCAGCTCTGGGTCCGGGCGGGCGGCGCGGATGAGGAAGAGCGGACGCTCGGGCTCGCTCACTACCTAGAGCACATGCTCTTCAAGGGGACGACATCCCGGCCTGTCGGCTCGATCCACGAGGAGGTCGAGAAGAACGGCGGCGAGATCAACGCCGCGACGAGCGACGACTGGACCTACTACCACGTGACGATTGCGGCCGAGGAGTGGCGCCGCGCGCTCGGGATCATCACCGACATCGCGGTCAACGCGTCGTTCCCCGTAGAGGAGTTTGACCGGGAGCGCGAGGTCATCAAGGAGGAGCTGGCGCGCCGCGACGACAACCCGATGGCACTCCTCTGGGATCACCTCGGCCGCGCCGCCTTCACCGTGCACCCCTATCGGTTCCGCGTCATCGGGAGCGAGACCAGCCTCCAGGCGATCACGCGCGAGAAGATGATCGCCTTCTACCGCGCCCACTACGTGCCCGGGAAGATGGCGCTCGTCCTCGTCGGCGATTTCGACACGACCACGGCCTGGACCGACGTCGTCGCGTCGCTGGGCCGAGTATCCGGCCGCCCCCGCGCGCTTACCGCGAGGACGCAGGAGCCGCCACGGCGCCGGTCGAGGATGCTGTCGGTGGAAGCGACGGCCCAGCGCGGCTACGGCGCCATCGCCGTGCCCGGTCCCGCGGCCCGCGATCTGTCGGCGACGGCGGCCGGTGACGTGCTCGCCGGCCTTCTGACCGGCGACGGCATCGGGCGGTGGACCCGGAGGCTCGTCGAGGACGCGCGCGTCGCCGACATGCTCTCGGTCTCACTCCAGACCAACCGCGATCCCGGGCTCTTCACTGCCTTCTTCAGCGCCGACCCTGCTCGGAGGGCGGAGGCGGAGGACGAGATCCGGCGGGCCATGACAGGTCTCAAGTGGGAACGGTTCGATGCGGCGGAAGTGGACGCCGCGGCCCGCCAGATCCTCCGCGATCGCGCGGAGCGGATGCAGGAAGCTTCCGGGGCCGCGTTCGAGCACGGCTTCTGGTACGCGGTCGGGGTCCCGGGCGGAGGCGATCGCTACGCGGCCGCGGTCGCGGCCGTGACGCCCGACGATCTCGCCGCATTCACGGCGCGCTACGTGACACCCGCGCCCTCCGTCACGGTCTCTCTCCTGCCTCGCCCGGTCGCGTCCCGTCACGACGAGGACGGCCCCGGGTCGGAACTCTCGCTCATCTATCGCCGCACCGACGACGAGCTCGCCGCCTTCGGGATATTCCTCGAAGGAGGACAGGCGTCGGAGCCTGAACCGGGCTGGGCGGCCGCGCTGGCCGGTGTCATGAACCGCGGCGTCGCGGGCCGGACCTACGCCGAGTTCTCTCGCGACCTCGCCCGCGCCGGCATGACGCTGGCGGCGTCCTCGGCCGCGGACCTGATCCACGTGATCGCGAGCGGAGCGCCGGATCGTAGCGGGCAGCTGATCGGCACGGCCTTCGATGTCGTGGAGCGGCCCAACGTCGACGACCTGGCCGTCGTGCGCGAGAACCTCGCCGACGCGCTCGCCTCGCGCGTCGACAACCCGTTCAACATCTCGCTCGATCGCCTCGCCGCCCTGCGGTTCGGGGATCATCCGTATGGCCGTCCCGAGGCCGGGACCTCGGATGGATTGGCCTCGCTGTCGCCCTCGCGCCTGCGCGAATGGCGTGACGAGGTCGGTGTGCGGTCTCGAGCGCGGTTCGTCTACGTCGGGAGCGCGCCGGAAACGGAGGTGCGGTCGGCGGTGGCGCGCCGGCTCGCGGCCTGGAAGGAGGGCGAGCGCTTCGTTCCTCCCGCCATTCCACGCGCGATTTCCCGGGCGCTCGCGGAGACGGCCGTCACCAACCAGGCGATCGTGCTCCGTTCCTACGCCGCTCCGGCCATGGGTGACGCCTCGTATCCGGCCTGGAAGATCGCCAACGCGATCCTCGGCGGCCGCAGCTCCTCGCGCCTCTTCAAGGTCGTCCGGGAAGAACGCGGCCTCGCCTACGCGGTAGGCTCGTTCTTCCCGACGCGCCGCCAGTCCGCTCACCTCGTCTTCTACGCCGGCACGCGCCCCGCGAACTCGTCCCAGGTGCGCGCCCTCTGGAACGATGTCCTCAAGGCGCCGACCGCGGCCGAGCTCGAGGACGCGAAGAAGCTGGTGCGCGGCGAGTTCGCGCTCGATCACGAGAAGGTGGCGCGTCGCGCCTGGTACCTGGGCTGGTATGAGACCCTGGGCCTGGGCGCCGACTTCGACGCCGCGTATCCGGATCGCCTGGACGCCGTCTCCCTGGAGGATGTGGTGACCGTTTTCGATGCGCTCCGCGAGGCGGCCGTTGTCGACTACGTGAGGGGAGGCGCGCTGTGACCGCAGCGGAATCCAAGGCCCCCCTGGTTCCAGGGCCCGGCATGCCCGCTCCGGGTGTCCGCCTGCAGAAGTGGATGCTCCTGGCGGTCATCATCGGGCTCGTCTACATCCTTCGCCATCTCCTCCCGGTCATCTTCCTGACCTTCATCCTCGCCTACATCGGCAACACGATCGTGAGCGCGATGACGCGGCGGTTCCCCCACCGGATCGCGAATCTCGTCATCCTCTGGCTTGTCCTCATCACGGTGCTCGTCCTGGGGATCTGGGCGATCGTGCCCCGGCTCTTCGGCGAGGCTCGCGATCTGGCGCAGACCTACCTCGAGGAGGGCGAGGGGGACACGGGCGTCGTGGCGCGGGTTCCCCGGGTTGCCGGCATCGACGAAGGCCATGATCGGCGCGACCGGTCGCGGCACGTCCCGCCCGCCGCGACGGCGGTCACCGACACCGCCGCCGCCCCCGGAACCGACTCGGGCGCGGTGACCGAGACCACCACGGTCATCACGCGTACCACGCGGAAGTACATCGACATCGCGATCGCGCAGGTGATGGGACGCGAAGCCCTTGCCCGCTTCCAGCAGTCGCCGACCTACCATGATCTCATCGTGCGCGCCGAGACGGGGGTTCGCGATTTCATCCCGAAGATCGTGGCGGGCGTGACGGAGTTTCTCAACAAGCTCCTGGTCGTGATCTTCCACTTCATCCTCTCGCTCATCTTCTCCTTCGTCATCCTCTGGCGACTTCCCGAGTTGACCGAGGGCGCCCGTTCCTTCTCGAGTGGCCGCACCGCCGGCGTCTACGCCGCCCTGGCGCCCGGCTTTCGCGCGTTCGCGCACACGCTGGGCAGGGCCTTCGAGGCTCAGACCGGCATCGCGATCGTCAACAGCGTCCTGACCGCGGTGGGTTTTCTCCTCCTGGGAATTCCCTCCATCGCGCTCCTCTCGACCATCGTCTTCTTCTGCTCCTACATCCCCGTCCTCGGGGTCATCCTCTCCACGCTCCCCGCCGCCCTCCTGGCGTTCAAGGTGGGCGGTTTCATCACCGTGCTCTGGCTGGTGGTCATGATCCTGCTCGTGCACGCCATCGAGGCCTACGGGCTCAACCCGCTCATCTACGGCCACCACCTCAGGATTGAACCCATCGCGGTCCTGGTCATTCTCCTGGTGGGCGAGCACCTGTTCGGCGCCTGGGGACTCCTGCTGGGCGTTCCCGTCTCGGCGTTCATCCTGAATCACATCATCCGCGGCGAGGGTGCCGCGTGAACCGCGCGACTAGCGTTCCGGAGGTCCCATGAAGGTCGACTTGAAGAAGTTGGACGAGCTGGTGGACATGATGGAGGTCCGTGAGCTCCAGGAGCTGGAGATCATCGACGGGGAGTCGATGATCTGCCTGGAACTGCAGCCGCCCAAGAGTCGGCCGCGCATCAGCGAGTCGGAGCTGGAGGAGCCAGGGGTCACGATCACGGCGTCGCGCGTCGGCATCTTCCTGCACAAGCTCGGCGTCGGCCACGAGGTGAAGCAGGGCGATTCGCTGGGGGAGCTTCGCGTTATGGACGTGAAGTACCGCGTCACGTCACCGTCGGCGGGGAGGGTCGTCGAGGTCTACGTCGAGGACGGCCTCGGCGTCGAGTATGGTCAACCGCTCGTCCGGCTCATGCCGCTCGACGGAAACTAGGAGGAACCCGTGGCTGAATTCCAGCGCATCCTGATCGCCAACCGAGGCGAGATCGCCGTCCGGATCATCCGGGCCTGCCGCGAGCTCGGTATCGCCACCGTCGCCGTGCACAGCGACGCCGACAACGAGTCCCTTCACGTCAAGATGGCCGACGAGAGCCTCTGCATCGGGCCGGCCGCGGCGCGCGAGTCCTATCTCAATATTCCCGCCATTCTCTCCGCGGCCAAGATCTCGGGCGCGGACGCGATCCATCCCGGGTACGGCTTCCTGGCCGAGAACGACCGGTTCGCCGAGCTGTGCGAGGGGAGTGGAGTGACGTTCATCGGGCCGTCGGCCCAGTCGATCCGGGCGATGGGCAACAAGGTCGCGGCGCGGGCGCGGATGCAGGAGGTCGGCGTGCCGGTGGTTCCCGGCGGCGTCCTGGGTCCCGATTCGAAGGCGAAGGACATCATCGCCCGCATCGGGCTCCCGCTCATCATCAAGGCCGCGGCCGGTGGCGGCGGCCGGGGCATGCGGATTATCCGGCAGGAGTCGGAGTTCGAGTCGTCGCTGATGAAAGCCCAGACCGAGGCCCAGGCCGCGTTCGGCTCGGCGGAGGTCTTCGTCGAGCGATACGTCGAGTATGGGCGGCACGTCGAGTTCCAGGTCATGGCCGACAAGTTCGGCAAGACCATCCACGTCGGCGAGCGCGATTGCTCGGCCCAGCGCCGCCACCAGAAGCTCATCGAGGAGTCGCCGTCGCCGATCATGACGCCGATTCTACGCGAGCAGATGGGCGCGGCGGCCGTGGCCGCGGCCGCGGCCGTCGATTACTCCACGGTCGGCACGATCGAGTTCATGGTCGGGCAGGACGGCCAGTTCTACTTCCTGGAGATGAACACGCGCATCCAGGTGGAGCACCCCGTCACCGAGCTCGTCACGAACCTCGACCTCGTGAAGTGGCAGATCCGGCTCGCGCAAGGGGAGCCGCTCACGCTCGACAACCTCGCGGACGGGCTCAACGGGCACGCGATCGAGTGCCGGATCAACGCGGAGGACTACACCCACAACTTCGCCCCCCAGGGCGGCGTGATCAAGGCCCTGCACCTGCCGGGAGGTCCCGGGATACGGATCGACACGCACGTCTACGAGGGCTACCGCGTGCCGACCAACTACGACTCGCTCCTCATGAAGATCATCGCCAAGGGCTCGGACCGCCGCGAGGCCTTCATCCGGATGAAGCGCGCGCTGGGGGAGCTGGTGATCGAGGGCGTTCCGACGACGGCGCCGTTTCACCTGAGATTCCTGGAGGACGAGAAGTTCGCGGCCGGGGGAATCGACACGGGATACGTTGAGCGGTGGTTGGACTCTACCCGCTGATTCGTCCGGAGGACGTGAGCGTGTCGCGCGCCGCCGTCGGCGATCTCCTGGCCGCCCGCGTGCCCTGGCTCCAGTTAAGGGGCGGCACCGCGCGCGAACAACTGGGCGCCGTCGAGGTCCTCCGCGGGCCGGCCGCTGACGCGGGCACGACGCTGGTCATCAACGACCGATCCGATATCGCCGCGACCGCCGGAGTCGGCGTGCACGTCGGTCAGAGCGACCTGCCTCCTGCCGCCTGCCGGGCGCTCCTCGGTCCCGGTCGGACGATCGGATTCTCGACGCATGATGAGGACGAGGTCGACCGCGCCGGCGAGGACGCCGCGATCGATTACGTGGCCTTCGGACCGATCTTCGCCACCGGATCCAAGGCCGATGCGCGATCGGCCGTGGGCGTCGAGCGGTTGCGGGGCGTCGTGGCGACGATGCGGTCGCGGCGGCCCCACTTGCCGGTGGTGGCCATCGGCGGCATCGGCGTGGATCGGGCGGCGGAAGTCCTTGGCGCCGGGGTCGATGCCGTCGCCGCGATCGGCGCTCTCCGCGATTCCTCGGGCCGACTGGATCGCGCGCGGATCGCGGAGATGATCGCGGCCTGCCGAGTCGTGGCGTGATGTGCGGGAACGGGCTGAGATGACGAGCGCGACAGCAGGGGAGCTCGTGGACGCCGTCGTCGTGGGCGCCGGACCCGGCGGGAGCCTGGCCGCGCGAGAGCTCGCGCTTGCCGGCCGCCGTGTCATCCTCCTGGAGAAGGATCGGCTTCCGCGTCCCAAGGCGTGTGGGGGCGGCCTGACGGGAAATATCCGCAAGGCCCTGCCCGATGACCTCGGCGACACGGTCGAGGCCGTGGTCACAAGGACGCTCTTCGTCTTTCGGGGGAGCCGTTCCATTCTCCTCGAACCCACGGGGCTCTTCGTCCAGATGGTGCGCCGCGATCGCTTCGACGAGCTCCTGGCGCGCCGCGCCGTCGCGGCGGGCGCCGAGCTGCGGGAGGGACAGCCGTTGCGCGCCTTGGCGCGCGAGTCCGACGGCACGCTCACCGTCACGACGCCGGAGGGCGTCATACGAACGCGCACGGTCATCGGGGCCGACGGCGCGGCCAGCCCCACCTCGAGGGCCGCGGGCCTAAGGTCCGGCGCCAGGCTCGGCATCGCCATGGACGCGGACATCGAGGTGGACGAGGCGACGTTCGAGGCGTGGAAGAACACGGCCATCTTCGACTTCGGCATCGTGCCGCGCGGCTACGGATGGTCGTTTCCGAAGCAGAAGCTCTTCTCGGTCGGCGTCGGCACCGTCGACAGCCGCTTTCCCGCCGCGCGCTCCCATCTCGACGCCCTCATGAATCGCCATGCCTGCCTCCGTTCCCCTTCGGCGATGCGCATCCGGTCCGCGCCGCTCCCGTTCTGGACGCACCATGAGCCGCTTGCGGGCGACGGGGTCTTCCTCGTCGGCGACGCGGCCGGCCTCGTGGATCCGCTCTCCGGCGAGGGTATTTCCTACGCCCTTCGCTCGGGCATCCTGGCGGGTCGCTACGCCGACGCCTGGCTCGACGGCGACGCGAGAGCGTTCGACGGCTATAGCGACGAGGTCTACCGGACGATGTCGCGGGGATTCCGGTTCGCCCTGAGGCTGGCGGACGTCTTCTTCACGCACCCGATCCTGAGTTACCAACTGGGAGTCCGTTCCCAGAAGGTCAATGACATCTTCGCCCGGTTGATCGCCGGTCAGATCGATTACGCCGAGCTCTACGACGAGATCGCGGCCTCGTGGCCGGGGCGGATCTACCGGCTCATGAAGCCGGCTTTAAGGTGGGCGCAGTGAGCGGCGAGGCGCGCATCGGCGGCTATTTTCTCCTGGTGGGAGGAGTTCTGCTCTGGGTGCTCATGCTCCTCGGCGAGAATCTTCTCCTGACGGGCCTCATCGGGATGGTCGTGCTCTTTGTCCTTTTCGCGCTCCTGAGCCGCCACCTGTGACCGTCGGCTGGTCCTTGCAGTTCGTCTTCTGGCAGGCCGCCGTCTTCCTCCTGGTGCTGGGTTGGTCCTGGTGGAAGATGGGCATGCCGCGGTGCGGCTCGCCCTTCGGCCTTCGCTTTGCCGACCTGTCGCGGTCGCCGGACGAGTGGCGCGACCTTCACACGAGGGTCGGCCGCTTCGCGTTCCTGATGGGCGTATGGCTCGCGGTCCCGCTCCCGAACCTCGCGGACGCGCTCCTCATCCAGGTCGCGCCGGTCTCGATCGGCTCCTTCGTCGGCGTCGCGATTATCCGCTGGCGCCAGGTCCGCCGGGCCCAGGCGCACCGGTCGTAAATCCGGCCGCGGGTCCCGCGGTCGAGGCCGGTTTCAGGGCGCCTTCCTCGGTGCTGCGCCGTCTCAGCTTGCCCTTCAAGCCCAGGAACGGGCCGGAGGCATAGTAGACCGCGGCCAGGATGAGCCAGGTGCCGACGAAGTGCGTCATGAGGAGCACGATCACGAGGAGAAGGATGACGAGCGTGCGGAAGGGGTGGGGTTGTTCGGGCTGAAGGATCGTCTTGAACGACGGGTAGCGGATATTGCAGATCATCAGGTAGGAGAGAAGAAAAACGATGATCGTGACGAGAAGGCGATCGAGGTCCGTATTCTCCTTCTCGAGGGCCAGGACCAGCCCGACGACCACCCCGGCCGGTGCCGGGATCGGCGTTCCGCGGAAATCTTTCGATTCACTGGAGGCGTCGACGGCGTTGTAGCGGGCCAGGCGGAGCGCGCCGGCGATGCCGAAGAAGAGCGGGAAGATCCAGAAGGGGTGAGCGGACAACCCGAAGCGCTCGTAGATGAGCAGCGCAGGGGCGCAGCCGAAGGAGACGATATCGGCCAGCGAGTCCAGCTCGGCGCCGAACCGCGACTCGGTCCGCGTGGCCCGGGCCACGGCGCCGTCCAGGGCGTCGGCGATCATGGCGAAGATGATGAGGTAGGCGGCGGCGACGTAGCGACCCTCGACGGCGTAGAAGATCGAGACGAACCCGCACCCGAAGTTGCAGAGCGTGACAAGGGCCGGGAGGATGAAGACGCCGCGGCGGATCCGCTCGGAGCGCGAGGAGGCGTCGACGCTTTCGCGTTCCTCGCGACCTCCTCGACGCCAGCGCGGGCGCGCCACGGTCAGCCTCGGCGGCGTTCGGCGAGCGCGGTGATGCCGGCGAGCGCGGAGTCGCCCACATCCACCAGCAACTTCAGCTCCAGCGGGAAGAAGATGTCACAGCGCGAGCCGAACTTGATGATGCCGATCCGCTCGCCCTGCGCGACGACGTCGCCGACCTCGGGGGTCGTGACGATCTGGCGCGCGACGAACCCGGCGACCTGGCGGACCGCGCATCGCGGATCACCGGCGATTCCGAGGAGGGCCCGGCGGTTCTCCTCGCCCGCGCGGTCGTCCCAGGCCGCGAGGAAGCCGCCGTCCGTCGCGGCCTTGTACTCGACGCGACCGCCTACCGGGGCCCGGTTGACGTGGCAGTTGTGCAGGTTCATGAAGATGGAGACGCGCCGCACCGGCTCCTGGAAGAACTCGGGCAGATCCACGGTGTCGATCCGGATGACCTGGCCGTCGGCGGGCGAGAGGATGCCGTCCTCGATCGGGATGATGAGCCGGTCGGGATCGCGGAAGAACCAGGCCAGCCCGGCGGTCGCCGCCAGCGCCACGGCGCCGAGCTTACGGGCGGCCCGGTTGCCGATGACGATGAGGCTGGCGGCGCAGGCCAGCGACCCCAATACATAACCTCGCCCCTCGCGCGCAATCGGCAATCTCATCTCTCAGGACTCCTCTGGTTGAAGATGTCGATATTATAGGCGTCAGCCCCGTCCCGGCGCCAGACGCAAATCGTTCGTTCCGAGCCTGCGGCAAACTCCTGCGGCGCATCGCGTCGTCCTGGGCTAGACTTTTGGAGAACGAAGAAGGTCGATGAAAGAGCCAGTCGCAGAATTCACCCGGTCCTTCGCGCGATGGGGATCCTCTCCACGCGCCGCGCGCGGTCTCTGGATCTTTCTCGCGCTCCTGCTCACCCTGGGCTTCGTCAACGATCTCGTCTTTCACCTGGCCCAGGACCGCGACGCGCTCGGCGACCACCAGGCCTTCCGTCTCCTCTGGTATGTCGACCTCACGCTCTTCTCTGCCCTCGTCGTTCTCGGCGTCTTCTACTGGAGACAGAGGGCCGCCCGGGAAAGGCTCGGTGAAGAGACGGTACGCCTGATCGAGCACGTTGCCCTGCAGAATACGCTCCTGGAGCTGGGGCGGCGCGGCCTCGAGGCATCCGGCCATAGGGAGTTCGCGGCCGAGGTCATCGACGAGCTCCTGGCTCATGTCGGGGCGGAGCGCGTGGAGGTTCGCGAGCAGGAAGCGGGAGGCGGCTGGCGCGGGTGGTGGAGGGACCGCGGCGCCGCCGACGTCGTTGCAGGACCCTTGCCGCCCCCGGACGCCTTCGCCGAGGCCGCGATGGCGGCCCCCGATCTCGTCCGCGTGAATTCCTGGGCGGCGGAACTGCGCTGGCCCCGTCCGCCCGGCCTTCCCGCGACCGCGGACAGCACGCTCGTCGCGGCGTGGAGGACCACGGGGGGCCGTCCTGCCGCCCTGGCCGCGCACTTTCCCGAGGGACGTTCTCCGGACGCCGATGTCGCCTACGCGATCCAGGCCGCGGCGCTCCTCCTGGCCGAGATGCGGCTCGCGGAGAGCTCGCGCCAGGACGTGGGTCACGCGCTCTCCCTCCTCAGGGCCACGCTGGAGGCCACCGTCGACGGGCTCCTCGTCATCGACGTGGACGGGCGCGTCCGCATCTGGAACCAGCGGTTCCTGGAGACCTGGGGCATCGAGGACCTGGTCGTAGGCCAGGACGCGTCCGCGCTCTCCCGGGATCTGCAGGTGAAGCTGGCCGACGGGGAGCGCCTGCCGAACCTGGAGGCGGGCCCCGTGGATCGCCCGGCCCGCAGGGTCCTGAGAACGCGCGAGGGGAACATCGTGGAGTGCCAGGTGCGACCCCAGGTCATGGACGGCGTGACGATGGGGCGGGTCTGGAGCTTCCGGGACATCACGCAGAAACAGCACGTCGAGGATCGGCTCGCCTGGCTGGCGCAGAACGATCCCTTGACCGGCCTCGCGAACCGTTCCCTCCTGCTCGATCGCCTCGAGACCGCGGTGGCGCGCGCCGACAGGCACCGCGACAAGGTCGCGCTCCTCTACCTGGACCTCGATCGCTTCAAGCAGGTCAACGATCGCCTCGGGCACGAGGCCGGCGACGTCCTCCTGAAGGAGACGGCCACGCGGCTCAAGACGGTTGTTCGCGAGACCGACACCGTGGCCAGGCTCGGCGGCGACGAGTTCAACATCGTCCTGGAGGGGCTGGCCAGCGCGAAGGATGCGGGGCGCGTCGCGGGACAGATCGTCGACGCCATCAACAAGCCCTTCGTGATCCACGGCGAGGAGTGCTCGGTGACGCCCAGCATCGGCATCGCCGTCTACCCCGACGTCGCCGACAGCGCCGCCGAGCTGATGCGCGCGGCCGACCTGGCGATGTACGAGGTCAAGGAGCAGGGGAGGAACGGGATCCAGTTCTTCCTCCCGGAGATGAGCCGCGTGCGCGAGGAAAAGGCGCGCCTCATCGCGGCCTTGCGCGATGGACTGCCGCGGGGCGAGTTCCGGATCCACTACCAGCCCCAGGTGGATACGCTTCGCGGGCGCGTCGTCGGCGCCGAGGCGTTCCTGAGGTGGCAGAGCCCGGACCGGGGGCTTGTCCGGCCCGATGTCTTCCTGGACGCCCTGGAGGAGAGCGGGCTCATCGTGCCCGTCGGACACTGGATCTTCGACACGGTCTGCACCCAGCTCCGCGCCTGGAGGGAGCTTGGGCACGACATGCGCGTCTGCCTCAACATCTCACCACGGCAATTCCGCCAGCCGCGGTTCCTGCAGGTGCTCAAGGCCCTCGTCGAGGCCAACCGCCTCACGCCGGACAATATCGAGCTCGAGATCTCCGAGAACCTCTTCATGCAGAACACGCTTGATCGCAACACCACGCTCTTCGTGATCAAGCAGCTCGGATTCCATATCGCCGTCGATCAATTCGGGACCTCGTATTCCTCGCTCAGTTACCTCAAGCGCTTCCCGATCTCGGCCATCAAGATCGACGACACGCTGGTGCGTGGCGTGCAGCGCGACGAGAACAATGCGCAGGTGGTGCTGGCCGTGATCCGGCTCGCGCAGTCGCTGGGCCTGAGGATCGTGGCCGCCGGCGTCGAGACCGCCGATGAGCTCGGCTTCCTGCGGCCGCGCGGAGCCGAGGTCGTCCAGGGGTACCTCGTCTGCCCGCCGCTGCCGGCCGAGGAACTGACGACGTGGCTCCAGTCGGGCGCCGCCTCGGTCTGGGCCGGTCGCTCCGATGCCGCGCCGCCGCCGCGCCTGGCGCCAGGATCCGAGATGGGCGCCCATGACTCCCATCCCGTGCGGGCCGAGTCCGCGCCCGTCAGCGCCTGGCCGCAAGCGCCCGGGGGCGTTCACTAGTGGCGCTGGTGCTCAGCCGGGAGACGACGCTCCAGGACGCCATCGGCGGGTTGGAACGCGAATCGGGATTCCTCGGAGCCATGTGGCAGAAGGAAATGGCTCTGGGCGCGGCTCTTCTTCTGCCGGGTCTCGTCGTCGGGTTCCTGTACCGCAACTGGTGGCTGGCCGGGCTCGGCGGGATCCTGGTCTTTCTCGGCTTCGGCCACTGGCTGAAGATTCGAGACAACGTGCGCGACGTCGGGCGCTTCCAGGGTGGCGCGGAAGGGGAGGCCAAGGTCTCGGCCATCCTCGAGAAGGGGCTTCCGGACACCTACTGGATCCTCAATGACATCTCCGTGCGCTCGGGCAGTCGCAGTGCGCAGAACGATCACATCGTGCTGGGACCGAACGGGATCTTCGTCATCGAGACCAAGGCCTACAGCGGGTCCCTCTCGGGCGCCGCGACGGACGACCAGCTCACGCAGGAGAAGAACTTCAAGGGCAAGGTCACCGCCAACAGCATCAAGAACCCGATCCCGCAGAACGAGTATCACTGCGAGATCGTGAAGGAGCGGATGAAGGATATCGGGCTGGCCGTCGAGGATGTCCACTCCGTCATCGTCTTCACCAACAAGTGGGTGAAGCTGAGGATCCAGGACAGCCCGGTGCCGGTGGTGAAGCCCGAGTATCTCTGCGCCACGATCCTCAAGCACCCGTCCCGCTACGGCTATGACGCCGCGTGGCTGGGCGCCTGGGTCAGGGGGATGGCGCCGGGCGTGGAGCCGCCGCCGGCGTCAGCGGCCCCGGGCGGAGAACCAGGCCCGGGCCTTCTTCAAGCTTAGGGCCAGGTAGTCGGGGTCATCGCTGAAGACCTCCAGCGTCACCGTCCGGTTGTAGCCCAGCTTCTTCAGGTGCCCGATCTCGCGGGGCCAGTCGATGCGTCCCGCTCCCAGCGGCATGTGCTCGTCGTGCCCGCCGCGGTTGTCCGAGAGATGCACGTGCTTGAGGCGTCGGCCGTAGCGGCGGACGAACTCACCCGTCTTGTTCGGCTCGCCCCCCGCCAGGTTGGCGTGGCCGACGTCGAGGTGGAAGCCGAGCGAGGGGACGCGCTGGAAGAGGGCGTCGAGGATCGCGAACTGCTGGGGCCATGCCGTGATGTGCTCGCAGACGATCTGCACGCCGAGCGGCTTGCAGGCGGCCGCGGCCGCCGTCAGGACCTCGACCTGGGAGTCGATGGCGGGCGCCAGGCCGATGTACCCGGCGACCGCGCCCTGGATGTGGTAGGTCATCGTCTCGGCGCCGAGGTCGGAGAAATAGCGCGCGGCCCAGACGAGGGACTCGGTCGTTCCGCGGCGCACCTCCGGGTAGGCGGCGTTTCCCGGGAGGTGCCAGCCGGTGTGTCCGACGACGCCCAGGCCTGTGCGCGCCAGGGCCTTCTTGACGGCGGCGTGATTGTAGGTTTCGGGGCCCGCGGCGGGGGGTTCCAGCGTCAGGTCGATGAAATCGAACCCCATCCTCTTTGCTACGAGGATCTCGGCGACGGGATCGCGCGCCGGGTGATTCATCATGCCGAAGCGGACGCGGGAGGATGTTCGTGTCATGCCGCGACTCTAAGCCGGGTCTACCGTGCCTGCAAGGGGCTACAGGGTCCTTGCGCGTCGTTGCGTGCATGACAAAGTCGGCGGGGCAATCGAAATGGACGGCGAAGGGGGATTTGCACCTGGCAGGGTTCGGGATGAAGGTATGCGCTTGATTCCCGCTCGGCCTTCCCGGATAGTCTGGATTGTGGCGCGGGTATTCGTGACTCGTGCGAAGGAGATGCCATGATTTCGTTGGTGCGTCTTGTGGCCGTTGTCCTGACGGTTACCCTGTTGGGATCCGGGATGAGTTGCGGACAGCCTCCGGCGCCCACGGCGGTTCCTCCCGGAGAAACACCCGATACATCGACGGCCGTGACGGCGGGGCGCATCCATGGCCTGCGCATCGGTGACAGTCTCGACCACTGTCTCAAGATGCTTGGCGAGCCGGAGCACCAGGAGGGCGGAGGCCAGTCGGAGCTCTTCGTCTACGAGTATCGGTCGCGGGGCTTGCGGATCGAGTTTGCCTCGTCCGACAAGACCATCTCCTCCCTGGCCCTGCTCCTTAACGAGGACGAGGCGATCGTGCCCTACATGAAGGATTTTGTTCCCCAGAGTCCTGCCGTGGTGCTGGACGAGTGGGCTCCTTACAAGGCCGAGACGCTGGAACGCTGGGTCGGCTACGACCTGCCTGCCTTCAAGGCATGGACCTTGTTGTCGCCGGATGCTCGTCGCATTCACCTTGTGCTCCTGAGCAAGCGGAAGAGTGAGTCGCCCCCGTGGCAGGTCGGTGTGACTCCGCAGGTGGAACCGCTGATCACGGTCGTGGAGGGCTCGGGATCTTCCGAGGACGCTCGCGGGATCGCCTTCAGGGAGATCCTGCGAGGAGACCCTGCGACCTGGGAGCAAGGCCAGGTGTCGGGCCCGACCTTCTGGGCTTCCCCCGGTCGCTTGCACATGGCGTACTGGGGTGGGAGGAGCGCGGGCCATATCGGTACGGCCAGCAGCGCGGATGGCGTCACGTGGACGCGCGATCGCAGCTCGCCGCTGGCGATGCCCAGCGGGGTATCGCAGGCGTATAACCCGGCGATCGTGCCTGCGGCAGGTCGACTCCTGTTTGCCGAGGCGCATGGCTCGGGAGGATTCCTGGGAATCTATTCCTGGCAGCCAAGAGGTGATGGGGCCTGGTCTCCACGTGGCGCAGTTGCCCGGATGAGCACGGGTGCGACCTGGCCGATCTCGGCTCCGCTGTCCGTGGTTCGCGTGTCCGGCCGCCTGTATCTCTTCTACTCGACCTCCGGGCATCCCGAGGGCGGCGGCCGTAATGTCATCATGCGTTGCGAAAGCACCGACGGGTCGACCTGGACGAACCACCGCATCGTGCTCAAGCCGAATCCCGGGACATTCGATGCCGCGGGAGTGACATGCCCCGGCATCTACCATGATTCCGCCACGGGAAACTGGACGCTCTGGTATACGGCAGACGGGGGAGGGAAGTACAGCCTGGGACGCGCTGTCAGCCGTGATGGGCTCCGCTTCGCGGATCGCGTTCGCTTCATCGAACCCGGATCCCTCGATCCGTCCTTCCAGAACCTGGGGTCCTGTGTCCAGGCGGATGGTCCGGGCGGCAGTTACCTGTATATGAGCGTGAGTGACCTGTCGCGGACGCTACGCATCATACGTCTCGAGCTGAAGAATCCGCATACGGCCCCCGCATTCGGGGCCTAGCGACCCAGGCCGGCCACCCAGGAGACGCCTCGGCGGCATGGGGATACCGTGACCGCGCCTTCCCGTGCCGTGGGACGGCGGGGACGAGCGAATCTCGGATGGCGCATGGGCGGTGACGCCGCGTAGAATCGCCCGTCTGGACCGCACGGTGACCTATACCATTAAATCCATCGTTCCGACCATCCAGGGGGAGGGCTTTCACACGGGGCGCGCGGCCGTCTTCCTGCGATTCGCCGGATGCAACCTCTGGTCAGGAGTCGAGGACGATCGGGCTTCGGCTGTCTGCCGGTTCTGCGATACGGATTTCCTGGGTATCGACGGCGCCGGCGGGGGAGAGTTTGTCACGGCCGCCGCGGTTGCCGAGCGGGTTCTGGAGGCCTGGTCTTCCGTGGGTATCGCCATCACGGGGACGAAGTCTGCGACGGCGCCCTTCGTCGTCGTGACCGGTGGCGAGCCCTTGCTCCAGTTTGATTCCCCGCTCCTCGAGGCCCTTCACGCCGCCGGATTCGAGGTTGCCGTCGAGACCAACGGTACCCTGGAATCGCCGGCCGGCATCGATTGGGTCGTCGTCAGCCCGAAGGCGGGCACCGTTCTGCGCGTGACCTCGGGCGACGAGATTAAGCTGGTCTATCCCCAGGTAGACGTCGACCCGGCGACGTTCGAGGGCATGGCCTTCCGCCACTTCTACCTGATGCCCCTTCACGATGCGAACCTTGCCGCGCACACGGCGGCCGCGCTCGATTACTGCCGCCACCATCCCCAGTGGCGGCTGACGCTCCAGGTCCAGAAGCTCGTCGGCATGCCCTGAGATTCCACCGCCGCCAGTCCCAATGGGAACACGGAGACGCTGAGACAGGGAGGAACTCCAGGAGTGACAGACGGGCCACGGCAAGGGAGGAGCGATCGCCAACTTGTCCATGAGGGCCTGCGGATAGCATCGCGCCCCTTGAAATGTTGCAGTTACGATCATGTGTGAATGAAGGAGACGGCACGCCGCTTGCATTTCATGCCTGCATCGCCACGCGAGTGGCTCGGCGCACTTTTTATGAAAGGACCTCGACGATGAACACTCTGAAGACCGTCTTTCTCATGGGCCTCCTGTTGGCGCTCCTCGTTTTTCTCGGGGGCATGTTCGGCGGCAGGACCGGGGCGACGATGGCTTTCGTCTTCGCCATGGTCTTCAACTTCGGGAGCTGGTGGTTCTCGGATCGCGTCGTCCTCGCCATGTACGGCGCGCGACCGCTGGCCGAGTCCGATCAACCGTGGCTTCATCAGCAGGCGGCCCTCCTGGCCGAGCGCGCCGGCATTCCCAAGCCGCGCCTCTTTATCATCGACTCGCCCCAGCCCAACGCGTTCGCGACCGGTCGCGGCCCGTCGAACGCCGTGGTCGCGGTGAACGAGGGACTCCTGCGACTGATGAGCCGCGAGGAGGTGGCCGGCGTCCTTGCTCATGAGATTGCGCACATTCGCAACCGCGACACGCTCACGATGACCATGGCCGCCGCCATGGCCGGCGCGATCATGTACCTCGCGGACATGGCCCGCTGGGCCGCGATCTTCGGAGGCGGTCGCAACGATCGGGAGGGAAACGGCGGTCTTGCCGGGATGCTGATCATGATCGTCGTTGCTCCCCTTGCCGCCATGCTCATCCAGATGGCGGTTTCGCGATCGCGCGAGTATGCCGCGGACGAGGCCGCGGCGCTGTACCAGGGATCGCCCCTTCCCCTGGCGTCCGCGCTCGAGAAGCTGGGTTATGCCAGCGAACGACTCCCGATGGACGCGTCACCGGCCACCGCGCACCTCTTCATCGTCAATCCCTTGTCCGGTGGAAGCCTGACGTCGCTCTTCTCGACGCATCCGCCTGTCGCGGACCGAGTGCGCCGGCTCCATGCCCTGGCGGGCCTGGCACGTTGACGACGGTGCTCCGAGCTTGCGGAGGGCGGCGAACGATCGAGGGGACCTGATCCGGGCCTTTAGTTGTTCTCCTGCTGGACGCGGATGAATTGATCCTTCACGGTGATGGCGCCCGTGGCCGCGTTGATCGTGAAGGCGTGCCACTGGTCGCGCCCCGGTTCCCAGTTGATGGTCTTCTGGCGGGTGACAGTGGAGCCGTCCGGCTTGGTGACCGTGATCGTCGCGGAGGCCTGTTCGACGGTGGAACCCTCGGGACGCGCGGCGAAGTAGAGCGAGACCATGTAGGTTCCCGAGGAATAGTCATCCTCGTCGCTGTAGCGCTTGAACTCGAACCATTCCCGGCCCATCGTCCCGTCCTTGACGTCCTCGCCGCAGAGATTGAAGGCGCGATCCAGGAGGTTCTCTCCGGCCGCGTTCCAGATCTCGAGGTCCATGTCGACCTTCTCGTTCCAGGTCAGGTCGAGGCGCGTGACGCCGGCCGTGGATGGGGTCGTAGCGCTCGAGCCGGGGTCTGTGCCCGGCGTCGTCGTGGGAACGGATTCCACCGGCATGTTCTGGCTGATGAGCTCCGGATGCTCGCCGATGTACCAGGCCCCGAACCCGAGGATAGCGACAAGCACGCCGACAACGGCCAGGCAGCCGCATCCGCCGATGATCCAGGGCAAGGCTCCACCCCCGGACTTCGCAGGCGGGCTTGCGGCGTAGCCGCTCGCGGGCATGGAGGAGGCCGCGAGGGGAGGAGGGGCTGCGACGGAGGCGGCGGGCGGCTGGACCGGTGACTGCGCGACGGGGGCGGCAGGAGTCGACGGTGCGCCACCCGTGAGCGGGCGGCCGCAGGCCTGGCAGAACTGGAGCCCGGCCGTTGCCGGCGCTCCACAACTCGGACAGTTCATAATGACGCTCTCCTCCTTCGGCAATGGCGCGGTCGCCGACCTATGGCGACCAGTTTATGCGCTGACCGATCCGTGTCACGCGCTAAGGTGTCAGGCTCGCCGTTGAGAAGTTTGCGCCGCCAGGGCCCAGAGAGCGAGAACCGCCAGGCAGAGAACTGTGCCCAGCCAGAGGAGAGGTTGCAGGAGCGAGGGGTTCGGGCCCGTTGCCGCGAGGAGCGCCGGGGCCAGGTTGACGGGCGGCTGCGCAGCCAGGGCCTGCGGTAAGCGCGCGAACGCGCCGAATTGGTCCGCGAGAAAGTTGTGCGCCAGGGAGTAGCTGTCGCCGGTGCCGTATGCGCCCGAGGCGAGGTAGGCGGGGAAAATTGGCGCGAGGCGCGCGGTGACGTTGATCAGCAGGCCCACGGCCGCGAGGACGATGACGAGCGATCGATTTCGGGGCAGTTCGATCCTGGTAAGCCCGCACAGGGCGAGCGGCACGACGGGCAGGAGGAGTCGTGGTCCGAAGCAGATGCCGCCCTCCCACTGCGACCAGCCGGCGTAGAGCGCGAGCGTGGTTGCCGCCAGGACGGCTGCGATGCGCGACAGGGGGTCGCCCGCTCGCCATCCCCGCACCAGGCCCCAGGTTCCCAGGACCGTGAGCGGCGCGTAGAGGAAGAGGCTCTTGCCAGGGGAGAAAAGGAAGCCCGCGAGGCCGCGCAGGGGGGAATGGTTGAACCCCTGGGCAATCCACTGGCCGCTCAGCGGATCGATGTAGACCGGTGCGTAGCCGAAGTCGGTGGCGTTGCCTCTCACGAAGAAGTTGAACGCGAGATGAAACGCCGCGGGGATGCCGACTGCGAGGGCCAGCGCCGCCAGGGTTCGCGTGGCGCTCGGACGCGCGAGGCGTCCCGGGGCCGCGGCGACCAGGAGAACAAGCGCGGGGAGGTAGACGAGGTTGGTGACTTTCATCATGCCAAGCAGGGCCAGCGCGAGGGCGGCTGCAATCCATCGTCCCCGCGATGCCAGCACCGCGGTGAAGAGGAGGAGGAGAGCGAGAAGGAGGTCCATGAAGAGCGTCGTGGCGTAGAAGAGCGTGAAGCTGGAGAGGAGCGCGACCAGCCAGAGCGCGGGCGGGCCACCCAGCGATCGGGCCATCAGCAGGTAGAGGAGCACGGCGACGAAGACGTTGAAGGAGAGGACGAGGCCCCAGTTGAGGAGATTGCCGTGGGCGGGAAACCAGCGAGCCAGCAGTTCGCCGACCGGTCTCACGAGAGCCAGGTGTCCTGCCAGGAGGGTGGCATAGACGGGCGAATAGCGCTGGTAGAGGGTGATCCCCTGGGCGGTGTAAACAGGGAGACCCGTCTCCAGGAGGTTGACGGCTGTGTTGAGAAAAATTTCCTCGTCCTGGATCTCGATCCGCGCTGGAAGGAGTAGCAGCAGGAGCGCGAAGAGGAGCAGGGCACAGGCCCTGCGACTCATGGGGCAAAATGTCACGAGGAGTGGTTTCATAGGATCGCCCTCCGTCCATGAACCGCCTGGAAAGAGCCTTCGGTCGACCTTATGAAACCGGTTGCAGGAAATCACGGGAAATCGGTGATGAGCCGGGTTCTACGGACCGCTTTGAAACTGCAACTCTCGTATTCTCAAGTCCGCACTTCCGCAGTCTGACACCGTTTGTTATCCTGACCCGGTGAAAGCCTCGCCTTCCCGCACCAGCCGCTCCCGGCGGCGATCCCGGCCTCTTGTGGGCGTCATCATGGGGAGCACCTCCGACTGGGAGACGATGCGTCATGCCGTGGAGATGCTGGAGCGATTCCAGGTGTCCTACGAGAGCATGGTCGTCTCCGCTCATCGCACGCCGCAGTGGCTGGCGCGTTATGCCGCGTCCGCGGAACGGCGAGGTCTTCAGATCATCATCGCGGGAGCGGGTGGCGCCGCGCACCTCCCGGGCATGGCGGCGGCCCAGACGATCCTGCCGGTGCTGGGCGTTCCGGTCGAATCGAAAGCGCTGAAGGGCCTCGACAGCCTTCTCTCGATCGCGCAGATGCCGGCCGGCGTGCCCGTCGGCACGCTCGCGATCGGCCGCGCGGGCGCCATCAACGCCGGGCTACTCGCCGTCGCCATCCTGGCACGGCACGATGCGAAGCTCAGCAAGCGTCTCGTCGCGTGGCGCAGGGTCCAGACGGCGACCGTGATGGAGGATCGCGAGCTACCCCCCGTTGCGGCGAAACCTTCGCTGGAAAAGAAGAAGGCGCGACGAACCAGTTCGCGCCGGCGATAGGCCCGTGACGCGAACCGGCGACCATCCGATCCTGCCTGGGGCCGCCATCGGCGTATTGGGAAGCGGCCAGCTCGGGCGGATGTTCGCCATCGCGGCGCGGCGACTGGGATATCGCGTGCACACGTTCTCGCCCGATTCCGATACGCCGACCGGTCAGGTCTCCGACCTGGAGGTCCATGCGGATTACGCCGACCTCGATGCGGTGCGCCGGTTCGCGGCCGGAGTGAAGGTCCTGACCTTCGAGTTCGAGAACGTGCCGGCGGGCGCAGTCGAGGCGGCGGCCGAGCTCGTGCCGGTACGCCCCGCCGGCGCGATCCTGCATACGACCCAGCATCGCCTGCGCGAGAAGTCCTGGCTCGCGCTTCATGGTTTTCCCGTCGTCCCATTTCGGCCCATAGCGACCCTTTCGCAGCTCGAGGCCGCCCTGGAGGAACTCGGGGTGCCTGCCGTCCTGAAGACTGCCGGGTTCGGTTATGACGGCAAGGGGCAGGTGAAGATTACGCGCAGGGAGGATGCGGCCGCGGTCTGGGCATCAGTTGCGCCGGTCGGAGTCACGCCCGTCTCCGCGGGCTCGGTCGATGCGCCGCCCGGCATGGACGCGCCCTTCGTTCTCGAAGCCTGGGTCGAGTTCGCCAAGGAGATCTCGGTCGTCGCCGCGCGCGGGCTCGATGGGTCCTTCTGCCATTGGGGCGCCGTGGAGAACGAGCACCGGAATCACATCCTCGACCTCTCGGTGGCGCCGGCCAGCGTCCCGCCGGAGACTGCCGCGGCCGCTGTCGAGATCGCGCGCGGCATTCTCGAACAGCTGGGCGTCGTGGGCGTGCTCTGCGTGGAGTTTTTTCTCGCGAAAGACGGGCGGCTGATGGTCAATGAGCTCGCGCCGCGCCCTCACAACTCGGGGCACTTCACCTTCGACGCCGCGGTGACGAGCCAGTTCGAGCAGCAACTGCGCGCGGTCTGTGGCCTCCCGCTGGGCTCGACGCGTCTTCTCTGCCCTTCGGCCATGGTCAACCTCCTGGGCGACCTCTGGGCGAACGGCGAGCCGAACTTCGCGGCCGCGGCGGCGATCCCCGAGGTGAAGTTGCACCTGTACGGCAAAGTGGCGCCCCGGCCGGGCCGCAAGATGGGCCACTTGACCGCCTTGGCGGACACCCCCGAGAAGGCGCGCAAGCTCGCTCTTGCCGCCCGCGCGGCGCTGACGAGGACTCCCTAAACCGGTGCATTCATGAATCGCACCGCCGAGACGCAGAGAACGCCGAGATAAGACCGGTCAAGATACAAAATTCTGTGCTGACCTGATATCCGGATCGAACTGCGCATGATCATCCGGAACGGAATTCTCAGAAGCTTGCAGAGGACGCTGATTTCTTCTTCGTCTCGGCGTTCTCTGCGTCTCCGCGGTGAATCTTTGTGAATTTGCCGAGCTAGTAAACGTTCAGAGCGAGATCAGGGTTCGGTTGCGTACGGCCAGTCGCCGATGCCACCGAGGTTGTAGACGCGCGTGTAGCCGAGACGTTGAAGATCCTGGATCGCGAGTCCACTGCGACGACCACTGCGACAATACACGGCGATGAAGGCGTCGCGGTCCGGAAGTCGCGCCGCCGCCTGTGCGGCGACCTGTTCGTGGGGGATGAGGATGCTGCCCGGGATCCGCACTTGCGCGTTCTCCTCGGGGGTGCGGACGTCCAGGAGGATGACGGTCTCCCCGGCGGCAATCCGCGCGTGAACTTCCGCGGGCGTGATCGGCCCGCCGGAAGCTGGCTCCTGGCCGCCGGACGACACAGCTGACGCCGCGGGCGCCGACCCGGGCTCCGGCGTCGATGAGCCGGGCCCGCATGCGGTCAGGCCTGGGCCGAGGACGAGCAGGGCGAGGGCGACGAAGAGGTTTCGCGTGGTCATGGAAATTGTCAGGACACTTTCTCCGGGGTGCTTCCCGGTTTCTCGACGGCGACGCCACTCGCGCAGAGCGGGCACGACGCGGGCTCGTAAATGGGCGCGTCGAGGTTCCAGGTGGCGCGCACGGGTAGCGATTCGTGGCGGTAGCCGCCGCGGTTGACGATGGCGCCGATGCCGACAGGCGTGGCGCCCAGGGCCGTGACGAGGTCGACGACGCGGGCCGCACTGCCTCCCGTCGTGAGGACGTCCTCGACGACGAGCACGCGCTCGCCCCTTGCGAGCTGGAAACCGCGACGGAGCGCGAAGCCGCGCTCTTCATTGCGCTCGGCAAAGTAGCCCGGGACTCCCAGCGCCCGCGCCACGATGTAGGCCAGGACGACGCCGCCGAGCGCGGGCGCCAGTACGCTCTCGACGCGGTCGTCACTCCAGAGCCCGGCGAGCGCGGCGCCGGCCGCGTCCGCTTCCGCCGGGACAGCCAGGAGGCGCGCGCACTGGAAGTAGACGCTCGAGTGGTTGCCGGAGGCGAGCTTGAAGTGGCCGCGCAGGATCGCGCGGGTGCGCGACATTGCCGCTTCCGGATCGAACGTGTTTGGGGTCATGCGGTTCCCGCGGCCGCGGACCCCGTCGCGACGGCGATCTCGGCGACCATGGCCTCGGCCGCGGCTTCCGGGTTCTCGGCGCCGAGGATGGGGCGACCGACGACGAGGTGAGAGGCTCCGGCCGCGATCGCCTCGCGCGGTCCGGCGGTCCGGGCCTGGTCGCCCTGCCGACCGCCGCCCATGCGGATGCCGGGCGTGACGATGAGCGGGTCGAGGTTCTTCGTGGTCTGGCCCGTATACAACTTGATGGCGGCGGCCTCGAGCGGGGAGGCGACGAGGCCGTCGGCGCCGGATCCGATCGCCATGTTCGCCCAGTTGAGCACGCGGTCTTCGACCTGCTCCGTGCCCCCGAAGATGAATTGCTGCTCGGCCTCGCCGATGCTGGTGAGCATCGTGACGGCCAGGATCTGCGTCTTGCCGCCGCCGCCGTTCACGGCCGCCTGGACCATGTCGTGGCCGCCCGTGGCGTGGATCGTCGTCATGCGGACGTCGAGCGCCGCGATCGCGCGCATCGTGGCTTCGACGGTCGAGGGGATGTCGTGGAGCTTGAGATCGAGGAAGAGCTCGGCGCCCTTCCCTCTCAGGGCGCGGACGAACGAGGGACCCTCGGCGACGAAGAGCCGAAGGCCGACCTTGAAGAGTCCGACTCGGCCCTTCAGGCGGTCCACCCAGCGTAGCGCCTCGTCGCCGGTCGGAACGTCGAGAGCCAGGATCAGTCGGTCAACGGGTTGCATGCGAACACCTCAAGCGGGATTTAGAAGCCGGGACACGGTGCGTGGGCCACCATACACGAATCCGGTGTAGATCTGAACCAGCGAAGCGCCCGCCTCCCGCATGGCCAGGTAGCCGCCCCGGTCGAAGACGCCGCCGGCGGCGATGATCGGCAGCTTGCCCACCGTCTCGCGGGAGATGAACTTCACCATGGCCAGGGAACGTTCGAAGAGCGGTCGTCCGCTGAGGCCGCCTTGCTGCGAGGAGTATGGCGCATGGTCGAGCGTCGTGTTGGTGGCGACGATGCCCGCGAGCTCGTGGACCTGCGTGGAGCGGAGAATGCCCGCGACCTCGGACTCGGAGAGGTCCGGAGCGATCTTGACGAGGAGCGGCTTGGGGGCTCCGCCGCCACGAGCCCGCGCCCGGTTGGCCTCCTGCAGGGCCTCAAGGATCGGATCGAGCTCCTCGGGCGACTGGAGCTTACGAAGGCCGGGCGTATTCGGGGAACTGATGTTCACGACAAAATAGTCGCCGACGTCGTGCAACTCGCGTAGCACGGCGACGTAATCGTCGGCCGCGCGCTTGTTCGGCGTCGCCTTCATCTTTCCCAGGTTGATGCCGATGCGGAAGCCTTCCGAGAGGTGTTCGCGGCGCGCCTCGAGGATGCGCGCGCGAACGGCCGCCGGACCCTCGTTCGGAAAGCCCATGCGGTTGATGAGCGCGCCGTGGCGCGGGATCCTGAAGATGCGCGGGCGGGGATTGCCCTCCTGGGGAAGGCGCGTGACGGTCCCGACCTCGGCGAATCCGAATCCCAGGCGTTCCCACGCGGGGAGCGCCATCGCGTTCTTGTCGAAGCCGGCGGCCAGGCCAACCGGGTTGCGAAACGTCATCCCCCAGAGACGAACGGCGCTCTCGGGAAAGCTGACGCGTGGCGCGGCGAGGACGCGGAATGTCGGGTTGGCGAGCGCCTTGAGCGCCAGCTCATGGGCCCGCTCCGCGTCCATCCGGAAGAAGAGCGGGCGCACGAGAGACCAGGGGATCATGGGAAATCAATCTACCACAGAGAACGCAGAGGACGCGGAGAACGTCATCAGGAGAGAATCGGAAATCGAATGGAGAGTAGTGTTCAAGACTGCCATGATGTTGCTCTCTCGCGGCGCGGTGTCCGATGCGCCTGATTTTTTATCTGGCTTTTGATTTGGCATTTCTCTGTGTCCTCTGTGCGCTCTGTGGTTCCGATGTCCTTCAGAATACGCGGCGGCCGGCCAGGAACGTCGCGACGGGCCAGCAGGAAAAGGTCATGCCGAGGAAGGCGCTGTTCTTCCCCTTGCTCCGCATGTCGGCCGCCCGGACCTCGCGCGTGATCCGTGGATCGAGGATCGCAATGTCGGCCGGTGCGCCGATGGCGAGCGAGCCCCCGGGGATGCCGAGGCACCGGGCGGGAGCCGATGTCAGGGCCTCGATCCAGCGCAGTGGCGCGATCCGGTTGCCGGCGACCAGCGTCGACCAGGTGATGGCGACGGCGGTCTCCAGGCCCGTCGTTCCGAACGGCGCCTCGTCGAACGGGAGGTCCTTCTCCATCGCGGTGTGCGGCGCGTGGTCGGTGGCGATCGCGTCGAGCGTGCCGTCGGCAATCCCGGCGATGAGGGCCTCGCGGTCGCTCTCGGAACGGAGCGGCGGATTCATCTTGAAGTTCGTGTCGTAGCCGGCGACCTTCTCTTCCGTCAAGGCGAGGTGGTGAGGCGCGGCCTCGCCCGTCACGGCGACGCCCCGCTCCTTGGCGCGGCGGATCAGCTCCACGGCGCCGGCGACGGAGACATGGCAGAGGTGAACGCGCGCGCCGGTGAGCTCCGCCAGCGCAATGTCCCTGGCCATCGCGATCGTCTCGGCGGCCGCGGGACTGCCAGCCAGGCCGAGCGCGGTCGAGAGCGCGCCCTCGTTCACCTGCCCTCCGCGCGAGAGGTGCTCGTCGATGGAGTGGAGGGTCAGGGGGAGCCCCACGCCGCGCGCGTACTCCATGGCGCGTCGCATCAGGAGACTGTCCATGACCATGCGGCCGTCGTCGGAAAATGCCACCGCGCCCGCGTCCGCCAGGCCGCCCATGTTGGTCAGGGACTTGCCTTCCTGCCCCATCGTGATCGCGGCAATGGGGTAGACGCGGCAGAGTCCCGCGGCGTCGGCGCGATCCAGGACCTGCCGGACGGATCCGGCGGTGTCGAGAACGGGGGAGGTGTTGGGCATGCAGCAGATCCCGGTGAAGCCGCCGTGCGCGGCTGCCGCCGACCCGGTCGCGACCGTCTCCTTGTCCTCCTGCCCGGGCTCGCGCAGGTGAACGTGGACGTCGATGAGCCCCGGGACGACGAGGCAACCGGCGGCGTCGACGGTCTCGCCGCCGTCGGCCGGGATACCGGCGCCGACAGCCGCGATCACCCCGTCGACCACCAGCACGTCCGCGGACTCGTCGCGACGCGCGGTCGGATCGAGGACGCGACCGCCGCGAATGAGAAGCCTGCCGCCTGCCGCACCGTTCGCCATTCGCTGAGGAGAGCTAGGCGTGGAGGCCTTCACGTGGATGCTCATAGTTTTCCCGCCAGGAGGTAGAGGACGGCCATGCGCACGGCCACCCCGTTGGTCACCTGCCGCTGGATCACGGACTGCGGTCCATCGGCGACAGCTGAGTCGATCTCGACCCCTCGGTTCATGGGGCCGGGGTGCATGACGATCGCGCCGGGGCGCGCGCGCTCGAGGCGAGCCTCGGTGAGCCCGTACCGGTTGTGATACTCGCGGATGGAAGGAAAGTAGGTCTGCTCCATCCGCTCCTGCTGGATTCGGAGCATCATCACGACGTCGGCTGACGGTAGCGCCCGGTCGAAGTCATGCTCCACCCGGGCGCCCAGGGATTCGATGCCGGGTGGGATGAGCGTGGGCGGCCCGACGACGGTGACATCGGCGCCCATGCGTGTCAGGCCGAGGATGTTGGAACGGGCGACGCGGCTGTGGCGGATGTCGCCGACGATGACGACGTGTTGTCCCGCGAGGTCGCCCTTCATCTCCTGGATCGTGAACATGTCGAGGAGCGCCTGCGTGGGGTGCTCGTGCGCACCGTCGCCGGCGTTGAGGATGGAGGAGCGGACGGAGCGCGCGAGGAGCTGGGGAACGCCCGAGGACTTGTGTCGCACGACGATGATGTCGCAGGCCATGGCCTCCAGCGTTCGGGCGGTGTCGATGACCGACTCGCCCTTGGTGGTCGATGAGGTCGCGCTCGCAATGGAGACGACGTCGGCAGAGAGCCGTTTCGCAGCCAGCTCGAAGGATTGGCGGGTCCGCGTCGAGGCCTCGAAGAAGAGCATGACGACGGTGCGGCCCGAGAGGACCGGCACCTTCTTGACGCTCCGGGCGCCGCCCTTTTCCGTGGCGGTGAAGACCTGTTTCATGCCGCGCGCGGTCTCGAGGATGAGCGCGATCTCGGCGCGCTCGAGACCGTCGATGCCGAGAAGATGCCGGGACTTCAGGCCGGTGGTCATCGGAATCCTCCTGGGGCGCCGTCTTCGGGAGGCCCGGTCGGCACGGGCAGGTCATGGCGCGGTACAAGTCGCCGTTCCTCGACCAGCACCGCGTCCCGGCCGTCGGTCTCCGCGAGAAGAACACGCACGTGGTCGTCGGGCTTGGTCTCGAGCACGTAGCCCACGATATCGGGCTGGACCGGCAGCTCGCGGCGCCCGCGATCGACGAGGCAGGCGAGCCGGACGGCGCGAGGCCGACCGTAATCCATCAGGGCATTGAGCGCGGCGCGCACGGTCCGGCCCGTGTAGAGGACGTCGTCCACAAGGATGACCGTGCGGCCCGCGATCGAGAACGGGATCCGGCTCTCGCGGACCTCCGGGAAGTCCGCCGTGCTGTTCCCGCCGCCGAAGTCGTCGCGGTAGAGGGCGATATCGAGCTCGCCGATCGGGAGGTCCTCGCCGCGGAAGCCCTTGTAGAGGGCCGCGAGGCGGTTGGCGATCGGAACGCCGCGCGTGCGAACGCCCACCAGCGCAATCCCGCCGTCGTTGGCCTCCGCCGCGATCGCGTGCGCCATCCGCTCCAGGCACCGCGCCACGGCCGCCTGGTCCAATACCGTCGTCCAGTTATCAGACATCGTCTTCACCACGGAGACCACGGGGACCACGGGGAGAGGCGGACCGTCCAGGTTCACTTTGCATAGCGCTTGATTCCATTCTTCATCGGAACCGCATTGAAGTTCAGGAGGAAACCGACCCTCAATCCCGAGAGTTTGAGATACGTCAGTACCTGTGCTTCGTGAATGGGAAGAAGTTGATCGATCGATTTCAACTCGAGCAAGATCTTGTCTTCAACGACCAAGTCCATCTTGTACCCGCAGGAAAGGCGAATTTCCCTGTAGCGGATGGGGAGGGCTACTTGCCTCTGAAAGGCGAGCCCGGATCTGTTGAGTTCATAACAGAGACATTCCTCGTAGGCCGATTCCAGTAAACCTGGTCCGAGTCGCGAATGCACTTCGATCACGCATCCCAGGATCGCTTTCGTCAGGTCGCGGTGCGCCAGGTCACTGCTCCGTGGTCCCCGTGGTCTCCGTGGTGAGGTTACCATCATGCTCATTTCCTCATCCCGATGTCGCGGCGGTAGTGCATGCCTTCGAAACCGACGTGCTCGCAGGCGGCATAGGCGGCCTCGCGGGCCTCTTCCATCGTATCGCCCTCGCCGACGATCGAGAGGACGCGGCCCCCGGTCGTCACGAGTTCGCCGTTCTTCAGCGCCGCGCCGCTCACGAAGACGCGCGCGCCCAGCTCGCCGGCCGCCGCGTCCTGCCAACCGCGGATCGGCAGGTCCCGGGGAAACGCGCCGGGGTAGCCGGGAGCGGCTAGGATGACGCAGGCCGTGGCGCCGGGCTTCACGGTCAGAGATTGGGGATCGAGCTGGCCCTCGGCCGTCGCCAGGAGTGTCGCGGCGAACGGTCCTTCGATGCGAGGGAGGACGGCCTGCGCCTCGGGATCGCCGAACCGCACGTTGAACTCGACGACGCGAGGGTCGGCGCTCGGCCCGTCGCCCGAGACCATGAGGCCGACGTAGAGGACGCCGCGGTAACCGATCGCCTGCAGGTGCGGCAGCATCGGCGCGAGGATCCGTTCCTCGACCTTCGCGCGCACTGCGTGCGTGACCACGGGTGTCGGGCTGATGACGCCCATGCCGCCCGTGTTCGGTCCCCGGTCGCCGTCGAAGACGGCCTTGTGATCCTCGGCGGAAGGAAGGAGCAGGAATCGCTCGCCGTCGGTAATCGCGAGGATCGAGGCCTCGCGCCCCGCCATGAACTCCTCGATGACGGCCGTAGCGCCCGCGGCGCCGAATCGCGACTCCTCGAAGAGCCCCACGATCGCGTCCTCGGCCTCGGCCGGAGTCCGCGCGACCACGACGCCCTTGCCCGCCGCGAGCCCGTCGGCCTTCAGGACGATGGGCGTTCCCCACTCGGCGACGATGCGCCGCGCTGCCGCCGCGTCGTGAACGGTCTGGGCGCGCGCGGTCGGGACGCCGGCTCGTGCCATGATCTCTTTCGCGTGGGCCTTGCTGGACTCGAGGCGCGCGCCTTCGGCGCCGGGGCCGAAGACGGGGAAGCCGACGGAGCGGAGGCGATCGGCGAGTCCGTCGGCGAGCGGAATCTCGGGGCCGACGACGACGAGGTCAGGTTTCCATTGGGCGGCCGCATCCTCGGGAGATCCGGTGAGGTTCTCGCCCCACCGCGCGGAACCGGCATTCCCGGGGCACGTGGCGACCGTGACGCCCTCATCCTGCGAAAGGCGCCACGCGATCGCGTCCTCGCGCCCGCCTCCGCCGACGACGAGGACGCGCATCAGCCGGCCGTGGCCGTACCGGTCGTGAGCCCGAGGCGGGTGAAGACGGCGGCGACCTTGCCGAGCAGATCGTTGGGCGAGGAGAGGCGTGCGATCTCGTCGCGCGAGAGCGGCGACGGTCCCGCGGGATAGGGCGTAGCCAGGAGCGCGTCGGCCAGCTCCAGGGGTTTCCCGGCCGCGGTCGCGTCGACGACGGCGAGGCATCCCGCCTGGACCCAGGCGTAGGCGGGCTTACGCTCGTGTCCCTTCTTCAGGCACTCCGCGAGGAGGCGCGAAGAGAAGACGAGCCCGCGGCTCGCGGCAAGATTGGCCGCGACGCGATCCTCGCGCACGGTCAGGCCGTCGATGACCCAACGCATCTTCTCGAGGATGTAGTCGAGCGCGAGGAAGCCGTCCCCGAGGATGACCCGCTCGGCGCTCGAGTGCGAGATGTCGCGCTCGTGCCAGAGCGCCTGGTTTTCCAGCGCGGCGGCGGCGTAGCCCCGGATGACGCGCGCCAGCCCGCAGACGCGCTCACAGACGACCGGGTTCCGCTTGTGCGGCATCGCGGACGAGCCCTTCTGCCCGGCGCCGAACGGCTCGAAGACCTCGGCCACCTCGGATCTCTGCAGGTGCCGGATCTCGACGGCCATCTTCTCGAGCGTGCCAGCGAGGACGGCCAGGACGGTCATCAGCTCGGCGTGGAGGTCGCGGGAGAGGACCTGGGTCGCGATGCCGGCGGGGCGGAGTCCCAGGTGCGCGAGCGCTGCGGCCTCGAGCTCGGGCGTCGTCTCGGTGTAGGTGCCGACGGCGCCCGAGAGCTTGCCGACGGAGAGGCGTTCCTTCACGGCCGCGAGGCGATCGGAGTGGCGATTCAGCTCGTCCCACCAGTTCGCGAACTTCATCCCGTAGGTCGTCGGCTCCGCGTGGATGCCGTGGGTGCGCCCGAGGCAGACGAGGTCGCGGTGCCGGAGCGCGCGGTCGCGGACGGCGGCCTTGAGCTTCGCGACGCCGGATTCGATCAACGCGGTGGCCCGGACGAGCGCCAGGGACTGCGCGGTATCGACGATGTCGGTCGAGGTGAGGCCGAGGTGGATGAACCGCGCGGCAGGGCCGACGCGCTCGCCCACGTCCTCGAGAAAGGCCACGACGTCGTGGTGCGTGACCTCCTCGATCGCGAGGATGCGCTTCACGTCGAAGGAGGCCTTCTCCTGGATCGTCTTCCAGTCGGCGTCCGGGACGAGCCCCGAGGCGTTCATGGCGCGGCACGCCGCGAGCTCGACCTCGAGCCAGCGGCCGAACTTGGCCTCCTCGTTCCAGAGGGCGGCCATCTCCTTGCGGGAGTAACGCTCGATCATGACGCGGTCCCCGGGGTCGAGTCGGCCACGACCGATCCGATCCGGATCGGGACGATGTTGTGAGCGGCGAGGGCGCGGGTCGCCGACGAGATCGAACTTTCGGGGAGGACCAGGATCATGCCGATGCCGCAGTTGAACGTGTCCCGCATGTCGTTCTCGGGAACTTTACCCCGTTCCTGGAGCAACCGGAAGAGTGCGGGACGTTCCCAGGACGCCCAGTCGACCGCGGGCCTCAGGCCGGCGGGGATCGCGCGCGGGAGGTTGCCCGGGATCCCGCCGCCCGTGATGTGCGCGCAGGCGTGGAGGTCGCAGGCGTTCAGGACGTCGAGGACGGGCTTCACGTAGAGCCGCGTCGGTTCGCTGACCGCGTCCTTCAGCGACCGTCCCTCGACCTCGCCTTGCGGATCGTCGCCGAGGATGGCGCGCGCGAGCGAGAAACCGTTGGAGTGGAGGCCGGAGGAGGGGAGCCCGAGGAGCGCGTCGCCCGCCAGGACGCGGTGCGGGCCGAGGAGCCGGGACTCGTCGGCAAGGCCCACGGCGAATCCAGCCAGGTCGTAGTCGCCGGGAGCATAGAAGCCAGGAAGCTCCGCGGTCTCGCCGCCGAGAAGCACGCACCCGGACTCCTTGCAGGCCGCGGCCATGCCCTTCACGGCGCGCGTGATCGTGTCGGGGTCGAGTCGCGAGGCGGCCACGTAGTCGAGGAAGAAGAGGGGGCGCGCGCCGGAGCAGATGACGTCGTTGACGTTCATCGCGACGAGGTCGACGCCTGCGGCCTCGTGACGGTCCGCGGCGATGTGGACCCGGATCTTCGTGCCGACGCCGTCGGCGCCCGCGACGAGGATGGGGCGCGCCATGCCGGCGACGTCGAGGGGGAATCGGCCGCCGAAGTCGCCGATCCCGGGAACGAACGCCGCGATCCTCTGCACGATCTCGTCCCCGCGCGCGATGCTGACCCCCGAATCCTCGTAGGTGACGCCGATTTCCGGATCAGACATGGATTTGACCTTCGCGAGATACAACCACGGAGACCACGGTGACCACGGAGGTGAACCCGGGACCAGGAAGGAAGGGGGCGGGCATCCGCGAATCGACCGCCCTCCACCAACCTCCTTGGTCTTGATTCTCCTCATGGTTCTGGTTTTCGAAGTTCTCCGTGGTCCCCGTGGTCTCCGTGGTGAGCCTGGCTTTGAACATCACTTCGACAGCTCCATCTTCGAGGCGCGCTCGTCGAAGCGTACCGGGTACTCGCCGGTGAAGCAGGCGTTGCAGAAGCTGTGGCCCGGGAGGACTTCGTTCAGGTCGTCGACGGTGAGGAAGCCCAGGGAGTCCGCGCCGATGCGCTCGCGGATCTCGTCGATTGAGAGGTTGTGCGCGATGAGCTGGTCGATGTGGGGTGTGTCGATGCCGTAGTTGCAGGGGAAGCGCCAGGGCGGGCACGAGATCCGCATGTGGACCTCCGTGGCGCCAGCCGCCCGCACCATCCGGACGATCTTGCCGCTGGTCGTTCCGCGGACGATCGAGTCGTCGACGATGATGACGCGCTTCCCGTCCAGGACGGATCGGACGGCGTTGTACTTGATGCGCGCGCCGAAGTCGCGGATCCGCTGGTCGGGCTCGATGAAGGTGCGGCCGACGTAGTGGGAACGGATGAGCCCATTGGCGAACGGGATCCCGGCGCGGGCCGCGTAACCGATGGCGGCCGCGTTCGAGGAGTCGGGGACGGAGATGACGACGGCAGGCGCGCCCGTGGCCTCGATGGGATGGAGGTCGGCGAGCCGCTCGCCGAGCCGCACGCGGGACTCGTGGACCGAGCGATCGAAGATGCGCGAGTCGGGGCGCGAGAAGTAGATGAGCTCGAAGACGCAGAGCGCCTGGCGCTCCGCGGGCGGGAGGAAGCGGGAGCGGAGCCCGTTGTCGTCGATGAAGAGGATCTCGCCGGGCTTGATCTCGCGCTCGAACTTGGCGTCGACGAGATCGAAGGCGCAGGACTCGGAGGCGACGATCCAACCCGTGCCGAGGCGGCCGAGGAGGAGCGGGCGGAAGCCGTTCGGGTCGCGGACGGCGACGAGCTGCTTGTCCGAGAGCATGGTCAGGGAGTAGGCGCCGCGGGCGATGGTCAGGGCGGAGACGAGCGTGTCGTCGAACTCGCCGTAGTCGCGGGCCATCAGGTGGAGGATGACCTCGGTGTCGACGGTCGTGTGGAAGATGGCGCCCGCTCTCTCGAGGCGTTCGCGGAGCTCGGAGGCGTTGACGAGGTTGCCATTGTGAGCGATCGAGAGCGAGCCGCGGCGATAGTTGATCTGGAACGGCTGGGTGTTGTCGAGGCGCGTCTCGCCCATCGTGGAGTAGCGGACGTGACCGATCGCGGCGGACCCCGGGAGCTTCTCGAGCGTAGTCTCGTTGAAGATGTCCTGGACGAGTCCGAGCGCGCGGTGGCCGTGCTGCTTGGCACCGTCGAGCGTGACGATGCCGGCCGACTCCTGGCCGCGGTGCTGGAGCGCATAGAGGCCGAGGTAGGCAATCTTGGCAGCCTCGGGCACGCCCCAGACGCCGACGACCCCGCACTCGTCGCGGGGCCGATCGTCGATCACGCGCGCTCTCGTGTGCGCACAAGCCGTCGACGAGGGGAGAGACGGTCCTACGGGATTGGCGGATGGGCGCAGGTCGGGCGCGGGGGTCCCCCGTCCGTGACGGGGTGCGGTATCGGGAACGTTCGGGGTCATGGGCGCTTTCACCGGATCACGTTGAAGAGTTCGCCGAACGTGTTCCGTCCGGCGTCGATTATGTCCTGAACCGGGAGATCGATCCATGGTCGTAGCTGGAAGCGGTCGCCGTCCGCCTTGCCGATCTCGGTGAAGCGGAGGGCGAGGCGGGCTGCGCGGGCTCGTGCCGCTTCGAGACCGTTCTCGGGGATGCAGACTAGGACGCGTCCCGGGCCTTCCCCGAAGAGGGCGGTGGTGAGCCCGTGAGGAGAATCGGGGACGGTGACGTCGATGCCGATCCGGCCGGCGGCGGCCATCTCCGCGAGCGCCACCGCGATGCCGCCGTCGGCGACATCATGAGCGGCCAGGATCTCACCGGCGGCAACTCCCGCGGCGAGGAAGGCGTGCAGTTTCTTCTCATCCTCGAGGTCGGGGGCGTCGGGACGACCCGCGATCCGGTCGCGGGAATGGAGGAGCCAGGTGGAGGTCGCGAGCGAGGGTCGGCCACTGCCGACGAGGACGAGCCGACCGCTTTGCGCGGCGATGCCGACGGCCTTGGCAGGCGCAGGATGAATGCCGAGCATGCCGATGGTGAGCGTGGGCAGGATGGCGGTGCCGTCCGTCTCGTTGTAGAGCGAGACGTTGCCGCCGGTGACGGGCGTGCCGAGCGCGCGGCAGGCCTCGCCCATCCCGGCCACCGACTCCTCCATCTGCCAGAAGATCTCGGGATTGCGCGGATCGCCGAAGTTGAGGTTGTTGGTGACGGCGGCCGGCGAGGCGCCGGTGCAGGCGACGTTGCGCGCGGCCTCGGCGATCGAGAGCATGGCGCCGCGGCGGGGGTCGACGAAACCGGCGCGCGCGGAGGAATCGAGCGCGATGGCGATACCGGCGTTACTGCCCTCGATGCGGAGGACGGCCGCGTCGCCGCCGAGCGTGTGAAGGGCCGTGTTGGTCCCGACCATCGTGTCGTACTGCTCGCGGATCCAGTTCCGACGCGCGGTCAGCGGCGAGGCCAGGAGCCCGAGCAGGGCCTTGCCGGCGTTATCGGGCGGCGCCAGGTCCGCGGCGTCGAGGACGAAGAGGGCCGCGCGGTCTGCGGGTTCGCGGGCGGGGAGGTCGTACTCGGGCGCCGTGCCCGTGAGCACCGTGACGGGCGCACAGACATGGACGCCCGTCGGTTCGCCGTCGCGCTCAGGCGCGCCTGGTACGTGGCCGGTCACGCGCATGATGCCGTCGTCGGTGATGGAACCGAGATCGACGACCTCGAGATCCCACTTCTCGAGGACCTTCTTCGCCTTCTCCCAGTTCTTCGGCAGGACGGTCGCCAGCATCCGCTCCTGGGACTCCGAGAGCATGATCTCGTAGGGCGAGAGGCCCTTCGCGCGGCGTGGCACGAGGTCGAGGTTCACGTCGATGCCCGTGCCCCCGCGTCCCGCCATCTCGGACGTGGAGCAGGTGAGCCCGGCGGCGCCCATGTCCTGGATGGCCTCGATCGCGCCGCTGGCGATGAGCTCCAGCGTGGCCTCGAGGATCTTCTTCTCCATGAAGGGATCGCCGACCTGGACCGCGCCGCGCTGATCGTCGCCGTCGCCGGCGAAGGTGTCGGAGGAAAAGGTCGCGCCGTGGATGCCGTCGCGGCCCGTGGCGTTGCCGTAGTAGAGGACGCGGGCGCCGGGCGTCGAGGCCGCCGACCGGACGATGCCGTCGCGGCGGACGAGACCGACCGCCATGACGTTCACGAGCGGATTGCCGTGGTACGAGGGATGGAAGTGCGTCTCGCCACCCACCGTCGGGATACCCACGCAGTTGCCGTAGTCGGCGATCCCGGAGACGACGCCGCGGACGAGATGGCGCGTGCGGTCGGCGCGCGCGGGATCGGGATCGTCGGGGCGGCCGAAGTGGAGCGAGTTCATGAGCGCAATGGGGCGGGCGCCCATCGCGAAGATGTCGCGCAGGATCCCGCCGACCCCGGTGGCCGCGCCCTGGTAGGGCTCGATGGCGGAGGGGTGGTTGTGCGACTCGATCTTGAACGCGATCGCCCAGGTCTCATCCAGGGCGATGACGCCCGCCTGCTCGCCGGGCCCCTGCAGGACGAGCGGCCCCTCGGTCGGGAGCGTGCGCAGGAGCTTCTTCGAGCTCTTGTACGAACAGTGCTCGGACCACATCACCGCGAAGATGCCGAGCTCGGTCCAGGTCGCGGGCCTACCGAGGTAGCCGCGGACGAGGGAGAGCTCGGCGTCCGTGAGCCCCAGCTCGTCGCGTTGGGCGGCCGAAAGCGTTCCGCCCTCCCAGGCCTCGGCCGCGCCCGCGGTGGTGGCGGCTCCGGCGGCGGTGCCCGCGTCCGTGCGCGTCGAGGTCATGACCGGGCCCCGGCTAGCAGGCGAGCGCCGCCGCCCGCCAACGCGCCGATCATCGACGCGAAGAGGCCCTTGCCGTGATCGACGCCGCCGACGAACGCCTCGCAGGCGCGCTCCGGGTGCGGCATCATCCCCATCACGTTGCCGCGCTCGTTGATGATCCCCGCGATCGCGTGGACGGACCCGGTGGGATTCGCCGGGCGCGCCGGGTCCTCGGGATCCGCGCAGTAGCGGAAGACGATCTGGTTATTCTCCTCAAGCTTTGCGAGGAGCTCGGGGGAGGCGTGGTAGCGGCCCTCGCCGTGCGCGATCGGGAACCGGACGAGCGGGGCGCAGGCGGAGGTGAAGGCGGTGTCGGTGCGAAGGCACTCCAGCCACTGCGGCCGGCAGATGAAGTGAAGCGAGTTGTTACGAAGCAGGGCCCCGGGGAGGAGCCCGGCCTCGACGAGGATCTGGAAGCCGTTGCAGATCCCGAGCACCAGTCCGCCGCGATCGGCGAAGGCGCGGATCGCGCCGAGGACGGGCGAGAACCGGGCGATGGCCCCGCACCGGAGGTAGTCTCCATAGGAGAATCCGCCCGGAAGGATGACGGCATCGATGCCCGTGAGGTCGGTCGCGGTGTGCCAGACCGGCACGACCTCCTGCCCCATGACGTCGCGGAGCGCGCGGACGCAGTCGCGGTCGCAGTTCGACCCCGGGAACGTCACCACCGCGAACTTAGGCATGGAGAATTTCACCACGGAGACACAGAGACACGGAGAAAAACGGGATCAATTGAAAAGCAAGAATCAGGATTCGGACGGTCGCGCTTTTGAACAACCAGGAGATGGGGATTGGCTCATTCCTCCTTGATCCTGGTGTTGAAGTTCTCCGTGTCTTCGTGTCTCCGTGGTTCATCGAGTTTCTACTTTCGTCAGCGTGAAGGTCTCGACGGTGGGGTTGGCGAGGAGCCCGTCGGCCAGGGCCCGGAGCCGGTTCTCGGACGTCCCGTCCTCGGCCTCGATGACGAAACAGCGGCCGGCGCGCAGTCCCGTCACCTCGCCGAACTTGAGGCTCTTTGCCGCCGCGAGGATGGCCTCGCCCTGCGGGTCCGAGACTTCATCCTTGGGAAACACGTTAACGAGGACCTTCATCGGAACTCTTCTCCTGTGATCATGCGGTAGGCCTCGCAGTGCTGGACCCGGGTCGCGGCCCGCGAGACGGCGTGTCGGTGAGTCATCGGAACTCTTCGCCCGTGATCATGCGGTAGGCTTCGCAGTACTTGGCCCGGGTCGCGGCAATGACATCCTCGGGCAGGGGCGGCGGGGGCGGCTGCTTGTTCCAGTCGAGCGTCTCGAGGTAGTCGCGGACGACCTGCTTGTCGAACTGGTCCTGCGCGTGCCCGGGTTCGTAGTTCGCGGCGGACCAGTAGCGCGACGAGTCGGGCGTGAGGACCTCGTCGATCAGCATGAGCCCGCCGTCGTTCGTGAGCCCGAACTCGAACTTGGTGTCGGCCAGGAGGAGACCGCGGCTCTCGGCGTGCCGGGCGGCGGCCGTGTAGAGCGCGATGGACGTGTCGCGGAGCTTGCCGGCGAGTTCGTCGCCCAGGTCGCTGGCCATGAAGGCGAAGGACACGTTCTCGTCGTGACCGACCGCGGCCTTCGTTGCGGGCGTGAAGATCGGCTCGGGCAGGCGGTCGGCTTCGCGGAGGCCCGGGGGCAAGCGTTCGCCGTTCACGGTGCCCGCGGCTCGGTATTCCTTCCAGGCCGATCCGGCGATGAAGCCCCGGACCACGCACTCGAAATCGATCCGCGCGGCCTTGGTCACGAGCATCGACCGGTCGGCGAGCTCGTCCACGTACTCGGAGAAGGGAAGCGGGAAGAGGCGAGGATCGAGGGAGAGGCAGTGATTGGGGACGATCGAGCGGAACGGCACGAACTCCTGGAACCAGAACCGGGACATCTTCGTCAGGATCCGGCCCTTGTCCGGGATCGGCTCGTGAAAGACCACGTCGAACGCGCTCAGCCGGTCGGTCGCGACGATGACGAGGCGATCCCCGAGGTCGTAGACGTCGCGGACCTTGCCGGAATAGGTGGGATTCAGCATCGGGATCTTGATATCCGAGCTCATGCGCGGGTCCCAGCGAGGCGATAGTCCGGGGATGACGCCGTCATTTCGATAGTTTCATAATTGTAGAAATATCGAAATGAGGAGGGGTTGCTCACGGCGGATGCCCCGCCACCGGCCAAGTCCATCACTCCCGCCATGCCCTTCACTCCCACTCGATCGTGGCCGGCGGCTTGGAGGAGATGTCGTAGACGACGCGGTTGACGCCCTTCACCTCGTTGATGATCCGGTTGGAGACGCGGGCCAGGAGGTCGCGGGGCAGGTCCGCCCAGTCCGCGGTCATGAAGTCCTGGGTCGTGACCGCGCGTAGCGCGACGACCTCCTCGTACGTCCGCGCATCGCCCATCACGCCCACGGACTTCACGGGCAAGAGGACGGCCAGGGCCTGGGCGGTCCGGTCGTACTGCCCTGCCTTGCGGAGCTCCTCGATGAAGATGGCATCGGCTTCGCGGAGCGTCTGCAATCTCGCCGGCGTCAACTCGCCAAGGCAGCGGACAGCCAGGCCTGGCCCCGGGAAAGGGTGGCGCCCGACGAGATCCTCGGGTACGCCGAGCTCGCGGCCGACGCGGCGGACATCGTCCTTGAAGAGCCAGCGGAGCGGCTCGACGAGCTTGAACTTGAGATCTTCGGGAAGCCCGCCGACGTTGTGGTGCGTCTTGATGGTGGCGGAGGGGCCGCCAGAGGCCGAGAGGGACTCGATGACATCGGGATAGAGCGTGCCCTGGGCCAGGAACTCGACGTCGCCCGCGGCCGCCTTCTCCTTGCGCAGAGCGGCCGAGAAGGCGTCGATGAAGTGCTTGCCGATGATCTTGCGCTTGGCCTCGGGCTCGGTCACGCCCTTCAGCGCGGAGAGAAACTCGGCGGAGTAGTCGTGAACGCGGAGCTTGATCCCGAACTCGGCCTCGAAGCGCGTGCGTACTTCCTCGCGTTCGTTCAGGCGCAGGAGTCCGTTGTCGACGAAGACGGGGATCAGCGCGTCGCCGATGGCGCGGTGCAGGAGCACGGCGGCGATGCTGGAGTCGACGCCGCCGGAGTAGCCGAGGATGACCTTGCCGGAACCCACCTGCTTGCGGATCGCGGCTATGGATTCCTCGACGAACGCGGCCGCGGTCCAGTCCGCCCGGCATCTGCAGATCCCGATGACGAAGTTGCCGAGGATGCGACCGCCGTGCGGCGTGTGGTGGACTTCCGGGTGGAACTGCACGGCGAACGTGCGCTTGTCCGCCGATTCCAGGGCCACGGAGTGTCCGTACAGATCGGCGGCGGCGGTGCCGGTCCCCTCGGAGACGGCGACCGATCGGAAGCCCGCGGGAATCGTCTCGACCCTGTCGCCATGGCTCATCCAGACCTCCTGGACCTCGTCGAGCCCGGCGAAGAGGGGAGAGTCGGTCGAGAGGCGGATGCGGGCGCGGCCGTACTCGCGGACGTTTCCGGCCGCGACCTTGCCGCCGCGCTCGTGGGCGATCAGCTGCATGCCGTAGCAGATCCCCAGGATGGGCGCGCCGAGCGCGAAGACGCCCGGGTCGCATCGCGGCGACTCCGCGCCCGTGACGCTGGCGGGTCCCCCGGAGAGGATGATGCCGGAGGGGGCGAGCGCTTTAATTTCCGCAAGGGGCGTGTGACAGGGAAGGATGAGCGAGTAGACGCCCTGGAGGCGGATCGAGCGCGCGATCAGCTGCGTGTACTGCGATCCGAAATCCAGGATCACGATCGTGTCGTGCCCGCTCATTTTACCTCCTTACCTTCCCTCAGCATGATTCCGCTCTCCACCACCGACCGGATTCCAGGTCCGCGAAGGGCCCTCTCCGCGAGGTTTTAGACCCAAGGCAAACTTGCTTTTCGCCTTCCACCACCGACCGGATTCCAGGTCCGCGAAGGGCCCTCTCCCCGAGGTTTTAGGCCCGGAGCGGACCTGGAATCCGGTCTCCTTCACCTCTTCCCCATCCCGATCCGCTGCGTCTGCTGGAAGAGCTTGCCCTCGGTCTTGATGGCCGGGGCGATGATGATCTCGGTCTCCTGGAATTCCCTGAGGTTGGTCGCGCCCACCGAACCCATGCAGGTGCGGATGGCGCCGATGAGGTTCTGCGTGCCGTCGTCGGTTCCCGCCGGCCCGAAGAGGATCTGCTCGAGCGACCCCGTGACCTTGACCTCGACGCGCGTTCCGCGAGGCAGGTTGGTGTTCGAGGTTGCCATGCCCCAGTGGTAGCCGCGGCCCGGGGCCTCCTGGGATTTCGCGAACGCGGAGCCGATCATGACGGCGTCGGCGCCCGAGGCAAAGGCCTTGCAGAAGTCGCCGCCCGTGATCATGCCGCCGTCCGTGATGATCGGGACGTAGCGGCCGGTCTGCTTGAAGAACATGTCGCGCGCGGCGGCGGAATCGACCGTGGCCGTGACCTGGGGCACGCCGATGCCGAGAACGCCGCGCGAGGTGCAGGCCGCGCCCGGCCCGATGCCGATGAGGAGCGCCGCGGGCCCTGCGGCCATCAATTCCAAGGCCATCTCGTACGTGACCGAATTGCCGATGACGACCGGGACCTTCGAAGTCTTGCAGAAGGCATTGAGGTCGAGGGTCTTGTAGGCGGTGGCGATGTGGCGGACGGAGGCGACCGTCGACTGGATGAAGAAGAGGTCGACGCCCGCCTCGGCGGCGGGCCCGTAGAAGGCGTCGGCCTTCTGTGGTGTGGCGGAGACCGCGGCCACGCCGCCGGCCTTCTTGATCTCCTCGACGCGCCTGCCGATGAGCTCGGGCTTGACGGGTGGAATGTAGAGCTTCTGGATGAGCTCGGTGGCCTTTTCCGGCGTCGCGCTGGCGATCTCGTCGAGAACGGATGCGGGGTCGTCGTAGCGGGTCTGGACGCCCTCCAGGTTCAGGACGGCAAGGCCGCCGAGCTTGGACATCGTGATGGCGAAGCGCGTGTCGACGACGCCGTCCATGGCCGATGCCAGGATCGGGACCTCGAACTTGATCCCGCCGATGACGACCGAGGTATCGACCTCGTCCGGGTTCACGGTCTGGCTCCCGGGCACCAACGCGACATCGTCGAAGCCGTAGGCGTAGCGCGCTTTGCGGTTCATCCCGATGTAATAGGCCATCTTCTGGAGTCCTCCATCCCGTGAGCGACGGGTCTGCCGGTGATTGATTTTCGATGACGAATGCTGAGGAAGCCGATCTACATCTAGGCTGCGTAGGCCGCATACGATACAACTAATAGTGGCCCAGTCAAGGCTGTAAATATCTGAACGAATCTGAACACTGTGGAAAACAAACACAAAATGTAGTTGTTTTCCACTTGCAATACACCCGATAGGTGGTATATCCTCTCCTTTCGCGGTTGCCCTGGATGGGTGAGGTGCTCCAAAACCTCGTCGGAAGGGGGAAACGTCCCACACAACGTGTAGATGAGCCGGAATGTCCTGCCTCTCGCGGACGCGTCTCTAGGCGCGCCGATCGGGGCCGGGCCTCGGGTTCGCTCGCTCAAAATTTTACGGGAGGTAGAGTCGGATGGCTCCTCAGGGGACACGGGTCGTAGACGCTTCGGTCAAGACGGACACTCACGCGGCCGGCCACGGGCTGGCCGCCGCCGGCGGACGGTTCTTTCGGCGGCACACGCAGCCGGGCCAGGACGTCTATGCGATGACCGAGTGGAATCGTCGGACCGCGGCCATCACCGACGACTCGGGCAAGGTCATCTTCGAACAGCGCGAGATCGAGGCCCCGGTCTTCTGGTCCGACCTCGCCGTCAACATCGTCGCCGCCAAGTACTTCCGCGGAGCGCCCGGCACGCCCGAGCGCGAGAAGTCCATCCGCTCGCTCATCTTCCGCGTCGCCTCCACCATGGCCAACTGGGGCCGCGAGGACGGGTACTTTGCCAGCGAAGAGGACGCCAAGACCTTCGAGGACGAGCTGACCTACATCCTTCTCTTCCAGCACGCCTCCTTCAACAGCCCGGTCTGGTTCAACGTCGGCACGGAGCCCCGCCCCCAGTGCTCGGCCTGCTTCATCAACTCCGTCGACGACTCCATGGACTCCATCCTCACCCTGGCCAAGACCGAGGGCATGCTCTTCAAGCACGGCTCCGGCACCGGCACCAATTTCTCCTCGCTGCGGTCCTCCAAGGAGCTCGTGCGCGGCGGCGGCATCGCCTCCGGCCCCGTCTCCTTCATGAAGGGCTTCGACGCCTTCGCCGGCGTCATCAAGTCCGGCGGCAAGACGCGCCGCGCCGCCAAGATGGCCATCCTCGACGTCAGCCACCCGGATATCGTCGAGTTCATCGAGTGCAAGCATAACGAGGAGAAGAAGGCCCACACGCTCATCGATTCCGGCTACGACGGATCGGTCAACGGCGAGGCCTACTCCTCCGTGTATTTCCAGAACGCCAACCATTCCGTGCGCGTCCCCGACGCCTTCATGCAGGCCTACATCGAGGATGGCACCTGGCAGACGCGGGCCGTCACGACCGGCGAGCCGATGGAGACCTTCGCCGCGCGCGAGCTGATGGGCAAGATCGCGGCGGCCGCGCACGCCTGCGGCGACCCCGGGTTCCAGTTCGACGACGTCATCAACCGCTGGCACACCTGCAAGGCCACGGATCGCATCCATGCCTCCAACCCTTGTTCCGAGTACATGTTCCTCGACAACACCGCCTGCAATCTCGCCTCCGTCAATCTCATGAAGTATTTCGACGTGGAGACCGCCGCGTTCGATGTCGACGGCTTCCGCTACGCGTGCGAGATCGTCTTCTCCGCGCAGGAGATCGTCGTCGATCGCGCGTCGTATCCCACCGAGAGGATCGGCGTGAACTCGCACCGCTTCCGCCCGCTCGGCCTCGGCTACGCCAACCTCGGCGCGCTCTTCATGAACCTCGGCGTGCCCTATGACTCCGACGAGGCCCGGGGCTGGTGCGGGGCGCTGACCGCGCTCCTCAACGGGTCCGGCTACCTTCAGTCCGCGCGCATCGCGGCGCAGAAGGGGCCGTTCGCCGGTTACCCCGAGAACCGCGACTCGATGCTGGGCGTCATGCGCATGCACCGGGAGGCTGTCGAGCAGATCGCCAGGCCCGAGGGCCTCGAGCCGTGGCGCCGCGACGCGCTGAACGCGCTCGTCGACTCGGCCCGCCAGGTCTGGGACGAGGTTCTCGAGCAGGGCGAGCGCTACGGCTTCCGGAATGCCCAGGCCACGGTGCTCGCACCCACCGGCACGATCGCCTTCATGATGGATTGCGACACCACCGGCATCGAGCCCGACATCGCACTCGTGAAGTACAAGCGCCTCTCCGGCGGCGGCACGCTCAAGATCGTCAACCAGAGCGTGCGGCACGCGCTGAACCGTCTGAAGTACACCGAGCAGGAGGTCAAGACCATCCTCGCCTACATCGACGAGCATGAGACGATCGAGGGGGCGCCGTACCTCAAGGATGAGCACGTGGCGATCTTCGATTGCGCCTTCCGGCCTCGCAACGGCAAGCGCACGATCCTGCCGATGGGCCATGTTCGGATGATGGCGGCCGCCCAGCCGTTCCTCTCCGGCGCCATCTCCAAGACCGTCAACCTCCCTGAGGATGCCACGATCAAGGACATCGAGGATGTCTATGTCGCCTCGTGGAAGCTGGGCCTCAAGGCCCTGGCCATCTACCGCGACGGATGCAAGCGCAGCCAGCCGCTCTCGACCGCTAAGAAGGCGTCGACGGCGGCCTCGGGATCCGAGAGCGCGCGCGGCGAGGCCGCGCCGGTCGTCGCCGCCAAGCCTAAGCCCTTCCGGCGCCGCCTGCCCGCGGAGCGTTACGCCATGACGCACCGCTTCGAGATCCAGGGGCACGAGGGATACATCACGGTGGGCATGTACGAGGACGGGACGCCCGGTGAAATCTTCCTGAAGATGTCCAAGGAGGGATCGACGTTCTCCGGCATGATGGACACCGTCGCCACCCTCACGTCCATGGCTCTCCAATACGGCGTTCCGCTCCCCGCGCTCGTCAAGAAGTTCGGGCACGTGCGGTTCGAACCGAACGGGTTCACGACGAATCCGCAGATCCCGATGGCCAAGTCGATCGTCGACTACACCTTCCGCTGGCTCGCCTCGAAGTTCCTCACGGAAGACGAGTGCCGCGAACTGGGGCTCCAGGTGAAGAACGACAAGCCGGCCGGCCTCATGCCGGGTCCCGTTTTCGCCCGCTCCACGGCTGTCGAGCCCGCACCGTCCGCGGGCACTGTCGACGAGAAGACGACGGTCGAGAGCCTCCTGACGTTCCACAACCAGACCGACGCGCCGCTCTGCTCGTATTGCGGATCGATCACCGTCCGCAACGGCAGCTGCTACCTCTGCCAGACCTGCGGCGCCTCGAACGGTTGTTCGTGATTTAAACCACGGAGACCACGAAGACCACGGAGAAGAGCGAGGAACCAGGAATGCAGGAACCGATGGAATACCCGAGACTAGATCGACGTGAAGGGTGTCCGAATCGGTATGCTGGCGCGATCGGGCTTGTTGTATGCGGCTGGAGGTGTTCGCAAGTGATTCATTCCTGCTTTGATTTTCTCCGTGGTCCCCGTGGTCTCTGTGGTGAATTGATCCCATGATCTCCGTCGAGGTGGTGGCGGATTCGGTGGCGCCGTCGGGTCGCCGGATCACGACCATGATCTGGACGTATCCGCGGTTCATCCACGCGGAGGTCATGACGCACCGGGTCTTCGCGCGGAACGCGGCTTCGTCTCGAGCGATCCCGATCCGGAAACTGGTCGAGGCGGTCCGCACCAACCCGGCGATGCCCGAGGCGTGGGGCCGCAACGTCAAGGGGATGCAGGCGAAGGAGGACGTGGCCGAGGACGCGGCAGTGACGGCGCGCGCGACGTGGCTGGCGACGCGCGACGAGGTGACGCGGCGGGTCGAGGAACTCGAGAACCTCGGCATCCACAAGCAGGTCACCAACAGGATGCTCGAGCCCTGGCTCCACATGGTCACGCTCGTCACGGCGACGGAGTGGGGGAATTTCTTCCACCTCCGCGCTCACCCGGATGCCCAGCCCGAGTTCCAGCGACTGGCTTTTCTCGCGCTGAAGCGCTGGATGGACCATGAGCCGGCGAAGAAGGCGGTGGGGGAGTGGCACCTGCCGTTCGCCGATCGCTACCTGGGCGAGTCGCTCTCCGAGGACGAGCTCCTCAAGATTGTGACGGCTCGCGCGGCGCGGGTCTCGTACCTGACGATGCAGGGCGATATCGATCACGCGAAGGATTTCGAGTTGCACGATCGGTTGGCCGCCGACGGCCACTGGTCTCCGTTCGAGCATGCCGCGCAGGCGGTGGCGGATGACGGCTTCCACGGGTGCTACCGGGGCTGGGCGCCGTACCGGAAGCGATTTGACCAGGAGAACCGCGCCGAGTTCGATCCCCAGGCGCTCCTCGCGCGCTGCCCCTTCCCGGATTGGCTGGCTGCCCAGTGAAATGCCCATCCTGCGGGTCCGGAGACACGGGCGTTGTCGATTCCCGGGCCACGGACGGCGATCACGTCATTCGCCGCCGCCGCGAATGCCCGACCTGCCACCGCCGGTTCACGACTTACGAGAGAGCCGAGGCGGAGCCGGTTTTCGTGCGGAAGAAAGACGGCTCGCGCGAGGTCTTCCAGCGGGAAAAGCTCGTGAAGGGCATGGCCCTGGCCTGCCGCAAGACGGAGGCCGGGATCGAGGCCCTGGAGAAGTTCGCGAGCGAACTGGAGCGCAAGTTCCAGGACGAGGGGCGACGCGAGGTTCCGGCCGCCGAGCTCGGCAAGCTCGTGCTCACGGGACTCCGCAAGATCGATCCGGTCGCCTACGTGAGGTTTGCCTCGGTCTACGAGGAGTTCGACTCGATCGAGTCCTTCAGCGAGGTGATCCGCCGGCTGGAGAAAGAGAACCCCGCGTGAAGAGGTCAGACCCGTGAAGTCCCCGTGGCCCGAGGTGGCCGTGCAGGTGAAGAGGTTGCGGCCGGACGTTCATCTTCCCTCGTATGCCCACGAGGGCGATGCCGGGTTCGACCTCTGCGCGGCCGAACCCGTGACGATCGAGCCGGGGCATCGCGCCAAGATTCCAACCGGCCTCGCCTTCGCGATCCCGCCTGGGTACGAGATCCAGGTTCGCCCGCGATCGGGGCTCGCCCTCAAGCATGGCATGACGCTGCTGAACACTCCCGGCACCATCGACGCCGGCTACCGCGGCGAGGTCTGCATCATCGCTCACAATGCCGGACAGGAGCCCGTGACGTTCCAGGCCGGCGACCGCGTGGCGCAGGGAGTTCTCGCGCGGTTCGAGACGGTAGCCTGGGACGTCGTCGACGAACTTTCCGCGACGACCCGCGGCGAGGGCGGTTTCGGCTCGACGGGAGTCACGAAGCGCGGTTGATGCCGGGCCCCGCGCCCGGTCTGCCTTGCGGAGGCGATCCTGGACAGGCAGGTTTCAGTGCCGGCCAGGCGCCATTCAGCCTGGGTTCTTCCTTCCTGCAAACGGGGCCATGAAAATCGCTGTATCGTGTGCTATTATGCCGTTAGGCTGCGAACCTCGGGCGATGGCCTCCCGTGTCCGTCCGCGGTCGAGGGCGCCCGGGTGGCGGAGGGATGAAGGCGATGTGGGACCGTTGGCTCGGAGCGATGCCGCCCACCTACCGTACCCTGCTGGCCTATGCCCTGTCCGCCATCAATGGCGTCATCGCCGTCATCTTCTGGGTGATCGGCGCTTCTTTCGTGATTGCGTGTGTCACGCATGTCATGAGCCTTGGACCCCTGGACCAGGTTCGCGACTTCACGGATCCCAGCACCCAGGCGCTTGCGCGCGTCCTCGGGCTCGGCCATCCCATGCTCGTGGCGACGGCCGCCCTCGTCCTGGGGCTCTGCGTCCTGCTTGCCCAGCAGGTGATCTCGATCGCCGCTCACGCCCTGGAGAAGCGCATCCGGACGTTCGGCTCGGTTCCGGTGGAGCTGAAAGCGAAGTCGGTCGTGGACTATGGACCGGGGCATCTGACGGAGGATGAGGTCAAGCGGATCAAGGAGCGGATGCTGAAGTCCTACGGCGAGGAGGCGCACCATGACATGGTGAGCTTCGTGGTCTCCGCGCCGGACTCCGAGCGGAAGCGCGAGGAACTCCTCAAGCAGTACTGGACCATCGAGCAGGCCCTGAAGGGCGCGAACCGGAAGAGGTGCACGTTCTTCTCGGCCGATGTCGTGGGCTCGACGCGGATGAAGAACGAGCAGAGCGAGGCCGCCGTGAAGGCGACGTTCCACGCCTACGAGATGATGCTCAAGAAGATCTTCGCCGACTACAGCGCCTGGAAGAAGGCCTGGACGCCGGACGGCGTGATGATCTGCTTCCTCGACCGCGAACTGGCGCTGGGAGCGGCGCGTCGTCTTCTCGAGAACCTGCCGCGGTTCAACGCCACCTTCAACAAGCTCCCGGTACCCTTCCAGGTGCGTTGCGGGCTCAACGAGGGGGAGTTGTCGATCTACGAGGATTCGGCCCTGGAGCGGATCGCGGACAAGGTCATCGACGTCGCCGGTCACATGCAGAAGCACGCGCCAGCAGACACGCTCCTCGTGGGCGCTCACGTCTACCAGGCCCTGGCGGACAAGACCGGGTTTGTCCGGTCTGACCTCGTCGTGGACGGCTACGAGACCTATGCGTGGCGCCTGGTCGCGCACGGGGGTGGATCTTAGCCAAGACCGCGCTGTGTGCGCGCGGATAGAATCCCTGGATGCGCATCTGCCTGGTCGGTTCCGGCTCTTTTGCTCGCGTGCATGCGGCCTGGTGGCGCAAGCAGCCGGGCGCTGAACTGGTGGCTGTCGCGGGGCGAGATCCGAAAAAGTTGTCTGAGGACCCGGCCTGGCGGGGCTTGGCCGTTCAACCCGAGGATGCTATCGCCCATCCCGGCCGGCCCTGGGACCTCGTCGACATCGTCACACCGCCGGGTCTGCACGCGGAGCAGGCGTTGGCGGCTCTGAACGCCGGGTACCACGTTCTCTGCGAAAAGCCCCTGGCCACGTCGTCGGCCGATGCCGAGCGGATGCTTGCGGCCGCGCGCCGGGTGAACCGCCGACTCTTCGTGGTCTGCCAGTATCGCTTCGTCCCGGCGTACCGCGTGATCCTTGACGCCTGCGCCCGCCGTCGCCCGTGCTCGGTCCGGATTGAGTACACGATGCCGCCCGAGGCCGCGGGTCTCATCCCCGGATCCTGGAAGACCGACGCGAGACTTTCCGGCGGCGGAATCGTCTGGAGCTCGGGCGTGCACCTCGTGGATCTCCTTCTCTGGTGGCTCGGCCCCCCGGACGGCGCGGTGTCCGGAGCGACCGCGCGCGAGTTGCACGGCATCCCCGTCGAGTCACGGTACGACGCGCGATGGACAGCCGGCGGTTGCGCGGTCGAGCTCATCTCGAACTGCGCCCCGGGTCTCCCGCACCGCACCACGGTCGAAGTACGCGGCGATCACGAGTCCGGTCGAGTCGTGGATTGGCGCATCCAGCGCGCCCAGAGCCCACTTGCCTGGAAGGTGAAGGAACTGGCGCTCGGTGTCGCCGAGAAGTTCCGCCCTCACCGTCGCGATCCTCTCGGCAGGCAGTTCGCGGAGGTGCTCGAGGCGCTTCGAAAATCTAGACCCTCGCAGGTCGATGCCGACCACGGCTACGAAGCGGTCGCGCTCGTGGAGTCCATTGCCAGGCTGAGCGCCTCATGACGCGGAAATTCCCTGCCTATCATTTCGCCCCGCCTCTTATGATGCGGAAATGACAGAGCCAGTCTCGAAGGTTGACGGCACGACGCACACCAGGCCTCCCCGTGGATTCTGGGGGCTTGTGGCAAGTCAGGCCCTGGGCTCTTTCAATGATAACGCCTACCAGGCTGCTCTCCTGGTCACCATCCTTCAGTGGGGGCTCCCTGCCGCCGAGCAGGGGACGCTGATCGCGCTCTCTGGAGCGCTCTTCATGTTGCCGTTTCTGCTCTTCTCCGCTCATGCGGGCGTTGTCGCGGATCGCTTCTCGAAGCGTAACGTCCTCATTGTTTTCAAGGGGTTCGAGATCGTCGTGATGGTCGCGGCCGCCCTCGCGCTGGGATCGGGCTCGATCGTCTTTCTGCTCGTGGTCCTCTTCGCGATGGAGGCGCAGAGTGCATTCTTCAGCCCGGCCAAGTACGGCATCCTGCCCCAGATTCTGCCGGGCGATCGTCTCTCCTGGGGCAACGGCGTTCTCGAGTTGACGAACTTTGTCGGGATCATTCTTGGCACGGTCACGGGCTCCACGCTGGCCTGGGCCTTCAAGCTCGACCCGATGAAAACCGGTCTCGTCCTCGCGGGCATCGCCGTGGTCGGGACGGCGGTCACCTTTCTCGTTCCGCGCGTCGCTCCCGCGAATTCACAGGCCAGGGCTGGCCGCGCCTTCCGTGATCTCCTGGGCGCGATCACCGCGCTAGCGCGCGACCGCGTTCTCTCCCAGGTTCTCCTGGGTATCGCCTACTTCTGGGCCATTGGCGCGCTCTTGAAGCTCAACGTGGTCGACTTTGGCCAGCAGGCGTTCGCGGGGCTCACCGGCCCCGAGCAGGGGATCCTCCTCGCGTCGCTGGCCGTAGGCGCCGGTCTCGGCGGCGTCATCGCCGGCAAGCTCTCGGATTGGAAGATCGAGCTGGGATTGGTTCCCATGGGAGCGGTCCTGATGGCCGTCTTCTCGTCCTCGCTCGTCTTCACCACCGGACGGCTCATACCCAGTTGCCTGCTCCTTGCCGCGACGGGCGTCGCCGCCGGTTGCTTCATCGTTCCCTTGAACGCCATGCTCCAGTTCCGGAGCCCAGCGGAATCGAAGGGGCGGACGATCGCGGCGGCGAACTTCGTCTCGTTCTTCGCCATGCTGGTCTCGGCCGGCGCCTACTGGCTGCTGACCGTGAAGCTGGAACTCGCGCCCGCGGAGATCTTCCTCGTCGGCGGTGTCGCCACGCTCCTTGTCGGCGCCTGGATCTGCTGGCTCCTCCCCGAGGCGCTCATCCGCTTCGTGCTCTGGGCGCTCACGCACACCTTCTACCGCATTCGTCGCATCCGTCCCGAGGTTGTGCCGGATTCCGGCGGCGCGCTCCTCGTCTGCAATCATGTCTCGTTCGTTGATGGCCTTCTTGTCCTGGCATCGCTCTCGCGTCCGGTTCGATTCATCGCCTACAAGGCCATCGTCGATAAGCCCGGCATCCGGCTCCTCGCGAAGGCCCTCGGCGTCATCCCCATCACGACCGAGGAAGGCCCGCAGGTTGTCCTCGCCGCAC
>CAZJQD010000017.1:0-29953 GCA_964548165.1 uncultured bacterium
CCACGAGCTTGGCGGAAATGGGAACGCGGGGGCGATCCTTGCGATCCTGCCGGGCGTAGCCGTAGTAGGGCATCACGGCCGTGATGCGGCGGGCCGAGGCCCGTCGCGCGGCGTCGATGATGACGAGCATCTCCATCAGGTTGTGGCTGACGGGCTTGCACGTCGATTGCACGATGTAGCAGTCCGCGCCCCGGACGTTGTCCTCGATGCGGACCTGTACCTCGCCGTCGGCGAACGCGCCGACCTTCATGCGCCCGACCTGGGTGTTCAAGGAGGACGCAATCTCGGCGGCAAGGCCCGGGTTGGAATTTCCTGAGAGAACGACGAGGCGGGAATCCGCGGTTGTGGACATGGCCGGGCGAGTCTAGCCGTCGACGCCCCGCGCGGCAAGGACACGCCCCACGAGCGAGAGTTCATCGGGCGTGTTCACGCCCAGCATCTCGTCCGGGTCCCGGGCGATGACGCCCGCCACCGGACGCCCCGCCGCCACGCACTCCCGGACCACGTCGGTCAGGTAATACTCACCCTGAGCGTTGTCGTTGCGGAGCGCGGCCAGGCCGCGAGCCAGGTCGTTGCGGTCGAAGGCATAGGTTCCCGAGTTGACCTCGCGAATGAGCAACTCCCCGGGCGAAGCGTCCCTGGCCTCGACGATCCGCTGGACCGAGCCCGGGCCGGTGCCCCCAGCCCCATCACGCACGATGCGCCCGTAGGCGGCAGGATCCTCCAGGACCATCGTGAGGACGGCCGCGCCAGCCTGGTCACGTCGCCGCGTCTCGACGAGCGCCCGGAGGGTGGACGCCCTGACGCAGGGAACGTCCCCGCAAAGAACCACGACTTCGTCAATATCCGGGGCGAGCATGGGGATGGCCTGCATGGTGGCATGCCCGGTACCCAAGCGCTCCCGCTGCTCGGCGATCGCAAACCCCTCCAGGTGCGTGCGCCGATCTTCCGCTGACATCTCGGGCCCGACGACGGCGACGAGTTGCACGGCGCCGGCGCTCCGCGCGGCCTCCGCGACCCACGCGATCAGGGGGCGGCCGTTAGCCGGATGGAGGACCTTGGGGAGGGCGGACTTCATGCGTTTACCCAGCCCCGCGGCGAGGATGACGGCGGCTAGGGACATGAGAGGCTCCAGAAGGAGCGGTTCCACGGGGCGCGGCGGTTCCTGTCCGGGCAAAGCGCCAGTTCGATAGTTTCATATTTGTAGAAATATGAAACTATCGAATCGACTCGCACCCCGACCGCCCCGCTCACCGGTTTTCCACCGGGTGGCCACTGCGAAGCGCGGCTATGGGGCCGCGATGACGCGCGAGGTGGCCCGCTACGTGGTAGAGCGATCCGGTCTCGGCCGCGGCGAATTCCAACGCCAGCCCCGCCATGAAATCCTTCTCTCGACCGGCCACCTCCTGGAAGAAAGAAGCAACGCCGACCGGGCGCAGGCGGGCCAACATGAGATAGAAGTACTTTCTCACCGCCGGATCGCTCTCCTGTCGTGCCTCGGCCATGACCCACTCCGCCTCGATTCCCGCGAACGTGTCGAGCCTCAGGAGAGCCTCCAGGCAACTGCGGCGCATCACGTCCCCTTTCCCGTGCACGGCCTGTTCCCACAGCGGCCTGACGGCTCGCCGGTCGCCGAGCTCGCCCAACGCCCACGCCGCCTTGGCGCGGATCAGCGCGGGCCGATTGGAATTCAGCAGTCCCAGCAGGCGATCCAGCGGCCGAGGCATGGAGAGAAATGCCTGCACGCATAGCGCCGGATCCAGGAGCCACGGGTGGTCGATGAGCATCGCGAAGACATCCGGAGCCCGATTGGCCCTCAGCATCGCCAGGCGGCCCGCATACTGGCGCAGGGCGAAGATGCGACCCTTCATCGCCTTCTTGTCCTGCCGGCGAACGTCACCCAGCTGACCGTAGGCCTCGCGCGTCCTGGTCAGCATCAGGCCCTGCAGGCGGCGCAGGTCGCGCATGAAGCCGGGATTACGGCGCGCGAAATCCGCGGCCCAGGTTTTCATCCCGTGCTTCTCGATGCCGAAGAGCTCGATGTCGGGTATGTCCAGGCGATAGGCCCCCGAGCGCCGAGCCCAGCGGGACCGGCCTCCCTTCGCCTCGACGGACAGGATCCGCTGGGCCATCCAGTCGGTCGAGACATGGATCCCGAGGTGCCTGAGCCCGCGCGTGTACCACCTCAGGAAGCGATCCGGCTCGCGGCGAAACCGCGTCCGCAGGCGCGCGTTAACGTGGTAGAGGGCCGCAAAGACGCGATCGAAGAAGGCCTCCGGGTCGTTCGCTCGCGCCATCGAACGTCCGTTACCCAGCGGCTCGCGGGAGTATCCGAACTCGGTCTTGGCCGCGGTGTGCAGTTGGAGGCCGTACTGGTGATGCACGAGGCGAGCCAGGGACCGCTGGGCGGCGCGAGCGCCGGCGGACGTGTCCGCGAAGTAGAACATGTCATCGACATAGCGGACGAACCGGCCTGCCGCTTTCCAGGGCCCCTTGAGCGTGCGATCCAGCGGCAGAAAGTAGAGGTTCGCAAGAAAACCCGAGACGGCCGGTCCGACCGGGAGACCGTGGTGGGGATCCAGCATCGGCCGGGGCTGGTGATTCATCGCCCGCAGGAAGCCGACGATGGGATCCCGGGGCAGGACATTACCGAGGACGCTGTCGAGCCGCGCGAGCGGGATCTCGGGATAGAAATTCTTCACGTCCGTGCGGAGGTACCAGGGGTGAACGCGCGCCCGTCGCGCGGCGGCGCGCGCGAAACGGGACCAGGACACCTCCCAGGTCAGAAAGAGTCGGTCCGAATCCCAGGACGGGTCCAGCCGGTTTCCGAACGAGACCGCGCCTCCCGCATCCATGGCCGGCTCCAATCGCCGTCCCAGGACGAGCGCGGCGGCGACGCTCGCTACTTCGTCAGGCAACGAGCGGTACGCGAACCGTCGGGACGACTTGAGATCCTTCGGGAGATGAAATCCCAGGAGCGGCGACCAGGAGTAACCCTCGGTCATCTTTCGCCCCAGGACCCTCAGGTTGCGTCCGAGCTTCCACTCGAAGAGCTGGAGCTCGACGGCGTCGTAGTAGGTCTGCTCCCAGAGCCAGCTACGCGCCTTCAGAAAGGCGGCGTAGAGCGTTTCTGGTCGGGCCGCCTGTTCAAGGAGAGTCATGGGGTCCGGGAGTCTAGCAGACGGTCGACGAGTTCGGCCAGCATGCCGCACTCCGGAAGCGCATGACCGGCGGCATCCTTCACAACGAATGTCGGCAGCGCCGCCCTTCCCGCGGTCAGGGAGGTCAGGTTGACCTCCTGCATCGCCGCCAGCGCCGGGTAGAGAACCTCGCACCCGAAGTATTCCCCCTCGCCGTCGGCGGAGAAACCGTAGGCCCGGCAGAAGAGCGGGCGTGCGGCGTAGATGGCGCATCGACCGTTCACGAGGAGCGGACAGGCGCCGGAAAGCCCCTCCCCAGCCGCCGCATGGTCCCCGGGCGATGACTCGCGCGCATCCGGCGTGCCTGACATCGCCGCGCGCTCCACGCGCGCCGTGACCGATCGCAGGCGACCGCGGAGGATCTCACGGAGATCCGGATCGAGCGCCTTCACGGCCTCCGCCGCCGCGAGCGCCTCGGGCGCGGTCACCGGGACCGCCGGGGAGCGCTCACAGCAGCGGGCACAATCCTCCGGGCAGAAGAATCCCTCCGGCCCCAGTCGTCGGTCTCGTTCCACGGCGGCATCCCACGCCTCGTAGAAATCTTTTACGGATTCGAGCTGGTCAGCGATCGCGGGATGGGGTGTCACGGGAGGAGCGCGATGAAGAGCGTCAGCGCGGGGAGGTGCCGCCGGTGGCATACCAGTGACGGACCCCGGCCACGGCGAGGTCGGCTTGCGCGTTGATGAGCGCAGCACGAGCGGCCGCCAGGTCGCGCTCGGCGTCGATGACCTCCGTGCCCGTGCCCACGCCCTCGCGGAAACGAAGGAGCGAGATGCGCCGGTCCTCCGTCGCGGCCGCGACGCGCGCCTCCGCCAGGCGAATCGATTCGCGCGCGGTTGCCGACGCCAGGCGAGCCTCCTGGACCTCGAGCCGGACGCGATCCTGGTAGGCATCCACGTCGGCGCCCGCCGCCAGGGACCTCTCCTCCGCCGCCTTCGCGGTCCGCGTCGTGCGGCCCCAGTCGAAGATCGTCCAGGTTCCCGACAGCCCCACGTTCCAGGACTCGTCCCCGTTCGTCCGCGTCTCGTCGTCCTGCCAGTTCCAGGTGCCGAACGCGGAGATCGCGGGCCAGTACCCCGCGCGCGCTACGTTCACGCCAAGCTCGGCAACCCGCATGCCGAGGCGGACCGCCTGGAGATCCGGCCTCGTCGCCAGGGCTCGTTCCTCGTCCGCCAGGCCGTCGTCGCCCGGCAGGAGCGCAGAAAGATCGCCGGTGAGCGAGATCTCGGTCGTGACAACCAGGCTCATCAACAGGGCCAGCCGGGATGTCGCCAGGTCGCGCCGGTTCCTCAGAGAGACCTCGTTGAGCTTGGCCTCGGCCACGCGCACATCGGCTCGCGTCACCTCGACACCGGCCGCGATGCCGCTTCGTACCCGCGCCTCCGCGTCCCGCCTGTGCGCCTCCGCCGAGGCCGAGGCCTCCGCGGCCGCATCGAGAAGGGCACCAGAACGGATCACCTCGTAGCACGCCTCGCGCGTGCGCAGGACGACCGACTGGCGCATGGCCTCCAACCGGGACAGCTCCGCCGCATTGACCTCGCGGGCCTGCGCGATCTGGGCCGCGAGGCGTCCGCCCGTGAAGAGCGGCTGGTCGACGCGACCCGTCAGGGAGACGGCGTCCTCGGCTCCCAGCGTCAGGGCCCGGCCTCCGAAGTACGTGGTCTGCAACTTGCCCGTATGCGTGTAGTTGCCCGTCGCGGATACGGTGGGGAACTGCTGGGTCGCCGCCGCCAGCGCGTCCTGGGCCGTGGCCAACTGCCTGTGCGCCGCCGCGCGCAACTCGGGATGAGCCAGCAGGGCCCGGGACACGGCCTCGTCCGGTGTCAGAACGAGCGGTTCGGCGAGAACGCCCAGGAGCGCGACGATGACCAGGGATCCGGCCGAGAGGCCACGAAGGGACCAGGCACGCGCGATGCCGGGAACGACCATCAGCGGCCCGGTGCGGTCGCCCGCATCACCTCGACCCGTCGATTGAGCGAGCGGCCGGCATCGGTCCGATTATCGGCGACGGGCTGGGACTCGCCCCGCCCCCTGGCCGTCAATCGCTGGGGAGAGATGCCGCGACGGATGAGCGCCTCGCGCACGGCCTCGGCACGGCGCATCGAAAGCCGCTGGTTATAGCCGTCGGAACCGATCCAGTCCGTATGGCCCGTAATGATCCAGGCCGCGTGATCGGCCGCCATGCGGGAGGCCCAGGAGGCAATGACCGGCGCCGCCGTCGGCTTGAGCACTGCGGAGTTGAACGCAAAGAGGAGGTCGGAACTGATGGCTTCCGGTCGGCACTCGGGGAGGAAATACGCCTCCTCGCCAACGCGCAGATCATCGGCGGGACCGCCGACGGTTAAGTTGTCTGGGCTGGCACATACGGGACCGGGAACGGCGACCGGACGAGAGGCTACGAGAAGCACCGAGAGGCAAACGCCTAGAACGCTCATGGTGATGACATTATGCGCCCCGGCGAGAAGCAGCGTCAACGGGAATGGCGCCGCGAAGGGCGTGCGCCGAATCGCGTGCGCCGAATCGCGCGCGCCGAGGGGATCAGTAGATGTAGACGGGTGTTCCTGAATCGACGGCGTGAAAGAGGATCTCGAGATCCTTGGCGCCGACACGCAGGCATCCATGCGTCACGTAGCGCCCGATGGAGCCCGGCTCGTCCGTCCCGTGAATGCCGATACCGTCGCGCAGGACCAGGCGATACTTTCCAAGGTGCCCGCGAAAGGTGCGATCCTGGAGCGTCAGCGTATCCGGAACTTCCTGGCCGCGCTCGATCCAGTGCCAATCCGGCGCGATCCAGACCGGGTCCGTCTCCTTCTTGGTCACGACGTAGCGGCCGGGCGGGGTCGAGAAATCGAAGCTCCGCCCGAACCGCGTGAACTTCCTTCCGCTCCCCGACGCAATCGTCATGACGCGGATGGGATCGCGGCCTTCCATCAGGTAGAGCTTGTTCTCGGCGACAGCGATCGCGATGTGGCGATCCGAGTCCCGGTAGGCCTCGATCTCCGCTCGCACGCGCGCAATCTCCTCGCGCATGAGGAGCATCTCGTTGTTGGCCTCGGTCGCCTGCGCCGAGAGCGTGAGGATCGTGCCCACCTGGGCCTGGGCCACCCACACGCCGCCCAGGATGCCGGCGATGATGAGCCCCGCCATCAGGTAGACGGCGGACCGGGTGAAGCCTTCAGAGGAACGAACCATGACGATGGATTTTAATCTAACGGCGGGTGGAGAGCAAAAGTTAAGGCGTGAATCGTTTCGGCGGTCAGATCAGGCTCTCACCGGTCATCTCGGGCGGCTGGGCGACCCCCATGAGCTTGAGCGCGGTGGGGGCAATGTCGGCCAGGCGGCCGCCCGAGCGAAGCTTGACGGCTCCGGCGCCAACCACCGTCAGGGTGACCTCGAACGTGGTGTGCTGGGTGTGAGGCTCCCCCGTCTCGTACCAGACCATCTGCTCGGCGTTCCCGTGATCGGCCGTGACGATGGCGGCCCCGCCCTGCGACAGGAGCTCGGGGATGATCAGCGACAGGGCCTTGTCCACGGCCTCGACCGCCTTGATGGCGGCCTCCAGTACGCCCGTATGGCCGACCATGTCCCCGTTGGCGTAATTGACGATGAGAAAGTCGTACTTTCTCGACCTGAGGGCCGCCAGGACGGCCTCGGTCAGCGCCGGCGCGCTCATCTCGGGCTGGAGGTCGTAGGTGGCCACCTTCGGCGACGGGATCATGACCCGGTCCTCGCCGGGCTTGACGAGCTCCACCCCGCCGTTCAGGAAGAACGTGACGTGCGGGTACTTCTCGGTCTCGGCGGCATGAAACTGCGTCTTCCCTGCCGCCGCCAGGACATCGGCCAGCACATGGGCTAGGTTCTGAGGCGGGTAGGCGATGGGCATCACGAACGCCTCGTCATACTGGACCATGCCCAGGTAGTGGATGCCAGGAAAGCGCGGCCGGTCAAAGCCGTTGAAGGCTGGGTCCATCAGCGCGCGCGTCAGCTGGCGGGCGCGATCCGGGCGAAAGTTCCAGAAGAAGACCGCATCGCCGTCCTCGATCCGGGCGCCCTCGCCGATCCGCACGGGCTCGATGAACTCGTCTGTCTTGCCGGCGTCGTAGCTCGCCTGCATCACGGCCTCGGCCGACGGCGCGGAGTCGCCCAGGGCATCGACGACGACGTCGTAGGCCTTCTTCGTCCTTTCCCAGCGCTTGTCGCGATCCATCGCGTAGTAGCGGCCGGAGACGGAGGCGATCCGCCCGATCCCGGTCTCGGCCATGACGGCCTCGATGCGCCGGATCAGCGCGAGCCCCGAGGTCGGGGGCATGTCCCGGCCGTCCATGAAGGCGTGGACGGCGACGTTCTTCACGCCCTTCTTCTGGCAGAGACGGAGTATCGCTTCGATGTGCCCGACGTCGCCATGCACGCCGCCCGTGGAGACCAGGCCCATCAGGTGGAGCGTATGGGAGCCGGCCCGGGAGAGGACTTCGAGTATGCGCTCGTTCCGGTCGAACGCACCCTCGCGAATTTCCTTGTTAATGAGCGTGAAGGGCTGGTAGACGACACGGCCGGCGCCGATGTTCATGTGCCCCACCTCGGAGTTGCCCATGACGCCCGGCGGCAGACCCACGTCCTCGCCGCTCGTCTTGACCGAGGTCACCGGGTACTGGGCCCAGAGCGAATCGATAAAGGGCTTCTTCGCCTGCGCCACGGCGTTGGCCTCGGTTTTCGGGTTGATCCCGACCCCATCCATAATCACGAGCATCACGGGTTTCATACAAAGTCCTTTCTAACCACAGAGAGCACAAGGAAGTTCAAGGTCCCATTCACCGCAGAGGGCACAGAGAACACAGAGAAAATCAGATTCCAGATCGAACACCATAGGGAGAGGCCGAATCTGATAAGAATATCGTTGCATCATTGCGCAGGGATTCCCGAAAGCTTCCAGCAGCTCTCCCCCTCCACTCCGACATGCATGTGATCTGCCTTTTCATCCGATCCTGACTTTGACTTTCTCTGTGTCCTCTGCGCTCTCTGTGGTGAAATGTTTCTCAGATTGCGGCCTTGACGATGGCCTCGAACTGATCGGCCTCCAGCGCTGCTCCTCCGACAAGGGCGCCGTCGATGTCGGCCTGGCCCAACAGCGTCCTGGCGTTGTCCGCCTTCACGCTGCCGCCGTACTGGATCCGGACAGCCGCCGCGACGGCGTCGCCGTGGAGCTTGCGGAGCAATTCGCGGATGAAGGCGTGCACGGCCTGGGCCTGCTCCGGGCTCGCGGTCTTGCCGGTGCCGATTGCCCAGACAGGCTCGTAGGCGATAATCGTCTTCTGGACCTCGGCGGCCGAGAGTGCCTCGAGCGATCCGCGGACGTGATCCTCGACCACGATCTCGGTCTCGTTGCGCTCGCGGTCCGCGAGCGTCTCGCCGACGCAGACGATCGGAACGAGCCCGTGGGCGAGCGCGGCCTTGGCCTTCTTCGCGATGAACGCGTTCTGCTCGCCGAAGAGCGCCCGGCGCTCGGAGTGCCCGAGGATGACGTACTTGCAGCCGAGATCGACGAGCATGGGCGGCGCGATCTCGCCCGTGAAGGCGCCCTTGACCTCGGTGTGCATGTTCTGCGCGCCGACGCCGACGACCGATTCCTTCAGGACCTCGATGACGGGCGCGATCGCCGTGAACGGCGGGCAGACGCCCACCTCGACGCCCTTGAGGCCGGCGAACTTGACCTTCAGCGCCCGCGCCAGGGCCATCGCCTCCGGCACGGTCTTGTGCATCTTCCAGTTTCCAACGATGACCGGTGTTCGGCTCATGTCATTCACCTCTTCATTTTCCATTTGTCATTTTCCATTTGTCATTTCTCATGGGATTTGCACATTCATCAATTGCGGATGTGCAAATGATCAATGGAAAATGACAAATGGAAAATGATCACTTCTCGTCTAGTGCCGTGATGCCGGGGAGCTGCTTGCCCTCGAGAAACTCGATCGAGGCCCCGCCGCCCGTCGAGATGTGGCTCATCTTGTCCGCGAGCTTGAGCTTGGAGACGGCCGAGACGCTGTCTCCCCCGCCCACGATCGTCACGGCCCGCGACTCGGCCATCGCGCGGGCGATACCCAGTGTCCCCTCCGCGAAGCCCTCGATCTCGAAGACGCCCATCGGGCCGTTCCAGACCACGGTCGCGGCGTCCGAGAGCCGCTCGGCAAAGATCTTCGCGCTCTCGGGTCCGATATCGAAGCCGGCCTGGTCGGCGGGAATCGCGTCGGCGGCGACGGTCGTCCGCTTCTCGGGCTCCTTGATCGAGGGCGCGATCACGATGTCGACGGGCAGCATCAGCTCGACGCCCTTCGCCTTGGCCTCCTGCAGGAGCCCCCGGCAGAGCTCAACCTGGTCGGACTCCAACAACGACTTGCCGACCTCGCGTCCCTCGGCCTTCAGGAAGGTAAAGGCCATCCCGCCACCGATGATGATGGCGTCGCACTTCTCGATGAGGTTGGTGATGACGGGAATCTTGTCGGAAACCTTGGCGCCGCCAAGAACGGCGACGAACGGGCGCTTTGGCTTGGTGACCGCTCCGCCCAGGTACTTCAGCTCGGCCTCCATCAAGAGTCCCGAGACGGCGGGCTTGACGACCTCGCCGAGGAGAGCCGTGGAGGCGTGAGCGCGGTGCGCGGCGCCGAACGCGTCATTGACGTAGACATCGCAGAGCCTGGCAAGCTGGGCGACGAACAGCTTCTGCTTCGCCTTGAGCTCGGCCTTGGCCGCCTTCTTGACGTCTTCCGGCGCATCCTTGGGGAGTTTGGGCTTGCCCTCCTCCTCCGGGTAGAAGCGAAGATTCTCGAGGAGCAGGATCTCCCCGTCCTTCAAGGCCGCGACGGCGGCCTCGACCTTCGGACCGACGCTGTCCTCGACGAACTTCACCTCGCGGCCGAGAACCTCGGTCGCCTTCCTGGCGACGGGCGCCAGCGAGAACTCGGGCTTTCGCTCGCCGTCCGGGCGCCCGAGGTGGGACCCGAGGATGATGCGGGCGCCTTTTTCGACCAGGACGTTAAGCGTCGGGATCGTGGCGCGGATCCGCTTGTCGTTGGTGACGACGCAGTTGGGCGTCCCCGCGTTCTCCAGCGGCACGTTGAAGTCGACGCGCACGAAGACGCGCTTGCCCTTCAGATCGATGTCGTTGACGGTCTTCTTGGCCATCGGAAAGCTCCTTGGTGGAAAAAACCGGCGGAACGTCGCCGTCCCGCCGGGGGGTGAATGCCTGGGTGAACCTGCTACTTCTTCGCCATGAAGCGGAGCAGGTCGACGACGCGGTTGGAGTAACCCCACTCGTTGTCGTACCACGAGACGAGCTTGAAGAAGCGCTTCTCACCCTTGAGATTGTTCTGGGTGGTCGCCAGGGAGTCGTAGATCGAAGAACGCGGATCCTTGATGAAGTCCGTGGAGACGAGCTCCTCGTTGGCGTAGCCGAGGTATCCCTTGAGGTAGGTCTCGGACGCCTTCTTCAGGAGCCCGTCGATCTCCTCGATGGAGGTATCGCGGTTGGAGCGGAAGGTGAGGTCGACGACGGAGACATCGGGGGTCGGGACGCGGAAGGACATGCCGGTAAGCTTGCCCTTGGTGGCCGGAAGCACCTCGCCCACGGCCTTCGCGGCGCCGGTCGTGGAGGGGATGATGTTGATGGCCGCCGCGCGACCGCCGCGCCAGTCCTTCTTGGAGGGTCCGTCGACCGTCTTCTGGGTGGCGGTGTAGGAGTGGATGGTCGTCATGAGCCCGGTCTCGATGCCGATGCCCTCCTTCAAGAGGACGTGGACGAGGGGCGCGAGGCAGTTGGTGGTGCAGGAAGCGTTCGAGACGATGTTGTGCTTCGCGGCATCATACTCGTTCTCGTTGACGCCCATCACGATCGTCTTGACCTCGCCCTTGCCCGGGGCGGAGATGATGACCTTCTTCGCGCCGGCGGCGAGGTGTCCCTTGGCCTTCTCGGAGTCCGTGAAGAGCCCCGTGGACTCGATGACATACTCGACACCCAGCTCCTTCCACGGCAGGAGGTCGGGGGTCTTGGTGGCGGCCACGCACTTCGTGCGGGCTCCGTCGACGATGAGGATGTCCTCCTCTTCCTTCGACGGGTCGCTCTTGGCGGTCTTGACGTCGTGCTTGAAGCGGCCCTGGACGGAGTCGTACTTGAGCTGGTAGGCGAAGTAATCGGCATCGGTGCCGACATCGACGACGGCGACGACCTCGATCTCCTTGCCGAGGAGTCCCTGGTCGGCGATGGCCTGGAAGACGAGCCGCCCGATGCGTCCGAACCCGTTGATGCCGATCTTGATACCCATTTCACAATCCTCCTTGGTGTACTGCGACCGTCTCTATCCGTCCCGCATGCATTGCCTCGGTGACCCGGCGTAGGAAGAGCCGCACGACTTAGGGCGTTATCTTAATCCCCGCCGCCGGCAAGTCAACGGGGCGCCGGGACGGGCGCCCGGGAACCGCCCCTCCATGTGGATAATTCCCCGGCGACCGGGTCGCTTTCACGCCAGAGGATTCGCTTTCGTAAGCGCTTACGGTTCCTATAGACTCCCGGCATGACGCGACGACGCCGGGGGGGCACGCGCAAGGGCCGTCCTGATCACAAGAAGAAGGCGGCCACGATCTATGACGTGGCCGCGGCCTCCGGCGTCTCCATCGCCACGGTCTCGCGATTCACCCGCGGCATCGGGCGGATGCCGGAGGAACAGCGCCAGCGCATCGCCACGGCCATCCGCGAGCTCGGCTATCGTCCCAGCGGCCTGGCCATCTCGCTGGCCTCGCGCCTGAAGCAGTCGATCGGGCTCATCATCCTGAAGGGACACCGCGCCTACACCCGTCTCGTCCTGTCGGAGATCCTGGGCGGCGTGGCCGGGGCCGCGCTCGAACGCGGCTGGTCGGTCAACGTCACCCTGCTCGATCACGCCGACCCCGAGGCGCGCGCCCTCGATCGCCATATCGACCTCGTCGACGGATCGCTCGTCCTGGACTACGCGTGGAACGAGCCCCGGGTGCGACAGCTCGATGCGGCGGGCCATCGCATCGTCGTCCTGAACCGCTTCGATTGTCCTCGCCCCCATGTCTCGGTCGACAACGCCGGCGGCGCCAAGCTTGCCGCCGAGCATCTTCTCGAGATAGGGCACCGGCGGATCGCGGTGCTGGGTGGCGGGATCGGCGTGGGCCGGGTCCGGATGGACGCCTGCGTGGCCCGCCTGCGGGCCGCAGGCGTCACGCCCCTGGCCGCGCTCGACTGCCGCTTCTCGCAGGCCGAGGCCGCCGCCGCCGCCCGCGAGCTCCTCGCCGCCCGCCTCCGCCCGACGGCCCTCTTCGTCGCCTCGGACTGGATGGCCGTGGGCGTCCTGCACGCGGCGCAGGAGATGGGATTCCGGGTGCCCGATGACCTCTCGATCGTCGGCTTCGACGACGTCATCATCGCGCAGACCACGCGCCCGGCGCTGACAACCGTCCGCCAGCCCCTCGATGAGCTCGGCCGCTCGGGATTTCACCTCTTCTGCGAGCTCCTCCGCGACCCCGCTCATCCTCCCCCGCCGCAGCTCCTGACCACGACGCTCATCCTCAGGGGCAGCACCGCGCTCTGCCCTGCCAACACCGTTCGTCGCGCGGCCGCCAAGCGAAAGGCGTGACAACGCCCCGATTCTCGCCCTAGATTACGCCGTACACAGTCCAAGGACTCGCCTTGGAGAGGGAGATTCGTTCATGAAGAGATTCCTACCGGTGTTGGCCCTGGCCATTCTTGCCCTGGCTTCCGTCAACTGCATCGGCGGCAAGGACAATGCCGCCGCCCCGTCCGCCGCTCCATCGGCCGCGCCCGCCGCGGCGCCCGCGACGCCGGCCGTCGCTCAGCCGGTCAAGGTGAGCCTGCGCTGGGACAAGCCCGTCGACATGGACCTCGAGATCTGGAACGCGGCCGGTCAGAATCTCATTCACCGCGCCTTCCCCGGCGAAGAGGGTTGGAAGGCCGAGAATTGCGGCGCTGACGTCAAGGACGGGACGCAGGGCGAGGAGTTCTTCCTCTTCAAGAAGACGCAGAACGAGGACTTCTCGAGCGGCGAGTTCGTCGTCTCGGTCTACTTCGCCGCGCGCGAGGAGAACTCGACCATCGATGCCGCCAATGCCACCGTCACGATCACGAAGGCGGACGGCACCACGGAATCCATCAGCCGGATGGTCCGTTGGACCCCGGGCGAGGACCAGTGGCACGCGGTCAAGATCAATGCGACCACCGGCGCCATCGTGGAACGCATCGATCGGATGATCAAGCTCCAGCAGAACGAGTAATTCGAAACCTCATAGGGCCGCCCCTCGGCCCGAGGACCGGTTTGCGGCGCCTGGGGCGGCCTTATGAAGGATGTTTCCCGGCGCGACCGATCTTGATTGAACCCCGGAGACCATGAGGCACGAAGTTCGTCCGGGTTTGGAATCGACGCCCATTGTCATCGCTGGGGTCTCATGACGGGGACGATTCCAGCGCAACCTCGCAGAAGGAACGATGCACGCCTGCCGCATCCCGGATGGTCAACTCCGGGCCCCTGCGCCCCTCGTGGTTATCTCCTTGAATATTCCTAGCTAGCGGTGCGCGAGCGGGCGGGTGCCCACGAGGTCCAGTTCGTGCCTGCCCGCATCGGTCAGGCGGAATCCATCGCCGTTCTCCTCGACCCACCCTTCCCGAAGGAGCGGCGAGAGCACGTTCCTGAGCGCGCGCCCCGACCAGCGGAACCGCTCCAGGAGTTCCTGCGGAGGGCACGCATCGCCTTCCACGCGCAGGTGGAGCATGAGGAGTTGTCCCCGGAGTTTCGAGGAGAGGCGCGTGTGCTGGAGAACCCGGGCGACGAGCCCCTGGCGGGGCGAAAAGAGCAGGGCGAAGAGAAAGCACCCCCCCGCCACGACCGCCATCGCTCCGGCAATGGAGCAATCCCACAGGTGAGCGATCTGGTAGCCCAGGACCGCGCTGATGAGCCCCACGGCGACAGCGACCGCGAGGAGGGTTGAGAGGCGACTGGTCCAGAGATAGGCCGTCGCGGGCGGCACGATCAGCATGGCCACGACGAGGATGGCGCCGACGGATTCGAAGGAGCTGACCACGGTGACCGAGACGGCGGTCATGAGGATGTAGTGCATGGTCGTCGAGGAGAAACCGAGCGTGTCCGCGAGCTCGGGATCGAAGCTCGTGATCTTGAGCTCCTTGTAGAGCCCGCCCACCATCAGGGCATTCGCGACCAGCACGCCACCGGTCACCCAGAGAGCCTCGGATCCGAGCGACCGCCCTGCAATGATGAGCGTATCCCACGGCGCGTAGGCGATCTCGCCGTAGAGCACGCAATCCAGGTCCAGGTCGATCTGACCGGCGTAGCGGGCTATCAGGATGACGCCGATCGAGAAGAGCGCAGGAAAGACGACGCCGATGGCGGCGTCCTCCTTGAGGCGCCGCGTGCGGTTCAAGAGGCCGACGAGAAAGACCGTCAGGACGCCGAGCGAGGCGGCGCCGACCACCATCGGGAGGCTGGCGCGGCTTCCCGAGACGAGGAAGGCCAGGACGATGCCCGGCAGGACCGCGTGGCTGATCGCGTCGCCGAGGAGAGCCATCTTCCTGAGCACCAGGAAGGACCCGGTCAGCGCGCAACTGGTCGCCACGAAGCAACCCGTCAGGATGATGACCAGCTCGGGGCTCATCGATCCGGTCCCTTCTCGCCGGGCGAGACCCGGGCTCCCCCGTCGAGGCTCTCCCCCGGCCGCGGGAGTCGCGGGATGAGACGGCCGTGGGGATCGACCGCCGGGAATCCGAGCTTCGCGTCAAGCTCGTCGACGGCCACATCCGTGAGCGCGTGCTCCATCATCTCCGCGTCCCTGTGGACGTGGTCCAGGGGGAGCTCGAGCCTCTTGGCGAGAAAGACCTCCCAGAGCCTGTGCTTGCGCACGATGCGTCCCGCCTCGTGCAGGCCGGCGTCCGTGAGGCGGAAGTCGTCGTCGAGTCTCTGGACCAGGCCTTCGCTGATGAGCTTCCCGGCGACGCGCTCGAACCCGCCGCCACTTCGTCCCCGCACCCCCATCACGGAGGATTGCGAGATGAAGTCGTTGGCATGGCCGGACCGCTCGGAGAGGACGAAGAAGTCCTTCAAGAGATTCTCGCGGCGGATCCGCGCATGGACCCTCCGCTCCTCGAGCCGCGCCCAGACCAATCCGCGTCGAGGCGCGAAGAGCAGGGAGACGGCCAGGATGAAGGACGAGATGAGAACGATGGTGGGTCCCGTCGGGAGGCGCGGCGTCGCCGCGCTGGCCACGGCCCCGATGGCGCCGGAGGCCCCCCCGATGAGCGCGGAGAGAAAGATCATGACTCCCAGCCGCTCCGTCCACTGCCGGGCGGCGGCGGCCGGCGTGACGAGCGCGGCCACCATCAGGACGACGCCCACGGTCTGCAGGCCAACGACGACAACGAGGACCAGGAGGCCTGTCAGGCTCATCTCCAGCAGCCGCACCGGAAACCCCGACGCCGCGGCGAACTCGCGATCGAAGGTGACGACCTGGAACTCCTTGAAGAGAAGCATCACGGACGACAGAACGAGGACGCCCAGTCCGGCCATCAGCCACAGGTCGCTCTCCATGAGCGTCGCGGCCTGGCCGAAGAGGAACTTGTCGAGGCCAGCCTGGTTGCCGCCCGGGAGCTTCTGAATGATCGTCAAGAGCACGATCCCGGCGGCGAAGAAGACCGAGAGCACGATGCCGATCGCGGAATCCTCCTTCACGCGCGTCCAGCGGATGATCAAGAGCATGAAGAGCGCACCCAGAATACCGGCGACCAGCGCGCCCCCGAGAAGCGCCGGGGAGCTCTTCGATCCGGTGAGGAGGAAGGCGACGCAGACCCCGGGGAGAGCGGCATGGGCAAGGGCGTCGCCGACGAGGCTCTGGCGCCTGAGGAGCGTGTATGAGCCCAGCACGCCGCCGATGATCCCGAGCATGGAAGCGCCCAGGAAGACATTGCGCAGGGTGTACGAGATCTCCAGCCCGACCATCTCCGCGCTACTCCCGGCGCGTCGAGTCGCGCTCGAAGAGCGCCTCCGCGGCCTGGGAGAGAACCGTGAGGCGCCCGCCATAGGTGCGCTGGAGATTCTCCGGGGTGAAAGTGGTCGCGATGGGTCCGGCCGCCACGAGCCTCATGTTGAGAAGCACCACGTGGTCGAAGTAATCAGCGACCGTCTGGAGGTCGTGGTGGACGGCCACGACGGTCCGTCCCCGCGAGCGCAGGTCCTGGAGGAGCGTGAGGATGGCCTTCTCCGTCGTGGCGTCGACGCCGGCGAAGGGCTCGTCCATGAGGTAGAGGCGCGCGTCCTGGGCGAGGGCGCGGGCGAGGAAGACGCGCTGCTGCTGGCCCCCGGAGAGCTGGCTGATCTGGCGCGAGGCGAGATCGCGTATGCCGACCTTCTCCAGGCACGAGAGGGCCTGGGCGCGGTGGCGCGCGGTCGGGCGGCGGAACCAGCCGATGCGGCCATAGAGCCCCATCAGGACGACGTCCAGGGCGCTCGTGGGAAAGTCCCAGTCGACGCTCTCGCGCTGCGGCACGTAGCCGACCCAGCTTCGACGCTGCAGGTAGGGGGCACCGTAGATGCGGACCCATCCGGTCGCCGGCTTGACGAGTCCGAGGGCGGCCTTGAGCAGCGTGGACTTGCCGGCGCCATTGGGGCCGACGATCGCGATGAGCTTGCCCTCGGGAAGAACGAGGTCGATATCCCAGAGAACAGGCTGGGTCCGGTAGGCGACCGTGAGGTCGTGGATCTCGATCGGAGGCTCCGACGACGCGTCGGCACCCACGGGGAGCCCGTCCGGGGACGAGCTCACGGCCGGGCACCCAGGGCATTCACGATCGTCTCCACGTTCGCGCGTACCATCCCGGTATAGGTACCCTCCGGCGTGCCCGGCGCTCCCATCGCGTCGGAAAACAGCTCCCCGCCGATGGCGACCTCATGCCCCCTGGATCGGCACGCGGCCTGCACCGCCTCGATGGTCCGCCGCGGCACGCTCGACTCCACGAAGATGGCGCGGATCCTGCGGCTGAGGATCAAGTCCACCACGCGTTCGACATCCGCGAGCCCGGCCTCGGCGGAGGTGCTGATTCCCTGGAGACCGATGACCTCCAGTCCGTACCTCTGCCCGAAATACCCGAAGGCATCGTGCGCAGTCACGAGGACCCTCTGGTCGGAGGGGATGGTGGCAATGCGCTCGATCACGGTCGAGTCGAGCGCGGCCAGCTCCGCCTTGAGCGCGGCCGCGTTCCGGGCAAAGTCGGAGGCATGAGCGGGATCACGCTCCGAGAGGCTCCGCGCGATGGCGTCGACGGTCCGAGCCCAGAGCGAGACATCGAACCAGACGTGGGGGTCATAATGGCCGGCGAACTCCGGCGGCTCCCTGAGAAGATCGAGCGGGATATCCTCGGTGACGGCGATGACGGGCCGCGTGCGGCTCATCTTGACGAGGATATCGCCCATCTTCCCTTCGAGGTTGAGGCCGTTGTAGAAGATGATATCGGCCGCGCCCAGCTTCTGGACGTCCCCCTCGCTCGCCTTGTAAAGGTGCGGATCGACGCCGCTGGCCATGAGTCCCTCGACGACGGCGTGCTCGCCCGCGACCCGCTGGACCATGTCGGTGATCATCCCGATCGTGCAGACCGCCTTGAGCGGGCGGCCGGCGCCTCCGGCACCAGGGGCGTCGGTCGCTGGACCGCCGCACCCCGGGATCGCGGCGACGATCGCGGCCGCCGACAGCAAACCGACCGCCCATCGCGCCGCCTTCATCGTCCCTGGTTCCTCATCCTTCATTCCTCGATCTTCCCTCTTGGCTTTCCATGCGTCCCGCTACCCCCGCCAGCCCGGCGTCTTGACCTCGGCGAGGTGCAGGAACGCGGGCTTGCGCCGTCCGCCCTGGGTGGCGTCGAGCAGCTTCTTGCGCGTCCGGGCGGGCAGGTCCTCGATGTGATCCAGGAAGACGTGAAGCCGCTCCGCCGCGAGCGGCGAGAGCCCGTGCTCCATGCGACACGCGTCCGTCTCGGCCTTGTCCCGGGGCAGGCCAAGGACAAGTTCGAGAAAGGCAACGAGATCGTCGTGGCGGTGGGCGATGTTCTCGGCCATCCGCGAGCCGCGCGTCGTGAGGCTGACGAGCCCCCGGCTCTCGTGTTCCACGAGCCCCTCGCGAGCGAGCGCGCGGACCGTCCGCGTGACGGTCGGGAGGCGGCATCCGAGCTCGCGGGCGAGGTCCGTGACGCGAACGCCTCCGGGCCGCTCCTGCTCGGACCGCCAGATGATCTCGATGTAGTCCTCGTGTGTCGACGTGAGCGCCATGCGTTCTTATTACCGCAGGGTAATTAGGACGGCATCCGCTGTCAAGGGGTAATCGCATGCGCGGGGTGCAAGAAGGAGGCGCGGGGGCTAGGAGGCGGTCTCGAGCGTGAGGGGATTGAAGCGGCGCTTGGCGAAGATGTACCAGGCCGCGCACGAGGAGAAGCCGCGGTCCGTCTTGACCCAGTCGTAACCGCCGGCCGTGCTCGTGGTATAGGGCAGGGCCCGGACAGGCGTTCCGCCGACCGTGCGTCCGATCAACAGGCGATCGAGCTGGTTCGCGTAGAACTGCCCGCGCTCCCGGTCGCCCACGGCCAGGTGCGCCACGGCCATGTGACCGGTGCCGTCGGTCCAGATGTTGGAGACATTGAGATCCGGGCCATGGTAGAGCCCGACGACTTCCTTGCCGTTGAAGGTCACCGTCTTGCGAAACCTGAGATCATACTCCGGGATGTCCAGGAGCGACGCGGAGTCGCGGCCGTAGGCCATCGCCCGCCACGTGTACAGGTCAAGCGGAAGCCCTCTCCCCTTCAGGCGATGGTCAAGCCAGGCGCGGATCGCCTCGGCCTTCTTCGTCTCGCCCACAAGCTGGAAGACCGCGTAGCAATCGATGTTGCCCTCCTCGTGCCCGTCGCTCTCGTGGAGCCTCGCGTCGCCGGCCCTCCAGCCGTGTTGCACATAGCCTCCGGGCCCGTTCTTTGCCGGCGTGTAGTAGCTCACCAACAGGCTCCTGAGGAGACTCCCGAGCACCTTGTAGCGCGCGGTGCCCGTGACCCGCTTGTGGTGCTCGCACGCCAGGAGCAGCCAGGCCATGTCGCCCATCCAGCGATCGACGTTTCCGTACGTGGTATAGGCCGGGCCGCCCCCCTCCGACCTCAGCCGCACGTGCTGGAAGAACCCGCGCGGCTGTCCCTTGAGAAAGAAGTTCTGGAGCATCGTGTCGGCGTTGCGGCGATCCGTCGCCCGCGCGTAGAAGTCGAGGATGCGCTCGGCGCGCTCCACCTCGCCCTCCACCAGGAAGGCCATCGCCACGAGCGCGTTGTTGAAGGTCTGCGCCTGGTTGTCCTCCATCGCGGGAAGGAGCGCCTTCTCGGGAGAGGACGCGTCCTGGACGGCCTTGAGCCAGGCGAGGACGCCGGAGTCGGCGGGGTTCATCGCGGCGTCACGGCGCTGGGCGGGCCCGATCCCGGGCAGGGTCGCATTCGGATCGATCTGAGGACCAGCGGGCGGGAAGCTGGAGACGAGTCCTGGACGGCCGAGACCGACCTCGTCGAGGATAAGCGTGCCGGTGCCACGGCCCGAGACGGCCACGTGGAATTCGCGCACGATGCCGAGCAGATCGTCGCCGCCCCACCAGTGATCGAGACTGCCGGGATAGATCACGATCGGCGTCCACTTCGCGTACTGGCCCGTCAGCGGGATCTTGCGGCCGAAGGTGGAGCCATCGGCGTCGACGAGCTTGAGCTCGAGATCGCCCGTTCCTTCCGCCTTGAGGTAGAAGACGACGGGGGTCTTCTCATCCACGCCCGCGGCCTCCGCCTTCATCTGCACCCATCCGCCCCCGGGGGCGAGCGTCCATTTCGCGGTGACCGCCGCGCCGGCCTGCGCGCCTTCGCCGGCGCCGAGAACGACCTGGCTGGAGCCGTCCGTCGAGGCCTGCCAGAGCGCGGGGCTGTCCCAGGAGACGCCGGCCAGCTGAGCGGGGAGCCCGGCCTCGCCGCCACAGCCGGCCACGAGTAGCACCGCGACGAGCGCGGCGAGCCTTCGATCGAGCGTGAAACGCGACATGGCGTCCTCCGGGCCTACCGTTGAATTAACAGCAAAGTAAGCGCTTACAGATTGTATACAATGGCCTCGAGACGCGTAAAGTCAATAGGTTTGCATGTACCGGACATAGTTTCCGGCGCTCCGCTCGAGGTTGGCGAGCTCGTCCTCGCGCAGGGGGCGGATGACGCGCGCAGGGCGGCCGTGCGCGAGGTGGCGGGGCGGAATGATCGTTCCCTGGGTGACGAGCGACCCCGCGCCGATGAGGCTCATCTCCCCCAGGACGGCTCCGTCCATCACGAGCGAACTCATGCCCACGAGGACATGGTCCTCGATGCGGCATCCGTGGAGCATGCACATGTGGCCGACGGTGACGCCGTTGCCGATCACGAGGTCGTGCTTCTTGTGGGTGACATGGAGGCAGGAGAGGTCCTGGATGTTCGTCCGGGCGCCGATCCGGATGCGGTGAACGTCGCCGCGGATGACGACGCCGAACCAGACCGAGCTCTCAGGGCCGATCTCCACGTCGCCGATGACGGTCGCTGTCTCGAAGACCTTCGCGCTGGCGTCGATCCTCGGGCTGATCCCCTGGTAAGGAAGAATGGGCATGCGGTGATTATACCGGCGGGGTTACTGAAGGAGCCAGAAGGAGATGATAAGGACGACGACGGCGCTCCCGAGGGCCCCGTGCATGAAGGCGGTCACCTGCCCCTCCCGATCCTCCAGCTCGCGGGCATCCCACGCCACCAGGCCCGTGTACACCAGGCCATAGGTCAAGAGCCCCCCGAGAACGATCAGCGGCCTGAGCACCGGCTGTCCACCCAGGAAGAGAAAGAGGGTCACGACGAAGGCGTAGATGCAGGCCAGCACCAGGATGAGCGAGAGGATGACGGCCGCGATGCCGGCCGCGGGGGCGCCGTAGAGCGCATGACCGAGCCCGGGCACGGAGATCGAGAGCACGAAGGGGATCTCGGACCGCGCGGAAGCGGCCCGGTCGGTCTTCCCTGCCGCCTCGCCGGAAGCGCGAGGCATCGCGTCGAGCGCCTCCGCGGTGCCTGGGGACGCATCGGGATCAAGCCCCTCCATGAGGAGCGCGTCCCGCTCGGCGCGCCGGGCCTCCGCGGCCTCGGCGTCGAAATCCCCGGCGTCCGGCGACAACGTCAGCGGAAGATGTACCAGAGCCCTGGTGGCGGGCGCAGGGCGCCGGCGGAACCCCCGGTGCGCGCCAGCGAGCGCGCGAGGCCCCAGGCCTCTCCGAACCGGGACCACGGATCCTCCGGGTTGTCCCAGATCACGTTGGGTTCCTCGTCGCCCGGGAGACGGTCGGAGACGATGCGCAGGGCATCCTCGAGGTCGCCGAGCTGATCGACGAGCCCCGCGTCGAAGGCCTGGGCCCCGGTCAGGATGCGGCCGTCCGCGACCGCGTCCAGGGCCCGCTCGATCCCGACCGTGTCGGTGTCCTCCAGGTTATGAGCGGCGGCAATCGCGGGCGCACGAGCCTCCAGCACGGTTCCTCGAAACTGGGAGTAGGCGTCGTCGATGATGCCCTGGATCAGCTGCCGCTCGCGCGCCGTCATCGGCCGCGTGATCGAACCCGCCGCCTTCATCTCCCCGCTCGTGATGGACTCGAACTTGACCCCCAGGCGATCGATGAGCTCGGAGACCTCCATGTGCTCCATGATCACGCCGATGGATCCCACCAGGCTGCCGGGGTTGGCGACGATCACGTCGGCCTGGCTCGCCGCGTAATAGCCGCCCGATGCGCCAATGTTGCCGACCGAGACGACGACGAGCTTGGAGTCCTCGCTACGAAGACGCGCGAAGGCGTTTGCCAGTTCCTGCGACGCCCCCACCGAGCCGCCCGGCGTCTCGACGCGGAAGACGAACGCCTTCACGTCGCTGCGATCCCTGTAGAGGTCGATGCGATCCGTGAAGGTCTTCGCGTCAAAGATGACGTCCTGGATCCGGATCACGACGACCGCGTCCTTGCTCCAGGGCGCGCCCATGCCCGATCCGCTCAGGGCCAGGACGACGATGGCCCCGAACTGGACGACGATGATGAGAAGTAGGAGCGCGATGATCAACCCCAGCATGCCGCGGTTCATGATGTTCTCCGTTCGTTCTGCTCTTGGTGGGATGCCCGGCGCGCCAACGCATCGCGCACCTCGCGCCGGTGCTGAAGGATGATCGGATGGTCGGGATTACGCTTCACGGCCTCCTCCAACTGCTCCAGGGATCCCTCGAGGTCACCCAACCGGTAGAGGGCCCAGCCCACGGAGTCGCGGACAGCGGCGGAGTCCGGATCGAGCCTGAGGGCCTCCTGGAGCTGGTACAGCGCCTCGTCGAGGTCCGATCCCTCCTCGAGGAGCGTCCATCCGAGGCCGTGACGGGCCTGCGGATTCCGGGCATCCCGCTGGACGGCCACGCGAAACGTCTCGAGCGCCTCCTGGACGTTGCCGTTCATGAGGTACGCGTGCCCGAGGGCGGTCTGCGCGGGGAGGCACTCGATGTCGTTGATGAGCACCTCCTTGAAGCAGGTGATGGCGCCCGCCCAGTCGTCGATCTGGGCCCGGGCAAATCCCAGGAGCATGCGGGAATGCTCGCGCCGCTGGAAATCCAGGGCCGCCGAGGCGACAAGACCCGCGAGCACGGGCTCCACCTCTCGATACTTCCCGTCGCGGATGGCCGCCACGGCGTTCTCGTAACGCTGGTTCAGGTCGTCTCCCATGGGGAGAGATCAGTATACGGGGCGTGAAAATCGGAGTCGAGCGGGGTCACGGAGATGTATCCCTCCTGGACCCAGGCCAGGTCGGTCCCCTCCTCGGCATCGCCTCCCAGCATGCCGTCGCCGGCGAGCCAGTAGTACGATCGGCCGAAGGGATCCTCGCGCTCGAGGACAAAGTCGGAGTAGGCGCGCCGGCCGGGCCGACCGACCCTCACGCCCCGGGGAACGCCCCCGGGAACGTTGGCGGAGATGCAGACCCCGCGGGGGGGCCGGGAAGCGATGAGCCGGGGGACGGCTTCCGCGACAAAAGCGGCGGCATGGCTGAAATCGTGGGGATGCTCGACGGCCAGCGAAACAGCGAGGGAGGGAACCCCGAAGCGCGCGCCCTCGAGCGCGGCCGCGCAGGTGCCGGAGAAGACGACGTCCGTCCCGAGATTGGGGCCATGGTTGACGCCGGAGACCACGGCCTCGCATCCGCTCTCGCGCAGGAGATGCTTCACCGCCCACAAGACGCAATCGGCGGGCGTGCCATCCAGGGCCCACCGGTCCTCGCCCACCTTTTCGACACGGACGGGCTTCGTGATGGTGATGGCCCGCGAGGTTCCGGACGCGGGAAACGCCGGCGCCACCGTGACGACGCGTCGCTTCCCTCCCCTTCGCAGGATCTCCTCGACCGCATGGAGCCCGGGGGCGCCGATGCCGTCGTCGTTGGTGCAGAGAATGGTCACGGGCTAGACGCGGCGATGCGCGATGGCCGACTCGTAGAGGTGGACGTATTCCTTGGCCGAGCGGTCCCACGACCAGTCCTCGGCCATGCCGTTCTTCATGAGCCTGGTCCAGGAGGCGCGATCGGCAAAGAGGGCCAGGGCGCGCGCGACCGCCTGCCAGCAGGCGTCGGGCGTGTAGTCCTCGAACCGGAACCCGGTCCCCGTTCCCGTCGCCGGGTCATACTCGCGGATCGTGTCCGCCAGCCCGCCCACGGCGCGCACGACAGGCACCGTGCCGTACTTGAGGGAGTAGAGCTGGTTGAGCCCGCAGGGCTCGAACCGTGACGGCATCAGGAAGATGTCGGCGCCGGCCTCGATCTTGTGGGCGAGCTCGTCCGAGAAGGTGAGGTTGACGCCGACCTGGAGCGGATGCTTGCGCGCAAAGCTCCGGAAGAGTTCCTGCCACCGTTCCTCGCCGCTCCCGAGAAGGACGAACTGCGCGCCGGATTCCATCAGCCGCGGGAAGATCTTCTCGACGAGATCGAACCCCTTCTGTTCCGCGAGGCGGGAGATCATGCCGATGAGCGGAACGTCGGACTGGGGAAGATTGTTGAGCGCCTGGAGCTCGCGCTTGCAGGCGGCCTTGCCGCCGAGGTCCGCGGCGGTGTAGGGAGACGCGAGGTAGCGCCCCGAATCCGGGCTCCATTGCGCGTAGTCGACGCCGTTGACGATCCCGACGAGGTCGGCCGCCCTTTGCTCGAGGACGGGCTCGAGCCCGCACCCGAACTCCTTCGTGCGAATCTCGCGCGCGTACTGTTCGGAGACGGTCGAGAGCTTGTCGGAGAAGACGAGCCCGCCCTTCATCAGGTTGATCTTGCCGTAGAACTCGAGCTTGTCGTAGTGGAAGAGCGACCAGGAGAGTCCGGTGAGGTGCATGTCGTAGTGCCAGAAGATGCCCTGGTAGGCGAGGTTGTGGACGGAGAAGACGACGGCGATGCGGGCAAGAACCGGATCCCCGGCGTAGAGCGCGCGCAAGTAGACGGGCACGAGGCCGCAGAACCAGTCGTTGCCATGGATGACATCGGGCACGAACCCGCCCTTGCGGATGAACTCCACGGCCGCCCGTGCGAAGAAGATGAAGCGCTCCGCGTTGTCGGGGTAGTCCTGCCCGTTCTCGACGTACAGTTCCTTGCGGTCGTAGTACTTCGGCTGATCGAGGAAGTAGATCGGGACGTCATCGGCCGTGCGGCTCTCGTAGATCTTCCCATGCACGGTGCGGGCATTCATGGGGATGGGCAGGCTGGAGACGACGGGACGGGCATCGCCGACCTCGATACCGCGATACCGCGGCATGAAGATGCGCGCATCGATGCCGACCCGGCGCAACGCGGCCGGGAGCGCGGCGGCCACGTCGGCCAGTCCGCCCGTCTTGGCATAGGGCACGCACTCGCTGGCAACCAGGAGAACTTTCACGACGGCATGCTAGCTTAAACCGGGGGCCGAGGAAACGGGGACGGAGAAGGGGCCTTCCCTATTCCAGGGTGGCGGGGAGCGCCAGGGCCAGGCGGGCGGCGCGGCGCGCGTCGCTGTCGGACAGGCCTCTCCACCAGAGCCACCACTCGGGGTGCTTCACGCATCCGTCCGCCTGCTCCCAGTACCATCCGTTGATGGGATTGTCCGGCCGGCTCCTCCAGAAGAGCTCCGGGTGGCGCTCGACGAGGATGCTCCAGAGATCCGTCGCGATGCCCTCGCCTCGAGCCTCGGGCCGGACGGCGAACTTGTCCAGGTACGCGAGCCCCTCGAGGGAGCGCACGATGGCAACGCCCTTGTAGTCGGGATCCACGATGAGGCTCTGGATCGGGGCGCGGCGGGCGGCGCGGCTGATGAAGTAGTCCCGGGCCAGGCGCCGTCCGAAGGACCGCTCAATGAGCGCGCGGATGCGATCGCGGGAGATCCCGGCGAGCCCCTCGTGCACGACGAGCTGGCGGCCGCGCTTGACGAGGGTTCCTGCCCCCTTCTGGGTGAAGAGCTCGCGGAGGATGCTGGCGGGGCTGGCGATCTGGAGCATCGCGCGGGGCGCCAACGCGGCCAGGAATCGCTCCGACTCCTCGAGCTCCTTCCGCGCCTCATCGCCGAGGGTCCCGTCCGCCAGCAGTCGGGCGCGATCCATGCGGAGGTTGACGTAATCGATGAGGGTTCCGTCCGCGCGCCTCAGGCCTCCCGCCTCGTTCAGGAGGATGATCTTGCGGGGCTTGAGCCTGCGCACCAGGGCCAGCGTCGCCGCGCGGAGCGGGATGGGCTCCATCTCCTCCACCCGCACGCGCTTCTTCTTGCGAAGGCCATGAGGCACGGAGAGGGCCGCGACGATGGGAACGGCATCGGCGGAGACGGCCGACCGGATCCGAGACAGGCGCACCTGGGGCGCGGTCGCCGGGCCCGAGAAGACGCCCGTCACCACGCCCTCGCTGGTCCCGTCCTGGACCTCGATCGCCGTGATCAAGGTCTCGTTGACCGCCAGTGCGCGGTCCCTGCGGCCGGCGCGCGTCCGGGCCCGCCGCCCCCTCGAGGCGGTGGCGACGCCCGCGTGAACGACCACGGGGTACAGGTCCAGCGCGGCGAGGTAGGAAAGGTTCAGCGCGAGGATGTGGAGGGAGACCGGCGCGAGATCGTCGCCGACCTCGATCACGGCGAAACGGCTCGGTTCTTCCTTCTGAAAGAGCCGGACGTACATGGCCGCCTCCCGGGCCGCCCCGATCTCCTGGAGAAAGCGAATCACCAGCTCGTAGCGCTCCATGCCGCTAGCCCTCGACCTTCCAGGGCACGCCGCCGGTGCTCGTGAGAACCGTGCCCGCCGGCCAGCCAGCCCTGCGGATCATGCCGAGGGCGTGCCAGAAGCCATTTCCGTCGGGTGCGGACGTCACGCTGGTCAGTCTCCCGATCACGGTTCCCTCCGCTGAAAGCTCGTCGACTCCCGGCCGCGCCTCGCTCATCGCCACCAGCCGGCAGAGCCGGCGCGCCACCTGCCCATAGGTCTCGATCCGCGCGATCGTCTCCTGGCCCGTGTAGCAACCCTTCGCCGTGGAGACCCAGTCATGGAGCCCGGCCTCGTAGGGGATCGTCTCCTCATCGATGTCGACGGCCCACCGGGCCTCTCCCCGGCGAATCCTGGCATCGTCATCGCCTTCGCTGGCGGCGATATCCGGGAGATCCTCGAGGACGACCTGGTCGGCGATGATGTAGCGGTCGATCGCGGCGCGCGTTGCCGCCTTCAACTCGACAGGACCGGACAGGACCGCCCCATCAGCGCGGCGTTCGAGGTCGAAGAGGGAGACAATCTTGCCCTTGGCGGTGAGGAGGCACTGGTGGTTGGACGCGCCGACCGCGAGCGCCTTCACCTCGTTGGAGGTCACGCGGTGCAACAGGTCGACGGCGTCAGGTCCATGCACGCCCAGGGCGAACCGCGGGCCACCCATCCAGACCGTCATCGGGAGGCCGCGCGATCCTGCTCGCGCTCGACCGCCTCCACGAAGAACCAGTCTTCAGGGAGGCCCTCGATGCCCATGCCGTTGATGAAGAAGGTCGGTACCTGGCGGACATCCGCCTGGCGAGCGATCTCCAGGTCCCTCCGCAGGGCGAGCTGGGCGGCGGTGTCCGCGAGGATGACCTCCATCGACGGCGCCCCCGCAAGCTCCGCTAGTCTCGCGGATCGATTCTCGGCCAGGAGCCCCGGCGCATTGAAGAGACTGTCATAGACGCGCCAGAACTGATCGGCTCCCCGTTGCGCCGCGTAGTGCGAGACCAGGGCGCCCAGGCAGGAGCCGGGGCGATTGTCCTCGCCCAGGGGATTGCACTCCCTGCTCCGGGGGTAGTTGACGTAGATGAACTTCACGTCATAGACGCGCATCAGGTCCTCGATCGCCGTCCGGGCCTGCATGCAGACGGGGCAGGTGAAATCGGCGAACTCCACGATCGTCACCGTGGCATCGGCGCGCCCGCGGAACGGGCGATCGCCGAGGAGCTCGGTCAGCCGGTCGAAGCGAGGATAATTGCCCTCCAGCACCTGCTTGTAGGTCGGAAAAGCCGCGAGGAGTCGATGGCGCGCGAGCGCGTGGGAGACGGGCAGTCCGATGACCACGAGCAGGCCCGCGAGGATGACGCCCGTGAGCACGCGCTTGTCCGCCGCGATGGTGTGGAACTCGTGGCGCATGATGTCGCCGATATCGTGGCGCCTTTTCGACAGCGGCCAGAGGACGATCGCGAGCATGATCGGGGTCACGACATGCAGGACCAGGCAGAACGGGCAGTAGGCGCGCAACTTCGTCAGCGAGACCCAGGCGAGCCAGGCGCAGAATAGCGTGGCCCCGGACAGGAGCGCGGTGGCGACGACCGCATTGCGATCCGAGGTCCGGGAACGAAAGAGCGGTTGCAGTGCGACGGCGAAGATGAAGAGGTAGAAGGCGACGGAGTAGCTCGAGAGGGGAATCCCGAAGAGGCGGCCGTAGCGCGACTGGAGCGCCGGGGCGCAGTCGAAACCGGGAGCGATGCGGCAGACGGCAAAGCCGTCGATCTCGCGTTGGATCCGGTAGAGCTGGATGGAGGCCGCGAGCGCGACGAGCGACAGGAGGACCAGGAATATCCAGGGCAGGAATCGCGTGAACGACGGGCGGTGGCGCGGCATCAGATGCGGGAGAAGTCCAGCAGTCGAAGGAATTGACGGCCCAGCGCGGCGAGCATGGCCTTGCGGTTGGCGGCCAACCCGGGCTCCGGCGCGTTCACGAGCACATCCTCGAAGAAGCGATCGACCGCGGGCTTGACGGCGGCGATCGCCGTGAAGGCGTCGTCAATCCGGCCCTCCGCCAGCGCGCCATCGAGCGTTCCCGACAGGTCCTTTGTTGCGGCGCGCAGGGCCTTCTCAGCCGGCAGGCTGGCGAGCTGCTCGTCGATCGCATCCCCAGCCCCGTCCTGGCCCCCCGCCTTCCCGGCGCGCCTGCTCGGATCGAGGATGTTCATCACGCGCTTGAACGACGAGGCCAGGTCGGCATAGTCCGCGCGCTCCACGAGACGGGATGCCGCGGCCGCGCGCCGCGTGAAGTCCTGCACGTCCTGCCACCCTGATGCCGCCACGGCCTCGAGGATATTGACCGGCGCCCCCAGCTTCTCAGCCGAGTAGTTCAACAGGCGACCGCGGATGAACTCGGTCACCTTGGGATGCGTCGTCAGGGCCGAGACGGGTACGGAGCGCTGGGAGGCGAGGAGGATCCGGAGAATGCCGATGGCGGCGCGCCTGAGGCCGAAGGGGTCGGCCGATCCGGTCGGCTCCAGCCCCACGCCGAAGATGCTCTCCAGGGTGTCGATCTTCTCCGCGAGTGCGACGACGGCGCCCACGCCGGTGGGTAGGGGCGCGTCCGCTCCCAGCGGCCAGTAGTGCTCGGCGATGGCGGCGGCGATCGCCGCATCCTCCCCTTGCGCCTCGGCCAGCCGGCGGCCGACCACGCCCTGGAGCTCGGGGAACTCGAAGACCATCTTCGTCGTGAGATCGGCCTTGGCGAGCCGGGCGGCGCGGGAGACGGCGGCGGAATCCGTGATCGCGAAGAGCGGGGCCAGGCGCATCGCGTGGGCCTCGATACGGGTTACGCGCGCTCCCATGCTCCCGGCATCCCGCTGGAACGTCACCCGGTCCAGGTCGGCCACCCGATCCGCCAGAGGCCGCTCGCGATCCACGGTCCAGAAGTAGCGGGCGTCGGCGAGCCGGGCCGAGAGCACGCGCCGATTCCCTGTCCGGACGTTCGCGAGGTACTCCTCGCGGGCCGATCCTTGCGGGGCGCCGAAGGTGCGGTTGGCGACGATGAGAAACCGCGGGATGAGCCGGCCATTCCTCTCGAGCGGAATGTACTTCTGGTGCTTCCACATCGTCAGCTCCAGCACCTCCCTCGGCACGTCCGTGAACGCCGCGTCGAACTCGCCGCGGACGATCTCCGGATCCTCGACGTGGTCGGCCAGGAACGGCAGGGAGGCTTCGCCGTCCACGAGGACGGGCTCGGCATCCTCGGCGGCGGCGGCGGCCTTCACGGCATCAAGGAGAAACGCGCGGCGCGCCTCGTGGTCGACAAGAACGCCGCAGGCCGCGAGGGTCTCGATGTAGTCGCCGGCCGAGGCGATGGCGAGATCCTGGGATACGCCGGCCGCGCCGACCCGGCGCAGCCGCGTGAC
>CAZJQD010000017.1:29963-31723 GCA_964548165.1 uncultured bacterium
GACCGGACGAGAGACCCGCCCAGGAGACGGGCACGACGGCGGCGTCGAGGAGCGCCACGATCCAGCGGACGGGCCGCACGAACCTCTGCTGGGTGGCATTCCACTTCATGGATTTCGGCCAGCCGATCCCGGAGAGCACGGCGGGAATGACCGTCGCCAGGATCTCCGTGATGGGCGCCCCGGGGATGCGCGCCGTGGCAACCACGTAATCGCCGTCGCGCCGCAGGTCGCCCAGCGACACGCCCACCTTCCGGGCGAAGCCCTCCGCCGCCTTCGTGGGAGAACCGGCGGCGTCGAAGGCCACGCGGGACGGCGGCCCCTTGTGCGTCTCCTCCCGGTCCGCCGTGGCAGCCGGAAGATCATCGACGAACGCGGCCAGGCGGCGCGGCGTGCCCATGACCCGGACCGTGCAGGGCGCGCCGGCCTCGCGGAGAGCGTCCCCGAGCGCCAGCGCCAGCGCTTGACGGCCCGCCGGAAGAAATCCCGCGGGAATCTCCTCGACGCCGACCTCCAGGAGGAACTTCACGCGCGTCCCCCCGCCCCGGAAAATCGCTCGACGATCGGGAAGCCCAGGGCCTCCCTCCACTCCATGTAGGCGACGGCCACCGCCCGCGCCAGGGCGCGCACGCGGCCGATGTAGCCCTGTCGCTCGGTCACGGAGATCGCCCCGCGCGCATCAAGCATGTTGAAGGTGTGCGAGGCCTTCAGAACGAAGTCGTAGGCGGGAAAGACGAGCGGGGTCTTCACGCCCTGGCGATCCTCGACGAAGGTGGACGCGAGCCTCTTGGCCTCGGTCTCGCAGAACTGGAAGTACGCGAGGTTCTGCGCGGTGTCGCTCTGCGAGAAGTTGAAGTGCGACCACTGGAACTCGGTCGCGTGGTGCACGTCCCCGTACTTGAGACCCCCGCCCCAGTCGACGTTATACACGTTGTCCACGCCCTGGAGGTACATGGCGATCCGCTCCAGGCCATAGGTGAGCTCGAGCGAGACGGGATTGAGGTCGAATCCGCCGGCCTGCTGGAAGTACGTGAACTGCGTGACCTCCATGCCGTCGAGCCAGACCTCCCATCCCAGCCCCCAGGCGCCCAGCGTCGGGGACTCCCAGTCGTCCTCGACGAAGCGGATGTCGTGCTTCGAGAGGTCGATGCCGATGGCGGCAAGCGAACGAAGGTAGAGGTCCTGCGCGTTGTCGGGCGCCGGCTTCATGATGACCTGGTACTGGTAATAATGCTGGAGGCGGTTGGGATTCTCACCGTACCGCCCGTCCGTCGGACGACGACTCGGCTCGACATAGGCCACGTTCCAGGGCTCGGGCCCGAGGCAACGGAGGAACGTGTGCGGAGAAAACGTCCCGGCGCCCTTCTCGGTGTCGTACGGGTGGACGATGAGACAGCCCTCGCGAGCATAGAATTCCGAGAGCTTGAGGATGATGTCCTGCAGGTTCATTGAGGGCGGAGGATACAACCCTGCGGCGGAATTGTCATGCCGGAGTTACCGCGGAAGGGCCTTCAACCTCGCCGCGATACCGGCGCGCGTCCCCTCCCAGACCCGTTGCAGGGCCGCGACGTCGCCGGCCATCGCCTGGGCGTCGGCCCGGGCCAGGGACCGCTCGATCTGAACGCAGGCGTCGCGCATCGCCAGGGCTCCGACCTGTGCGCTTGTTGACTTGAGCGCGTGCGCGAGGTCGCGCATCGGGGCCTTCCCCTTGTCCCGTTGCGCACCCCTCGCCGCGGCCGCCGCCGGATCCGAGGCCGCCGCCG
>CAZJQD010000017.1:31823-71079 GCA_964548165.1 uncultured bacterium
TTGTCCCGTTGCGCACCCCTCGCCGCGGCCGCCGCCGGATCCGAGGCCGCCGCCGACTCCGAGGCCCCCATGGCCGCCACCTTCTCGCCGGCGGCTTTCAGGTACAGTTGGAGCACGTCCCGGAGGAAGTCTTCGCCCCCCAGGTCAAGGAGCGACGCGATCACCGTCTCGTCCAGTTCGAACGAGGCTCGCGTCGCGGTAGACGACGTCACATGCCCAGCCGCCCGAAACGGCGGTCCAGCTCGGCGAGCGTCAGCCGAACCATCGTCGGTCGTCCATGCGGACACGTGTAGGGATCGGTCGTCGTCTTGAGATCGTCGAGCAGGCGGCGCGCGTCGGCGTCGGAGAGCCGCTCGGTCCCTTTCACCGCCGCCTTGCACGCGGCCCGCGCCAGGCGTTCGTAGGAGACGGCGAGCCTGGGCCCGTCGCTCTCGGAGGCATGAAGCCGGGCCAGGGTTTCCCTGAGAAGCCTGGCGGCGTCTCCAACGCCGCGGAAATGGGAGGGAATCGCGCGAAGGGCGAGGCTGTCGGGCCATGCCTCGAGCTCGAATCCCAGCGCCGTGAAGTCGGCCAGTCGATCCTCGGCGAGCAGGCGCTCCGAGGCCGGAAGCTCCACGACGATGGGCGCCAGGAGCGGCTGAACGGCCGGGGTTCCCGCGGCGGCCGCGGCGCGGAGCCGGTCGAAGAGCACCCTCTCGTGAGCGGCATGCTGATCGACGAGCACCAGCCCGCCGTCGTCCTCGGCCACCAGGTAGCGACCGGCGACCTCGCCGAGATAGCGGAGGCGCATGGCCCTCGGCGCCACCTCCGGCATGGGAAGGACCGGACTCGACGACTCCTCGCGCATGGCCTCGAACTCGGCCATGGCCGCGCGCGCGCCGGAGATCGCGATCGGAGGTCGTTCATATCCGGCATTCGGGCCCGAGGTCGACGAGCGCTCACCGCCGAAGCCACCAGCCAACTCGGATCCCGGTGCGGCGGCCTGCGGGCTGAATTCCGGGAGCGGCAGGTCGGAGCGCAGGTGGGCTCGCAGGCCGTGGGCGACGAGCCGATGGATGGCGGCGCTGTCCCGGAACCTCACCTCGGCCTTCGCGGGATGGACGTTGACGTCCGCTTCCGCCGGATCGATCGCGATGCCGAGAAAGACGATGGGAAATTGACCGGACGGCAGCAGGCCCTCGTAGGCGGCTGTGATCGCGTGCATGACGACGCGATCCTCGAACGGCCGCCCGAGGAGGTGATAGTGAAAACCGGTGCGATTCCGCCGCGTCAATTGCGGAGGCGAGACGAGGCCGCTCAGTCGCCCCGTTCCCGTGACGGCATCGACCTCGACGAGCGCGGCGGCGACGTCGGCGCCGAAGATCGTGCGGACGCAATCGCGCAGGTTACCCCGCCCCTCCGTCCGAAAGACCCGTCGACCATCCCGGACAAGCTCGACGGCGACATCGGGCCGGGCGAGCGCGAGGCGCTCCAGCATGTCGCTGACCCTGCCAAGCTCGGCGGTCGCGGACTTCATGAACTTGAGGCGAGCTGGGGTCCGGAGAAAGAGATCGCGGACGGAGACCGTGGTGCCCACGGCGCGCGATGCGGGCTCCACGCGAAGACCGCGGTCCGGGCGGTCCGGAGAGTACTCCTCGCTCACGTCGAGCCGCACGGCCTCTCCCGCGGAGGTCTTCGTGGTGATGCAGAGGCGGCCGGCGGCCGCGATCGCGGCCAGGGCTTCGCCGCGGAATCCCATGGTGCGAATCCGTTCGAGGTCGGCTTCCTCCGTGATCTTGGAGGTCGCATGGCGCTGGATGGCGAGACCGAGTTCACCGGGCGCGATGCCGCACCCGTCGTCGGCGACCTCGATGAGTCCCAGCCCGCCCCGCTCCAGTCGCACCACGACGGAGGTGGCCCCGGCGTCGAAAGCATTTTCAACCAGTTCCTTCACCACGGACGCCGGTCGCTCGATCACCTCGCCGGCCGCGATCCGCACGACCAGGGATTCGTCGAGCTTGCGGATCGTCACGGCAACTTCTCCCTCAGTTTCGCGACCAGGGCGAGCGCGTCACGCGGGGTGAGATTGTCGGGATCCGAGGCGCGGAGCGCCGCCAGGGCTTCCTCCTCGCCCGGGTGACGCGCCGGAGAGGGCGAGAAGAAGGAGAGCTGGCCGTCGTCGCCGCTTGCCTCCCCTGCCATCTCTCCCAGCTCGAGCCTGGTGAGGATCCCGCGAGCCCGGTCGAGGACGGCCGGGGGCACGCCCGCGATGGCCGCGACCTGGATACCGTAGGATCGATCGGCGGCGCCCGGACGTATCTCGTGCAGGAAGTGAATGCGGTCTCCCCACTCCTTGACCGCCACCGTCGCGTTGCCGACCCCGGGAATCTCGCGCCCCAGCCGCGTCAGCTCGTGGTAGTGAGTCGCGAAGAGTGCGGCACAACCGCGGCCGGCAAGGGCCTCGACGATGGCCCACGCGAGGGAGAGCCCGTCGTAGGTCGAGGTGCCTCTCCCCAGCTCGTCCAGCACGACGAGCGACCGGCGGGTCGCGTGGCGGAGGATATGCGCGGCCTCGACCATCTCGACCATGAATGTCGAGAGCCCGCGGGCGAGGCGGTCGGACGCGCCGATCCGCGCATGGATCCCGGTGAAGGGCGCCAGCGTGCAGGACTCGGCCGGAACGTACGATCCGCATTGCGCCATCAGCGCGATGAGCGCGGCCTGGCGGATGTAGGTCGACTTGCCGGCCATGTTGGGCCCGGTGATGAGGAGGAAGCGGGTCGCGGCATCGAGCGTGATGTCGTTCGGGACGAAGGCCTCCGCCTCGGCGCGGATCGCCTCCACCACGGGATGGCGCCCGGCCTTCACCCTGAAGACGGGCGGCTCCGCATTGACGATCTCAGGACGGCAATACCCGCGCGCGACGGCCACGCCGGCGAACGCGGCGGTCAGGTCAAGCTCCGCCACGGCCGCGGCCACGGCCTGGAGAGCGGCGAGGTGAGGGCGAAGCTCGTCGCGAAGCCGCGCGAAGAGTTTCTCTTCCAAGGCGGTGATCCGCTCGTTGGCGCGCAGGACGATGTCCTCGTGGTGAGCCAGTTCCTCGGTGATGTACCGCTCACCCGTGGCCGTCGTCTGCTTGCGTCGATATTCCTCGGGCACCTTGGCGAGGTTGGACTTGGTAACCTCGATGTAGTACCCGAAGACGTTGTTGAAGCCGACCTTCAGCGACGTGATGCCCGTGCGCTCCCGCTCGCGCGCCTGCAGGGCGGCAATCCACTCGCGCGAATCCCGCGACCCATGGCGAAGCGCGTCCAGCTCGGGGACGACTCCGTCGCGAAAGAGCGGCCCGGCGCCGAACTCGATCGGGGGCTCGTCGACGAGACTGGCGCGGATACGGCCGCTGACATCGGGGAGCGGATCGAGCGCGGCGGCCAGGTCGGCGAGCGCGGGGTGCGCGGCGAGGGTGCGTAACAGGCCGACGGACTCGAGGGAGCCGGCCAGGCCGACGGCCTCGCGTGGAGTCAGCGTGCCGAGGGAGACGCGGCCGGCGAGGCGATCGAGATCGTGCACGCGTTTCAGCGTCGTGCGCGCGGCATCGCGGAGCTCGCCGTCCTCGACGAGCACCTGCACGCGATCGAGCCTCGCCCGGATCGCCTCCGGGCGCGACAACGGCGCCGTGAGTCGGCGGGCGACCAGGCGCGAACCCATGCCCGTCACGGCGTCATCGAGCACGGCGCGGAGCGTGGCCTGGGTATCGCGGGTCGGCGAATCGACGATCTCGAGCTGGAGGAGGGTCGCGGCGTCGAGCGCCAGAGCCTCGTCGGCATCCAGGCGGGAGACATTGTTGATGTGTTCCAGCGCCGATTTCTGCGTCGCCGTGAGGTAGGAAAGCAGGGATCCGGTCGCGGCCGTGTCCGCGCCGTCATCCGCGAATCCGAGGCCGGCCAGCGTCGCGACGCCGAAATGGCGCTTGAGGAGATCGCTCGCGTAGGACCCTCCGAATTGCCAGGCCGGGCGCCGCGTGACGAAGATGCCCGGGACCGTCTCGGCCAGCCAGGACGCTCGCGAAGGCTCGACGTCCTCCGCCACGAGGAGCTCGCTCGGGCGAAAACGCGCGAGCGCGGCCTCGAGGCCGGAGTCGTCCGAGAAGACGCCGACGTGGAGCTCGCCCGTCAGCAGGTCACCGATGGCGACGCCGCGACCGCTGACGGCGGCGAGGTAGGTATTGGAGCGGCCATCGGCGGACGCGTACGTGCCCGGGGTGACAACGCGGATCACCTCGCGGCGCACCAGCCCCTTCGCCACGGACGGATCCTCCACCTGGTCGCAGACGGCGACGTGATAGCCGCGACGCACAAGGCGCGCGATGTAGCTCTCGACGGCGTGATGCGGAACGCCGGCGAGCGGCAGGCGGCCGGCCTTGCCCATCGCCTTGGAGGTCAAGGTCAGCTCCAGCTCCCGCGCGGCGAGCTCGGCGTCGCCTTCCAGCATCTCGTAGAAGTCGCCGATCCGAAACATCATGATGGCCCCGGGATGGTCGGCCTTGGCGGCGCGGTACTGCTTGAGTAACGGGGTCTCCTCGGATCCGGGGGACGCCATCAGTCGCGCGACCGTGCCCAGAGCGTGAGATTGATGAGCGCGGAGAGCTCGCGGGTGGCGTCCGTGCGACCGCTGAGATGACCATCCAGGACGGCGCGGCAGGCCGCCCGGTCAAGCCAATCCGGGGTCTCGGCGATCGTCTCGAGGGCCAGGTTCCTGAGCGGTCCCCTGAGCCAGTCCGCGGCGGGCATGGTGAAACCGCGCTTGGGCGCGCGGAGAACCTCCGGCGGCAGGATCGGCTTCATGGCGCGGCGGAAGATGTGCTTGGTGCGAAGGCCTCGGACCTTGTAGGCGAAGGGCAGGGAGAAGGCCAGCTTCGCGAGGTCGTTCGTGAGGAAGGGCACTCGGGTCTCGATCGAGTGAGCCATGGCGACGTGATCGCTCGTCACGAGGCCGCATCCCTCGAGGAATATCCTCAGGTCGAGATAGAGGAGCCGGTCCATGAGCGCGGCCTCGGGGATGTCGAAACCAAGCGGCGTGACCAGGACATCGAAGACGTCTCGCCGATGCTCGGCCACGTTCGGGCAGAGCTTCACGCGGCGCTCGCGCTCGAAGATTTCCTTCCACCCCAGGTGGGCCTCCTCCGTCGGCGCGCGCACGCCGCGGACGAATCGCTTGAGCTTGAAGTCGAGCGACATGTAGCCGGAGGAGGCGGGCAGGGCCTCCACGGCGGCCTTGATGCCGCGGCGGAGGAACGACGGGAGACGGCACCAGGCGTCGTTGACGCGGCTCGCGATGAGCGTCGGGTAACCGCCGAAGAGCTCGTCGCCGCCGTCGCCGCGCAGGATGACCGTCGCCGTCTTCTTGGCCTCGGACGCGATCCGGTAATTGAGCACCGAGGACCAGTCGCCGAAAGGCTGGCCGTAGCAGCGCACCAGCTTGCCGAGAATGTCGGGCACCTCGGCGGCCGTCAGCACGCACTCCGTGTGGAAGGTCTCGTAGCGGTTCGCGACCGATCGGGCCAGCGTCCGCTCGTCGAATCGCGCATCGTCGGAGAATCCCAGGGAATAGGTCTTGAGCCTCCCCTGCGCCCTCTGCGCGAACGCGGCGATGGCGGTGGAGTCGAGGCCGCCGGACAGGAAGGCGCCCAGCGGAACCTCGGACTCCAGCGTCCCCTTCACGGCCATCTCCACCGCGCCGCGAATGGCCTCCTCGGCCTCCCCTTCGCTCCCCTGGAACGTGCTGTATTGCGGGGTCCAGTAGCACCGGAGCTTCACCTGGTCTCCGGCGGCGACGATGTAGTGGGCGGGCCGGAGGGATCGAATGCCCGCGTAAATGGTCTCCGGGGCCGGGATGTAATAGAGCGCCAGGTAGGTCTCCATCGCGCGCCAGTCGAGGTCCCGGGGAACGGCCGGATCGGCCAGGAGCGCATGGATCTCGGAGGCCCAGGAGAGGCGGTGGCCCTGGAGGCTGTAGTAGAGCGGCTTGACGCCGAAGCGATCGCGGGCGACAACCAGCACCTGCTTGCGGGCGTCCCAGAGCGAGAAGGCGAACATGCCGTCGAGGCGCGCGATGCTGTCCAGTCCCTCTTCCTCGTAGAGGTGGACGATGACCTCGGTGTCCGTCCGCGTGCGGAAGGTATGGCCCTTGCCCTCGAGCTCGGTCCTCAGCTGGTGATGATTGTAGATCTCCCCGTTGTAGACGACGATAACGTCGTTGGTCTCGTTGGCGATGGGTTGGTCTCCGCCCTCGCGATCGATGATGGCCAGGCGGCGCATCGCCATGGCGATGCCATGCTCGGCGTTGGAGTAATCGCCGGCGCCATCCGGGCCGCGGTGCACCATGCGTTCCCGCATCGCGCGCACGGTGGCGGGCGGCGCGGATTCCGGGTGGCGCGCGTGGAATATGCCGGCGATACCGCACATGGAATTTCTATGGGGCCCCGTGGAGCGCCGCGTTATGCTCGGCGGATACGCGCGTCATCGGAAAAGTATCTCCCCTGCGGATGGAAGGAGCAAGGATCATGGGTGAAGAGGCGGAACTGGGGTCTGGAAGCGTCGTCGTGCACCCGACGTTCGGACGCGGCACGGTGGCGCGCCGGGATGCGGGCGCCTACGTCGTCCACTTTGCCGACGGCCAGACGCGTCGCATCGAGGAGGGCTACGCGGGTTGGGAGATCGAGAGACGGTTCTCCCCGTCTCCGGAGGACGCGCGTCCCTCCGAGGGATCGGAACTCGGCGCGCTCAGGAGGCTTCTCGAGGACTTCGGGCTCGTCAACCCCGAGCGGGAGATCGGGCGCCGCTGGTCGGGCGGGAAACTGGTCCTGGTTCCCGGCAAGACTGACACCCAGCCCAAGGAAGTGCCGCTCGAGATGTTCTTCAAGAAGCTGATCGGCGTGCGCGAGCGGCTACGGGTCCTCGAGCAGAAGCTCAACAACCACCCGTCCCTCTCGCCGGAGGAGCGGCTCGAACTGCAGGGCTACATCACGCGCTGTTACGGCAGTCTCACGACCTTCAACGTGCTCTTTGCCGAGAAGGACTCCTACTTCGTCGGGACCGGCCGCGAGGAGTGAACGGCAGTCGCCGCGCGACCGCGGCGTGGGTCATGCGTCTTCTGGGTCTCGCCGCTCTCGCGACGATCGTCCTGGTGGTCTTCTGGCCAGTCACGGGCTATCCCTTCATCACGCTCGACGATGACGTCTACGTCTACGCCAATCCCTTCGTCCGGGAGGGACTGACGGGGCGAGGCATCGCCTGGGCGCTGACAGCCGACCTGACGTGGGACTCCCCCAACGCCGACTACTGGCAGCCCGTCACGATGCTGAGCCGCATGCTGGATGTGACCCTGTTCGGGATGAACGCCGGCGGCCATCATCTCGTCAACCTCCTGCTGCATGCGACCAGCGCGATCCTGTTGGCGATCCTCCTGGAGACCCTGCTTGTGGTCGCCGGGACGAACGCCGCGCTCCCGACGCCCGCGAGCGCTCACGGCGCATCCGCCGGCGCCATCCGGCGCTTCCTCCCAGCCGCCATCCTCGGAGCCGCGCTCTGGGCCCTGCATCCTCTCGCCGTCGGATCCGTCGCCTGGGTGACGGACCGCAAGAGCGTTCTATCCACCCTCTTTGCCCTGGCGTCGCTCTTGGCCCACGTCCGCCTCGGTCGCGGGCCCTGGAAGCGCTGGGCCTCCTTCGTCCTCCCGCTCTTCGCCCTGGCTCTCATGACCAAGCCCACGACGGCTCTTCTACCCGTGATCTTCCTTCTTCTCGATCTCTGGCCGCTCGGACTCTGGCCGCTCGGACTCTGGCCGCCGGGCTCCATGTCACCCGGCGTCGGCGTGAAGGAAGGACTCGAGAGAACGTGGCGGCTCCCCGCCCTGCACCTCGCTCTCTGCCTGCCGCTCGGCCTCTTCTCGCTGGCAAACGCGTTCCTGGCCCAGCGAGGGGCCTTCGGGATCGTTCCGATGATGGACCGGATCCTTCACGTGCCGGTCGCGGTGGAGTGGTACACGCGGGTGCTGCTCCATCCTCCCCTCTTCGCCTGCTTCTACCCCTACCCGGCGTCGGCTCATCCGCTCGCTGACGTGGCGCGCGCCCTGCTCGTCGTCTTCGCGTTGATCGCGGCCGCCGTGATGCTCCGCCGTCGACTTCCCGCGCTCGGCATCGGCCTCTCCTGGTTTCTCGTCATGCTCGCGCCCGTGGTCCTCTCCACGCACGAGGCTTGGGCCACGCGGTTCGGCTATGCGCCCAGCATCGGGTGGACACTGCCGGTCGCGGCTCTCCTGGCGCATCGCCGGCCTGTCGCAAGGATCGCGCTCGGGGCGCTTGCGATCCTCGCTGTCCTCATGCTGGCCGCCGCGACGTCACGTCAGCTCCCCGCATGGCGATCCAGCCAGGCGCTGTATGAGACCGCGCTCGAAGCCACGGGAGGGCGCAATCATTTCATCCAGCGGAACCTGGGAATCCTGGCCCTGGAAGCGGGTCGGCACGAAGAAGCGGAGCGATGGTTCCAGGCGTCGCTCGCAGACCGTCCCGAGCACGCGACCTACTGGTACAACATCGGCGTCCTGCGCGAACGGCAGGGCCGCGAGACCGAGGCGCTTGCGTGCTACGGTAAGGCTCTCGAGGCCAATCCCGGCCACGCCAACGCGCTCTTCAACCGGGCCACGCTCGCCCTGGCGAGGGGGGACCTGGCCGCGGCCGACTCCGATTACGTTCGCGCACTGGCCTCGAAGCCCGGCTCCCCGGAGACGCTAAACAACCTCGCCGTGGCGCGCCTTCGCGGAGGCAGGCCCGAGGAGGCGCTCGCGCTCTTTGCCGCCGCCCACCCGTGGCATCCGCGACCTGATAGGCCCGCCCTGGGCGCCGCGAGCGCGTGCCTGGTCCTCGGACGCCTGGACGAGGCCCGAGGCTGGTTCCTGGAGGTCCTCAAGGTCGATCCCGCCAACGAGCACGCGAGGCAGCACCTCGACCGGCTCCTTCAGCAGGGAGGTCCCAGCCCTAGTTCTTCAGGCGGAAGGTGAGATAAAGGAGCGGGAGGAGACGCGGAATCCAATCGCGACCGGGCCGCACCTTGGTGTATTGGTGATACGGGACGCCGGCCGGGTAGATCTTCTTCACGGCGACCTCGGCATAAGGAACGCCGAGGTGATGGATCTTGAGATAGAGGTAGTACTCGAGGGGGCCGTCGAGCCAGTCCTGGTAGAGATCAATGCGAGCGTCAGTGAGCACGTCGCGGTGGATGGCGCGGAACCCGCTCGTCGACTCGGTCACCCAGCGCCACCTCAGCGATCGGACAAGTGACGAGATCGTCACGAGCATCGGGTAGACGCGCGTGACGATCCGACGGTGGAGGGGCGTATTGAGCGTCGGGTCGAAGCGAGTTCCCTCGAGGTAGCGGCTCCCCTGCACGAACTTGGCTCGCCCCTCGACGATGGGCGCGCACAGGCGCGGGATGTCGGCCGGGTTGTCCTTGGCGTTGCCGGCCAGGACGACGACGATGTCGGCGCCGGCCTTGAGCGCGTACTCGAAGCCGTCGCGGATGGCGATCCCGATCCCCATCCGGCGATCGTGGTCGATCACGGTGGCACCGGCGGCGCGGGCGCGCGCGGGCGTGTCGTCGGTCGAACCGTCGTTGACGACCACGCACTCGTCGACGACGTCCCACGGCATCGCGGAGACGACCTTCTCGATCTTCCCCGGTTCATTGAAGGCTGGGGCGAGCGCGATGATCTTGAATCCGGAGATCACGATTTCGGGTCTACGCGCGTGTTAGTCCAGCATGCCGCGGCGCTTGAGATCGACGGCGATCCAGTCCTTGGTCGTCGCCAGGCCGGTCTCAAACTCGGTGTGGACCTTGAAGCCGAGTCCCTCGATCTTGGCCGTCGTGGGGATGGGCCGGAGATTCTCGCCGGGGCGTTCCTCGTCGTGGACGACCTTCACGCCGGGCTTCCCGTAGCGGCCGGCGATGGCATTGGCCAGCTCGACGACCTGCATGCGAATCGGCGAGGCGATGTTGTAGATCTCCCCGACCGTATCCTCGCGGCTCCCCAGGAACATCGTCGCGGCCACGTCGTCGAGCACGTACGTGAAGCAGCGGATCTGCTCGCCGGAGCCATGGACGTAGAGGTCCTGGCCGCGGAGCGCGCGGGAGAGGAAGATGTTGATGACGCCGGCGGCGCCGTCGTAGTCCTGCCGGGGTCCGTAGACGTGGAAGTAGCGGATCACGGTCGCCTTCACGCCGAACTCGCGGCAGAAGAACTGGCAGTACTCCTCGGCCGTGCCCTTCGAGATCCCGTAGAGCGTCGTCGGGCGCTTGACGTGCGACTCCTCCATCGGCTTGTCGCTGGAGCCCAGCACCGAGCCGGTGGAGGCGTAGACGACGCGGACGTTTCGGCCGCGCGCCGCCGAGAGGACGTTGAAGGTGCCGACGATGTTTGTCTCGAGATCAATGGAGGGATTATTGCGGGAGACGACGAGCTTGGAGGCGGCGAGGTGGAAGCAGACGTCGATCTCGGCCGCGATCTGGTTGAGGAGCCCGCCGTCGCGCACGTCCCCGCGGACGAACTCGAAGGCCGAGTTCTGCTGGGCGTCGTAGAGGTTGGTCATCGAGCCCGCGATGAGGCTGTCGAGCCCGATGACGCGGCGCGCGCCCGCGGCCAGGAGGGCGTCGCAGAGATGGCTCCCGATGAAGCCGGCGGCGCCGGTGACGAGGACGGTCTTACCTGAATAGAAGCCCATGATGGTCGCCATGTTAGCTGGGGTGGAGAGGGTCAGCAACGAAATGGTGTCAGACTGCGGAAATGCGGATCTGGGATTACTGGTGATCGCGCAGGTGAGCGCGCGACCGCTACTGTCGCGCTAGGCGGAGGGACGCAGCGCCACGATCTGGATGACCGCGCTCGCGCCGTGGTGGAACCTTCCTTCGCGGACATCGCGTTCCACCTCGCGGACGATGACGAGGTCCAGGCCGCGGAGATGATCGGTCCAATCGGCGAGCCCGGCGAGAAGGTCCGGGTCCGAAGGGCCACCCGTCCCTCGACCAAGCTGCGACGGCGCGTAGGCCTCGAGCAGCAATACGCCCCCCGGCCTTAGCGCGCGCGTGACGCGGCGAAACACGTCGTGCCGCAGAGCGGTCGGCAGGTGGCAGAAGATCGAGACGATGGCGTCCCATCGCGCCTCGCCCATCTCATAACGCGCGAGGTCCTCGGGAATGCTCGTGATCGAGACGCTTCGGCTTCGAGCCAGGGCTTGGCCCTTCTCGAGACCGACCCGGGAGGTATCGACGGCGGTCACGCGGCATCCGCGGCCAGCGAGGTAGACGGCATTTCTCCCCTCGCCGTCGGCCAGGCAGAGCACGTCCCCGCCGGTGATGCGAGCCGCCTCGTGGACGAGAAAGTCGTTGGGCTCGGTCCCGTAGGCGTATCCGGGTTCGGAGTAGCGATCGTCCCAGGTCATGCTGCAAGCGCTCGGCCGGTTTGGAGGCTCAACAAGAACGCCATTCGCGAAGACAACTCATTCATTTCCAGATCCGCATTTCCGCAGTCTGACACCGTTCACGGCTCTTGCGTCACCGGCGAGGTCCTATGGAAAGCGACGCGCTCCCGGCTTGGCGTGTCCGAGGCCATGGTGTCAGACTGCGGATTTGCGGATCTGGGATCACTAGCCTTACCGGTCCAAAGTATGGACAACTGTCCGCAAATTGGACACGTTCCGTCCGAATCGACACTGATAAGACTCGAGTTACGACTGGCATGGTCTTCGCTCTCTGATCCGGCAAGGAGGAGTTATGTCCAGACCGCATCGCGTCGCATACCCGAACGCAACCTACCATGTCCTGAACCGTTTTGTCGACCGGCACCCATTCTTCCGGGGCGACGCCGACTACGAGCGGTTCCTCGAGACCTACCACGAATGCGCGCGCGGCATGGGAATCCGCACGTTTGCGTGGTGTCTCATGCCCAACCACTTCCATGTCGTCCTGCAGACGCCCACGCCGTGCATCTCGTCGTTCCTCCAGCGCTTTCTCTCGCGGGCCGCGCGCGGACTCAACCTCGCCCACCAGCGCGTCGGACACCTCTTCCAGGGGCGGTCGAAGACGCTACTCGTGGAGGATGGCGCCTACTTCAACACGGTCGTGGCCTATGTGCTCCTCAATCCGGTGCGGGCCTCGATGGTTCGCAATCCAATGCGCTACGCGTGGAGCTCGGCGCACGAGACCGCCTCCTGCGCGGCACCGCGTGTCGAGCGGCGGCAGTTGCTGGAACTGCTCGACCTCTGCCCGCTCGCGCCGGCCTCTCCCGAGGACGAGATGCGGCTCTTTCGCCGCTGGTTCTCGACCATCGGCGAAGAGGAGAACGAGACCGGGTTTCGAGCCGGACATCGCGGCTCATTCCTCGCGACGGCGAATTTTCGAGAGCGAATCCTGGCCGGCCACGAGCGGCGCATCCGGGACCTTGATCATCGACGCCGCCGCGCCGCCGATCGACTCTCGTCAAACTCGTGCTGGCAGGACTTCATCGAGATCTGCCACGCATTCGTGGCGCGAAGTGACCGGCACTGGAAACATGTCTGGGCCGCTCCCTCGTGTGCGGTTCACGATCTGGCGGTCTATCTCGCTCACGTCTGCGGCGGATGGTCGTACTCGCGGCTGCAGGAAGCCGAGGACGATCGAGCCCCGATCGGCACTTACAGCAAGGTCGTCTCGCTCATCCGCAACAACCCCTTACGCCGCGCGTTGGCCGAGAAACTGGAGGTCAGGTGCTCGCAACTCGTGTATTCAGAGATCCGCAATTCCGCAGTCTGACACTCGCCACCAGCACCGCCAAAAACGCCCTCACGGGGAGGTAATACCTCGGGATGGGGTAGAGCGGGGCGTGAAGGAGGGCGAAGTAGGCGATGATCGCGAGGGCGATGCGGCCGTCGCGGTGGCGGAGGGCGCCGGGGATTCCGGCGATGGCGAGGATGAGGAGGAGAATATTCGCGGCACGGAGCGTCCACTTCACGGCGGGCATGCGGTCCATCGACTTCATGGCGCCTGGAACCTCCACCCAGGACCAGAACGCGCCCTTCACGATCCTCGCCGCGCACGCGATCGGCTCCGCGCGCATCCGCGCCAGGGCCTTGGCGAGGTAGACGCCGTGGGCCTCTCCAGCCTCGAGGTGACGGGCGACGCGCTGCTCCTGGATGAAGATGTAATTGCCACGCTCGTCGTAGGGAGAGAGCAACCATGGGAAGTCGTAGTTCATGGACGCCCAGAGCAGGAAGCCAAAGCCGCCGGAGCGGACCGCGGTTCCCTCGCCGAGCACCTCGCGATTCCGCATCGTCCAGGCCGCCATCGGTAGGACGAAGATCAGGGACGCCAGCAGGATCTTCTCCCAAGATCGGGGACGCCGCACCAATCGCCATGCCATCGCGGCCGGCTGGAGAGCCATGGTGATCATCGTCTGGAAGAGGAGCGTGCCGCCCAGGAGACCGGCCCAGGCGTGACTGCTCGCGCGGTCGGAAGTCTCGATGCGACTCCAGGCGCCGGCGAAGAGCACGAGGAGGCACGCGCCGATCGCTTCCGTCAGGATAAACGCGGGCGAAGGAATGCTGACGGGGTCGAGCGCAAAAACGAGGCCTGCCAGGAAGGCGCGGCGCGCGCCCAGGCGCGAGAGCAATCGCTCGTAGAGGAGCGGCGCGATAAGCGCGTGGAGGAACGCCTGGAGGATCTGAACACCCATGAGACGGCCGAACGAGAGAACGAGCATCCCCGCCAGGAACAAGGGGTAGCTCGGGGCCCGGAACGCCGTCAGCGCGCCCTGCTCGTCGACCATGCCCGCGCCCGAGACGAGTCCACGGGCCATCGTGAGGTAGGTCGTCGTGTCGGAGACCTGGCCGTCGAAACCGATGAACGGGAGGATGATCCGCGGGAGGAATGCGAGCGCGAAGAGGACGGCCATGGCGCGCGGCGCTTTTGCCATCAGGGACCGCTCCAAGCGCGTCATCATCCCGGTTCTTCCTCCGTGCTCACCGTGGTATCAACAAGTCTCGTTGAGAACGAGCGCTTCAGTCCTCGTCCGGGATCCGCGTGTACACGCGGTAGTCGATCTCCGGGAAGATGTTGTCGCGCCACTCGACCTCGTCGAGCCAGGTCGTGTCGACGGAGTTGTGCGTGATCTCGTCGTGGAGCTTGAGGAAGCGGGCGCAGTGATCGCGGGTGCGCCTGACCGCGTATTCGACCATCGTCCCCGTCTTGATGATGAACGCCCAGTCGCTGGATTGCGCCAGGAGCAATTCGCGGGCGAGCTGGTTGAGAGCGCGCTCCTTCAGGCCGGTGGCGCGCGGGTTGGCCGTCGCGATCTCGACCATCCGATCCGCGCACTCGTGGAGGTGCGGGTAGATCCAGTCGTTGCATTGGTCGAGCCAGACACCGGCATAGCCCTGGTCTCCCCAGGACGAGAACGTGGGCTCCGCCTGCTGGTGCTCGGGGAACTTCTGCAGGTACTCCCACGGCGTCGTCAGCTCCAAGGTCTGCGATTGATGACACTGGCGCATGAAGGAGTGGAGAAATTCGGGCCCCTCGTACCACCAGTGCCCGTAGAGCTCGGCGTCGTACGGCGAGACGACAATCGGGGGCTGTCCGAGCTTCTCGGCCAGGTACTCGATCTGCTTCTCGCGGTTGAACATGAAGTTCCCGGCATGCTCCTTCAAGAGCGTCTGGGCGACCTCGTGGTTGTAGGGGTCCTTCGCGTCGAGGGCCACCCCGCGCTTCGTGATCTTGTGGTACTTGATGCCGGTGTTGGTCCGGAAGCCCATCGGGTGGATGTAGGGCTTGATATAGTCGAACTCGGCGTCGAACCCGAGGTCGCGGTAGAACTCCCGGTAGTTGTGATCTCCGGGATACCCCTCGTCCGCGGACCAGACCTGCTTGGAAGATTCGAGATCGCGGCCAAAAAAGGCGACGCCGCCCGAGGAGATGATCGGGGCGAAGACGCCGTAGCGAGGGCGGGGCGTGCCGAAGAGGACGCCGTGAGCGTCGACGAAGGTGAACTTGATCCCGGCCTCCCGGAGAAACCGGTCATGCCCGGGCCAGAAGCCGCACTCCGCGAGCCAGATGCCGTTGGCGGGGCGGCCAAAGTGCTTCTTGTGGCTCTTCTGCGCGACCTGGATCTGAGCACGGACCGCGGTCGGGTTGACGTGCATGCAGGGCAGGAACCCGTGCGTGGCGCAACAGGTGATGATCTCGAGATGGCCCGCGTCCTGGACCTCCTTGAAGGCGGCCAGGAGGTTGCGCTTCCAGCGGCCGACGTAGAAGTCGTGGATAGCGCGGAACTTGTTGTAGTAGTGCCAGGCCGTCCGGTTGAAGTCCGGCATGTTCTGCGTCCGGTAGGTTTCCTTCTCCGCGAGCTCGATGAGCCGCTCGAGGTGGCGCTGGTAGCGATCCTGCAGAAGCTCGTCGGCCAGCATGGCCGCCAGGGGCGGCGTGATGGACATGGTGATCTTGAACGGCACCTTGTCGTGCATGAGCGCGTTGTAGGCGAAGAGGAGAGGGACGTAGGTCTCCGTGATGGCCTCGTAGAGCCAGTCCTCCTCGAGAAATTCCTCGTGCTCGGGGTGCCTGACGAACGGCAGGTGCGCGTGCAGGACCATCGCGACGTAACCCTTGGGCTTCTTCACGGGCGTATGCCCTCCGTCTTCACGCGGCCGGTCTCAGCGAACAGTGCGACGCGTGACGATCGGCTCGGCCTTTCGACGTTCCTTGCCGTCCGCGCGCACGGCCTCGACCGGAAGGTTGATCCGGCCGTCCGGGAGCGCGTAGCGGAGCGTGAACGTTCCATCGGGACGGAGCTGGATCTGCCGGCCCTGGACCGTCACCTTGGCGGTCGGCTGGGTCCCCCCGTAGAGGATCAGCTCGCAGTCGACCCAGAAGAAGAAGTCGTCCTGCTTCTTCTTGGCGCCCGGGGTGGGAACGGAGGCGCCGGAGGACATCGGCGACGCCCCATGCCAGGACGAGAGCGATCCGGAGGTCGGGAAGGGCCACTCGTACTTCTCGGGCCGCTCCTCCCCCGCCTTGGGCTTGCGCCGTCCACCGACGGCGGAGCCGCCGAAGCCGGCGAGGTGGGTACCGACGAGCTTGCCGCCCGAGAGCTGGAAGATCTCGTCGAACTCCTCGTCGAGCGTCCGGAACTTCTCGTCGACGACGCTCGAGACGGACTTGCGGGGGGTCTTCACGGTGGAGGAACCGAAGAGCTTGTAGAAGCGCCCGGACTTACCGAGAACGCCCAGTTCCACGCGCCAGGCACGCCCGGCAGTGGGAAGGTGGATGTACCACGAGCTCGCATCGGGATGGATCTGGAGGTCGAAGAGGTCGTTGGCGTTCTCGTCCTCGCGTCCCGTCACGTCGAAGACGCGGAGCACCTTGCGGCCGCCCTCCACGTCGGGCCCGAACTTGCGGAAGATCTTCTTCTCGGTCTCCGTCGTCAGTTCCCAGTAGGCGAAGAGCCAGCGCGGATCGCGCGTCAGGAGAACGAACTTGTCGCGGCCATAGCGCTTGGGAAGCGGCGCGCCCGAGAGCTGGTCCTCGGGAACGCGCGACGGGCGATAGGGCGGCTTCTGCTGGACGACGGTGCCGGAGGAAAAGGACGATCCACCCTCATCCAGGTCGAGATTCTCGACGCCGGGAGGCGGCTCGTTGCGGCGAGCGGCACGGGAGGGCCGGGTCCGCTCCCCCTTGCCGGCAGATGCGGACTCGAGCTCCACAACATCCTCGACGGTCGCGGTCTCGGCCTCCGGTCCCTCCGCGGCCGCGGCCTCGCGGTTCTTCCGGCTCCGCTCCTCGATCGCTCGCAGGGCCTTGGCCGGAGCTGCTTTTCGGGCCGAATTCTCCTCGGATTTGCGGCCGCGCCGGGCCCGAGCGGCCTCCGCCCGGGTCAGGGCCTTGGCGATCTCGGCGGCCAGCTCTTCCTTGCCCATCTTGGAACGACCCGGGAGGTCCAGCTCCCGCGCACGCTCGATCAGCTCCGCCTTGCTCTCCAGCAACAGTTCTTTCTTGTTCATCATCCGCTCTCCCGTTCGTCCTTGGTGCCCGGACGAACCGCGATTTTGACCATCAGGGCCCTGTCGCCAGACCTCGGCCGAGCCGTTTCTTCATCCGCCTGTCATGATCGCATCCACTCAACACCCGTCAAGGGAAGAAATGGCCCATCCCAGCCGCGCCTGTCCACAGGAGTTGGGGCGGTCAGGCGCGCGGAATTGAGAGTTGCGCTCTTCTGATGTAGGATCGCACTCATATGACCGTTCTTGTACCCACGGAATTGACGAGAGATCAGGCGCTCGAACTGCTGTCGCAGGACGAACCGCACACGCTTACGCTCCTCGCGGCCGCCCGCGAACTCCGCGAACTGCACTGGGGAAAGCGCGTGACGCTTCACGTGCTCTCGAACGCCAAGTCCGGAAAGTGCCCCGAGGACTGCGGGTTCTGCTCCCAGTCCGCCCGGTTCGAGACGGGTATCACCGAGTACCCCGTGATCTCCGGCGATGAGCTCTTCGCGCAAGCCAAGCGAGCCGATGAAGCAGGCGCCGAGAAGTTCTGCATCGTCACGGCCACCCGGGGTCCCCAGAAGGCGCTCCTCGACGCGCTCTGCCCCGCCGTCACCCGGATCAAGAGCGCCTTCCCGAGACTCCAGATCTGCTGTTCGCTGGGGCTGTTGACGCCCGAGACCGCGGAGCGCCTGCGCGAATCCGGGGTCGATCGCTACAACCACAACCTGGAGACCAGCGAGCGGTTCTTTCCGCAGGTCGTCTCGACTCACAAGTGGCAGGACCGCGTCGAGACCATGAAGCTCGCCAAGAACCTCGGCATGGAGGCTTGTTGCGGCGGGATCGTGGGGCTGGGCGAGACTGACGCCGACGTCATCGACATGCTCTGGACGCTGAAGGAACTGGAGGTCGATTCCATCCCCATCAATCTCTTCAATCCCAGGCCCGGCACCCCCTTCGGTCACGTGACTCAGCTCTCGCCCATGAAGGCCCTGCGCATCCTGGCCGTGGCCCGTCTCCTCCATCCCACCCGCGACCTTCGCGCCGCCGGCGGTCGCGAGGCCGTCCTTGGCCCGCTTCAGCCGCTCGCTCTCTTCGCTTGCAACTCCATCTTCGCGGAAGGGTACCTCACCACTCCCGGCCAGGGTCTCTCCGCGGACGAAACCATGATCGCCGCCCTCGGCTACGAGGTTCACCGGGAGTAAAACCCCGACGCCGTGAGTTACGGGAACCGGCCAAGACTGCAAAACGGCGAGTCGGACACCTAGTATTCCACGACGGGGCGGGTCCAGCCGAGGTCGGCGAGTTGCCAACGGACGGGATTCTTTCTGCCCTGGAATCCCAGGACGACGGCCTCCACGAGCGATGGACCTTCGCCCATGAGCCACTCGGGAGCGTGAATGGGCAGGTTCTCCAGGAGTTTGCCCTGCCGGTCCGCGGCATTATCGATCCAGGCCACCACGTCGTAGCCGGCCTTACGCAGTCTCGAGGCCACCACGACGCCGCTCGGTCCGGCGCCGAAGATGGCGACCTTCTTCAGACCGACCAGCTTCTGGCGTTCCGCGCGCCGCCTCCACTGTACACCGAGCGCGCTCGACGCCACCCAGTGGCGCAGGGATCCCGCGGCTCCCTCGAGGAGGTTCGCCCCCGACTCCGCGAAGATCCGCAACCACGCGGCGCGTGGCGAGGCCGTCATGGCGACGCGCGCATGTCCGGCGGCGCCGATGCGCTCCGCAACGCCGGGGCGCGACGCGGTCGCCAGCGCGCTCCCCACGCCCGAGGCGTCCTCGAAGACCAGGTAGTCGCGGCCTGGCTCGAATCCCGGGGGCATGGGGATTCCCTTTTCCTGCACGACGCAGGAGCCGCATGCCATCGCTTCGAGCGCCCTCTGGGTCTCGGGTGATCCCAGGCTGAATTCCGGGGCCGCTCCTAACGTCCCGGCCCGATGGGAGTCCGGGATGCCGTCTCGCAGGTTCAGGACGATTCGCGCCCGGCGATAGATCGTCGCGCGCTCGTCGGGGCGAAAGGCCAGTCGCCTGACCGCCACGCCCGCCCCTTCATCGTCCAGAAGGGCCAGGAGATTCTCCTTCTCGCTCCCGCAGACCATGGGACCGTCGGCAAAGAGCGGGATGTCCCGGCGGCCACGGGCGGGATGAAAGAGGCGATCGTCCGGGGAAGGCCAGACCTCGATGGTCCGCGGGGGCGCGCTGGAGCCGCCGAGGAACCGCGCTCCATCCTGGCGGCGCGCGCCCAGCGGCAACGCCACCAGGTCGACGACCGTCGCCCAGCGAGCGAGCGCCTCGTCGCTCGGGGACCAGAGCAGGAGGCGGGCGCCGGCGGCCTGAGCGAGCGCGCGGAGAGAGCCTGGAGGAGGCTCGATGGGATCTCCCGCGGTCGAAGGAAGAGGCGATGACAGGGGCGCAAAAACGATCAGTTCCGGGCGAAACTGACGGCAGAGAATTCCGAGCTGCCTCTCCATGAACTCCTGGCCGAAGCGAAGAACGTAGGTGTCGTACGAGAAAGTCTCAAGCTCGGCGACAAGCCCCGAAGACTCCAGCGAGCACGCCACCGGATCATCCGCGGCAAAGGGCGCCAGGTATAGAGCGCGAGCGAGGCGCGGCGTATGCACGATCCGGGCTCCCCTCCTCGCTGCCGCCGGCGGAACCTCCGGGGGCTCGAGGATCGCGAAGGCATCGGAGCGCGGAGGGCGCCAGGTCTTGCCCCTTCCCTGCAACCTGAGCGCCCGAACCCGATCGTTCTCGCGGTAAGGCAGAACGCGCCCCGTCCTTCGCGCCTCCAGGGCGAGCGAACTGACGTTGCGACCGTCGTGATGCCCGAAGATATCGACGTCGGGCCGCACCCAGGGATGCCACGTGTGCAGGAGCCATTCGTCGGGATGCCAGAGCTCGCGGTGGCCACGATTGAGCAGGCGGAAGCCGAGCTCGTAGGGCCCGCAGATGAAGCTGTGGTACTGCGGATGCTCATCATAGCCGCCGACCGCGATCGCGTCCTCGCGCCGCACGGTGCAACAGGCGCCATAGTTCAGGGTATGGAGGGGGTCATACCGCAACGTCAGCGCCCGTGGTCGCCCGGCCCGCGCATCCCAGTTCATGAGACCCGGGGCGGACATCACGTCGTCCCACGTGGTACCCGAAGGGAACGGGTGAAAGCCTCGGTAGTCGCTGCGAACCTCCTCGTGGTAGAGCACCAGGCCCTGGTCGCCCGACCGCTCGAACGCCTCCAGGACGGATCGAACGAAGTTCGGAGAGAAGCAGGCGTCGGAGTCGCAGACCGTGACCAGCTCCCCGCGCGCCGCCAAGAGGCCCTCGTTGTACATCCGGTGCTTGAAGTAGATGTCGTCGCGGTCGAGCACGATCCACTGGTCGATAAGGCCGCGGCGTTGAGCATCCGCCAGGGGCGCGGGCCGATGGTTGTAATGCTCGACCCAGATGACCTCGTACTGGTCCCGAGGCACGGACTGGCGCGCGAGAAACTCCAGCGCGTGAAAGCTCTCGCGGACTTTCCAGTCGATGAGGATGAGGCTGAGGCCGATCACGGGGTCATTCTACCTCCCGGCCGGTTCGGCGACACGGCCCGCAGCGCATCCCCTCTCGCCCTCATATCGCAGTTGTTCGACCGTGCCAGTCGCAAAGCGGCTTTACCGGCTCGAGTTCCGGGCGATCCCGCAGGTCCCGTTCCACGCCGGGCCAGTGATAGACGTGAAGGCCACGAACCTTCGTGAGGAGAAGGCCGGTGGCTCTCAAGGCTTGGTCGATGGCCTCGCAAGCCGGGAGGGAAAGGATGTTGGTGTGGAACTCCAGGGCCAGGGCGCGGACGCGGCCCGCCTCGAGCGTCCTGGTGGCTCCCGCGATGACGTCACCCTCGGCGCCTTCCACGTCGATCTTCACAAGCCTGGCCACTCCGAGGGCCTGCTCGCTCCAGAGAACGTCGAGCGTCGTAGCCGGCACGCGCTCCGTCGGAAGATCTCCCTGGTAGTCGTGGATGCTCGTCGCCCCGGGATTGGCGGCGCCGGCGACGTGCAGGAGGACGCTGCCGGGCGCGGCCATGAGCGCCACCCGCGCCACGCAAACGGGGGCGCGCCCGGAACCGGCGCCCTGGTCGATGCTGCCCGGCGATCGAGAAGAGGATCCGTTAAGGTCGAGATTGCGCTCGAGTCTCCGCTGGACGGCGCCCTGCGGCTCGACGGCCACGACACGACCCCGTGAACCCACCAGCCGCGAGGCCAGGACGCTGAACCACCCCTCGTTGGCGCCGATGTCCACGAACGTGTCGCCGGGCCGCAGTAGAGCACCCAGGAGCGCCGTCATGCGCGGCTCATAGGTAAGCGTGCCCGCGACCTCCAAGCCGAAAGCGGACTCGGGGTCGACCATCATTTTCGGCCCGGCGACCGTGGCCACCAGGCGCGTGCCTGGCGTCACGACGCGCGCCAATCGCTCGTGGCGAAGCACGCTCGCGCCATCGACTCCAGCCGTCCCCGGAGCTCGCCCCCCGAGGCCTGGCCCGGCGTCACGCGCGGCAGGGCCCATCGGTTCTGCGCGGGGAAGAGCGGGCCCTCTACGGTTGTCAGCGCCGCCTGGAAGCCCGAGGAAGCCGCGATTCTTGGCGCGCGAGCGTCGTAGTCGCCGACCCCTCCGTAGGGAAACGCCAGAAACGACGCCCGACAGCCCGTTGCCGACTTCAGTCGCGAAGCGCCTCCGGCCATCTCCCGGGCGAGGAGTTCGTCGTCCAGAGCCGACAGCCGCGCGTGAGAGACCGTCATCGTTCCCAACTCCACGAGCGGGGAGACAGCTTCCTTCCATGCGGCCCACGTCGCATGCCGACTGAATGCAGACCGCTCCGGCGGCACGCTCGCCAGGACTTCCTCGCGTAGGCCGTCGCACCAGTCGGCCACGAGAAAGAAGGTCGCGGGCAGGCGGCGCACGCCGAGGAGCGGGACGATCCACTCGACGTGATCACGACTTCCCCCGTCGAAGGTCAGCGCCACGCGCGAACGAGATCCGGGAGGCTCGAGGATCTTCGCCAGCGGCACGACGTCGGCCCAGGACGCGATGGCATCCAGCTGGTCGCGAAAGCGCTCAAGCGTCGTCGCGTCGCGGATCGAATTCTCGTGCCCCGCCGGCGACTCCTCGAGCACGTGGTGATACCGCAGGATGAAGTCGGCGCGGGGCGCCGGGCCACGACGCGACCGTGGTCCCCACCATTCCCGCGCGAGGTCTCCGACCAGGTGCTTGACGGGTGACGGCGGCGGTGGCGGCAGGGCCAGCGTCATCCTCCACGCCTGGCGCCAGACGCTCGCCGCCCGCGCCGCATTCCAGGGCTCCGGCCAGCCCGCCTCCGCGGCAATGGGCGCCACGAAGATTCTGTCCGGCCGCATGCCGTAGATGCGCGAAGCCCTCTCGGCCGCATCGATACTCGGGACCACAAGGACCTCGCCGTCGCCCGGGGGCAGATCGCCAAGGTCCTGGCGCACGATGGGAACGTCGAGCGCGCTGACGGAGACGGGCGTCAGGGTGTGAACGAGGTCGGCACGCCTGCTCCGGACCTGTTCGCCCAGGGACAGGCCCGCTTCACGCGGGGCCAGGACATGAATGTTGGTCGAATCATCCTGCACGAGGATCGCGAGGACATCCTGAAGGCGATGCCAGTAGGCGTCGGACAATCCCCGCGCATCGACCAGCACGCGCATCGGCCCGGGCTCGCGTCTCCGGGCCGCGCGGCGGCTCTTCTCGTCTCTCAGCGCGGTCAGCGTCCCGTCCGCTCTCAGGAGCCAGAGGCGGGCGTTGGGAAAGAGCCCATGGAGGTAGAGGCGGATGAGCGGTGGGCCCCAGCCCGGCTGATCCCAGGCGAGCAGGATGTGAGCGATCGCGTGCCTCTCGGGAAGATTTCGCGGGAGCGCCAAGCCATGGACAACGCTCAATGGAGGGTGAAAGAGAAGCACGCGGTCGGCGCCCGGCGGACGCGGCTTGTCGTCCGGATGCAGGAGGATCACGTGGTCGCATCCGAAGAGCCCCCGCGCCATGTCGAGGGCGCGGGCGACCAGGGGGGCCGGCGCGCTGCCGAGGACGATCGCCTTCACGAGATGCGGTCGAAGAGCCAGGTCAGGAGGCGCGGGCTGACAACCTCGCGGGCATAATGCCTCCTGGCCAGGTCGCGCCCGGACATGCCCTGCGTCTGTCGCTCGACGAGATCGGCAAGCAGTCGCCGGAGGTGTTCGCGCCACGCCCGGACATCACCGGCCGGCGCCTCGATGGCGCCCGCGAGCGGGTAGGACAAGGAACGATGACCCGTGCCTCGCGCCACGATCACGGGAACGCCCCACGCCATGGCCTCGATCGGCACGCACGACCCGGCATCGAAGACGCGGGATGGGCAGGCGACCACCGCGGCCTCGCGATACCACGGCTCCAGATGGGCGACAGGGCCAACCACGTGAAGGCTCCGCGCGCCCTCGCGCGACAAGCCCGCCTCCTCGCCGCGGCGTCGCCAATAGGCGAGGTCGCCCGGTCCCACGAGCGTCAGCGCGAAGGGCAGGTCGATTCCCGAGCATGCCTCCAGGAGGACGGGCACGCCATGATCGTCATCGAGCCTGCCGACGAAAAGAATCTCGTCGCTCTCCAGCGCGGCGGGCCTGGCGGGGATATCGCAAAAGTGGGGTATGACGGTGCAGAGCGCGGGGTCGTATCCATGCGGCAGGCACGCCGCGAGCAGGTCATCGCTGAGAACAACGGCCGGGAGATGCCGTGGCACAGCCGGAACGGCGGCGCGGTCGGCGTCGACAAGCATGAGCGCGACGCGGGCACCCGATTGCGTTACGGCCTTCCACCCGGAGTGGCCCAAGGCCCGCGGACACCAGGCCCAGATCACCGAGGGGCGATAGCTGTCGAGCACGCGCCGGATGGCGCGCGCGTTTTGGACGCCTTCTTCGGCCGACTCCCACCCCGGTGAGTCCATCGCACGCGCCGCCCGCAACGCGCGGAAGACCGGGAAATCGACCTCCTCGGGAACGTGTTGGGTAGAGTCGCCCGATGTCAGCACGGCGACATCGAGCCCGCGCTCATGGAGTTCCCTGGCCGTGCGCGCCGCCGCCATATCCTGGGAGTCCACGGAGAGAGGAGGAAACCCGTCGACGACAATGAGAACGCGCATGGTCATGCCCCGTCCGACCCGTAGAGCCTGTGGATGCGGATCGCGTCCCCGAAGAGGTCGGTCAGTTTCGCCGCGATCGCGTGCTCGTGGGCAAAGCTCGAGACGAACACATCGGCGGCATGATCCCGTATCTCTTCCGGAGCAATGACGGGACGTTCATGAAACCGGGAGCCGTGCTTCCTGGCGTCCCCGTCGGCATAGGCCACGATTGCCAGTCGGCCGAGATCGTGCTCGCGGAGCAGCCACTCCGTGTGTTCTCCTGCTCCGTAGATGACCAGGGGACGGTCTCCCAGGTTCTCCGCGATGCGAGCCAGTCGCTCAGGCACGGGGGATCGAAGGCCGCGGGCCAGGGCGCGGACGAATCCTGAAAGCCTGAGCGCCTGGCGGAGCGAGAGCTGGCGCGGTGAGGATTCGGGAAGACGGGGGCGAGCCGCCAGCCAATCGGCATACGGAGCCGCCATGCGAGCGAAATCGTAGGCCTCCGCGGCCGCGTAGCAACCGTCGACGTATCGGCCATAGGCGCCCTCGATGCTCAGCACGGCCTCCGCGAGGACGCGCGGGTCCGGGGACGCAAGGAGCCCCGCTCCGTGATCGGCGACACTGCGAAGCCCCGGGAGATCGTTCGCGACGACCGGCACGCCCGCGGCGTAGTAGTTGAAGAGCTTGCCGGACGGGACGTTCCGGAAGTGCTCGACGAGGTGCTGGGTCGAGCGCGTCACCGTTCGCGCCAGGCGCTCGATGTCGTAGAAGCAGAGCCCCACTCCAAAACCGCGCAGCCATTCGATCACCTGGTCCTGCGGGATGTGTTCCTCATCGACGATCAATCGGCCGGAAGCGAGATGGCGTTCCCAGCGCTCGTGGAGGATCGCTCGTGCCGCCGGCGAGACGATGCCCTTGAGGGTCAGGGTCCAGCCGGGGAGGTGATCGAGAACATCGGGATAGACCCAGAGCCCGTGGGTCTCGGCGATGTTGCCGAAGTAGACGAGCTTCCTGCAGGGTGCGCGCGGCACGCGTCCCGCGAAGATGTGCGAGTTCTGGATGTGAAAGACGCGGTGCTCGTCCCGGGGAAAGAGCATGCGGTAGCGCTCGTCGTTCTGGATGATGACCGAGGCGAAGCTTGCGGGAGATATCCAGTCGAGAAGGAGCGTGTTGCGGACCTCGAGCGAGAGGAACGTGACGTCCTCGAAGAGGGCGGCGGCCAGGAGCATGGCGACCGGGTCGATGGCGATGACGTGATCGGGAGCACGACCGATGAGTGACTTCGCCAGCCGCCGAGCTTTGGCTACCGTGTAGGTGTCGATGGCCTGGTGAGGAAAGAGGCGGGCATTGATCCAATTCCGCAGTCGGGCATCGATCGACCACGCGGAATTTGCGGACTGGTCTGCCTCTTCGGGAGTGGGAACGCGGAAGCGTTCGTACGGCGGATCCGGCAGTCCCTCGTAGGAGAACTGCCCGCCGTCCACGCAGAGAGCGCGCGCCTCGAAGCGCCCGTCGCGGTTGAGAACCGTGACGAGATTCTGGAGCGTCGGCGAGTAGGCCGCCCACTCGTCGGCGAAGAGAACAAGGATGCGCTTCTTCATCAGTCAGCGCTACCTTACCGGCTCGCGTCGCGCTCGCAAAGGCCGCTCCTGCATCCTGATCACATCGGCGCAAACCTGCAAAAACCCGTCATAATTCCGACGCGATCAGCCGATATTGAAGGTAGAGTATGCCGTCTCGACCCACGATGACGATTCGGAAATCATGATGACGACACTTCCCGAGATCCCGTTCGCCCGTCCCTCCATTTCCGACAGGGAACGAGCCGCCGTCCTCGACGTTCTCTCCCGCCCCGTCCTGGCCCATGGGCCCGAGTGCAAGGGCTTCGAATCCGATTTCCAGTCCTGGCTGGGCGCGGGATCGACGCTCGCCACCAGCTCCTGCATGGCCGCGCTTCACATCTCCTGCATGAACCTCGGCTTCGGCCCCGGCCAGGAGGTCCTCGTCCCGGCGCTCACGCACGTCGCGACCGTTCACGCCGTGGAGTGGACGGGCGCAACGCCCGTCTTCGTCGACTGCGACCCCGCGACCGGGAACGTCACGGTCGAAGGATTGGAAGCCGCGCGCACCGCGAAGACGCGCGGCGTCGTCCTGGTCCACTTCATCGGGATCCCCTGCGCCCTTGACGGGATCCTCGGCTGGGCCGACGAGCACGGGATCAAGGTCGTGGAGGACTGCGCGCTCGCGATGGGCACGCGCTGGCAGGGCCGCCACGCGGGGACGTGGGGCGACTTCGGCTGCTTCTCGTTCTATCCCGTCAAGCAGATCACGACCGCCGAGGGCGGCATGCTCTCGGGCCGCGACAGCGAACGCATGAAGGCGGCCGGCCTCCTCCGCGCCTTCGGCGTCGATCGCTCCCACTCCGAGCGCGAGTTCCCCGGTTACTACGACGTCACCGCGCTGGGACTCAACTATCGCATGAGCGAGCTCCAGGCCGTCCTCGGCCGCGTCCAGCTCTCACGTCTCCCCGAGTTCCTGGCGGCGCGTCTTCGGAACGCCGAGACCTGGAAGCGCGAGCTCGCCGGCCGCGACGACCTCCGGATCCTCGAGTCGCTCTCCCCCGACGCCACCTCTTCGTGGTACTGCCTCGTCGTCGCCCTCTCTCCGCGCCTTCGCCCGCGCCGCAACGAGATCGTCCTCAACCTGAAGAGCGCGGGCATCGGCACGAGCATCTACTACCCGAACCCGGTCCCGCGGATGCAGTACTACCGCGAGAAGTACGGTTACGACGCCGGTCGGTACCCGAACGCGATCGCCGTCAGCGACGGTTCGATCGCCCTGCCGCTCGGACCGCACATCGGTGAACCGGAGGTCGTCCGGTGCGCGACCGCGTTGAAGAAGGCTATCCAGGAGGTCGGCGCGTGACCGCGGCCGCCTCGTCCCCAGCCGGGCCCTCGTCCGGCGGAGAACTCGCGGGTCGCAGTATCACCCTGGTCGGTGGCGCCGGGTTCATGGGCCACCACCTCGCGCTCGAGCTGGTCCGTCGCGGCGCCATCGTCGACAACGTCGACAGCCTCCAGGTGAATAACCTCCTCCAGGTCGCCTCGCTCCCCGCCAACTCCCCGCACCGCGAGACCCACATGCGCATGATCCACGAGCGCCTCGACCTGATGAACGATGCCGGCGTCAACCTCGCCCCCGTCGACGCCCGCGACTACAGCCTCCTCTCCCGGACCCTCAACCGCGATCACTGCAAGGTCATGATCCAGCTCGCGGCCGTCGCGCACGCCGGAAAGTCGAACAAGGATCCGCTCAGCACCTTCGACCACAGCCTCCGCACGCTCGAGAACGCCCTCGACTGCGCCCGCGGCTACTGCGAGCACTTCATCTACATCTCGTCGAGCATGGTCTACGGCAACTTCCGGACGCCGGCGGTCGCGGAGGATCACCCCCTGGAGCCCCTGGGCATCTACGGCGCGCTCAAGCTGAGCGGCGAGAAGCTCGTCATCGCCTACAACCAGGTCTTCGATCTCCCCTACACCATCATCCGTCCCTCCGCCCTCTACGGTCCCCGCTGCATCAGCCGGCGCGTCGCCCAGATCTACCTCGAGAACGCCCATGCGGGCCAGCCCCTGAAGGTCGAGGGCGACGGGACCGAGCGCCTCGACTTCACCTACATCGACGATCTCGTCGACGGGATCTGCCGCGTGATCCAGAACCCCGCGTCCAAGAACGAGACGTTCAACCTGACATACGGCGAGTCGCGCTCGATCAACGACCTCGTCGACGCCGTCCGGTCGGAGTTCGCGGACGTCGCGGTCGAGTTCACGCCGCGCGACAGCCTCAGCCCGGTCCGCGGGACCCTGGACGTCTCCAAGGCCCGCGACCTCCTCGGCTACAGCCCGCGCTATCCCCTCGAGAAGGCCTTTCCGCGCTATGCCCAGTGGTATCGCGAGTTCATGGCAAAGGGCGGCCACGGCCGGACGGCCGCGAGCGCGTGAAGATCCTCTTCATCAACCCGAGCCTCAGACTCGGTTCGAAAACGAAGTATCTTCCCGTCGGCGTCGGCTCCGTCATGACCTATCTCGCTTCCAAGGGTTACGACTTCGACCTCCTCGATATCGACATCGACGATCTCTCGGACGAGACCGTCGAGGATTACATCGCCGGGCACGCGTACGACGTCGTCCTCGTCGGCTCCATCGTCACGCACTACAAGTGGATCAAGAAGCTGACGCACACGATCCGGCGTCACCACCCGGCGACGCGCATCGTTGTCGGCAACTCGGTCGCCGGCAGCATCCCCGAGGTCTTTCTCCGGAACTCGGCCGCCGACGTGGCGGTCATGGGCGAGGGAGAGATCACGGCCCATGCCGTCCTCGAGGCTTTCCGGGACGGCACCGACCTGGCGACGGTTCCCGGGATCGCGTTCCGGGATCGCAACGGCGGCGTGGTCATCAACGAGCGTCGCCCCGCCGCCGCCCGCATCGACGACTTCCCCATCATCGACTGGTCCCGGTTCAACACGGCCCGCTACTTCGAGCGCTCCTACTCCGGCGCCGAGGGACTCGTCGGGACGGACAATGACGCGATCCGGGTCATGCCCGTCGTCACGGCCCGGGGCTGTGTCTTCAAGTGCACGTTCTGCCACCACGTCTATTGGAACGACCCGTACCGGCACCGGTCCCCCGGGAGCATCCTCGAGGAGATCCGCCGGAACATGGACGTGTACGGCGCCAACTACATCAACTTCTGGGACGACCTCAGCTTTGCCTCGATCGGCCAGGCCGAGCCGCTCGTCGACGCCATCCTCGCCTCGGGCCTGAAGTTCCACTGGAACGCGGCCGTCCGCGTCGACCTCTTCGGCAATCCCCGACGCGCGCTTGCGAAGCGGAAGGAGGTGGCCGAGAAGTTCAAGGCCGCGGGCTGCCTCAACCTCGGGTTCTCGCTCGAGTCCGGAAACGCCGGCATCCTCGAGTCGATGAACAAGCGCGTCGACCCCTCGTTCTTCCTCGAGCAGATGCAGATCCTCCGCGAGGTCGGGATCACGTGCTCCACCAGCGTCGTCTTCGGCTATCCCGAGGAGACGCCCGAGACGATCCGCGAGACCTTCGACCAGTGCCTCAAGTGCGGCGTCTACCCCAGTATCGGCTACCTCCTGCCGCTCCCCGGGACCGGCATGTACCAGCACGCGATCGACCACGGCTTCATCACCGACGAGAACGCCTACCTCGACTCGATCACCGAGCGCCAGGACCTCTGCCTCAACATGACCTCGATGTCGGACCAGGAGGTCATGGACGGGATCCGCGAGGGCGCCGCCGAGCTGAACCGCATGCTGGGCCTCGGCCTCGAGGAGGACCGACTCATCAAGACCGGCGGCTACCGGCGGCACACGCCCGAGACGGCGGAGGCCCAGGCCAAGGGACGGCCGGAGACGTCCGCCCGCCCCCTGCTCGACCCGAACGCCCTGAAGCGCAACGAGAACGACGTCAGCTTCAATTACAGCCAGGCCACCTTCTCGATCGATCTCGGCGTTTCTCGCCCGGACTAATTCGACTACTCTGGATGCGGTGCATCGCATGAGAGTCCTCTTCTTCGGTAACAAGTCGCGCGGAATCGCCTGCCTTGATGCTGTCCGCGCGGCCGGTCACGAGGTCGTGGCCGCCGTCGCCCACGCGGGAGACGCGCGTCCGTTTACCTCCGGTTCCTTCGCCGCGTATGCCGATAGCCTGGGCCTCGGCGTTCATCAGCCTGCCGACCCGGACGATGTCGGCTTCCTTGAGACTGTTCGCGCGCTCGCGCCCGATATCCTCGTGATGGCCGGCTACGGTCCCATCCTGAGGGAACCCCTGCTGACCATCGCCCCTCGAGGATGCCTCAACCTCCACGGCGGCAAGCTCCCCGAGCGACGCGGCTCCTCTCCCATGAATTGGGCTCTCATCGACGGCGAACCCACGGTCACGCTCTCCGTCATCCGCGCCGACCGCGGCGTCGACACCGGCGACGTGCTCGTCGAACGGACATTCCCGATTGGCCCCGACGACACGATCGCGCAGGTCCAGGCGATTGCCGATGAGACCTTCCCGCTCATGCTCGTCGAGGCGCTCGGCGGGCTGGCGTCCGGGATCCTCATCCCGCGCCCCCAGGCGAACGAACGCGCCGCGTATTACCCGCTTCGCTTCCCCGACGACGGATTCATCCTCTGGGACATGCTCGACGCCGTCGCCATCCACAATCACATCCGCGCGCTGACGACGCCGTTTCCGGGGGCGTTCTCCTACTGGCGGGGCCGCAAGGTCATGCTCCTCGCGTCCGCGATCCCCAAGAACGACTACCGGGGAGTTCCCGGACGCATCTACATCAAGAACGAGAACGGGCTCCTCGTCTCTGCCCGCGACCGTTGCCTGTGGATCACGAAGGCCACGTTCGAGAACGACGGCGACGATGCCATACCCGTCATCCCCCGCTACGAACGACTGACGACGATGCGGGAAGCTGTGCAGGCGTGGGCGGCCACTCCCCCGGGAGCCCATCCGCTCGCGGGCTTCGATCCACGCTCGTGACCCCCCCGTGAGATACTGCTCGCGCTGTATCATCCCTGACACGCGCCCGAATATCGTCCTGGGCCCCGACGGCGTCTGCAACGCCTGTTCGTCGTTCGGCGATCGGCCGCAGATCGACTGGAAAGCGCGGGCCGAGGCCTTCCGCGAGGTCGTCCGGAACGCGAAATCCCGCGGCGCGCGCTATGACTGCGTCATCCCGGTCAGCGGCGGCAAGGACAGCACCTGGCAGGTCGTGCGCTGTCTCGAGCACGGCCTTCATCCGCTCGCCGTCACCTGGCGGCCGCCGGTCCGAACCGCGATCGGCGAGGCCAACCTCCGCAACCTCGTCTCGCTCGGCGTCGATCACATCGAGGTCACGGTCAATCCGCGCGCCGAGCGCGTCTTTCTCCGCAAGGCCCTCGAGCGCTTCGGGGCCGCCGGCGTCCCCATGCACATGGCCCTCTTCTCCATCCCCCTCGACGTGGCCTACCGCTACGAGATCCCGCTCGTGGTCTGGGGTGAAAATACGGCCACGGAGTACGGGGGCAGCGAGGAGGAGCGACGGGGCTTCCGGATGGACGACGTCTGGATCGCGCGGTTCGGCGTCACGCACGGCACCACCGCCCGCGACTGGGTCGACGACGATCTCTCGGCCGCCGACCTCGCCGCCTACTTCGGTCCCTCCGGCGAACAACTCGCGGCCCGGGGCGTCCTCGCCGTCTTCCTCGGGCACTACTTCTCGTGGGACCCCCAGGAGACCTACCGCGTCGCGAAGGAGCACGGGTTCCGCGCGCGCGCGGAGGGCGCCATCACCGGGCTGTACGACTACGCCGACATCGACGACCCGTTCATCGCCATCCATCACTACTTCAAGTGGTACAAGTTCGGCTTCACGCGCCTCTTCGACAACCTCTCGCTCGAGATCCGCAACGGCCGGATGACGCGCGAGGAGGCCGTGGACGTGATCCGGCGCCGCGGCGATGAGACCCCGCATGCCGCCATCCAGGCGTTCTGCGAATACGTGGGATTCACGACCGAGACCTTCTTCGCGATCGCGGAACGGTTCCGGAACCCGGAGGTCTGGAAGAAGGTCGGCGGGGCCTGGACCATCCCCGATTTTCTCATCCCCGAATGGTCGTGGAAGACTGAGGCAATTAAATGAAGATCGAGATCAAGGATCCGCCTCGGCGGTTCCAGACCGGGCGCAACGCCGACATCGAGCTCGCCGACTGCGGCCGGATCGCCCTCGAGCCGAACGAGTTCGTCACCTTCACCACGCCGGACGGCGGCGAGTACGATCTCGCGCGCAAGGACTGGGGCTTCTACGCCACCCCGTCCCTGAACGGCCGGCTCAAGGATCACAACCTCCGCGCCGTCCTCGTGAAGAGCCCTATCAACCGCTTCTTCGTCTTTCTCGTCGAGGCCGGCAAGGAGCCGCTCTTCCAGCAGTACATCGATACGGAGAAGCACGTCATCGTCTCGTGGCTCGATTCCGACGAGGCGCTGGGCAAGCTGGAGGCCTCGCTTGCCCGGGACTGAGACGCATCCCGGCGCCTGCCTCTGCGGCAGCACCGCGCGAGAAGTGCTCTTCGCCTACACCGCGCCTCCGGCCGGCGAGCCGGCCTACGCCTTCTCGCGCGCGGGCGGCTACGTCCGCCGCGTCGAGCGGTGCCCGGTCTGCGGCCACTGCATCGCCGTCCACGCCCTCGATACCACCCGCCTCTACGAGGGCGATTACGATACCGCCATCTACGGACCCCGTGGACTCCGCGCCGGCTACGATCGGATCCTCGCCCTCGATCCGAATCGCTCCGACAACGCCGGGCGCGTCCGCCGGATCCTCTCGTTCTTCGAGGAGCGATTGTCCATCGAGGGCGGTTCTTCCCTGCCCGAGCGATCCGTCCTCGACGTCGGCTCGGGACTCTGCGTCTTCCTCCACCGGATGAAGGAAGCGGGCTGGCGGTGCGCGGCGGTCGATCCCGACGCGCGCGCGGTCCGGCACGCTGCCGAGGTTGTCGGCGTGGAGGCCGCCCACGGCGACTACGCGACCCTCGATCTGACGGACCGCTTCCGGCTCGTGACCTTCAACAAGGTCCTGGAGCACGTCGCGGACCCGGTGGCCGTCTTGAAGCGCGCCCACCGCAACCTGGGGACAGACGGCATCGCCTACGTCGAGGTTCCCGACGCCGAGGCGGCTGCCGAGGCGGGAGCGGACCGCGAGGAGTTCTTCGTCGATCACCTCCATGTCTTCTCCGCCGCCTCGCTCGCCCTCCTGGCCCGGCACGCCGGCTTCCGGGTCGAAGAACTCCAGCGCATCCACGAGCCGAGCGGCAAGTTCACGCTCTACGCGTTCCTCGCGCCCTCGTCCTCCGATTCCTCCCCATCGAGCAGACGGTCATGACGGCTCCGGGCGGGAACGACGACGCGAAGGCGACCTGGAACGCCTCGTTCCGCGAATCGCTCGCCATCGGATCCCAGAACAGCGCCCCCGTCGAGGCCATCGTCCGGACGATCGCGCATCACTTCCGCGGACGCTCCGAGTCCGAGCTGGCGGGGCTCCGCTTCCTAGAACTGGGGTGCGGGACCGGCCCCAACCTCGTCTGGCTCGCAAGCCGCGGCTTCCGGGTCAGCGGCATCGATATCAGCCCGGTCGCTCTCGAGCTGGCCGAGAAGCGCCTGCAAGCCGCCGGGCTCGCGGACCGCATCGAGTCCCTCCGGGAGGCCGCCATCGGCCCGCTTCCTTATGCAGATGGCGAGCTCGACGGCGTGATGGAGGCCTGCGTCTTCCAGCACCTCTCGCGCGCCGACCGCGCGACCGCGTGGTCCGAGGTCACGCGCGTCCTCAAGCCCGGCGGCATCTTTGCCGGCTACATGCTGAACGCTGAGCACAGCCTCTACACCCGGCACAAGGCCGACGAGCTCCCCGACGATCACGGGTCGCTACGCCTCGACTCTGGCGGCACGAAGATCCTCCTCGAGAACGTCGGGCTCACCCACTTTTTCACGCGTTCGGAGATCGCGAGCGCGCTCTCGGTTTTCGCTTCCGTGGACGTCTGCCGACTCAGCTACGAGCTTCCCCGCGCGCAGGCGAAGATCCGGGGTTTCGAGGAGTACCTCCACGCGATGTGGGTTGTCTACGCGGTGCGATGACGAGGACGTTGACAGAAGCACCGCGCGAGGACGGCAAGGGATCTGAGATCCAGTCCTTGACCGCCGAGCTCTGCGGCTTTCGATCTGGCGTCGTGGCGCGCGAGAACGAAGCGCTCTTCGCCCGGATGCAGCGCGAGTTCCCCATGGAACTCCTGCGCTACTCCTCGGGAGCCCATCATCTCGGGTGGGAGGTGCCGCGACTCTGGGAGGTCAAGCGCGCCGAGATCTGGTGCGACGGGAAGCTGATCTACGACGGCGCGAAGCATCCGCTCGGCGTCGGCATGTACTCCCGTTCCTTCGAGGGCGAACTTTCCCTCGAGGCGCTTGCCCCGCACCTCGTCTCGGTCCCCGCCCTGCCGGACGCACTCTCCTATCACTGCATCTGGCTCTACCGCCCCTGGGACGCCGACTGGGCATTCTCCATTCCCCACCGCGTCCGCGAGACCATGAAGCCTGGCCGCTACCAGGTGCGCCTGGAGACGACCTACGAGGACGGCGAGATGCTCGTGGGCGTGGGCGAACACCGCGGCGCCTCGGACCGCACCGTCGTCTTCCAGGCGCACAACTGCCACCCCGCTCAGGCCAACGACGGTTTCGCCGGAGTCGCCATCCTCCTGAAGCTCTTCCAATGGCTCTCCACGATGCAGACGCGTTACACCTACCGGCTCGTCGTGGTCCCCGAGCATCTTGGCAGCGTCTTCTACCTGAAGGACAGGCCTCGCGCTGAACTGGAGCGCATTGTCGGCGGCGTCTTTGCGGAACTGCCCTCGACGGGCGGACCCATCGTCGCGTCGAGCACGCTTCGCGGCGGGCACCCGCTGGACGACGCTCTCCGCAATGCCTGCCGCGCCTTTCACCGCGGCATGCGGACCACGGCCTTCCGCGGCGGGATCGGCAACGACGAGACCGTCTGGGAGGCGCCCGGCTACGAGGTTCCCTTCGCCCAGCTCTCCTGCTCGCTCGGCCAGCCGCATCACTATCCCGAGTATCACACCAGCCTTGATACGCCGGATCGTCTCGATCCCGCCGACCTCGCCGGATTCCTCGATGTGCTGAAGTCCTTCGTGATGACGCTCGAGCGGGACGCCGTCTTCGACCGCACCTTCGACGGCTTCCCTTCGCTCTCCAGCCCGCGCTACCGCCTCTACCGCGAACGATTCGATCCGGCCGTCGATAAGCGCCTGGACGACGACGCCGAGGCTTGGGGGCGCATGGCCGATGTGCTCTATCGCCTCTTCGACGGGCAGACCTCGGCGCTCGCGATCGCCGAGCGTTTCGAGCTTCCGTTCGCGGCGGTCCGCGACTACCTCGCACAGTTCGAAGAGAAGGGCCTCGTCGTGGCGAGACCCGTCGTCATCCCCCGCGCCCCGATCTCGACGAGGCGCGCGTCGGAAGAGACGCCGTCATGAGCGCGGACCGGAAGGGAATCCCCACGCCGGAATCCCCGGGACGGTTTCGCCGCGAGGACGTCGCGCGGCTCCAGTCGCTGTTTCAACCTTACCTGGACGTGGGTCCCCATTACCGGTTCCTGCCGTACCTGATGAGCCCGATGGCGCCGTCCTACTCCTCGGAGCGGATCAACACCGACGAGCACGGGTTCCGGCATTGTTTCCACGAGGGGCGGCGCGTGACGTACGCGGAGTTTCTCGCGCGTAAGGCGAGCACCGGACTGGTGACCGGGGGATCCGTCGTCTTCGGCACCGGCGCCACCGCCGATAATCGCACGCTGAACGCGGCCCTGCAGGGGCAGAGGCCCGGCACGCTCTTCTGGAACGGAGGCGTCGGCGCCTGCAATGGTTTCGTCGAGATCCTGATGTACCTGCTCGTCGGGAGGCGCGTCGATCACCTCGTCACCCTCTCCGGGGCCAACGATCTCCTCCTTCACCTCGGCAGTGTCCGCCGCTCGACCCCGCTTCTCCCCTTTCCGTTCGACAAGGAGAACGGCTTCGCGGACTGGTCGGGCGCTCCCGCAGGCGAGGAGGATCGCGTCGCGGGCTTCCAGGAGATCGCCGAGGCCCTCGGCCCGGATCCGACCGCATCCGATATCGACCACCTCTGCGCGCTCCCACTGGTACGCGAGGGTTACGCGCGATGCCTCGCGGCGATCGAACGGCAGATGGAGATCTGGTCCCGGATCGCGCCGGAGTCGTTCCTCTTCGTCCTGAACCCCATCCTCCCGCTGGCCAAGACTCCGACGACGGCCGAGCAGAGCTACTTCGAGATCGCGCTCGCCCGGATGCCTCCCAACAGCCGTTGTCAGCGCCTGGTCATCGGCCGGCTCTACCCGGATTTTCGGCGCGACGCCGCCCTGCTAGCCGCAAAGCATGGCCTCGCGTATCTCGACGGGAACGACGCCTCCTTCCGCGACGATACCTGCTTCATCGACGACTTCCACATGACGGACGCGGGATACGAGGACCTGGCGGCCGCCATCGCGGCGCGACTTGCGCCGAAATGACGACTCGCAGGCCCACGGTTCTCGTCGTCGGAGACTCCGCCTCCGCGAGCCTCGGCGTGGTGGAGTCCACGTACCCGGAACTCCTGGCGGCCGGTCGCCTTCCCATCCACGTGCGTAACGCCGCGCTGGTCGGGATGACCTCTGCCGATGCGCTCGCCTGCTTTCCCGCTCTTCTTCGCGATCTCGCGCCCGGCGATGCCGTCGTCCTCTGCCTCGGTCACTGTGACGCCGCCGGTTATGGTCCCCTTAAGCCACGATTCCCCGTGCTGGGCCCGAGCCTTCGCCGATTCATTCAGCCATGGTACCAATCGCTCTCCCCGTGGAGCGTCAGGACGTCGCCGTTCGAGTTCTCGCCGCAGACGGGGGACCTCGACCTCCTGCCGTGCGTGCCTGCCGACGAGTTCGAGGCCAACCTCTGCGACCTCGTTCGCGCGGCCCGAAGTAGGCGCGTGAAGGTCATCCTCCTGAACCCGTTTGGCCGTCGCTGGTTTCCGCCCGCGAATCACACGCCCTGCTCGCTCTTCATCCGCCTCTTCGGCGCCGACGAGCATCACCCCTTCCCCGCATCCGGCGGAACGGACGATGTCCGGCACGCGCTCACCGTCCACCAGGCCGGCCAGCTGGAAGCCGCGCGATGGCTCTACGGTAGCCTCCGCAACAACGCGGACCCGACAACCCGTTGCCTGGCTCTCAACAACGAGGCCGAGATCGCGTTCTCGCGCGGCGAGACGGAGCGAGCCATCGGCCTGTGCGGTCGGGCCAGTCGCGAGACGACGCCCTTGGCCGTGCTCCCGGCCTTCAACCGCGCGCTGGCGCTCCGCCGCGCCGGATTCACCGCCGCCGCCGACCGCGCCGCCGATGCCGTCCTCGAGGCTGACCGCGGTTCGTATCGCATAACAGCCGCTCACCGTGCGGCCGCCGGGCGCGTGGCCGAGGCCCTTGAAGGACCGGACCTCGTCTACCGCGACCTTGCCGAACTGCTCGCCCCCGACGACGTGATCGACTACTGCCATCCCACGCCATCCGCTCATCGACGGATCGCGGCCATGCTGGAGGACGTGCTCGTCGAGTCCCTGGGCATCCGCCGATCACCCGAGGCGAGCGCCGGCTCGTTCTCGGCCCGGTACGGGAACCCGGACAGCGCACTGGGCGGCGACGAGGACTTCTTCGATCACTTTCACCTCCGGTCCTCATCCGCCGCCGCACCCCCGTCCGAATTGCCTCGGGCCGCCTCAATCGACTACGAGCGCATCCTCGCCGCGGCCTCCGGGCAGGAAGCGCCGCCCGATGGTCTCGATCGATCCGATCTCGACACGCTCTCGCATCCGATCCTCGGGCTTCCCGCGTTGCTGGCGGCCGCGCCACGCGTGGAACCCACGGACCGCGGAGTGGCGCCGTCCTTCTACCGTCTCCGTCTCGGCGCCTCGTTGCTGGCCGATGCTGAGGCGCGGAGCCGCGCCGTCACGGCCTCGCCGCGTCTCGACGATCTGCTGCCGCGAGCGTCTCGCATCCAGCAGTGGTCCGTCGCCCTCGGAATTGCGGACAAGCTGGTGACGCGCGACCTCGTGAAACGCGCGGTGGCGGACGACATCCGGAGCGGGAAGGCCCTGGAGCGAGTCGACCTGAGGCTGGCCCGGGCCCTCGGCCCGGAGAACCGTCCCGGGAATCGTTGGCGGACCAGCCGATCCTGGTTCTTCCGTGAAGCACTCTGGTTCGGCACCCCGTCGACCCCCTGGATCTTCTGCGACCGGGAAGGGATCGCGGCCGCGGCCGAATCCCTCGTCGTCCTCGACGCGCTCGCGGAATCCGCCTCGATACGCGGTGAAGCGCGGCGCCGCCTGCTCGAACTCGGCAACCGCCTCCCCAACCCCGCACAGGCGCCGGGTGAGGCCCCGCGAGAGGCGGCCGCTTCGTGAGGATCGTGATCCTCCTCCTCCGCGCTACGCTCAAGCGCGCGGTCGCGCGCTGGTCGCGACGAGCGTCAGCTATCGGCGAGCCCGTAGTCGTCAAGCGACCGGAGAACATCTACCCGCTATGGTAACCACGACATCATGACGACCAGACCCTCCCCCGGAATTGCAAACCCCCTATGGAATCCCTGGGCCAACGACCGGCGGCTCCTCGAGGTCTACCGCGCGCGGTGTCGGCGCGAATCAGAGGAGATGACGTGCGCGCGCCAGGCCGCGTCGATCCTGGCCCCGCTCGTCCGGCCCGGCGAGAGTGTCCTCGATGCCGGGTGCAGTGGCGGTTACTACTACTGGTCGTTCGAGCGTGCCGGCATCGCCGCGGGCTACCACGGGCTCGACTACACCCCCTGCATGATCGACCTGGCGCGTTCGGAGATGACGGCCCTGGCCGGGTTGTCCGCGGATCGCTTCCAGCTCGGGGCCATCTCGGACCTGGACGAGACTTTCGAGCACATCGTCTGCTTCAACGTCCTGACCAACAACCCTCACTTCGCCCAGCCCCTCGAGCGCCTCGCCGCCTGCGCGCGAAAGACGATCCTTCTTCGGGAGAACCTGGGCGAGGAGCTCATCGTGCGGTACACGGCCGACACCTTCCTCGACGAGGACAAGCGGCACATCCGCGTCTACCACAACCAGTACCCAACCCGTGAAGTCAGCGCGCTCCTGGAGGACGAGGGCTTTGACGTCCGACCCATCCGCGATGAGCGGAGCGGCGACGGCACGGAACTCGTCTGCGGGATCCCCCACTCCTGGCGCATCCTCCTCGCCACGCGCCGCGGAGCCTCGCGATGATCGGCGCCGCGGTCGTCGGGCTCGGAGTCGGAGCCGCTCCGAGGATGCGATCGTGATCGGCGCCGCCGTCGTTGGGCTCGGAGTCGGAGCCGCTCCGAGGATGCGGTCGTGATCGGCGCCGCGGTCGTCGGGCTCGGAGTCGGAGCCGCGCACGCCCGGACGC
>CAZJQD010000018.1:0-55685 GCA_964548165.1 uncultured bacterium
GCACGATCAACGGGATCGGCGAGCGTGCCGGCAACTGCTCGTTGGAGGAGATCGTCATGGCCCTGTCCGTGCGCGCCAATCACTACGGGCTCGAGACGGGCATCCGCACCCAGGAGATCTACCGTTCGTCGCGACTGGTCACGACCCTGACCGGCATGCTCGTCCAACCCAACAAGGCCATCGTCGGCCGTAACGCCTTCGCGCACGAGTCCGGCATCCACCAGGACGGCATGCTCAAGAACCGCGACACCTACGAGATCATGACGCCCGAACAGGTCGGCGTCCCGCGCACCGAGCTCGTTCTTGGAAAGCACTCGGGCCGCAACGGCTTCAAGACGCGCCTGACCGAGCTCGGCTTTCAACTGACCGACGCCGAGATCGACAAGGCGTTCGAGAAGTTCAAGACGCTGGCGGACAAGAAGAAGGAGATCTTCGACGAGGATCTCGAGGCCATCGTCGAGGGCGAGGTCTACGAGGCAAGTGACACCTGGGCCCTCGATTACCTCCAGGTGACCGCGGGCACTTCCACGATCGCGACCGCCACCGTGCGGCTCAAGAATGCTGATGCCGTCACGCAGGAGGCAGCTACGGGAGACGGGCCCGTCGACGCCACGTATCGCGCCGTCGACCGCATCGTCGGCCGCGAATACGAGCTCGCCGATTACGCCATCAAGGCGATCTCGCGCGGCCAGGACGCCATGGGCGAGGTCTCGGTCGTCATCCGCGCGGATGGCGAGGAGATCACGGGACGCGGCGCCTCCACCGACATCCTCGAGGCCTCCGCGCTGGCCTACCTCAACGCCATCAACCGCCACCTCGCGCAAAAACTGCGCCAGAAGTCGTGCGCACCCAAGTCGGACACGATCTGATGCCTCGCCCCCGGCTTCTACGCTTGCCCACTCGGAATCCATTTCGATATTTTCATATTTCTAAAACTATAGAAATATCAAACCGTCTTCGAGACACCCTCGCCTCATGATCGACATCCGCCTCTTCCGTTCGGACGCGGACAGCGTGCGGGCATCCCTGGCCCGCCGGGCCACCTCCCTCGACGGCCTGGAACGCATCGCCAGCCTCGACGTCACTCGTCGCGCCGCCATCACCAGGGCCGAGGAATTGAAAGCCGAGAAGAACGCGCTCTCGCGCGAGATCGGGGCGCTCAAGAAGGCGGGCCAGTCCGCAGAGGAACGCATGGCACGATCCACCGCTCTCGGCGAGGCCATCGCCGCCGCGGATGCCGACGCCGCGCGCGCAGATGCCGAGATCGCCGCTATTCTCCTCTCCATACCCAACCTACCGGACCCCACCATCCCCACCAGCGGGAACGCGGTCCTCAAGAGCGTGGGAGGATCACCCGAGGACGGAAACCTGCCGACGGACAGGGAACCGCACTGGGATATCGCCGTCCGGCTCGGGCTCTGCGACTTCGAACGCGGGACCAAGATCGCGGGCGCGCGGTTCTACGCGCTGACCGGGCTCGGCGCCCGCCTCGAGCGCGCGCTCATCAACTTCATGCTCGATCGCCACGCCGCTCGGGGATACACCGAGATCGTCCCACCGCTCCTGGCCAACGTCGCCACGATGACAGGAACGGGACAGTTTCCGAAGTTCGCCGAGGAGGTCTTCCAGTGCGAGAAGGACGGGCTCGCGCTCATCCCCACCGCCGAGGTCCCGCTCACCAATCTGCACCGCGACGAGATCCTGGCCGGGCTCCCCATCCGCTACATGGCCTTTACCCCTTGCTTCCGCCGCGAGGCCGGCGCCGCGGGCAAGGACACGCGAGGCCTGACCCGAGTGCATCAGTTCAACAAGATCGAGCTCGTTCTCTTCACGCGTCCGGAAGATTCCCCGGCTGCGCACGAGGCGCTCACCGGACATGCGGAGTCGATCCTCGAAGAGCTTGGGCTCCCCTACCGCCGATTGCTTCTCGCGGCTGACGACCTCGGCTTCGCCGCCGCCAAGACCTACGACCTCGAGGTCTGGATGCCTGGGCAAAACCGTTACGTCGAGGTCAGCTCGTGCTCCAACTTCACCGATTACCAGGCGCGACGCATGAGCATCCGCTGGAAACGAGGAGCGGAAGACGGCGGAAAGGGCAAGCCGGAGCTGGTGCATACGCTCAATGGGAGCGGCCTGGCTGTAGGACGCACCTGGGCCGCCCTCCTCGAAAACGGACTCCAGTCGGATGGGACGGTGCGCCTTCCCGATGCTCTCGCGCCGTACATGGACGGCCGCACCACCCTGACGGCGTGATGGCTCCCCTCTGATGTCCGTGCCTTCCGAGTGGCAACGCGCGACCGCCCTGGCAAAGCCGGGCCAATCGCCGATGGGAGCGCGCGAACAGGTCCCTCCTTGCACGTCCCCCATCGCCTATGCACACACACACGACCGATGACCAGCTTGAGTAGTACCCCTTGCGATCGCGCGGCCATGCCGGACCTCGGGCGCATCGAGCAGCTCGCCCGCGCGCTCTCGGGCGGCCATCACCCTGCCTTCACGTTCGACACGCCGCCGGAGAACTTCCCCCCCGTCGGGTGTCCCGGCGCGCTGGACTTTTTCTTTGGCGTGGTCCTCCACCAGTACGGCTTCTGGCACCTCGAAAACGGAACGTGGGCAGGTTCTCTCTACGCCAGCGTCGACGGCGTAAAGCTCAAGGGATCGGACTTCGTCTTCCGAAGCGCCACGAAGGCTTTCATGGCCGGCGAAGACGACTACACGCGCTTCCTCGACGACAGTGGCTCATGCCCGCTGCCCATGGCAGAGACCCATGCGGAACTGGCGGCTGGCTACCGGACGTGGGCGCGGCGGAACCCGCCGGCCGATGTCGTCGCCGAGGCCAATGACTCGGGGCACCCCGTCGAGCGGTTGATGGAGCTCATCGCGGACTGCCCCGGCTATCGCGAGGACCCCTACCGGAAGAAGGCCATGCTCCTCGCGATGACGCTGGCCAACCGTCCCGAGCGCTGGCTGAGGCGCGCGGACGGCGCTGAGCTGACCGGTTGGGGCCCGGTCGTCGACTATCACATCCAGCGCACGTCACTGCGCACGGGCGTCGTGGGCATCTGTCACGCTCCCCTGCGCGACAAGATCATCGCGCGATCCGAGCTCACGGCCGAGGAAGAGAACGCCGTTCGCAGCGCCACGTTCAAGGCGATGGAGGCGCTCTCCGAGAAGGCCGGCATGTCGCACGCCGCCATCGACTTTCTCTTCTTCCAGGCACGCCGACGCTGTCCGGAGAGCCGCGACGAGCTCATCGACTGCGCGAACTGCCCCCTGGAAGCGGGCTGCGCCAAGGAGAAGGACCTCTTCCAGCCCGTCTTCCGCACGACCGCCTACTAAGTGGACCCCGTTCACCCGACGCTGGTACACATCCCGATCCTCCTGACCCTGGTCGGCAGCGTCACGGCGGCATTTTCCATCATGGTCACGCGGCGCCACCTGCCGCTCGTCACCGCCGCCCTGCTTGTCACGGCGGCGATCGGCGCGTTCGTGGCCGTCAACACGGGCCGCGAGGCCAAGGCGATCGCCAGGGACGCCGGTCAGTTGGCCCCGGGCGTGCGTCCAACCCTGGACGCGCACGAACTCTGGGCCCAGCGATCGCTCGGGGCCACCACGGCAGCCGCCCTGGCCGCCCTCGCGAGCGCGCTCCTGACCGTGGGCGGACGACGCGGCGCGGGACCGGCTCGCGCCCTGACGGCCGCGCTGGCGCTCGTAGCCTCCCTGTGCGTCTACAAGGCAGGCGAATACGGCGGCACCCTCGTCGCGAAGCACGGTCTTGGGCCGCCCAAGACGGCACCAGTACTCATTGAAGGGTTCGGCGCCGAGGTTCCCGCCCGCCGCTAGCTCAGCGCCAGGATCTCGTCGGCGTTAAGAGTAAAGTTTCGGCGCTGATCGTCGGTGATGATCTCGTAGACCTTCTGCTCGATGAAGAAGTCGACCATCTCCGCCTGGAGGCCGCCAAACTTGGCCTCCTGGCGAAGAATTTCCAGGGCCTTCGGGATCGGCATGGCGGGCTTGTAGGGACGATCCATGGCGGTCAAGGCCTCGAAGACGTCGATGACCGCGAGGAGTCTTCCCTCGAACGGGATCTCGTCCTTCGGCAGGCCCCGCGGATACCCCTTCCCGTTGGGCTTCTCGTGGTGGGAACCGGCAATCTGCGAGACGCGCTTGAGGTTGTCCGTCCACGGGATCTTCTTGAGGATCTCGGCGGAGTGCACGACGTGCCCCTCCATCTCCTTGCGCTCGCTGTCCGTGAGGTTGCCCTTGCGGACCGAGAGATTCTCCAGCTCGAAGGCGTCGAGAAGCGGCCTCTCGATCTCCTCCACGTCCCGGATCGGGATCGCGGCGATCTCCTGGAGACGAGCGAACCGGGCGTCGTCGAGGAACCCGGGCACGTTGACCTCCTGGATGAACTTCCACGCGGCTCGCAGTTCGCCGGCCCGCCCCGGGCGCCGCGCGATCTCAAGCTCGATCCGGAGCCGGATCGTCTCCATCCGGTCGTCGGTCAGCTTGTTGGCCTTGGTGAGCACGTACTCGCGGACACCGATCTTGCCGATGTCGTGGAGCATCGCGGCGTAGAAGAGCTCACGGATCTCATCATCCGTGTAGTGAATGTCCTTCCAGAATCCTTCTTCGCACCGGTTGATCCGCCGGGCCATGACGACCGTGTAGGCGGCGATGCGCTGGGAGTGGCCGGCCGTGGTCTTGTCGCGGGACTCGATCGACTTGGCCGAGGACTCGACGAATCCCCTGAGGAGCCGCTCGATGCCGTCGTAGAGCGCCGCCCGCTCGACGATGATCGCGGCCTGAGCCGCCAGCATGTTCAGGAACTCGATGTCCTCGGTCGTGTAGGGCTGGACGACCGCGTCCGCGGAAGCCTCGTCCGTGATCCGGGCATGAGGATTGGACTTCTTGTTGATGAGCTGGACCACGCCGACGATCTTGAGATCGCGATTGCGGAGAGGCACGGCCACCATCGACTTCGTGCGATAGCCGAACTGCCGATCAAAGTCGGCCTTGAACTCGAACGGGAGGTGCGCGTCGATGTGGTAGACATCCGCAAACGAGATGGGCTCCCCGGACTGGGCCACGTAGCCAGCGATGGTGTTCGGCGAGATCGGCAGGGTGAAGGACTTGAAGGGGATCTCCTTCGAGGCGTTCTGCGCCACCGAGAACCTGAGGTGGTCCCCTCCTTCGACGATGTAAAGGCTTCCAGCGTCGGAATGGGTGACATGCCGGAGGCTCGTCACGATCTTCTCCAGGAGCCGCGCCATCTCGGTCTCACTGGTGAGCATGGCCGTGATCTCGACGAGCTGGCGCTGGCGCTGGCGCAGGTGCTCATTTTCGCGCGCCAACCCGAGGGCGTCTCGCGTGTAATCGGCCATGCACAAATCTTAGCGCACTCAAGCGTCCGTGTCTTCGGGGAAGCCCTTGCCCGGCGCCGGACTTTCCACCTCCCGACCCTCGCCCTCGCCCGCGCCACATCGCGCCGCCGTGGCTCTGGCCAGCCTTAAGCGCTTACCGCTACAATCTCACCATGTTCTCACGCGTGCCCGGAGGCTGGGAGGTTCCGCCGTTCCTGAACGCGCACACCCACTCCGAGTGGAACGCCTGCGCGTGCCTGAGCCGGGGTGACGGCTACCTGCCCTGGCTCGCGCGCGTCCTCGCTCTTGCCGCGGATCCCGCGCGCCAGGACGCGGGCATCGCGGCGACGCCAGGCCTGATGCGTGCGGCCGGCATCGGTTCCATCCTCGACCACGGCGCCACCGGCTCCGCCACCGGCGGAGAGCTATTTCCCGGGAGGCACCACGTCGAGTTCCTGCGCGATCTCCCCGCCGTTTCGCCGCCCCCCGAGGCCTGGGCCCCACACGCCGTTCACACGGTGCACGAGTCCGCGCTGGAGGTTCTACGCGCCTTCCCCGGGCCAATCTCGATCCATGCCGGGGAGGCCAGGGAAGAGAGAGAACTCTACGAGACCGGCCAGGGCCCGCTGGCGGACCTCCTGCTTACGCGCGGCTTCACCGCGGCACACGTGCGCCGTCTCCGCGGTCGATCCCCCGCCGCCCTTCTCGATGACCACGGGCTCCTCGGTCCCCGCACGGTTCTCGTCCACGGGATCCACCTGCCGGACGACGACCTGGATCGCATCGCGAAACGCGGTGCCATCATCGCCCTCTGCCCGCTCTCGAACCGCGCGATGGGAACAGGTTTCGGCAACGACAACGGCCAGGCGATCCGCCAGGTCGAGAGGATGCTGGATCGCGGAATCCGGATCGCTCTCGGCACCGACAGCGCACTCTCGGCGCCGACCCTCTCCATCCTCGACAACGCGCGCGTCCTGGCCGCGGACGGCCTGGCGCCGGCTCGCATCCTGCCCATGCTCTGGTCCGCGGTTGGAACCGGCCTCGCCGCGCCGCTGGGTCCCCCGGTCTTCGTGCCCGAGACGAACCCGGATCCGATCCTCTCCCTTCTTCACCTCGCCCGCTGAGACGAAGTCCCCCCGGAGTCGCCTTCTGGATTCGCTTCAGCGATTCTCTGCCAGCAGTCTCCCCAGGGCGCCAGCATCCACGTTAACACGCGCGACCGCGGTCGTAATATCCTGGAAGCACTTCTCCGTGTAGCTCATCTCGACCGAGAGATCGTCGACGGTCTCACGGGCCGAATCACCGCAGGCCCGGATCTCCTGGAAGAGCGTCTGCAGGGCCTCTCGCTTCCGCGTCGTGTGCACGCTCTGAATGCGACCGAAGTTCTGGGCGGACATGAGCCTTCGGACGGCCTGGCCCTGCCGGACGAGCGCTGCCAGGAGGCGGCCGAAGAGCTCCTGGACGCCTTGCGCGCTGCCGGTCACGGACTCCAGCTGGTGAACAAGCACATAGAGAAGATCGCGAGCGTTCTCCGCGTGGTCGGCGTCGGCTCCCTGCGCGCCCTCGGTCCCCGCGACGAGCACTTCCTCCAGGAACCGGAAGATCATCAGGAGCTGGAATTTCACGAAGACGACGCCGTTGATCGTCTCCTCCAGTAGCCCCGTCGAAGAGGACGCCAGGCCGTCGAACTCGATCTCCAGCCCCTCGATCTCACCCGAGCATTCGAGGATATCCCGGGCGATGACGCCGATGGATGTACCCTCGCGGCCCGCGGCCGAGGCTGTCAGCACCGTGTTCAGGGAGAGGAGCTTCACGCGGTAGGCGAAGGATCGCGTGAAGGCGCGCAGGCGCTCGATCCGGCCGATCGCGTCGCGAAGGACGTCCAGTTTCCGCAGCACCAGCGAGAGGGTGGTCGTCGCGCGGCGGCACGTCAGATAGGCGTCGATCAGGGACCCGTTCCCGGGCACGCGGCGGAAATCCCGCGGGACGAAGGCCGTATCCTCCACCTCCATCAGCGCGCGACTCTCCTCCATGAGCACGTGGGACATGAAGGAGAAGTAGTCGCGAAACCCATGGCTCGTCAGCGCCTGCTGCAGGACATCGAGGCTGGCCTCGATCCCGCCTCCCGCTGCGCCCTCGTTCACCGCGGCGACCTCGGCCGATCGCAGGGCCGCATACAGCCCCGGGATGAGCCCGAAGACGGGCGAGAGCGGGCGCGTGCGAACCGAGATGTACTTGATCGCCTTCCCGTCGACGAGGACGGGAAAGACGTTCGCCAGGACCCAGTAGGCCTTTCCATCGCGGGCCAGGTTCTTGACGAAGGCTGAGATCGGCCGACCGGACTCGATCACATCCCAGAGCGTCTTGAAGACAAGCCGGGGCATGTCGGGGTGCCGGATGATGTTGTGGGGAGCCCCGATCAAGTCGTCGCGGGAATAGAGGCTGATCCTCACGAAGACCTCGTTGCCGGTCTGGATGATGCCCTTGAGGTTGGTGGTGGAGAAGAAGAGTTCCTCGGTGCGGAAGGTGTGTTCGCCCGGAATCGGTACGACCGCCGGCTTTCGATAGCCGGGGCGGAGGCCGATCCGCGGGGGGTGAACTCCCGTGTCTCCTGCCATCGTCAAGCGCTCACCGTGACCAGGTTCATGGCGCTACGCGATCAGGCGCCGGAGCGTTTCGGCGTCCGTAGCCACCCTCTGCATGACCTCCTGGATATCCTCGAAGCACTTGCCCGTGTAGCGGAAGTCCACGACCAGGTTGTCGACCGTGGCACGAGCCTCCTCGCCGCAATCCCGGATCTCCTTGAAGAGCGTCTCCAGGGCCGTGCGCTTCGTGGTGGCGTGCACGGTCTGCAGGCGACCGAAATTCTGCGCTGACATGAGCCTGCGGACGACCTGGCTCTGTTCCTCCAACGCGCGCAGAACCTTCTGGAAGAGTTCCTGCACGCGCGCGGCGTTTTCGAGCACTTCCTCCAACTGGTGGACGAGCAGATACAGGAGATCCCTCTGATTGGAACCGTACTCCTCGTCGACGGCGGCGGAAATACCCTCGCCCGCCGCCAGGATCTCCTCGATAAACTTGAAGATCATGAGGATCTGGAACTTGACGAGAACGACGCCGTTGATCGATCGTTCGAGCGGTTCGACGGCCGAGGTCGCCAGTTCATCCAGCACGCGCGCCTGTTCCTCGGTGTCCCTGGAGCATTCCAGGATGTTCTGCGCGATGATCCCGATCGAGACGCCCTCGCTGCCGGCGGCGGAGGCCGTCAGCACGGTGTTCAGAGAGAGCAGGCGGACGCGGTAGGCAAAGTTTCCCGTGAACGTCCTCAGCATCTCGATCCGCCCCATCGCTTCCTTCAGGACATCGAGGTTGCGGATGACCAGCGAAAGCCGGACCGTCGCTCGATGGCAGATGGGATAGGCCTCCATGAGCGAGGGCTTCGATTCGCCCTGGCGGAAGGACCGGACCTGGAACGCCTCGTCCTCCTCGGCCATCAACGACCGGCTCTCCTCCATGAGGATATGCGACATGAACGCGGCGTAGTCCCGGAAACCGTGCTTCAGTAGTTCGGCCTGGAGCACTTCCTGCCCCTTCTCCAGCCCGTCGCGTCCACCCGCGCTGGCATTTTCGGCGGCCCGAACAGACTCATAGAGCCCCGGGATCCGATTGAACACCGGCGAGAGCGGGCGTGTGCGGACGGAGACGAACTTCAGGGGTTCCCCATCCACGATGACGGGAAAGACGCTCGCGAGAACCCAGTAGGCCTTGCCATCCTTGCTGATGTTCTTCACGTAGGCGGCGAGCGGGCGACCAGACTGGAGCGTATCCCAGAGCAGCTTGAAGACGTTCCTGGGCATGTCGGGATGACGGACCATGTTGTGGGGCGACCCAATGAGGTCCTCGCGCGGATACCCGCTGATCCGAAAGAAGACCTCGTTGCCGGACTGGATGATGCCCTTGAGGTTGGTGGTCGAGAAGAAGAGCTCGTCCGTTCGCACCGGGTGCTCGCCCGGGACCGGTCGCACCTCCGGCTTCTTGTAGCCCGCGCGGATCCCGATGCGCGGCGGATCGATCCGGATCCGGCCTGACTGCTTCTCCTGTGATTCGCTCATCGTTGTCTCTCCTGGCCGGCCAGGAGCGCCATCAGCGCTCCCGGGATCTCCTGCAGCGGGAGCGCGCGTTCCGCCCCGCCGTTTACCAAGGCCTCGCGGGGCATTCCATACACGATGCTCGTGGCTTCATCCTGCGCCAGGGTCCTGGCCCCGGCCTTTCGCATGGCCAGGAGCCCATCGGCTCCATCCCGGCCCATGCCGGTCAAAATGATCCCGACCGCGTTTGCGGCGCAAGCCCGAGCGACGGCGTGCATGAGCACGTCGACGGACGGGCAATGCCCATTGACGCGATCGACGCCCTCGCAGACGACCTCGTAGACGCCCCCGGAACGCTTTACACTCATGTGCACGGCGCCGGGCGCGATGAGGATCTGGCCCGGGCGGATGCGATCGCCGGTCACCGCCTCCTTCACCGCCATGGAGCAGATGCTGTTGAGGCGATCGGCGAACATCCGGGTGAACCCGGGAGGCATGTGCTGGACGACGACGATGCCGGGCGTCGTCACCGGCAGGGCTTCCAGTGTCGCCTTCAGTGCCTCCGTCCCCCCTGTCGATGCCCCAATCGCAATGACCTGGTCCGTGGAAACGGCCAGCGATTCCACCTTGGCAATGGCTGGCACGGGTCGACGATGCTTCCAATGGCTCACGTTGACGGTCGCGGCCAGCTTCACCCGGACACGCAACTCGTTCATCATCTCCTCGAGCCCGGTGCCGAGGTGCCCCGAGGGTTTGCCGATCACGTCGACGGCGCCGAGCTCTAGCGCCTCGATCGCCGCGCGCGACCCTCGCTCGGCAACGGAACTGATGACGATGACGGGAACCGGATACTGCGGCATCAGCTTGCGGAGGAACTCGAGCCCGTCCATGCGCGGCATCTCGATATCGAGCGTGACGACGTCGGGCGCCAGCTGGACGATCTGGTCACGGGCCTGGTAGACGTCCGCGGCGGCGCCAACGACCTCGATGCCGGGATCGTCGCCGAGCCCGCGCGTCAACACCTTGCGGACGAACGCAGAGTCGTCGACGACGAGGACCTTGACCCGGCGCGTAGTCACAGGGGACGCCGGTATACGGCCGGGTGGACATACTCCATCATCCCGTCGCGGCCGAACGTCTCTGAATGCCCGATGAAGAGGTAGCCGCCCGGTTCGAGGCTGTCGTGGAAGCGCCGGTAGAGCCCCCTCCGCTCCTCTTCACCGAAGTAGATGAGCGCATTGCGGCAGAAGATGATGTGAAAGGGGCGACGAAACGGAAAGACCTCGTTCATGAGATTAAACCGCCGGAACGTGACCTCGCGCACCAGGTCCGGTTCGACCCGGCACGTGCCGTCCTGGCCGGGTCGAAACCAGCGTTTCCACCTGTCCGGAAGTTTCTCCAGGGCTTCGAGGGAATAGACGCCTTCGCGGGCCTTGGCAAGCGCGCGATCGGAGATGTCGGTCGCGAGGAGACCCGCCTGCCACTTCCCATAATCGGCGCCGAACCACTCTCTCAGCACGATCGCCAGCGTGTAGGGCTCTTCGCCCGTCGATGCCGCGGCGCACCAGAACCTGAGGTCCCGGGCGCCGCCCGTCGCCTGGATGCGCTCGACAACGTCCGGAAGGACCTTGCGGGAGAGGTATTCGAAGTGATCGGGCTCCCTGTAGAAGTAGGTGAAGTTCGTCGTCATCCGGTCGGCGAGTTCGCCCAGCGCGGAACCGGACGGGTCCTTGAGCTCGAGCTCCCAGTACTGCGCGAACGAGTCGTATCTCTTCTCGCGAAGGAGCTGCTGCAAGCGGTTCTCGACGAGCAATTTCTTGGCGGGGCCAAGCTTAATGCCGAAACGTTCTTCCACCATCCGGCTCAGTCGCGCGAACTCCTCGTTCGTCATGATGACGCGACCAGGCACGGAAAACTGGTCCGCGCCTCTCCGCCCGCCGACCGGGGATGGGGCCGGGAAAGAAGGAGAGGTCACGGAACCCGGGCGATTCTTCGCGACACGCCTAGAAGCGGCCGAACTCGGCGTCGTCCAGGGCGATGACGTCCGAGGGCTTGTTGCCGTCCTTGCGCCCCGCGACCGCGCCCATCCCCGCTCGATTCGCGTGAGCGGGCGCTCGATCCGCCCGGGTGGGCGCGGGTTCGTCCGCGGAGTAACCGTGGCCCGCGGACACACCCTGAGCAGGAGGAGCCCCGGCCGCGTCCTGGATCCGGAACTTCAGGACCATCGACTGGAGCTGTTCGGCCTGGCCGGCTAGTTCCTCACTGGACGCCGCCGTCTGCTCCGCATTCGCCGTGTTCTGCTGTGTGACCTGGGCAATTTGGCTGAGGCCCTGGCTGACCTGGTTGACACCCTGCGCCTGCTCATTCGAGGCCGCGGCAATCTCGGCGACAAGCGTCGAGACCTTGCCGACCCCGGTCACGATCTCGCCCAGGGCCTCGGCGGTCTGGTTCGCGATCGTCGTACCCTGCTTGACCTTGCCAACCGAGCTCTCGATGAGTTCCGTCGTCTCCTTGGCCGCCTTGGCGCTGCGAGCGGCGAGGTTGCGCACTTCTTCGGCCACGACGGCGAATCCCTTGCCGTGCACTCCGGCCCGGGCCGCCTCGACGGCGGCATTGAGCGCGAGGAGGTTCGTCTGGAAAGCGATCTCGTCGATGACCCTGATGATCTTGGCAATGCTCTGGCTCGAAGCATCGATCTCGCCCATCGCGCTCACCATCTGCCGCATCTGGCGATCACCGGTCTGTCCGGCGTCGCGAGCCGCGGAGGCGAGGTTGTTGGCCTGGGTCGCATTCTCGGCATTCTGCTTGGTCTGGGCCCCGATCTGGACTATCGAGCTGGTGATCTCCTCCACCGACGCCGCCTGCTCGGTAGCCCCCTGGGAGAGGGTCTGGGAGGCATCGGAGATCTGCTGGGTGCCGGTGGCCATCTGGCCGGCGGCGGATCGGATCTGCTGGATCAGCGACGACAGCTCCTCGACCATGCGATTGATATTCTGGCCGAGAACGGCCAGTTCATCGGTTCCCTCGACGGTCACCCTTCTCGTGAGGTCGCCCTGGGCCACGGCCTGAGCCACGACGAGGACCCGGTTCACCGACGAGACGAGGATGCGGGTGAGAATGACGGCGAGCAAGATCCCGAAGGCAAGGGCGACCAGCAGCTCGATGATCGTATTGCGGATGACGCCATCAGCCTCTACGGCATTTTCCCTGGTGATGCGGGCGACCTGGTCGGAATTGTAGTTCACGATGGCCTGCAAGGCCTGGTCCGTCCTGGCGGCCGCCTCCTCGAATTCACGCTCGTGGAGAGCATTTTCCGCGCCGGCACGGTCGCCCGCTTCCGCTCGCTCCCGGACCACCTGGATGCGCGACTGGAATTGCGCGCGCGCGTTCTTGATCTCGTCAAAGAGCTTCCGGTCCTCCGGCAGGACGATGGAGGGCTCGTAGTCCTGCATCAAGCTGTCGATCCGAGCCCCGTTCTCGGTCATCGCAGCGGCGGCGGACTTCCGAGTGGTCGGATCGGCATCGAAGACGATATCCCGGGCGAGGACGAGGTTGCGCTGGAAGAGCGTCTGGGCCTCGGCCATCTGCTTCAAGGGCACGGTATATCCCGTGTAGATTTCCTGGGCGGAACTCTTCATCTGGTTCAGCGCCGACACCGCCGACCAGCCGATGACGGCGGTCATCAACAGGACGATGCCGAAACCGAGACCCAGCTTCGCGCCGATCCTCAACTTGCCTAGAAATTGGAACATGGTTTTCTCCTCTGGTCTTTCTGATCAGGAACGGGCGACGGATGGTATCGTCGCGTCGATCGGGGAATTTCCGCTCAGGGCTTCAATTTCCTGCTCGTGGAGTAGACGGTCGGCGTCGAGGATGATCTTCACATCCTCGCCCACCTTGCCGAGCCCCTTGATAAAGCGGCTCGTTCCCTCTCCCCCGAGCCGCGGAGGGGTCTCTATCTGGCCGTCGGGAATATCGAGAACCTCCGAGACCGTATCGACGATGAGTCCGACGGTGATGGTCACCACCTGGATGACGATGATGCAGGTGCGATCGTCGTAGTCCCGGGCGGGCATCCGGAACCGGGCGCGCACATCCATGACGGGGATGACCTGTCCCCGCAGGTTGATGACGCCGCGGACGAACGGGGGCATGTCCGGGACCGGGGTGATCTTCTGCATCCCGATGATCTCGGTCACGGCGCGCATCTCGAGCCCATACGACTCGGCACCAAGGATGAAGGTCAGGTACTTGCCCGCCTGCGTGTCCTCGTTCTCGTCCACCACTTCGTCGTTTCGCATGCCCATCTCCTTATGTCGTTGTGCTTCCGGTGGAAGCTCCGATGATCGTTCTCATTTTCGTTCCGTTTTGCGGCTTGTTGCCGGCCGCGCACGCGGCCTCGGACAGCATCTTGATGTCCAGGATGAGGCTGATCTCGCCGTTGCCCATGATCGAACAGCTGGTCACGCCACGTACGCGCCCCAGGTAGCTCGAGAGCGGCTTGACGACGGCCTGGTGCTGACCCGCGATCTCGTCCACGAGCAGGCAGAACTCCGTGCCCTTGTGCTCGAGGAGGATGAGGATGCCGTCCTCGACCAGGCGCGAACGCGGCTCGATCCCGTGAAAGCCATGCAACCGCAGGATCGGGTAGATGCGCTCGCGAATCCTGACGACCTCTTCGCCATCCGCGGTCCTCGTGAGCTGGCGGGACGTCACGGCGAAGGACTCGCGGATCGCGAGGAGCGGGATCGTGTAGAAGACAGGCCCGACCTGCACCAGCATGCCTTCGATGATGGCCATGGTCAGCGGGACTCGCACGGTCACGATCGTGCCGTGACCCATCCGGCTCTCCAGGCGAACGTCGCCGCCCATCCGCTCGATATTGGTCTTCACAACGTCCATCCCGACGCCACGTCCCGAGAGGTCCGTGATGGCGTCGGCCGTCGAGAATCCCGGGAGGAAGAGCAGCTCGAGGATCTCCGCTTTCGAGAGAACCTGGTCCGGGGAGACCAGATCCCTTTCTCGCGCCTTCGCCAGGATTCGGTCCGGATCGATGCCACGCCCATCGTCCTCGATCCGGATGACCACGTACCCCCCCTCGTGCTCGGCCGCGATCCGGATCGTGCCGAACGGAGGCTTTCCGGAATCGGCCCGCTGCACCGGGTCCTCGATGCCATGGTCGAGCGAGTTGCGGATCATGTGCACGAGGGGATCCACGATCGATTCGACCATCGATCGATCGATCTCGGTATCCTCCCCCTTCGTCTCGAAGCGGATCTCCTTGCCGAGGCGCCGCGACGTGTCGCGAACGACGCGCGCGAGACGCTGGAAGGTGCTGGCCAAGGGGACCATCCGGAGGGACATGGAGATATCCTGGAGCTCGCGCGTGATCTTCGCGACATCGCCAACCTGCCGGTGGAGGGCGCTGTTGGCCTCCAGCGAGGCCACGACGTCAGGATTCTCGTGCAGCATCGCCTGGGCGATGACGAGCTCGCCGACCATGTTGACCATGTGATCCACGCGTTCGATCGAGACCCGGATGCTGGTCTCGGCGCCCGCCTCGCGGCGTTCGGCGCCCGCCTCGCGGCGTTCGGCGCCCGCCTCGCGGCGTTCGGTGCCCGCCTCGCGGCGTTCGGCGCCCGCCTCGCGGCGAGCCGAACCGTTCTCCGCGTCGTCCCGGGCAGCGCCTCCTCCCGACACCACGGCCGAACGGTCGGCAATGCCAGCCGCCAGGGCCTCGACGATGGGCGGCGGAGGGGCGGACTCATCCTCGCCGAACTGGGCCCTGTTGTTTTCCAGCCGGGAGCTCGTCGAGGGATGCGCGCCGGACTGGTGCACGACCGCGTGAGCCTCCAGGTACTCGCGCACCCTCAGGTCGGCGTCAGACTCGCTCCATGCGCGTCCTTCGACGAGCGCCGCGAGCATCCGGCGAAGGCTGTCGATGGACTGGAGGATGATATCGGCGGTCAGGCCCGAGACCTGGATGAAGCCGTTGCGGGCGTGATCGAGCAGGGTCTCCGCCACGTGAGCGAGGTGGGCAATCCTGGACGCCCCGACGAATCCCGCGAACCCCTTGATGCTGTGGAAGCCGCGAAAGATCTCGTTGAGCAATTCACGGTCCCCGGGTGAAGACTCGAGGTTGAGCAAGGACTCCTCGGCACGGTCGAGATGCTCGCGCGACTCCGCGACGCCCTCGGCCATGAGCTCCGCGTCGAGACCGGAGGCGAGAAAAGCCTCCTGGTCCACGAGCAGTTGGCCGGGACCCGCTGGAGCGGATCCCGCGGCCTGGGCACTCTCGACCATGGAGGAGGAGAGGCGCAGGGCATCGATCTCGCCCAGCTCGACCTTGAGGTGGCCCAGCTCCTCCACGGCGTTCTTCGGCCGCTCGAAGACGATGCGATCGAGTCGCCCCAGGACCTCCTCGATCCGACGGGCCAGCGGCGTCGCCGCGGCGCCGGCGGCGCAATCCTGGAGACGCTGGCGGATGTGAAAGAGCTCAGGGATGCTCTCGGTGGAGAGCGTCGCCGCGGCTGCGGCCAGGGAATCGTCGGCGGCCAACGGCCTCGTCGCTTCATCCGGTGCATCCGCATCGCCGACGCGGCCCCCGGCGATCGGGTGAACGGCGGTCTCGACCGAGTCGGCGACCGGGATCAACTGGTCGAGACCGGAGACCTCCAGGACCTGTCGTACCGGCGCGGAGGCGCCGGCCAGGACGAAGCGACGACCCGAGCGGGTCGCGTTCCTCCAGGAGTAGACGGCAAGGGAGAGGACCTGCGAGTTCAGGTAGCCTACCCGGGAGAGATCGAGCACGGTGTCGTGCTCGGCGGTGCCCGCCAGCACGTGCTCCAACGAGCTCAAGTTGGTCTCGTCCAGGGACCCGACGGGAGACACGACCGTGACGCCGGCCTCCTGGTGGGTCCTGCACGTGATCACGGGCTAGGCCACCGGGATCGCGCCGGGCGCATCGGCCGGTTTCTTCACGAAGGTCATGCGGCATGTGCGGCCGCCGTCCACCCACTCGACCTTGTCGCAGAAGGATCGCAGCAGGAAGAGGCCGCGTCCTCCCGTCTCGGTCGGAAAGGCCAGGTCATCGCCCGGCGGGGCAAAACCAGGACCGGGATCGGTGACCGCCACGACGGCCGTCGTCGCGCCGAAGGAAGCCTTCACGCAGATGCTTCTCGCCGCGTCGCTCCCCGCCCCGTGGATGACGGCGTTGACGAAGGCCTCGTCGAGCGCAAGGCGGATCGACCAGGACCGCCGACCGTACCCTAGATCCAGCGCGTTCGATTCGACGCGATTAAGCACGCCTTGCTTCTCCGTGAGCAACGCCGGAACCGTGATCTCCAGGTCGTGGATCCCGGTTCCCGATGATCGCTCCGCGGTCGAGGCCTGCCTCCTCGTCTTGAGCGCGCGATCCAGGATGGTGAGAAACTCGTCCGGCTCGCAGGGCTTCAGGAGAAAATCCGCCGCACCCGCCTTCAAGGCTTCGCGGCAACGCTCCACGGTTCCGTGACCGGTCAGGACGATGACGGGAACCTGGGGATCGAGGGCGCGAATCTGGACTACGACGCCGATGCCGTCGAGCTTGGGCATCAGGAGATCGGTCACGACGACATCGACGGGGCTCGCCGCGAAGCGCTCCACCGCCTCCTGGCCGTTCTCCGCCTCCAGGACGGTCCAATTCTCGCCCCGGAGAAATCGGCCCATGACGTTCCGAAGGGCGCTGTCGTCGTCGGCTATCAGAGCAGTAGGCATGGGCCATCTCAATGCATATGGCGTACCCAATGTTACAAGTTGAAAATATTGTAGTTAAAGAGTTGCATGTCTTACATTTAAGACATCAGATTAGCCTAGGAATTTGGAAATTGATGAGATGCGGTGTCTGATTTATAAGACATATTTCTTGGAGTCGGATTCCAAGCGCCATGCCACGGTCAGCGCAATCGATGCTTGCCTATCAGCGCGATGAGCGAGGTGCGGCTCATCTTCAGGAGGCGCGCGGCCTCCGAGACATTACCGTGGGTGTGAGCGAGCGCGGCGCGGATGGTGCGCTTCGACCACTCCTCGGCCGCCCGGATGCGACCCTTGCGGTATGGGAGGTCAAAGAGGTCGGGGGCAACCAGCCCGAGTTCCTCCGCCGTCAGCGTCCTCTCCGCCATGCCCGTCCCGTTGCCGGGCGCGCTCGCCTTACCCGGGATACCCGCCGCATTTCCATGCGCGCCCATGCCCCTTCCCTTCAGCGCGAGCGCGCGCTCCAGGACATTTCGTAGCTCGCGCACGTTGCCGGGCCAGTCGCGCTGCATGAGCGCCGCGAGCGCATCACCTGTCAGCGTCACGCGCGACCCCTCGCGTCGCAACCCCTCCAAGAGCGACTCCGCGATCGCCGGAATATCGCCGGGCCGATCCTTGAGGGACGGCATGGAAACCGCCAGGACATGAAGGCGGTAATAGAGGTCCTCGCGGAACCGGCCCTCCCGAACGAGAAGTTCAAGGTCCTCGTTGGCCGCCGCAAGGATCCGGACATCACAGGAAACCGCTTTCTGTGCGCCCAGGGGCCAGACCTCCTTCGTCTCGATGGCGCGCAGGATCTTCGGCTGGATCTCCAGCGGCAGGCTGTTGATCTCGTCGAGGAACAGCGTTCCGCCGCGCGCCAGCTCGAATCTCCCCATCCGGCGATCGCGGATCCCGGTGTAGGCTCCGGGCATCGCGCCAAAAAGCTCGCTCTCCGCCAGGTCGCGCGGGACCGCGCCCAGGTTGATGGCGATGAACGGGCCCGAGGCGCGGTGCGAGCCCTGGTGGATAGCCTCGGCCGCCGCCTCCTTGCCGCTCCCCGTCGCCCCGGTGACGAGCACCGTCGCCTCCGATCCCGCGGCCGCATCGATCGCCTCGTAGACGCGCCGCATCTCGGGACTGCTGCCCACCAGCCTCCCGCGACCTCCTCTCCCCGCCGCGTCCCGGAGCTTGACGACCTTCTCGACCTCCCGAAGGTGCACGAAGAGGTCCTCGATCTCGAACGGCTTCTCGAGGAAGGCGCGCGCTCCCTCCCGCGTCGCCTTCACCGCCAGGTCAATCGTCGCGTGCCCAGTCATGATCACGACCTCGATCCCGGGCTTCAAGCGCCGCGCCTCCCGCATCAGCTCGATCCCCGACAGGCGCGGGAGGTGAACGTCCGTGAGAAGAAGATCGCATTCCTCCACGACCTTCAAGGCATCGACCGGGTCCCCGCTCTCGAGGAACTCATGCGGCAATTCCCGGAGGTTGGCGAGGAACGCGGCGCGGAACGCCCGATCATCGTCGACGACGAGGATGCGCATGCCTCAAACCAGCTCGCCGAGTTCCGACTTGCGGATGGTGATGCGTCTCTCCGAACCCTGGTCCTGGACCGGCAGGCGGATGGTGAAGACGGCGCCGCCATCCGGCCCGTTCTCGCCCCGAAGACTCCCTCCGCTCGCCTCGCAGACGCGGCGCGCCAGGGCAAGCCCCAGACCGGTCCCGCCGGTGCGGGCCGTGACGTAGGGCGCGAAGTGGTGCTCGGGATTCGGACCGAGACCGGGGCCGGAGTCGGCGACGACCACGGCCAGGACGTCCTGTTCCATCGTGGCCGAGACCCTCACGGCGTCGCCGGCCTTGAGGATCTCGCGCGCATTCTCCAGGAGGTTGATGATGATCTCCTGGAACGCCGTGATGTCCCCGGCGATCGCCGGGAGATCGTCCGCCACCGCGGCGGAGAAGGCGATCCCGCGCGCGTCCAGGCCGCCGCGGAAGAGGTCGATGACGCTCGTCAGGACCTCGCCGGCAGCAAAGAGCCCGTTCTTGGCGCCGCGCTGGCGGGAGAAACCCAGGAGGGCTCGAACCGTGTTCGTGATGCGGTCGACCTGTCCCTCGAGCATCTCCAGCTCGCCAGGCGCTTCCGCGCCCTGGGTTGCCTTTCTCAGTGACCGCAGGAGGAACTTCATCGTCCCGAGGGGATTATTCACCTCGTGGGCGACCGCGGCCGCGATCCGGCCGACAGCGGCCTCCCGGCGCATGGAGGCCAGCTCGCGATCCTGGGCCCCCTTCTGGTCCGTGATATCCGTGACGATCCCCGCGAGGCGAATCGTCTGGCCCGCGTCATCCAGGACCGGGTACGCGCGATCGTTCACCCACCGCGTCGTTCCGTCCGGCCGGACCACGCGATACTCCTCGTCGTAGACCCCCGTGAGATGCCGCGTGGCGATCGACTGCCTCACCCGTTCGCGATCCTCCTGGTGAACGGCGCCAAGCCACAGCAGGGCATCGGCCAGGAGTTCCTGCGACGACCGGCCCCAGATGCGCTCATAGCCGGGCGAGACGTAGAGGGTCCGGGTGGAGAGCGCATCCGACATCCAGAAGCCCTGGTCGATGTGCCGCGCCAGTTGCTGGAACCGTTCCTCGCTCTCCCGGAGGGAGAGCTCGAATCGCTTCCGCTCCGTGATGTCGTCCTTCACGGCCACGAAGTGCGTGATCGTCCCGGCGCCATCCCGGATCGGGGAGATGATGGCCTGCTCCCAGTAAAACGTACCGTCCTTGCGGCGATTGTAAAATTCACCGACCCAGTCATGACCGCTCCGAATTGTCCTCCAGAGGTCGCGATATCCCTCCGGCCCGGTCCAACCCGACTTCAAGACGCGCGGACTGCTGCCGATCAGCTCCTCCCGGGAGTACCCCGTGTTTCGGACCGTGCTCTCGTTGGCATACTCGATGATGCCTTCAGCATTCGTGATCACGACCGATGCCGTGCTCTGCTCGATCGCGTGATCGAGTATCCGGAGCCGTCGCTCGTTCTTGCGCCGCTCCGTGATGTCACGGACGGTCGAGATGGCACGATCGGTGCGCCCCTTGAGCCAGCCCGTGGCCACCTCCACCTCGACGCGCGTCCCATCCTTGCGGATGTCCACCGTCTCGAAGACCTCGTTCCTGAGAAGCTCCGCCCGGATCGCTCCCACGGCGGAACGGCGACACTCCGGGGCCTGGATGTCCCGGATCGTCATGGCCAGGAGCTCATCGCGGTCGTACCCGAGAAGACTGCAATAGGCGGGATTCGCGTCCAGGATGCGATCCTCGAGGTCGGAGATCACGATGCCATCCCACGAAGACTCGAAGAACGAACGGAACCGCTCATCGCTCTCCTCCAGCGCGCGCACCGTCTGGCTGAGCTCCGTGGTATCGCGCACCACCGTGAAGACGGTCCCGGGGTCAGGCGAGAAGAAGCGGACCTCGAAATCCCGCACCTCCCCGTCGGGATAAGGCACGGCCATCTGGTAGCGCATGGACTGGGGCGCCGTGCTGGATGCGGCGCGGGAGATGCTGTGGGCGAAGCGCTCGCCCAGGCGCCCCGGAAAGACCTCTCTCACGTTCTTGCCCAGAAACTGATCCTCCGGGATGGCGAGGAACGTCGCGGTAGAGAGGCAGTGACGGAACGTGCCGTCCGCGTTCATGACGAAGACCAGGTCGGGAAGGGTTGCCGCGAAGGCGCGGAGCAGGGAGAGCGTGTCGGCCTGGACGCTCTGGATCTGCCGCTCATGATCGCGCGCGGCGATCTCGGCCAGGATGCGGTCCGTGATGTTCACGTGAACAACCGCGATACCGGAGCCTGCCGCGCCGCGGATGCGCGAGCCCGTCACCAGGAACCAGCGCGGCTCCTCGGGGGAGTGACACGGATACTCGTGCGTCGTGGACTCGATCTCCCGGCGCGCCAACTTCTCGAAACCCTGCGCGATGGCCTCCGCCCCGATCTCGCCCTGGTCTCGAGCCCGCTCCAGGATCTCGAAATAGTTGCCCGCGAGGCAGGAGGGCACCTGCTCAGGAGTTCCATTCTCTACGGCAAATCGACGCCAGGCGGCGTTCACATAGAGTATCTCTCCGTGATCATCGAGAATGGCGACGTGCGCCGGCATCGAGTCGAGGACTGCCTGGTACAGGCCGGCATCACTCGGGAGATCGCCACGCCTCGCGCCGCTCGTGGACCGCGGCGCCGCCTCGTTCGTCACAGCTCGCGCGTCTCTCCGGCCGCGGCGACGAGGACCCGCCCCGAGTCCACGTGCACGAAGACCGTCTGGGCCTGGCCCTGCCCCGTGCACTCGGCCTTGATGAGAAGCCCCGCCTTCCAGAGCGCCTTGCGCAGGGCGATGAAGTTGCGCCGCCCGATGTCAAAGTGATCGGGCTTCTCCGTCCCGAACATGCGGCTCCCGCCCGCCACCTTGGTGACCAGGCGCTCACGGCGACCTCCCGCCTTCAGGACCTGCTGATAGAAGATCGGAAAGCCGGTGTCCACGCAGGCATAGGGTCGGTCCGCCAGTCGATCCGAGACCTCCCTGGCATGAGGGAGCATCGGGTGAAAGAGACCGGCGACGCGCGCCACGGGATCATGGAGCACCACGCCAAGGCAGGAGCCCAACGCATGGGTTACAAGGACGGCGTCTCGATCGGAAGAGACCCCTGCGTCCCCCACTCCCACAGTGATCCGCTTCTCCGTCCGAGGCGCCGCGAGGGGCGTGGAGGTTTGCGGCATCATCTTGAAGAGAGATTATACGGGCATCGCGGCGATATGCGAAGAGCGGCGGCGCCGCCCCCAGGTCCCCGGGGTTGTATCAACCACGAAGGCACGAAGAGACCAGCGAACACGGAGAGAAACCACCCCGGGAAACCCCACATCAAGCCCCCTTCACCTGATTGGTGAAGGACCCGACATCTCGCTCTTCCTCATTTCAGGTTTTCCTGGTGGCTGGGTGCCTTGGTGGTGAATGCAACCTCCGGGGAACAAGAGCCCCCGACGGTGGTTTACTTCTTCTTCCGCGATACCGCGGTGCGGGCGGCGGCGGCCACCTCGCGGGGTGTCAGCCCATACTTCTCGATGATGGACTCAGGCGTTCCGGACTTGGCGTAGGTATCCCTGATGCCGACGTGTTCGAAGGGGACGGGGCAGAGACGACCGAGAGCCTGGGCGACAGCGGCGCCGAGCCCGCCCCAGACCTGGTGCTCCTCGGCCACGACCACGGCGCCACAGCGTTTCGCGACCGCGGCGAGCGTCTCCTCGTCGAGCGGCTTGATCGTGTGCATGTCGACGACCGTGGCCTCGATACCCTCGGTGGCCAGCTGCTCGGCCGCAAAGAGCGCCTGGGCGACCATGATCCCGCACGCGACGATGGCGACATCGCCGCCCTCGCGAAGGACAACGGCCTTCCCGATCGCGAACTTCGTCTCGGGCTTGTGGATGATCCAGGTCTTGGCCCTACCGGTCCGCATGAACGCGGGGTGCGGGTGCGTGACCAGTTCCTTCGTCAACGCCAGCGTGGAGACCTCGTCCGCGGGCATCAGGACCGTGAAGCCCGGCAACGACGTCGTCAGGGCGATATCCTCCACGGCCATCTGGCTGGCGCCATCCTCGCCCAGAGTGATACCGCCGTGCGAGCCGACGAGCTTGACCGGGAGGTTGGAATAGGCGATGCCCATCCGCATCTGGTCGTAGCTCTTGCAGATGAGGAAGCTGGCGAACGAGGAGGCGAAGACGGTCTTGCCGCAGGCGGCGAGTCCCGAGGCGATCCCGACCATGTTGGCCTCGGCAATGCCGCAGTTGATGAACCGATCACGGAACTTGGAGCCGAAGGTCCAGGCCTTGGTGGACTTGGCGAGGTCGGCGTCGAGGACGACGAGCTCGGGGTGCGTGGCGCCGGCCTCTGCCAGGGCGTCGCCGTAGGCATCGCGCGTGGCGCGCCCCATCTTCAGGTTCAGCTCCGAGGCGGGCGCCATTACGCCAGTTCCTTCAGCGCGGCCGCGAGCTGGGTGTCATCCGGGGCGACTCCGTGCCAGTCGTTGTTGTTCTCCATGAAGCTGACGCCCTTGCCCTTCACAGTGCGGGCAACGAGCACGGACGGGCGCGAGGTCTCCGCGCGAGCCGCGACCAGGGCCTTGTCGATAGCCGCGAGATCGTGGCCATCAAGTTCCTGCACGTGCCACCCGAAGGACTCCCACTTCGCCGCGAGCGGTTCGAGGCCCACGATGCGATCGGTGGCGTCATCGAGCTGGAATCCGTTCGCGTCAACGATACAGGTGAGATTGGCGAGCTTGTGCTGGGCGGCGAAGAGCACGGCCTCCCAGACCTGGCCTTCCTGGATCTCGCCGTCACCGACGAGGACATAGGTGTGATAATCCCGCTGGTCGAGACGCGCGGCCAGGGCATGACCGATCCCGATCGAGAGGCCCTGCCCGAGCGATCCCGTCGAGGCCTCGATCCCGGGAAGGCGGCACCGATCAGGATGTCCCTCCAGGCGCCCATCGATCCTCCGGAGCGTCATCAGCTCGTCCTTCGGAAAGTAGCCGGCCTCGGCCATGGCGCAGTAGAGCGCGGGCACGCCGTGGCCCTTGGAGAGGATGAAGCGGTCGCGGTCTGCCCACCCGGGATTCCCGGCGTCGAACCGCAGGTGACGGAAGTAGACGGCGGCGATCAGTTCGATGATGGAGAGCGCGCCACCGGGATGCCCCGACTTGGCGGCGTGGATCATCCTCAGGGACGATCGGCGCCAGTCCTTGCAGAGGGCGGGCAGGGCAGTGAGATCAAGTCTGTTCGTCATGGTCTGAAACGGCGGAGCATCGTATCATGCCGCCCCGCCATGGGAAACCGCTTCTTGATAAGGATCGCGATCGCGGTGGAAAAATGTCCGGCGCCCGGCTCATCGTCCGCCTCCACCGCGTCCGCTTCGCCGTCTTGCCACACGGGGCTGAGCAACGCCGGATCGGAAAATGAAGGAGTTACCGGCTCATGATCGCCCGTTTCCTCGCCCTCATGGTCATCTTCGGGCTAGGCGTCTTGGCGCGACGCCTCTACCGGCTGGACCCCACTCCCCTCTCCCACGCCACGATGGACTTCTTCATGCCCGCGTTCGTGTTCCTCTCGATCCTCGAGACCCCCCTCGACTGGGGCTCGATCGGGCATCCCGCCGCGGCCTGCGCCTGGGTCATCCTGGGAGCCATGGCCCTGGTGGGGCTGGCCCAGAAGATCAGTGGTCAACCGATCATGAAGTATGTCCTCCCGATCGCGTTCATGAACTCGGGATTCTTCGGCATTCCCATCGCGGAGACGATGGGCGGGGCGGCGTGGGTGGCGCCGGTCATCATCTTCGACCAGGCCATGAACCTCGTCCTCTTCACGGCCGGCATCTCGGTCCTGGGCGCCCACACGAGCCTGTCCCAGGGCATACGCAACTTCGCCCTGAATCCCAACCTCGTCGCGATCGCGATCGCCTTCAGCTGGAAGGCTACCGGCCGATCGTTCCCCGAGGAGATCCGCACGCTCCTCGCGTTACCGGCCCAGGCCACCATCCCCGTGGCCCTCTTCTGCATGGGCGCGGCCCTGCCGCGGTTGGGCGCCCACACCGCCTGGCGGCCGCTCATCGGCGCCGTCGCCGCACGCTTCGGGCTCGGCATCCTCCTCTCGTCGGCCTACGTGCTGATCTTCCGCCCCGATCCCCTGACGGCGCGCGTCATCATCCTCGTCTCAACGATGCCCTCGGCCGTCTTCAGCTACCTCTTGAACGTGCGCTACAAGGGCGAGGCCCAGCACGCGGCGGAGACCATCTTCGTCTCCACCCTCAGCTTCCCGCTCGTCTTCCCGCTCGTCAACGGGGTGCTCGTCCCCCTGCTGGTCCGGTAGGCCTGCTCGGTCGGTAGTCCTTTTCGTCCAGTAGCTGGACGTCTAGCGCGTGCGACGAACCGGTCTCGGGGGCGGGTTCACGGGACGACCGGTCTGCTGACGTTCTGAACTCCGCTCCCGGACGTTCTCGACGCGAGCCCGCGCGCGAGCCCGTTGCTCCACTTGAATCCTCCGGATGCGTTCCTGGATCTGCTGGCGCTTCTCGGGGGGCAGGTTCCTGAGATGCTCACGCAACTTCTCGGCGACGTCATCGTCCGGGTTCAGCCTCATCCGCGTGCGCAGGCGTTCGATGACCCGTTCGCGCCGATTCTCCCAGCGCTCGCGCACCGCTTCGGGCACCCCGCGCCCGCGGACGGCCCGTCGCCCGACCGTGGCTCCACGCCCGGCGCCCACCCGCTCCGGCGCGCCGCCGTTATCCACCTCGACGGTTCCCTCGAAGACGTCGATATCGGCCTCATCGGTCGCTGACGACGACGCTTGATAGGCGACCGCAAAGTCGGTGCCGCGCACGCCGACCGTGGAGACGGGAGTGGTGACCTGGTAGATGACGGTGTTCCCCGCCGTGGGGCGCGCGGGAACATTGACGCGGACCGCGCCGCGCTGGACGTGCAACCGCGTGGTTGTGGGCCCGTTCACGCGCGCGATCGCGCGGACCTCGACCGTCGTGGTCTCGTCGAGTTCGACGTCGCTGCCGTCAGGAAATCGCAGCATGGCGCCTTCCTGAGTCGCCATGGTCTCGCCTTCGCCCACCCACTGCCCGATGACCAGGGAATCGTCTGCGGAAAGATAGACGATGGCGGCCGTGTCGGAGGACGGGCCGGCGGCGCTTGCCGCGGCGGGGATCGCCCCCGCGGTGGTCGCCGTCGAGGAGGCGCAACCGAAGGCGCTTCCGAAGAGACCGAGGTGGGCCAGGGTGAGCAGAACGAGCAGCGCGCGGCGATTCATGCCGATAAGCCTAGCGTGCGGGGCGCAGGACCGCTATGGGGATATACCCGGGGTTGCCAAGATCCGGGCGGACACCTCATACTCCGCGCATGGATACCAAGAGCAAGTACGAGAAGTACGTCATCCTCTCCTTCGTCAAGCGGCTCCAGCCCGTCGTCGTCGACCACGCCAAGGGTTTCACCCTCGTGGACGAGGACGGGCGCGAGTACATCGACTGCTTCGCCGGCATCTCGGTCACCAACGCCGGCCACAGCAACGACGAGGTCATCGCGGCCGCCAAGGCCCAGGCCGACAAGCTCGTGCACTGCGGATCCTACGTCTACTACAACCGCCCCGTGGCCGACCTCGCCGAGAAGATGGCGAAGATCATCCCGGGCGTCCGGATGCAGAAGACGTTCTTTGCGAACTCGGGCGCCGAGGCGATCGAGGGCGCGATGCGGATGGCGCGGCACTTCACGAAGAAGCAGGAGTTCATCGCGCTCCAGGCCTCGTTCCACGGCCGCACCAACGCCACGCTCGGCATCACCGGCAACCAGGGCCGCAAGCTCGGCGGCGGCCCGTACCCCAGCGGCATCACCTTCGCGCCGGTCCCCTACTGCTACCGTTGCCCCCTGAGGCAGACCTTCCCGAAGTGCAACCTCGCCTGCGCCGACGCCGTCGAGGACATCATCCGCTACAACACCTCCGGCAACGTCGCCGCGTTCATCGCCGAGCCCGTGATGGGCGAGGGCGGGATCGTGGCGCCGCCCGAGGGCTACTTCAAGCGGGTGAAGAGCATCCTCGACAAGCACGGCATCCTCTTCATCGCCGACGAGGTCCAGTCCGGGTTCTGCCGGACCGGGAAGATGTTCGCCATCGAGCATTACGGCGTCCTGCCGGATATCGTGACGACGGCCAAGGGCATCGCGTCCGGCTTCCCGATCGCGGGCTTCACGGCGCGCGCCGAGATCGCCGACTCGTTCACGCCCGGCTCCCACCTCTCGACCTTCGGCGGCAATCCCGTCTCCGCCGCCGCCGCGCTCGCCAACATCAACTACATGGAGCGGACCAAGCTGGCGAAGCAGTCGGCGGACAAGGGCGCCCGGCTCATGAAGCGGCTGAAGGCGATGCAGAAGAAGCGCAAGGCGATCGGCGAGCTCCGGGGCAAGGGCCTGATGATCGGCATCGAGCTCGTCAGCGATCAGAAGAAGAGGACACCCTGGCCGGAGCTGGCGGGGGCCGTGCAGGCGCGCTGCCTGGAGGCCGGCATCCTCATCGGCACCGGCGGCGTCCACGCCAACGTGCTGCGCATCCAGCCGCCCCTGGTCATCGACGACGCCACCCTCTCCCACGTCGCGGACACGCTCGACAAGGCGATCGCCAAGGGAGCCTGAGGGAGGTCACCGCAGGATCGCGGCGATGTCCATGTCGGGCAAGACGAAGCGGGCGGCGTTCGCCTGCACGGAGTGCGGGAGCGAGCAGCCGCGGTGGATGGGGCAGTGCCCGTCCTGCGGGAGCTGGTCGACGATCGTCGAGAAGGGCGGCAACGCGAAAGCGGGCCGCGACTCGCTTCAGAAGCTCTCCGACGTCGACGGGCTCCAGGCGAACCGGCACGCGACCGGCATCGGCGAGCTCGACCGCGTGCTTGGTGGGGGACTTGTTCCGGGCTCGCTGACTCTCCTGGCGGGAGAACCCGGCATCGGCAAGTCGACGCTGGCGCTCCAGTTGGCGGCCGGGATGGGCTCGGTCCTGTACGCGGCCGGCGAGGAATCCCCGGCGCAGATCAAGCTCCGGGCGAATCGGCTCGGGGTCGCCGGCGATCGCATCCTCGTCACGACCTCGCCCGCCGTGGAGACCATCCTGAAGCAGGTGGAGGCGGAAAAGCCGGCGCTCGTGATCGTCGACTCGATCCAGACGGTGCGCGTCGAGGATCCGTCCGTCACGCCCGGCGCGGTGAACCAGATCCGCGAGGCGGCTGCGCGCTGCATGCGGGCGGCCAAGGGCCTCGGCATCCCAATCCTCCTCGTCGGCCACGTCACGAAGTCCGGCGATATTGCCGGGCCGATGCTGTTGGAGCATCTCGTCGACACGGTGCTCGTGCTGGAGACCGACACATCCGGATCGTATCGGCTGCTACGCACGACGAAGAACCGGTTCGGCGCCACCGACGACGTCGGGCTCTTCGCGATGTCCGAGACCGGCATGCGCGAGGTGACGAACCCCTCCGAGATCCTTCTCCCCTCGCACCTGGCACCCGCTCCGGGTTCGGCCATCACGGTCTCGATGGAGGGCCGGAGGCCGCTGGTGCTGGAACTGCAGGCCCTGACGATGCCGACGGCCTATGGCTTGCCGCGGCGCCTCGCGACCGGCATCGACCCGAACCGCCTGGCGCTCCTCCTGGCCGTCCTGGAGCGCCGTGGCCGGACGATGGTCTCGAAGGACGACGTCTACCTCAACTCGGCCGGCGGCTTTCGCCTCAAGGAGACGGCCGTGGACCTGGCAACGATCGCGGCCGTTGCCTCGGCGCTACGCGATCAGCCGCTACCGGCCGGTGCGGTCTTCGTCGGTGAGGTCGGGCTGGGTGGCGAGGTGCGGCCCGTGGGCCGGCTGGAACCACGCCTCAGGGAAGCGGCCGCGCTGGGATTCAAGGCGGCCTGGACTCCGAAGCAGAAGGTCGAGGTTCCGGCGGGGATGAAAATTCGCGCGGTCTCCACCATCGACGAACTTCTCGAGGCGCTCTTCCCGTCCTGAGTCTTAGTCCGGCGTATTCATGAATCGCACCGCCGAGACGCAGAGAACGCAGAGATAAGACTGCTCTATCCAACACTCCGTGTTGAACTAACATCCGGCGCAGATTCCTCAGAGGCGTGATAAGGACGTCCCACTCTTCCTCGTCACGGCGTTCTCAGCGTCTCCGCTGATCATCTTTGTGATTCCCTCGGTTTAGCGATCGCCGCTTCAAGGGCAGTTGCCGGGGTTCAATTCGTTCCTTTTACCCTATAAGATGGTCGTTCCATGAGCGTGCGCGTCGGCATCATCGATTACGGGATGGGAAACCTCCATTCCGTCGCCAAGGCGCTCGGCGTCGCGGGCGCCGAGACCCGACTGATCGCGTCCCCGGACGGTCTCACGGGAGTGGACGTCGTCGTCCTGCCGGGCGTCGGTCACTTCGGCGAAGCCATGGAGAGGCTGACGGCGGCCGGGTTCCCGGAACCACTGAAAGCCTGGATGCGCGCTGAGCGCCCGTTCCTGGGAATCTGCCTCGGCATGCAGGTGCTCTTCGATTCGAGCGAAGAAGCTCCGGGCTGCCGGGGGTTCGGGTGGTTTCCCGGCACGGTGCGGCTCTTCCCCGCCACTTCCGGCGGGGACAAGTTGACCGTGCCGGCCATGGGCTGGAACGTCATCCGACCGCGGCCTGGCATGGAGACGATCCTGAATCCCGGCGGCGCGATAGAGCCGCGATACTACTTCGTACACTCCTACTACGTCGATCCCGCGGAGCCGGGCGTCATTGCGGCACGGGCCGCATACGGCGTGGATTACGCCGCGGCCGTCTCCCAGGGCAGCGTGCTGGCGACCCAATTTCACCCGGAGAAGTCCGGGGATCGCGGTCTCGCGCTCCTCACCCGCTTCCTGGCGACCTCTATGGAACGAAAGGCACCTCGATGATCGTCATTCCCGCCATCGATATCATGGACGGCCGCTGCGTCCGGCTGACGCGCGGCGAGAAGGAGTCGCGAAAGGTCTATGACGCCGACCCCGTGGACGCCGCGAAGCGCTGGGCGGACGCCGGCGCGCGTCGCATCCACGTCGTGGACCTCGACGGCGCCTTCGCCGGGGGTTCCCGGAATCTGGCGGTGATTGAGAAGATCGCGGCCGCGACCGGAGTGGAGATCGAGGTCGGTGGAGGCATACGCAATGCCGAGGCCGTCACGACGCTCATCGCCTCGGGCGTCACCTATGTCGTCATCGGCACGCTCGTCGTCGAGGAGCCTCAGGTGGCGGCCGAGATCGTGGAAGCCAACCCCGGGCGGATCTATATCGGCATCGATGCCCGCGCCGGCATGGTGGCGACGCGCGGCTGGGTGCGAACCAGCAACCGCACCATAGCCGAGGTCGCGGAGCGCGCCGAGGAGTGGAAGGCTCGAGGCATCATCTTCACGGCCATCGAGCGGGACGGCGAATTGATCGGACCGGACTTTGACGCCCTGGGCGAGATGCTGGGAATCGCGCGCGTCCCCGTCATCGCTTCCGGAGGCGTCACCACGATCGACGACCTACGAAGGCTGGCTGGAATCAAGGGACTCGAAGGCGCCATCGTGGGCAAGGCCCTCTACGAGGAGCGAATCGACCTCGACGACGCCATGAGCCTGCAGGCGAGTGGCAAGCCCGCCGAAAGCGGTGGCCTGGACCTGGCGTAGTCATTTTCCATTGGTCACTTGTCCTTTGGGACGGAGGCCTTGCCATCCTGATTGCCCGCCGCTTCCCGCCGGGTAGAATCGCTCCATGACAGTCGATTACCAGGCGCTGGTTGACAGGGCCGCCGAGGCCCGTCTCAGCGCGTACGCCCCCTACTCCAAGTTTCTCGTCGGTGCCGCTCTCCTCTGCGAGGACGGCTCGGTCTACTCCGGCTGCAACGTGGAGAACGCCTCCTATGGCCTCACGAACTGCGCGGAGCGGACCGCGATCTTCAAGGCCGTCTCGGACGGAAAGCGAAAATTCCGCGCGATCGCCATCGTGCTGGCCGGGGAGCCCTCGCCTTGCGGCGCCTGCCGCCAGGTCATCTTCGAGTTCGGCGGGCATATCGAGGTCATCCTGGCCTCCACGGAACGGTTGCAGGGCCCGCACAAGGTGCTGACCATCGCGGAACTCCTTCCCGGGGGATTCGGCCCGGAATCCCTGGGGATGGAGACCCCCTGAGATGAGCCCGCGCATTCCGCTCCTTGACCTTGACCGCCAGCACGCGCCCCTTCGTCCCCAGATCGACGCCGCCATCAAGAAGGTCATCGATACCTCCGGTTTCATTCTCGGGCCGGAAGTGAAGGCCTTCGAGACCGCGTTCGCGGCCTGGAACGGGAACACGCACGGCGTCGGCGTGGCCAACGGCAGCGACGCCCTGGCGATCGCCCTGCGCGCGCTCGAGATCGGCTTCGGCGACGAGGTCATCACGACGCCCTACACGTTCATGGCGACGGTGGGCGCCATCGAGCGGGTGGGCGCGCGCCCGATCCTTGTCGACATCGAGCCCGAGACGTTCACGATCGACGTCTCGAGGATCGAGGCCGCGATCTCGCCGCGCACCAAGGCGATCATCCCCGTTCACCTGTACGGCCAGGCCGCCGACATGGACGCGATCCTGGCGATCGCCCGCAAGAACGACCTGGCCGTCATCGAGGACTGCGCGCAGGCGCACGGCGCCACGTGGAAGGGCCGCAAGATCGGCACGCTCGGCACCATCGCCTGCTTCTCGTTCTTCCCCTCCAAGAACCTCGGCGCCTTCGGCGACGCCGGCATCTGCCTCACGAACGACGAGGCCCTGGCCGCCCGGATGGGCCGCATCCGCATCCATGGCCGCGGCAACAAGAACGAGTCCTTCGAGAAGGGCGACAACTCCCGCCTCGACACGCTCCAGGCTGCCGTCCTCGGCGTGAAGCTCCCGCACCTCGATCGCTGGAACGCCGAGAGGCGGCAGGTAGCCGCGTGGTACGACGCCAAGCTGGCCGGTGACAGGAGGTTCGTGACGCCCAGGGTCGGGGCGGGCCGCGAGCACGTCTACCATCTCTACGTCGTCCTGGCAGAGAACCGGGAGGCCCTAGGCAACGCCTTCGACGCGGCGGGCATCGGCTGGGGTGTGCATTACCCCATGCCCCTGCACCTCATGCGCGGCTTCGCAAACCTCGGCTACAAGGCGGGCGCCTTTCCTGTCTCCGAGCAGTTCTGCGACCGGATCATCTCCCTCCCGCTCTTCCCCGGCATGACCGAGGCCGAGGTCGACGAGGTCGTCAAGGTGATGAAGGGGGCCTGACTCCCTTCCAGAACCCCTTGGGATAGACGCGGCGGATTCGGTTCTGGCGCAGGGCGCCGTGCTGGATCACGACCTCGCAGATACTGGAACGGGTGCCGTAGCGGATCGAGAAGAGACTGGCGCCGAATCCCATCGTGACGTGCAGGAGCATCCGGTTGAGCCGAAACTCGCCGCTCAGGAGCCTGCGATCCCGTTTCAGCCGCCGGACCGGCGGACCGACGAGGGGCAGGACAACCTGCCCCCCGTGCGTGTGCCCACAGAAGAGCGCATGAACACCCGCGGCGGCGGCCTTGTGAGCGACGTCCGGGGAGTGCGCGACGCCCAGGAGAAAGCTCCCTGCCGCGATCCCGGAGACGGCACGGCGTGGGTCGTCGCGATCCTGCCAGGCGTCGCCGATCCCGACCACGTGTACCGGTCCATCCAGGTGGTACCACTCGTTCTCCAGCATCCGCAGGCTGGACTCATGCCGCAGGCGCTCCACGAGCGTCGGGTGATCGTGGTTGCCGCTGACGCCGAACGTGCCCCAGCGCCCCCGCGCGGCGCGGATCACCGCCAGGATGGCCTCGTACACCTTGTCCGAAACCCGGCCATGGCCATCCTGGTAGTCGCCGCCGAAGAGGACGACGTCCCACGCGCGCGTGTCCCCGTCGCGACTGTCCCGGGCGTGTTCGTCGGAGGACCTGGTCGCCAGCCACGAGGCGAGCTCGCGCATGCGCGCCGTCGGGCCCGGGCAGTGGATGTCGCTGAGGAAGAGCACCTTCAGCGGTGGGCGCGAGACCGGGTAGGCGGGATGAAACCACTGCAGGCGATCGACGTGAAAGGACTGCGTCACGGGAGCAGGGCGAGCGAAGGAGCAGGCACGGAACGCTTCAGAGCGTGAGGGCCTGGCCGGGTTCCAGGATGCACGCGCGGTCGCCGAGTTCACGCTTGAGCACCTCGGGCGCGCCCGCGATGGGAGGCCAGGTTCCATAGTGGATGGGCACCACCCGCTTTGCCCCCATCCAGTTCGCGGCCGTCGCGGCCTGGGCGGCGCCCATGGTGTAGCGATCGCCGATCGGCAGGAATGCCAGGTCGATCGCGAACAACTCCTCGAGGATCTGCATGTCCATCGAGAGCCCGGTATCGCCGGCATGGTGAACCTGCCTGCCGCCGAGCTCGACGACGAACCCCGCGCAATGCCCGACGGCGCACGTATGCAGGGCATGGGTCATGTGGATCCTCAGCCCCCCGATCTCCAGGGCTCCCCCGATATTCATCCCCTCCGCCTTGTATCCCGCCTCCGCGAACCTCACCGCATGCTCGTGAATGCCCACGAACGTCGCACCGCGTCCCAGGAAATACTCGGTGTCCCCGAGATGATCTTCATGATCGTGCGTGAGCAGGACGAGATCGGGCGAAAGATCCCGGGCCGCGCACGAGGCCCGGGGATTCCCCGTCAAGAAGGGGTCGATGAGCACCTTCACGTTCCCATGCTCCAGGAGGACCGCCGAATGGCCAAGCCACGTTGCCTTCACGCTCATGCGTCACTGCCTCCGTTCGAACGACGAGATTTCAAAATGGCGTCCCAGCATCTCAGCCCCGTGCGCCAACGCCTCGTCGGCGGACCAGACAGGGTCCAGCCCGAGGCGCCGCGCCGTAGCGGCCGTATCCGGATCCAGCGCGATGCCCGCCACGCGGTGCTGGGCAAGCTCGGCGTCGCCGCGGAGCGCACGCAGGACATCCAGCGCGCGCGCGGAACTCAGCTCGAGGATGACTCCGGCCGGCGCCGTCCGGGCGCGCAACCACCCCACGACGCCGCGCCAGTCGGCGGTTGCGACGGGCGAACCCAGGGCGGCATACAGGTCGGCACGGTGAAAATCCTCGGTGAAGAGAATCAACTCCATCGCCAATTTCCTACTCGACGACGCCGCGAAACACCTGCGTCCGCTCTTCGCCCGCCCCGCGGGGAGCGGCCTGGCGGAGCCCGGGGAACTGCGCCTGGACGTATTCGGCGAGCGTGGTGAACGTGGGACCGTAGCCGCGGCCATAGATCGCCTTCTCGAGCGCGACGGCGAACTCGGCCGTCGCGGCGTACCGCTCCGCCGCCGCGCGGCGCGTCGCGCGCATGACGATCTCCTCGATCTCGGATGGAAGACCGGCGTGGAACGCGGACGGGAGGGCGACCGGGAGGTTCTTCTCGGGGAGCCGGTTGGCCAGCATCTCGTAGAGCACGAGACCGAGGCTGTAGATGTCCGCGCGAAAGTCGAGCGGTCCTCCCAGGGCCTGCTCCGGGGGCATGTAGCGCCGCTTGCCCACCACGTAGTCGTTGGTTTCCGCATCGGTCCTCTGCACGCGCGCGATGCCGAAGTCCGAGAGCTTCACGACGCCCTCGGCCGAGATCAGGATATTGGTGGGGGACACGTCGCGATGCACGATCTCGAGCGGCACGCCCTCCTTGTCCGAAGCGGCGTGCGCATACTCCAGGGCCCGCGCGACCCGAGACGCGATGTAGACGGCAATTTCCACGGGCATGAACCGGTGATCGAAGAGCAGGCGATCGAGGAGACTCCGGAGGTTGATCCCGTGCACGTACTCCATCGCGACGTAGCCGCTCGCCTTGCCCTCCCTCTGCATGGTGCCCAGGAGGTAAATCTGCACGATGTGGGTATGGATCAGGTTGGAGACGAGCTTGGCTTCGGCCACGAGACGGGCCAGGAACTCCTCCTCGAGCGTTGCCGCGAGCGTCATGTCGCCCCCGGCCATGAACTCCGCGCGCACGACCTTGACCGCGATCCGCTTCTGGAAGCCACGAGCCCCGTGAAGCAGGGCCTCGTAGACCTCGCCCATGCCACCCTCGGCGATCTTCTCGACGATGGTGATATCGAAGTCCTGCGTCAGCCGATCGCCAGGCCGCAGGAGATTGCTCACGAGGGCGCCTTGTCCAGGAGGATCGCCAAAGCGACGAGATTGCCGATGAGGGCCAGGAACGAAAGATCGTGGTCCGAGAAGTGATTGGCTCGCTCGGTCGTGCACGCGTACAGCACGCCGAGGAGCCGGCCGCGGGCCGTGATGGGCGCCGCGATCACGGAACCCACCCGGTTCTCGATGATGGAATCCCCGGAGGAAAACCGCGGATCGGCAAGCGCATTCTCGGTGATGATGGCCTCGCCGGTCTTGAGAACGTGCTGGCAGATCGTGCGCGAAACGACGACGCCCGCCGCAACGCCCTCCTTGCTCTTCGATACCGAGGGTTCGAGCTGGTTCGACTCCTCGTTGCGGGTGAGCACCGCGATCCGTTCGATCGGATAGACCTCGATGAGCCCCGCCAGGATCACCTTGAGGATCTCGTCGAGATCCTGGAGCTCGGTCAGGATGTGACCGACCTCCGCGATCAGGGTGAGGCGCTGGTGCGCGGGGCCGGCGGCCTGCGTCCCGCCTCCCGGCATGCCGATCCGCGAGAGCACGGCGGCCCGATCATCGGAAGCCGCGGGGGATGGGGACGAGGCCTTCGAGCCCCCAGGCGCGGCGAACGACCGGAGGATCGAGAGCCGGCGCATGCCCGTGTCATCTTCGACCGAGACCTCCTGCGACTTCATGAACTCGATGATGGTCTCGCCGATCTTGATGCGATCGCCGTCTGATACCGTGGCCCTCGTGATCTTGCGGCCGTTGAGGAGCGTGCCGTTCGTGGAATTCAGGTCGCGCACGGTGAAGGAGGTCCCGTCCCCCTGCTCAACCTGGCAGTGCCGGCGGGAGGCTTGCGGATCATCCAGCTTAACAGGGAGCGATTCGTCCCTGCCAAGAATGACCGGAAACTGGCTCATGGGAAACACCTGAGCCCTGCCCCTCCGGTCCGTAATCCTCAGATTCCATACCGCCATGTGCCTAATCCTAGGTTTTTCAGCGAAAAAGGCAATAGGGGAAGGGGGCTACTCCCCGCGCGACTCCCCTGCTAATCTCTTCGTCATGACCATCCACCGGCTCTCACAGACCTTCGCCCCGACGTATCGGGAAGACCCCGCCGACGCCGAGTTTCCCTCGCATAAGCTCCTCGTACGATCCGGCTACATGCGCTCCGTCGGCGCTGGCATGCACTCCCTGATGCCGCTGGGATACCGCGTGATCAAGCGGATCGAGCGCATCCTCCGCGAGGAGATGGACGCCGTGGGAGGGCAGGAGGTCTACCTCCCGGTCACCCAGCCCGCCGAGCTCTGGAAGGAATCGGGACGGTGGAACGAGATCGGACCGGAGATGCTGAGGTTCCGCGACCGCGGCGGCCGCGACATGTGCCTGGCGATGACGCACGAAGAGACGATCGTCGCGCTCGTGCGCAACGACATCAAGTCGTACAGGCAGCTCCCCTTCCTGCTCTACCAGCTCCAGACCAAGTTCCGCGACGAGCCGCGCCCACGGGGCGGGCTGATCCGCACCCGTGAGTTCACGATGAAGGACGCCTACTCGTTCCACGCCGACGAGGCCTCGCTCGACGAGTGGTATCCCCGCCTCTACGAGGCCTACAAGCGGATCTTCGACCGCTGTGGCCTCCGGTATCTCATCGTCGAATCCGATCCGGGGATGATGGGAGGAAAGGTCGCCCACGAGTACATCGCGCTCTCGGAATACGGCGAGGACACCATCATCTCGTGCGCGGCCTGCGGCTACTCGGCCAATCGACAGGTCGCCGCCTTCCGGCGGGAATCGCCGCAGGAGGCGGACCTCCTCCCGGTGGAGGAGGTCGCGACGCCAGGCCGCACCTCGATCGAGGACGTCGCGGAATTCCTGGGCGTGCCCGCGTCCCGGACGGCCAAGGCGGTCTTCTACTGCGGCGAGAAACGAGGTCTCATCTTCGCGGTCCTGAGGGGCGACCACGAGGTGAATGAACTCCTCTTGATGAAGGCCTGCGGCGAGACGACTCTTCGGCCCGCTCACCCCGAGGAGATCGCGTCCTCGGGCGCCGTTGCCGGCTACGCCTCCCCCATCGGGGTCAAGAACGCGTTCATCGTTGCGGACGTGGCCCTCCAGGGCGCCACGAACCTCGTCTCAGGCGCCAACCGGGAGGGTTACCACCTCAGGAACGTCAACCTGGGCCGGGACTTCACCGCGGACGTGGTGACGGAGATCGCCGCCGCTGATGCCGGGTGCGCGTGCGCGAAGTGCGGCGCCCCGCTCGCGGCCAGCCGCGGGATCGAGGTCGGGAACATCTTCAAGCTCGGCACCCGCTATTCCGCCGCGATGAACGCTCTCTACCAGGACGCGGCCGGCCAGGAGAAGCCCTACGTCATGGGTTGTTACGGGATCGGATCCGGGCGGCTCATGGCCTCGGTCGTCGAGCAGTCGCATGACAAGGACGGGATCATCTGGCCTCGCGGGATCGCGCCATTCGACGTGCACATCGTCCTTGCCGCGGACGGATCGGAGTCGGCGCTGCCCGCCGTCGCGGCCGCCCTCGACGCGAACGGCATGGACGCGCTCGTCGACGACCGCGATCTCCGCGCCGGCATCAAGTTCAAGGATGCCGATCTCATCGGCATCCCACTCCGCCTGACGCTCGGGCGCAAGCTCGGCGAAGGCCTCGCGGAACTCAGGCTCCGGGCCACGGGAGAGACGAAGGATGTCCGCCTCGACGATCTCGCCGAAGCCCTGAAACACGCATGAGACCTCATCCCCGGTGAGAGTCGCCATCGACCTCCGGGAATTGCGTCGCCCCGGCACCGGTATCGGCCGGTGGATCCTGAACGCTCTCGAGGCCCGCCGCTCGCTGGCCCCCGGGCTCGAGTTCGTGGGAGTCGGCCATCACCATCCCGACGCCGCCGTCTCCGTCGCCGGACCGATCGGTCCCTGGACGGGACCGTCTCTGAAGCGCCTGATCGAGGCCGAAGGCGTGGGCGTCTGGCTCTCCCCCTACTTCAAGGTTCCGCCGCTCCTTTCCATCCCCTCCCTCTGCACCGTCCACGACACGATCCCGGCCCGCATCTGGTACCGCGCTCTCCCATTCATCGCAGGCCTGAAGCACGCCCTTGCCGTGGCCGACCGCGTGGCGACCGTCTCGGAAGTGAGCCGCCGCGACCTGGTGGAAAACTGGCGCGTGGCGCCGGAGCGCATCCTGATGGCGCCCAACGCGGTCGGCGCCGCCTTCCACCCCGAGCCCAGGGCCGAGGACGAGGCCGTGCTCTCCCCCCTCGGCGTCAGCCCCGGCAATTACCTGATCGTGGTCTCGGATGATCGTCCCCACAAAAACGTGCAGACGATCGTGGACGCCTTTTCGGGCAGGGACCTCGCGCCCATCCTTGTCGTCGGGACGAGACGGACCGATCTGCCGGCGCCGCTCCGACGCGTGGAGGTCCGCGGAGATGAACGCCTGGCCGCGCTCTACCGCAACGCCCGCGCGCTCCTTCACCCCGCGCTCCAGGAAGGCTTCGGCCTGCCTCCCCTGGAAGCCATGGCGTGCGGCACCGACGTGATCGTCAGCGACATCCCGATCCTGCGCGAAGTGGCGGGAGAAGCCGCCCGCTACGTCGCGCCGCACGACCTGGAGGGTTGGAGAAATGCCGTGGCCGCGCTCCCGGCGGCCAGGACGCGGCGCGCGATCAACCTGGCCGCGGCCGCGCGATTCCGGGGCACAGAGACCTATGCCGCGCTCTGGAACTGGATCGGGGAACAAGCGAAGTTCCAACAGAGAGAAGCGAGACGAGAAGGGTGAAGGAGCCGGTGGGAAAGTGACTATTCGGGACGATCTGCCGCTCATCCTGCACGTGCACACGCTTCCCTGGGTGGGCGGGAGCGGGCTCAACACGTTCCTCTCGATGAAACTCCTCGACCGCGCCCGCTTCCGGACCGCGCTGGCCTGCCAACCCGGTGGCCGCCTCCAGGAGCTCGTCCTGGAGAACGGCTTTCCCTTCATTCCCTTGAAACAGATGCAGGCGGAGGTCTCGCCCGTTCACGACCTTCTGGCGGTCCGCGAGCTGGTGAGCGTCATCCGGACGGCGCGGCCTGCGATCGTCCACACGCACAACTCGAAGGCGGGCTTCCTGGGGCGCCTGGCCGCGCGGCTGGCAGGGAGCACCCGCGTGGTGCACACCGTGCACGGCTTCGCCTTTCACGAGCGCGAAACCCCGGCTCGTCGCGCCCTCTTTCGCAACCTCGAGCGCCTGGCGTTTCGCTGGGCCGACGCGCACGTGGCGATCTCGGAGACGCTCGCGACCTGGGCCGAACGCGAGGGGATCGGGAGGCGCGGGGATTACGCCGTGATCTGGTCCGGGATCGAGATCGAGCGCTTCCGGGACGCCGATCGAGCCGCCGGCCGAAGACTCCTGGGACTGCGCGACGACCAGTTCGCCGTCGGGCTCGTCTCGAAGCTCTGGGAGGGAAAGGGCCATGCCTTCCTGATCGAGGCGCTCCGCCCGCTCCTCTCCGATCGCGTGAAGCTGGTCTTCATCGGCGAGGGCCCCCTCGAGGACGATCTCCGGGACCTCGCCGCTCGCCCCGGCGCCGACGGCCCCTCCTGCTCCCCGCACGTTCTCTTCGCGGGCTACCATGCCGACGTCGCCGCGGTCACGGCCGCGCTCGATGCGGCCGCGCTCCCGTCCGAGTTCGAGGGGATGGGCCGCGTGCTCCTCGAGGCCCAGGCCGCGGGCGTTCCCGTGCTGGCGAACCGGATCGGTGGCATGGTCGACGTCGTGGGGCCGGGCGGCCGACTCCTTCCAGCCGGCGACGCCGCGGCCTGGCTCGCGGCGATCCGCGAATTGATCGATAACAAGGCGGAGCGTGACCGGAGGGGCGCCGCCTGCCGCGAATTCGTCGGCACCCGGTTCAGCGCACAGACCATGGTGCGCGAGCTGGAATCCCTGTACGGGAGTCTCCTGAATTCGTCACCGGGGTCAGGCCGCTAGCAGGCGGACTCCGATTCCGCTACCATCGCCGTATGAGCCGGCCGGTGCTGGGAATTTGGGGCTATTCGAGCGATAGGCCGGAAATCCAGCATCATGATTCCGGAGCCGCAATCGTGATCGACGGCCGGATCGTCTCCGCGATCAACGAGGAGCGGATCACGCGCCGGAAGAACGAGGGTCGCTGGCCGACCGAGTCGATCCGCATCGCGCTCGAACTGGCGGGCCTCTCGGCCGGCGACGTGGGAGAGGTGGCCCTCGCCGGGCTCAAGCCCGTGTCCCGCGGCCTCCTGATGGCCAGCGAAGTCACGCGACTCTGGCGGTCCACGGGAATTCTTCTCCCGAACCGTCTGCTCTATGCCGCACTCACGGCCAAGAAGATGATCCGCACCGGACCGCGCGACATCAGCCGGACGCCCCGCTTCGTCGGCCACCACGACGCCCACGCCGCCGCCGCCTATTTCACGTCACCCTGGGACCGTTGCGCCGTCCTCACGCTCGACGGCATCGGCGACTCCGCGCACTGCGGCGCCGTCTTTCTCGCCGAGGGAGGGCGCCTGAAGCGCCTGCGGTCCTTCACCGGCTACGCGTCGCCGGGCATCCTCTACTCGTACGTCACCAAGGCCTTTGGATTCCGCCCGGCGCGCCACGAGGGGAAGATCACGGGGCTGGCGGCGCGCGGCGATGCCCGGGTGCTCCTTCCCGAGTTTCGAAAACGGCTCCGCTACGAGAATCGCGCGCTCGTCTCCGATTTCATCCCGCGGCTCTTCGGAGCACGCGTCGACGAAGCGTGGGCGACCACGTGGATCGACGAGCTCCTGGACACGCACTCGCGCGAGGATATCGCCGCCGCGCTCCAGGCCCACACCGAGGAGCTGGCGGCCGCGATCGCCAGGGACGCGCTGGAGGACACGGGCTGCGCGAACATCGCCCTGGCGGGCGGCGTCTTCGCGAACGTCCGCGTCAACCAGGTCGTCCGCCAGGTGGCGGGCGAGCGCGGCGGCAACGCCTGGGTCCACCCCAACATGGGCGACGGGGGCCTGGGCGCCGGCGCGGCCCTGATGGTTTCGGGACGTCGCGTCCCCATGGCCGACGCCTGGCTCGGAGACGACGCCGGTTCCTGGTCCGACGATGAACTCACCGCGCTGGGCCTGGTGGCGCGCCGTCCCGCCAATCCCGGGGCCGCCGCCGCCGCCGCCGTCGCCGCCGGGCTCATCGTCGGCCGCTGCGCCGGCCGGATGGAATACGGCCCGCGCGCGCTAGGAAACCGCACCATCTTCGCCCACGTCCGCGACGCCTCGATCAACGACACGCTCAACCAGAGACTGCGGCGCACGGAGTTCATGCCGTTCGCTCCCATCATGAGCGAGAAGGCGGCCCGGGAACTCCTCGTGGACTGGTCGCCCGAGGACACGTCCTCTCGGTACATGACGATCACATACCACGTCGCACCGGAGTGCCGCGGCGCGGCGCCCGCCATCGTCCACGTCGACAATACCGCGCGCCCGCAGGTCGTCCCGGACAACAGCGGATTTCTCTCTGACTTCCTGTCCGAGTTCGGGAAGCGAACGGGGCACGAGATCGCGATCAACACGTCGTTCAACATCCACGAGGAACCGATCGTCCGCTCGGTGCAGGACGCGTTACGCTCCTGGGCCCAGGGCGCCGTGGACCTCCTGGTCCTGGGAGAGGCCCTGGTGGGGCGCCCGGAGATCCTGGCGCGGGCGGGCCTATGACCGAGCAACCGTTCTTCCTCGTCTTCCTGATCGCAACCTCGATCTCCTACCTGCTGACCATGGTGCTCCGCCGCATCTGCACGCAGTTTCAGCTCCTCGACCTCCCCGACGAGCGCAAGATCCACAAGTATGCCGTCCCGTACCTGGGCGGCGTCGCCGTCTTCACCGGCACGATGATGGCCCTGGGCGTCGCCCTGCACCTGGACCGCGGGTTCCGCTTTGAATTCCTCCAGGAGTTCATCGGGCTCTTCGTGGCCTCATCGATCATTCTCCTCCTGGGCATCTTTGACGACCTCGGCGGTTCGAACGCCGGCATCAAGCTCGTCTTCCAGGCCGTTGCGGCCACCGTGCTCTGGGGCTACGGCTTTCGCATCGAGCGGATCACGGGCTTCGGGGAGTATCCCCTCGTTCTCGGCCCGATCCTGGGCTGGCTCGTCACGGTCTTCTGGTTCTGGGCCCTGACCAATGCCCTGAACCTCATCGACGGCCTCGACGGCCTCTGCGCCGGGATCGGCGCCATCGCCGCCACCACGCTCTTTCTCGTCGGCCTCTGGCGCGGCGAGAACGTCCTCCCGTTCCTCGCGATCGCCCTCGCCGGCGCGCTCATGGGATTCCTGCCGCACAATTTCCATCCCGCCCGGATCTTCCTGGGCGATACCGGCAGTCTCTCGATCGGATTCTTCATTGCCGCGATGAGCCTTGTATCGTTCACCAAGGCGTCCGCCATGGTCAGCCTGGTCGTCCCGGTCATGGCGCTCGCGCTCCCGGTCACGGACACCCTGATGGCCATCATCCGCCGAGGACGGCTCAACAAGAACATCTTCCAGGCGGACCGCGAGCATATCCACCACCGCATCATCCGCGTCCTTCCCTACCGCCGCGCCGTCTTCCTCCTCTACACGATCACGGCCTACGCCTCCGTGCTCGGTATCTCCATGGTCTTCACCAGCACGGGAACGGCCTTCTGGATCTTCGGTCTCCTGATCGGGACCCTGCTCCTGTCCGTGGCCGCGCTCCGGGTCGCCGAGGGTCGCCTTCCCGTGGACGACCCCGAGGCGGAGGACGAATGATCCTCGGGATGGTCCAACGGCTCCGCGCCGGGCTCGAGAAGTCCCGCGCCCGGATCGGCGAGATGATCGACCTGGCCGTGGGCCGCGGTGTCTTCGACGCGGAGTCCGCGGACGCGCTCGAGGAGGCGCTCATCCTCGGCGACGTCGGCGCGGCCACCGCCTCGGAGCTCGTGGAGGGCCTGAAGGCCTGGCTCCGCGAGGCCGGGGGCGGCGTCACGCCGGAGACGGCGAAAGAGGCCATCGCCACGCTCATCGCCCGGCGCTTTCCTCCCGCAAGCCCCATCGCGAAATCCGAGAAACCCGCCGTCGTGATCATCGTCGGCGTCAACGGCACGGGAAAGACTACGACCGCGGCCAAGCTGGCGGCGAAGGCGCGCGCCGCGGGCGAAGACGTGCTCCTCGGCGCCGCCGATACGTTCCGGGCGGCGGCGGCGGATCAACTCAGGGTCTGGGGCGAGCGCGTCGGAGTCCCCGTCGTTTCCCAGCAGGAGGGCGCCGATCCGGCCGCGGTCGCCTACGATTCCGTCCAGAGCGCGATCGCTCGAAACGCGGACCGCGTGATCATCGACACCGCCGGCAGGCTCCACACCAAGACCAACCTGATGGCCGAGCTCGAGAAGGTCCTGCGCGTCGTCCGCAAGCTTCGCAACCCCGAGGAAATCCTCCTCGTCCTCGACGCCACGACAGGCCAGAACGGCCTCCTGCAGGTCGAGAATTTTGCGAAGAGCCTCCCCCTGACGGGCCTCGTCGTCACCAAGCTCGACGGGTCGGCCAAGGCCGGCGTCGTCGTCCAGGCCGCGGAGCGCTTCCACCTCCCCGTCCTCTGGGTGGGCGTCGGCGAGACCGTGGACGATCTCCTCCCCTTCGACGCCGAGCAGTTTTCCCGCGACCTCGTGGGCTGACGCCTCGTGACCGTGCCCATGGCGCTGCCGCGCGATCACATCCGCCACATGAAGCGGGCGATCGAGCTCGCCGAACGCGGACGCGGGCGCGTCCACCCCAACCCGCTCGTCGGCGCCGTCCTCGCGTGCGCGGACACATCCATCGCGGAGGGGTGGCACACGGCCTGCGGCCACCCGCACGCGGAGATCGAGGCGATCCGCGCCGCCCGCGCGGTCGGCTTCACCGGGTGGAGCGAAGCGACGCTCTACGTCACGCTCGAACCGTGCTGTCATCACGGTCGCACGCCGCCCTGCGCTGATGCCATCATCGACGCGGGCATCCGCCGCGTCGTCTTCGCGCTCGACGATCCCGATCCCCGCGTGGCCGGCGGCGGGAGAGCGCGACTGGAAGCGGCCGGGATCGCTGTCGAGAAGGGGATCCTGGGCGAGGAAGCCGCGGCGCAGAACGAGGCCTACCTCCACCACCGCCGCACAGGGCTCCCCTTCGTCACCTGGAAGACCGTGAGAACCCCTGACGGCGCCACCTCCTGGGTGCCCGGCACAAGGACCGCGGTCTCGTGTGCCGAGACGAACGCGTGGGTGGATGAACTGCGCGGACACCATGACGCGATCCTGGTGGGAGGCCGGACCGCGCGCACTGATGATCCCGGCCTGCGCATACGCCATCGTCCCCGGGCTGACGGCGGCCCGGAAAGCCTCACGACCCCGGACCCGTGGAGAATCGTCCTCACCGCCTCGGGAAGCATCCCCCTCTCCGCGAAGCTCTTGACGGAAAACGACGATAAGCGCACGATGATCCTGACCGGCACCGTTGCCGGGCGCGACTCTTCCCCGCGCGCCCGCGCCTCGATGGATGTGCTCTCCGGGGCGGGTGCGGAGGTTAGGACAGTGACAGCAAGTGAAGCGGGACTGGATCTTCGCGAGGCCCTTCGGCTCCTCGCGGACCGCGGCCTCCTGGCCATCCTCGCCGAGGCCGGGGACACGCTGGGCCGCGCGCTTCTGGCCGCCGGACTCCTCCGGCGACTCATCGTGATCGAGGCCCCCGCCTCGTCGGCGCCAGCCGGTTGGGAACGCGCCGTCCATCCCCCGTCCCACGCCGACCTCGTCTCGCTCCCGGGTCTATGTCGCGAGGACAGGATCGGGCGCGATCGCCGGATCGTCATCGACCTGGGCCTATCCCCGGGCGGCAAGAGGTCCTGATGCCAACCTCGCAGACGGGAGGCTTACGGCGCTTCCTGCGGGAAGCCAGCCGCAATTGGCAGCAGACCGGCGCCGTGCTCCCTTCTTCGGCGCGCCTGGCCAAGGCGATGACCACACCTCTCGATGACTACCGCGTCGACGATCGCCCCAAGCGAATCCTGGAGGTCGGCGCCGGCACCGGCGCCATGACGCGCGAGATCCTCCGCAAGATGGGACCGGACGACCAGTTGGTGATCTACGAACTTTCCAAGGACCTGGCGCGGGTCCTGGAGACGTGGCTGGCCTCGAACGCGACCGCGAGGCGACGCCACATCGAGGTGCGGGTGCGCTCCTTCCCCGAGGGATTGGACGACGAGTATTACGACTTCGCGGTCTGTAGCCTTCCGTTCAACAACTTCCCGTCGACGGAGGTACGACGCATCCTCAAGACGTTCTCGCGGTGCCTGGAAGGCGGCGGCATTCTCACGTTCTTCGAATACTGCCACCTGCGCCAGCTCAAGCTCCGCGTGGTCCGCGGCGGCGAGGCCATGAGGCTAAGGCGTATTCAGAAGACCTTCGACGATTACCTGGCCGCCCACCGCATCTCGTCCAAGACCGTCCAGCTCAACGTTCCCCCGGCCTGGGTCCACATTCTCCGCTTCGAGTAGAAACCGGCACGCGGCTTGAACGGGCGTGTCAGTTCTTGATGTTCGAGATGTAGATCTGCCCGTCAGGGCCGCGGTAGTACCAGAGCGGCGGGGTTCGCGGGTGGGCCACCGTCGGCGTGCCCGAGCGCGCGGCGCGCGCCGTGCGTGTCGTCGATGCCGACCTGGCGCGCGACGTCGGGGTCAGCGCGCGGGCCGCCGTGAGCACGAGCTCGCCCGTGCCTCCGAACTGCTGGTAGTAACGCATGACGCGCGGCACGTATCCCAGGGTCTCCGCGAAGGGGGGAATTCCGCCGTAGCGTTCCACGGCCTGGGGCCCCGCGTTGTAGGCGGCGAGGGCCAGGTCGACGCGGCCGAACCGGTCGAGCATCATCCGGAGATACTTGGCGCCGCCGTGAATATTCTGGTGGGGATCGAAGCTGTTGACCACGCCGACGAGGCGAGCCGTGGAGGGAATGAGCTGCATCAGTCCCTGGGCGCCGGCGGAGGAGACGGCGTACGGATTGAAGTTCGATTCCGCCCGCATGACGGCAAAGATCAAGGACTCGGAGAGCTTGTGCGTGGCCGCCGCCTCCTTGACGCTCGCGCGGAACGTCTCGGGATCAAAGCGGGCCGAGCGGCTCGCGGAGCGCGAAACCGTGGCCGCGCGCCGCGGCGTCACCGCGGAAGTGGCCCCGCCGCTGGTGGGAACACCAATCCGGGGCAGGGCCAGCTCGGTCCCCTCGCGGTCCGGGAGATCCTGGATACGAATGCGGCCCTGGTTGTCGGTATAGGCGTAGATCTTGGCGGTTGCCGGCGAGCCGGCGACCAGGACGGCCAACGAGAAGAAGAGGGTTGCAGCGGACGCCCGGAAGCCGGAACGTCGCATGGTCTCAAACATGGCCATCCACGCGTCTCCCTTTCCCCCGGTTCCTATAGTATAGCTTACCCAGCCGCCGCGTCGCGGCAATCTTGCCCCGATCATTCCGAACGTCGGAACAGAACGCCTCCAGCCTCCTGAGCACCTCGACGCGCCGGCGCGCCACCGCCGCGATGGCCGCCGCGGCCTCGTTACAGGCCCGCTCCCCGTCCTCGCCCGCCTCGGTCCGATGAGCCGCCTCGCGTAGCGCCAGGTCGGACCCGACCGATCCCGCGATCCGCACGCGTTCCCTCTCCACGGCCTCGCCCAGGACCCGCGCCCGGGTGATGAAGTCTTCCTCCAGCCGCGAGAGCCGCGCCAGGTCCTGGCCTGCGGCGGCGTCCGCACCCGCGTCGCTTGGTCCCGTGCTCAACCACTCCGCCAACTGCGCGTCATAGCCGCGATACAACCGCGCCATCGCGTCCAGGCTCTCCACCAGGGTCGTCATGTGCGGATCGAGACGCCCTGGGCCTGGGGAGGATGAGCCTCGAGGTCGACCTGCTTGAAGACCGTGGACCAGGTCTCCCGAAACGCATCCAGGTCCTTGATCACGGTCTCGGCCACGGCCACATCTTTTCGGATGTTCGCCATCGTCATCCGGCGCCGGATGTCCTCGTACGCCGCCTCGATACTGCGCGACACGTCGCCGCCCTTGGTATGATCGAGGGCGAGCGTCAGTTCCGTCATGATCCTCTGCGCCTTCATCGCGTTCTCGTGAGCGCCCTCGATGTGCCCGGCGCGGACGGCCTCGATGAACCCGTTCATGAACTTGATGGCGCCCTCGAAGAGCATGACGACGAGCCTCCCCTGGCTTGCCGTCTGGATGGACGTCGTCTTGTAGGTTTGCTGAGCCTTGTAAGGGTTGACGGACATCAGACGCTGTCCGTCCTATCGACCGAAGAAGACTCCAGCTGGAGAGCGTCCGCCAGGGAGCGGGCCGGTATTCCGATGGCCGCACCCCGGGGCGAGGTCTGGACGAAGATGATATCGGACCGACGCGAGGCGAGATCGCGCAACCAGAGCCGATAGCTGTCGAGAATGGGCGTGGTAACGACCGTCCCGCCACCTACGGCGGGCACGCGGCGAAGGTTGGACGGGGCCATCCGCCTCAAGAGGTCGCGAGCGCCTCCCGAGAACCGGCCCAGCGATCCGAGAAGCCGCCGCTCGAAGTGCGTCCCCCCGACATGGGTGGACGGCGCCGGCTCCTGGCCGGTCCCGACCGAGAGATCCTGGCCGATCAGGAGGAGCGTCGAGGCGCCGGCCGCAACCGCAAGCGCGACGGCCGCCGTCGCGACGGAGCCGCCCATCTCGCCCTGGACCGCACGGCGCGGAACGCCGACCGCCGCCTCACCCGGATGCCCCTGGCCGAACAGGAGGAGCCGTCGAGCGCGAGCCAGGACGACGGGCGGAGAGAGCACGGAGGCGATCAGGGGGATGCCGCCGAGGTCATCGAGGCAACTCGCCTTGACCGGTTGGGGATCGATCGTCACCACGGCGTCGGGCAGGACGCCGGCCGCGAGGACGGCCGGCAAGGCCGAGTCCACGGCGACGATGACGGGCGCGCGACGCGTCCCGGCGGACCGTCGTCCTTCCCTCCCCGCCACGTCGTCGGGCGATCGGCCAGTATGCTCGCAGGCCTCGGCCAACACGGGCAGGTCGTCCCTGAGGGAAGGTCCAGCCGCGAGGACGGCCACGGTCCGCCCTTTCCAACCCAGGCGCGACGTTTCCAGCCAACGTGCCTCGATCACCCCCTCGCTTTCCCTGTCACTCTCCCCTCTGCCTTCCTCCTTCTTCCCTCGGTTCTCCTCCAGCCCTTCCCCGTTCGCGGCGTTGATCCATCGGCGATTGCCCGCGAGGTTGGCCTCCCACGTGGCGGAAAACCCCCGGATGGTCGCCACCTCCTCGGCCCGCATCTCCACCGCGCGGAGCGCCTCCGATCGCAGGCTCGCATAGTATGGCTCGTCCTCGGGAAGGATGATGCCCGAGAGCACCGCCAGCCGCCCCGACTCCAGTCCATCCCAATCCAGGACGCGGTCGCGGAGCGCGGCCGCGGTCGGGGCCACGAGGCGCGCCTGGCCTGGGTCCTCCTGCGCGATCGCGGCGTGCCGTTCCACGAGCAGGACCTCGCGCCCCGCGAGCGCGGCCCCGAGATAGCCCAGGCCGGGGCTGAGCACGATCACGTGCGTGGCCGCCGCGGCCTCCGCCGCGATCCGCAGGGCTTCCTTCCGGGGATCATAGCGACTGTGCAGGAGGATGCCGGCGACTTCCAGGGTATCCGCGCCGGATGGCGTCGGTCGGCGGCGTACCGTCAGCGGCACGGTGGCTCCCATGGCGGGCCGCTCAACGCGTCAACCGGCCGGGCAGAGGATGGCCGGGTCCACGCCCTCTGTTGAGGCTGTTCCGGTCAGGATCATGCTCCGCTCGAGCTGCTCGCGGAGATCGCGCCAGTAGAGCTCGACCGCCTCCGCCCCGCCACCCACGGCCGCGATCGCGACCGGGCGTCCAATCATGCAGAAGTCGGCGCCCAGGGCGAGTCCCTTGAGGACGTCCTCGCCGCTGCGAATGCCGCCGTCCAGGATGACGAGCGCGTCCCCGCGCACGGCGCTTGCGATCGAGGCCAGCACGTCGGCGCCGCCGGGCATGTGGTCCATGACGCGGCCGCCATGATTGCCAACGACCACCGCCTTCGCTCCCGCCCGGACCGCGGCCTCGGCGTCCGCGGGATTCATCACGCCCTTCACCAGGAACGGCACCTCGCACTCGGCGATGAGCGCGCGGAGATCGGTCTCGGTCTTCGGGCCCACGCTCTGCCCCCGCGACTTCATGGTCACGAACGCGGCGCCGTCGATGTCCATGCCCACGGCCGGGCACCCGGCCGCGATCGCCGACCGGATCCGCGTGCGGACCTCCTCCTGCGACCGCGGCTTGAAGAACGGGATCGCGCGGCCGCGCGCGCGCGCCGCGGCGTCGAGCCCTATCCGGTACTTCTCGGGCGTCGCGCCGTCGCCGACGCAGGCCAGCGTGCCCGCGCTTCGGGCACCCTCGACCATCGCCTCGGCAAACTCCTCCTCGGTCGTCGCGCCGCCCATGTTGGTGACCGCGCCGGTGACGGGCGCCGCGAGCACCGGCAGGCTCAGCTCGATCCCGAAGAGCGTCTTGGCGAGCCGCGGGCGATTCACGTCGTGCACGAGCCGTTCCTGCAACCGCCACCGCGCCAGCGCGGAGAGATTGTTGAAGAAGCTCTGCCCAGTCCCTATGCCGCCCATCCCCGGCACCATCCCCGCGCAGAAGACGCCGTCGCAAACCCGGCAGGCGCGGCACCACTTGCCGAACGCATTGCGGGCCCGGGCGTTGTAGTCCGGCAGGGTCAAGACCCGCTCCGTCTTCGTCTCGATCCGCACCAGCTCCAGCGCGCGCCGCATCACGGCATCGCACTCCTCGACCGTGTCCGCGACCGCGATCACGTGCGCCTGCTTGTCCATGTTGGAGGTCGGGGCCGAGACGGTGTCGCCGACGCGCGCCTTCACGATGACGTCGACGACGCCCGGGAGCCGACGCGCGTGGGCGATGCCGTCGATGCGCGTGATGCGGCCCGGCGCCGCGATGACAGCGCGCTCCATGGCGACGCGGCTGAAGAACGCGGGGATCTCCGGCTTTCGCCCGATGGCGATCTCGATCGCGCCCCGGATCATCGACCAGCCCGCGGAGAGCGGGAAGGTATGGGAGCTCATCCAGCCACCCGAGAGCCGCGCCGCGCACTCGCCGATGACGGGGCCCCGCGGCGAGACCTTCACGTCGCCCTTGGCCGCGCCGAAGGTGATCCCGAGGGCCTTGACCGCCTTCTGCATCTCGGCGATCGCCGCCTGCTGGTCGGAGGCCGGCATCGCCGACGGGAGGGTGTGCCCCAGCTCGATGAAGTGCGGCGGCCGCGCGATGATCCGGTCGGCGGTACCCGTGCAGAGGATCTGGCTGTCCCAGACCAGGGCGTCGATCGAGAGCTCGGGCCCCTCGATGAACTGCTCGAGGATCACCTCGCCGCTCGTCGAGCAGCTCTTCGCGTGCCGGAATGCCCCCTCGATCGCCGTGACGTTGTCGACGCGCATCACGCCGCGCGCGCCCATGTTGTCGACGGGCTTGGCCACCAGCGGGAAACCCAGCCGCTCGGCGGCCGCGCGCGCCTCGTCGATCGTCCAGACCGCCAGGAAATCCGGCACGCTCACGCCCGCCGCCTTCAGGGTGCGGCGCATCTTGACCTTGTGCGTCGCGTTCTCGGCCGCATCGTAGTGGATTCCCGGGAGCCCCAGCGCGCCGGCGACGGCGGCGACGGTCAGGGACGCGTCGGTGCCGACGGTCATGACTCCCTTCAGGACGTGCTCGTATTGCCGCGCCGTTCGCACGGTGCCCTCGATGTCCTTGGTGGACATCACGACGGGGACGTCGGCGAGCGCAAGGCCGGGGGCGTCCGGGTTGTAGTCGGTGACCAGGGTCTTGAGCTTCATCTCCTGGGCAATCCGGATCGCCGGGATCTGCATCGGCCCAGCCCCGATGATCATCAGCATCGCGTGCTCTCTCCTTCACGTTCCATGCGCGCGCGCAACTGCTTCGCGCGTTCTCTCGCCAGTTCCGTCCCGGCCGCCTCGCAGAGCAGGATCTCGCAGGAGAGAGCCGCGCGGATCGCTCCGGCCAGTTCTTCCTCTCGCCGCGTCGAGAGCGAGCCGAACGCGAAGTTCCGCGTGTTGACCTGGTCGGGGCCCAGGGTCTTCACGACGGCGCCGACATTGGCCGGCGTGAGGCCGCCGCCGATCGATGTCAGGCACCCGGCCCCTCTCGCCGCAAGCACCACCCTCCGCGCCAACCGCATCACTTCCGGAGCATCGGGCGTGGAGGCGAGGGACTTCGAGAGATCACTGCGACCGACGGTGACCTGCTTCAATCGCCGCCCCGTGTCGGCGGCCAGAATCAAACCGACGTGATCGGCCGCCGTCCTCGTCTCGATGTTCACGGCCGGAAGAACCTTGCCGTCCGGGAAGATCTCGGCGAGACCGGCGAGGTAGTCCGTCAGCCCGTAGGCGGATTCGATCATGGGGGCGATGACGTGCTGGATCCCCAGCGCGCGGCAGAGAACGAGATCGCCGCGCGCGCCCGGGCCTCCGATCTTGAGCTCCATCGCGATGACGGGAGAGAAGACCTCGAAGCGCTCCGTGACCTCGGCATGCGTCAAGGCCTCGTCCTCGGTCGCGAGCTTGAGCATCCGGCAGCCGTGAACCTCAACGAGATCGCGGACGGCGTCGCGGACCATGGCATAGCGACGCAAGCGACCCCGCAGTTCGGGCAGGCGCGCGCGGCGACGCGGAAGGGTGGGCTTTCGGGCCGGAAGGGACGCCCTGCGGACCGGGCCGGGAGATCGCGTCATCGCCCCACCATCGCGCGCATCGCGGTGACAACCCGACCCAGGCCCTTCCCGTCCACGTAGCTGTCCTGGGCCACCGACATGGTCGCCAGCCTCTCGGGGTCGTTGACCTCGCGAATGGCGCTCTTGAGGTTGTTGTAGGGCTCGTGGGACGCCAGGCCGAGATTGATGATGCCCCCCCGCGACTCGAACGGCGCCAGGTTCTTCAATTGCGCCTGGTGCTGGGCGATCACGAGGGCCGGGAGCCCGAGGTAGGCGGCCTCGAAGAGCGTGACGCCGCCGGAGAGGATGCCGAGATCGGCGGCGCGAAGCCGGTCGGCCAGGTCGGTGGGCGATTCCGAGATCGTGAAGGAACGCGACGCGGCCAGGAGCGCGGCATTCAGCTTCTTCGCGTGGGGAAAGGCCGGGCCCAGGACGAGCTCGACCTCGATCTCGCTGTCGAGCGAGGAGAGACCGTTCACGACACCCACCGTCACCGCCGCGGGATCGCTCCCACCACAGCTCACGAGAATCCGGCGCACGCGGCCGGACTTGCGGCGGCGCCGCTTGGCGGCGAGGACGGCCGCGGAGAGGATCGCGTAGTCGGGCCCCAGCAGGTACCGCGTCGGCGTCTCCATCTTCTTCGGGTTCGTCCCGGGTAGAAGGTTGGCGTCCACCACGAGGTCGGCCAGGTAGCGGCCGTCGCCGAGATCCTCGAAGGACACGACGTGAGCGCCGACCGCCTTCACGCCGGCAACGAGGGCGTGCGCGGTCGGGCCGATGTCGAAGACCACGATCCCGGGGCCGGGAAGGAGCACCGCGTCGAGCTCCGAGGTCCCCTCCTCGAACGTCTGCACGTCGGAGAATCCGCAGGCGCGGAGCCTTCCGGCGGCCAGGCCCTGCTCGCGCGTCACGAAGACGGGACGATAATTCATGGCCTGCAGTTCTCTAGCCAGCGCCATCGAGCGCTCGAGGTGGCCAAAACCCGTGGCCAGGTCGGCGTCGACGCGAATCGTCGTGACGCTCATCCCGCGATCCCCTCGGCCACGAGAAACCGTGTCACGTCATCAAAATCGGGATCGTCGCCCAGCGTGCCGAAGACGCGCCGCACCCTCTCGATGTCCTCGGGCGTGTCCACGGTTACGCGCGGCGTCACGGGAAACGCGGGTGCCGGGACGAAGTTCGTCCGGAAGCGTTCCGGGTGCCTGTAGAGATACGGCATCACGTGCTCCCGGTCATAGGGTTCCGTCGCTTCCTCGCCGGCCGCCAGGAGGGCTCCCGCGGAGGCCCCCTCGACACTCGCCCCCGGCGGAAACCCGCTCGTCCCCACGCAGTCGGCGCCGTTCTCAAGGGCAGAGACAACCCCCGAGAGCGCGGCAGGGTGCGTCAGCGGATTATCCGCCGTCGCCCGAACGACGGCGCCCGCCCCGCACATCTGCAGGGCTCCGACGTACCGCCCCAGAACGTCGCTCTCGCTGCCACGAAAGACCAGCCACCCGCGCGAGTCGGCCACGGGAACGAGAGCGTCGTCGCGATCGAGGTCCGGGATCGCCATCACCTTGGGACCCGGGAAGAACCGTTCGAGACGCATCATCACCCGCTCCAGGAGCGATCGGCCGGAAATGTCGGCGAGCGCCTTGCCGGGATAGCGCGTCGAGCCCATCCGAGCCTGGAGTATGAGCGCGACGCCGCTCACCGGGTGACTCGGGCGGAGAGCCTCAAGCGCGCGGGACCACCGAGGCACCGTCCAGGGAGTAAGACGCGCCGCATCGCGGACAGCTCTCGGATCCCTTCTTCTTAAGTTCCTTCATCAGCTCGCCGCACGCGCAGACATAGCCGATGGGCCGGGCGGGTACCCCGGCGACCAGCGTGTACGCAGGCACATCCCTGGTCACGACAGCGCCCGCGGCCACGAAGCAGTATTCGCCCAGGGTCGATCCGCAGACCACGGTGGCGTTCGCGCCGATGGAGGCTCCCCGCTTCACCCTCGTCTCGCGAAACTCGTCCTTGCGCTCGACCGTGGCCCGCGGATTGTTGACGTTGGTGAAGACCATCGAGGGTCCGCAGAAGACCCCCTCCTCCAGGACGACCCCGGTGTAGACCGAGACGTTGTTCTGGAGCTTGCAGCGGTCGCCGATGGTGACATTCTTATCGATGTAGCAATTCTGGCCGATGTTGCACCCGACGCCGATCCGCGCACCCGGCATCACGTGGCAAAAATGCCAGATGCTCGACCCTTCTCCGACGAGGGCGCCCTCGTCCACGACGGCTGATGGGTGAATTCGGGCAGGATTAGTCATGTCTCTCGAATTATCGGCAAAATTGCGCAAATGTCACCGCGTAGTCCTCAACTTTCTTCACCCCGTCCCACCTTGATTTATCACGCGTTAAACCGCATGCCAGAGCGGTATCCGGATCGTAGGATATTCTCCATGACGACCTTCGCGACGCATAACCCCGCCACCGGAGAGACGCTGGCCACGATCCCGGTCGCCACTGAGGCCGAGGCCGGGGCCGCGATCGCGCGGGCGCGGTCCGCACAGCGCGCCTGGGCCGCGCGGGAGCTCGGCGACCGCGTCGAGCGACTCCTGGCTACGGCGCAGGTACTGGAGTCCGGGGCGGAGGAGCTGGCTCGCCTGGTCACCACCGAGCAAGGGAAGATCCTGGCGGAGGCGCGAGCCGAGGTTGCCGACGCGGCGCGGCGCATCCGTTGGTTCGCGACCGAGGGCGCGTGGGCGCTGGCCGGTCGCGAGGATGAGGCCCAGGGCGTCTGGGCCCGCATCGACTATCGCCCGGTCGGGATCGTGGCGGCCTTGAAGCCCTGGAACTTCCCCGTCCAGATCCCGCTCTGGACCATCGCGCCCGCCCTGCTCGCCGGCAACGCCGTGATCTTCAAGCCCAGCGAGTTGACACCGCTGATTGGCGAGAAGCTGGCCGAATGCTTCTACGAGGCTGGCGTGCCCCGCGAGATCCTGCCGATCCTCCAGGGAGACGGGGCCGTCGGACGCGCGATCGTTGCGGACGATGTGAACATGGTCTCCCTCGTCGGCTCCCCGGCAGCCGGTCGCGCCGTGATGGCCGCGGCCGCCGGCGGGCTCAAGCGGATCGTCCTCGAACTCGGCGGCAAGGACGCCATGGTCGTCCTCGACGATGGCGATGTCGCGACCGTGGCGGAGGCCGCGGTCAAGGGAGCCTTCAAGAACTGCGGCCAGGTCTGCTGTTCGGTGGAACGCCTCCTCGTCGCCCGCCCGCTCTACCAGCCCGTCGTGGACGCCGTCGTCGATCGGGTGAAGACCCTTCGCGTCGGTCCCGGCCTCGACGAGTCGAGCCAGATGGGCCCGATGATCGCGGAACGCGAGCGGGAGCGCGTGCTGGGGCTCTTGAAGGACGCGCGCACCCGCGGCGGCCGCATCCTCTCGGGCGGTCAATCCATCCCCGGCCCCGGGTTCTTCCTCTCCCCCGCCGTCGTCACCGAGCTCCCGGAGAGCGCCGTCATGGCCACTCGTGAGACCTTCGGACCGGTCCTCGAGATCATCCCGTTCGACAACGAGGAGGAGGCCATCGAGCTCGCCAACGCGCTCCCCCTGGGCCTCACCGCCTCCGCCTGGTCGGCGGACGTCGATCGCGCGGCGCGGCTCGCGGATCGCCTGGACGCCGGAACGCGCGCCGCGAACTGCACGATCGGTTCGCTCGTGGAACTCCCCTGGGGCGGCCGCAAGCAGAGCGGCATCGGCCGCCTGCTGGGAGTGGAGGGCGTGCGCGCCTTCACCGACGTCGTCACCCTTCGCCGCCCCGCTTGATCGTGAGCTCCCGCGCGTTCCTCCTCCGGACGATTCGGCCCCGCGCTTGATCAAGTACCTCGGCTCCAAGCGGCTCCTCGTTCCGGAGATCGTCGCGATCATCCAGTCTCTTCC
>CAZJQD010000018.1:55785-70420 GCA_964548165.1 uncultured bacterium
GCCACCTGCTACGTCCAGGCCGATGCCGAGGATGTGACCGCGGACGCGGAGCGGCTAATACGGGAGTTCTCGCGGCTCAAGGGTCAACCCGGGTACTTCACGAAGGTCTTCTGCGAGGAGAGTCGCTTCTTCCAGCCGCATAACGGCGAGCGCATCGACGCGATCCGGGACGCGATCGAAAGAAAAGATCTGGATCCCGAGCTGAAGGCCGTGATGGTCGTGTCGCTGATGGAGGCCGCCGATCGCGTCGACTCCACCACCGGCGTCCAGATGGCCTACGTCAAGAAGTGGGCGCCCCGGTCCTTCAAGAACCTCGAGCTCCGCCTGCCCGCCGTCCTCCCGCGCCCTCGTCACGGGAAGTGCTCCGCTCTCCGGATGGATGCGACGCAGGCCGTTCACCAGCTGAACGCCGATGTCGCCTACCTCGACCCGCCCTACAACCAGCACAGCTACCTGGGCAACTACCACGCCTGGGAGACGCTGGCGCTCTGGGACAAGCCCGCGCATTACGGCATCGCCTGCAAGCGCGAGGATGTGCGCACCCGTAAGAGCGCATTCAATCGGAAGCGCGAGGCCCGGGCCGCGATGCAGCACGTCATCGACCACGTGCAGGCCCGCCACCTGGTGGTCTCGTTCAACAACGAGGGCTACATCGCGCGCGAAGAGATGGAGGAGATGCTCCGGCACCGCGGTAAGGTCACGACCATCGAGCGCGGCTTCCGCCGCTACGTCGGCGCCCGCATCGGGATCTACAACCCGTCAGGCGTGAAGGTCGGAAAAGTCAGTCACACCACGAACAAGGAATACCTCTACGTCGTCACTCCTCCCGGCGTGGTGTGGTCACCCCCGGCATAAACCCCATAGACGCTAAGCGCGGACCGGAATAAGATAGTATTTGATTACTATCTTCTGGAGGGTCCCGTGAAGCAGTCGCCCAAGATGCCCGCGGCCGATCGGCGCGAGGCCACCATCGCGGCATTCGTCGGCCTGGCGGCGGAGTGCAACCCCGCCGAGATCACGACCGCGGCGATCGCCGACCGGATGAAGCTGACCCAGGGCGCCATCTTCCGCCACTTCCCCACCAAGGACGCCGTCATGGAGGCGGTCATGGACTGGGTGGCCTCCGGCCTCCTCCGCGCCGTGGGCGGGGCACTCGCGCGTCCTGGATCGTCCCTCGCCGCGCTCGAGGCCGCCTTCCACGCGCACGTCGCCTTCGTCGTCGCTCACCCGGGCGCGCCCCGCATGCTCTTCGGCGAGCTCCAGCGCGCCGAGAAGACCGCCACGAAGAAGGCGGCCCAAATTCTCCTGAAGCAGTACGCGCGAAGACTGGTGGAGGTCATCGACCGGGGCAAGGAACAGGGCGAGATCGCGCGGGCCATTGACGCGCCGGCCGCCGCCACCCTCTTCATCGGGGCCATCCAGGGGCTCGTCATGCAGTCGCTGCTCTCTGGAAACATCTCGCGCCTTCGCGCGGAGGCGCCCGCCGCATTCCGCCTCTATCGTCGCGCCATCGCGAGCGCACTGTGAAGCGGCACCTCTCGGTCAGCGCTCGCAAGTTCGCGCTGATCACCGTCATCGTCCTCCTGCTGGGCGCGTTCCTCTTCGTCGTCCTGAGGGCCGGTCCGCTGGCGCCCGTGCCGATCACCGTGACGACCGTCACGAGTCGCGCGCTCTCCCCTGCCATCTTCGGCATCGGTACCGTCGAGGCGCGCTTCACGCACCACGTCGGCCCCACCTTCGCCGGCCGCGTGATTCGCGTGCTCGTCGATGTCGGCGACAGCGTGCAGGCGGGGCAACTCCTGGCGGAGATGGAGCCGGTGGATCTCGACCAGCGCATCGACGCCCAATCCTCGGCCCGCAACAGGGCCGAGGCCGGTGCCGTGGGCGCCCAGGCTGAGCACCGGGAAGCCCTGGCTCGCCTCGAATTCGCCACGACCCAGTTGCGGCGCTACGAGAGCCTGCAGGCGGAAGGCGTCCTGAGCGCCGAGGTCGTCGACGCGATCCGCCGCGACCGCGACGTGGCCGCCGCCGCCGTAGCTGCGACGAGCGCCAACCGCGAGGCCGCGCGCCAGGAGACGCTTCGCATCAGCGGCGACCGCGAGGCCCTGGTCCGCCAGCGCGAGAACCTCCGGCTGGTCGCTCCCGAGAACGGGCTCGTGACGGCCCGCATGGCCGAGCCCGGAACCGTCCTCGTTGCGGGGCAGGCCGTGATCGAGATCGTCGATCCCTCGAGCCTCTGGATCAACGCGCGATTCGAACAGGCGAGCAGTCCGGGGCTTCGCAGGGACCTCGCGGCCGCTGTGGTATTGCGATCCGCGGGCGCGGTCTCTCACGCCGGTCGCGTGGCGCGCGTGGAGCCGCGGGCCGACGCCGTCACCGAGGAGATCCTGGCCAAGATCGTTCTCTATCCCCCGCCCTCAGCTCTGCCGCCGCTCGGAGACCTCGCCGAGGTGACTGTTGCGCTCCCCACTCTTCCCGAGGCGCCAGTCATTCCCGAGGCGTGCCTCCACCAGGTGGACGGCAAGCTCGGCGCGTGGATCATCGAGGACGGCGATTTGCGCTTCGTTCCCGTCCGCGTCGGCGCATCTTCTCTCGATGGCGACATCCAGGTGCTCGACGGACTCCGCGAGGGCGACCGCGTCGTCGTCCACAGCCAGCGCCGGCTCGCGGCGGGAAGCCGCACGAAGATCGTCGAGTCCCTGGCGGCTCCATGATCAGCCTTGCCGGGCGAGACATCCTCCATTCCTGGGGCAAGTTCGTCTTCACCGGCGCCGGACTGGGCCTGCTCATCGGCGTGACGCTGACGATGGCGGGCGTCTACCGCGGGATGGTCGACGACGCGAAGGCGCTCCTCGATAACAGCGGCGCCGACCTCTGGGTGGTCCAGAAGGAGACCCTGGGACCATACGCGGAGCCGTCCAGCCTGTACGACGATCTCTACAGGGGTCTCCTGGCCGTTCCCGGCGTTGCGCGCGCTGCTAATGTCACCTACCTGACAATGCAGGCCCGGGGCACCGATCCCGATGCGCACGACCGCGATGTGCGCGTCATGGTGGTCGGCGTGGCGCCCGGCATCCCCGACGATCCGGGACAACCACGAAACCTCATCGCGGGCCGGCGCATCACCCGCGGCCACTACGAGGCCGTGGCCGACGTCGCGTCCGGTTTCCGGCTGGGCGAGCGCGTGCAGCTGCGCCGCAACGCCTACACCGTCGTCGGCCTGGTGAAACGCATGGTCTCGTCCGGCGGCGACCCGATGCTCTTCCTCTCGCTGAAGGACGCGCAGGAGGCTCAGTTTCTCAAGGACAACGACGCGATCCGAGCCCAGCGCCGGCGCATCGCCGCGAACCCCGTCTACGATCGTCCAGGCGTCCCCGGCCTCGTCGATGCGGTCGTCGACGCGCAAGCGAGCAACCCGTTCGTCAACGTCGTCCTGGTGCGGCTTCGCACCGGCGCCGATCCCGACGCCGTCGCGGAGAGCGTCCGCCGCTGGAGCCGGCTGACCGTCTACACGCGCGCGCAGATGGAGAACATTCTCGTCTCCAAGCTGATCGCCACGTCCGCCCGCCAGATCGGCATGTTCCTCGTCATCCTCGCCATCGTCAGCGCCGCCATCGTCGCGTTCATCATCTACACCCTGACCCTTGGCAAGATCCGTGAGATCGCCGTCCTCAAGCTGATCGGCACCCGGAATCGCACCATCGTCTTCATGATCCTCCAGCAGGCCGTCGGCCTCGGGCTCATCGGGTTCATCGTGGGCAAGATTGCGGCGACGATCTGGGCCCCCTACTTCCCGAAGTACGTGCTCCTCGAGACCGGGGACGCCGTGCGGGGTCTCGTCGCCATCATCCTGATCTGCATCCTCGCGAGCGTGCTGGCGATCCAGGCCGCGCTCAGGGTCGATCCGGCCGAGGCGATCGGCGGATGATGAGCGCGAACGTCGAAGCGACGGGGACGGTAGCGGTCGCAACCACCGCGCCGGGCGCAACCACGGCGCCGGCCGGAAGCGGGGACGGCATCCGGATCGAAGGTCTGCGTAAGATCTACGGCGAAGGCGAGACCGCCGTAGAGGCCCTGAGGAGCGTTCACATGCGCGTGGCCCCCGGCGAGGTCGTGGGTCTTATCGGCCCCTCTGGCTCGGGCAAGAGCACGCTCCTCAAGTGCCTCGGCGCCGTGATCGAGCCTACCGCGGGGCGCATGATCCTGGGCGACAAGACCATCTACGACGACGGGTGGATCATCCGCGATCGGCGAGAACTCCGCCGAGACAAGATCGGATTCGTCTTCCAGGCCCCCTACCTCATCCCCTTTCTCGACGTGACGGATAACGTCGCGCTCCTGCCTATGCTGGCGGGCCGATCCAACACGGAATCCCGGCGCATCGCCCGCGAGTTCCTGGAGGCCCTCGATATCGGGCACCGCGCCGCGGCGATGCCTTACGAGCTCTCGGGCGGCGAGCAGCAACGCATCGCCATCGCGCGCGCGCTCGTCAACCGGCCGCCTGTCATCCTCGCCGACGAACCAACAGCCCCTCTCGACAGCGTGCGCGCCCTGGCCGTCATGCGGATCCTCGATCGCATGGCCCGCCAGTTCCAGACAGCCGTCATCATCGTCACGCACGACGAGAAGATCATCCCAAGCTTCAAGCGGATCTATCACATCCGGGACGGCGAGACTCACGAGGAAGCCGGCGAAGGACGACCGCTGGACTAAGTTGTTCCGCCGAAGTGAGTCATATATTCCTTGTTACGAGACCGAGCGAGAAAGCAGGCGGCAAGGCCGAATCTTCACTCTCCTCGCCTTATCGTGATCTTCGAAAACGACTCTCGAATCAGCAGCTGAGCCGCAGGGGGAGCGAGGCAAGGCCATTACTGGGATAGACCGCGCGGTGCGGAACGTCATCGCTGGAGCACTCAAAGCGTTTCGTCCTTGAGAGCAATTCCTCGATCGCCACCCGCATCTCGAGCCTGGCCAGAGGAGCTCCCTGGCAAAGATGGACACCTTGGCCCCAGACCATGCCATCGCCCGTGTTTCGCTCGATCTTGACGGCATTTGGCTCATCGAACGCCCGCGGATCGCGATTGGCGGCGATCCACATCAGTGTCAGGCGCTCTCCCTTGGGAATGGACCGCCCCTGAATCTTGACTTCCCTCGTCGTGGTACGTGAGTTGGCGACAAGCGGACCGTCCACTCGCAGGATCTCCTCGATCGCCGCGGGAATGAGCGATGAATCGCTCCGCAGCCGATCCTGAAGTTCGCTCTCCTGAGCAAGATGCAGGACCAGGATACCCAAGCTGTCCGCGACGGTGCCATGCCCGGCCGCCCAGTTGCGCAGGATGCTCACGATCTGGTCGTCGTCGAGCCGCACTCCATCTACCTCGGTGTTTAGCAGTGTGTCTGTGGCATCGGTCACATCGTTGGGTGAAGCACGGCGCGAATCCAGGTTGGCCTTGACGTGCTTCGAGAAGAGACTGGCAAGGGCCTTCCCAGCAGCTGGGTCCTTGTTGAAGGCCGCCTGCTGGCTGTCATGCCCCCAGGCGCCGAGCCATTCCCACTGCTGCTCAGGCCAACCCAGCAAGGCACACAGCGTTTTCATCGCAAAGGGGGTTACAAAGGTATTGATGAACTCCACCTGGCCACCAGAGAGCATCGGATCCAGGAGGATGGCGGCGGTCTCGCGGACGCGGGACTCGACTCTCGCCATCTGCTCCCGATCGAAGTTGGGGGCAAGTGCTTCGCGGTATCGGCCGTGAACCGGCGGATCCATCCCATTCGGGATGGCGAGGAACTGCGATACATTGCTGTACGTCTCCGGATCGGCCAGCACGTTGGCAATGTCCTCATGGCGAAAGAGCGACCAGCCCATGAATTCGCTGTACGCCACCGGGCATCGCTCTCGCATCTCGTCGTACGCTCGGCGTTGGTCCTTCAGTACCGATGCATCCAGCGGATTCCAATCCTCATGCTGTTTATCGTTCATGACTCACTCCTTCTTGTAACGAGATTCCATACGTCATCATCATTCGAGTTGATTGGTCTTCGCCTTCGAACGACCGGCGCTACGAAGCGACTCGGGACAGTCCATCCGTCCGGTGTGAATCTCGACGAATACGAGACCCTTCGCGGCGGCGGCCTGCCGGAGCGCGACTTCCAGTTCTCCCTCCGTATGCACATCGAGGCCCAATCCGCCCCCGAATACGTCCATGAGCTTGTGATAGCGCCAGGGCTGAATGTCGTTGTAGGGGCGATCCACGATCACGCGCTCGATCGTATAGCCGATCGATCCATAGAAGGTCTGGCCGATGAATGTCGAGCCCTTCGGCAGGAGCATCTCTGCGGCGCTGAAGGCCGGTGTACGCATTCATCGCTCGCGCACTGGATCTCGAGCGTCGCGGGATCGCGGCGAGTCAGTTTTTCCGTCAACCCAAGAATGAACTCGGAAAGGCACACGTTCTCGAAGTTGTGGTGTCTAATTCGCACGGTGGCATCCGTCGCAGCAAGAATGGTCGGCTTCGGCTTGTCCTCCATCTGCAGAGATTTCGGGCCACGAAAAACAAGGGACCTCATATTAATTTCATCGAGCAAATTGTAAGAGGCACGGAACCAAGGCGGTATGGGGTATTGACCTACGGTCGGGTGAAGGCCGACCGCTGGATTAATTGCAACCGTTCACGAACGTCACCCCTGGAGGCACAGGCTTTAGCCTGTGCTAACGCCAGGAGATTTCACCCGCAGGCTGAAGCCCTTTGCCAACATGCTTGTCGCTATGGGGTGCAAGTTGCGACGGTGGTCGGCTCAGGCGTCAGGACGCGGCTGTATCCCCCAGCGCCTCGGTGAGGGCGCCGTCGAGGGCGAGGATGCGGAGCGCCGGGGCGGGGTCGCCGTTGCGAACGCGACCGAAAACATCGGCCTCCGCGGCCAGGAGAGAAATGCAACGCCCGGCGGCCTCGGCTGGCCCCCGGTCACCGAGATCGGCCTGCAGTTCCCGCAACGCCTCGGCGAACGGGGCGCCGTGCTCGTCGGAGAAGGCTTCGAGGGTGCGCGCGTCGAGGGGCATGGCGGTCAGGGAATCGTGAGCGTGTGGTTGCCGGCGTTGAGGGTGTCCCAGTTGCCGTCCTGGACGAACTTGTACTCGTACGTCCCGCGATCGAGTTCTAAGGTCAACGTCCACGTCCCGTCCGCCTGCTTGACCATCACATTCCGGTTCATGTCCCAGCCGTTGAACGATCCGGCCACGGTCACCTTGCCCGCGCCCGGGGCGCTGACGCTGAACGTGTGCGAGCGCGAGGCGCGCGACGCCATGGCTGGTTCCAGCACGCGTCCGTAGAACGACGCGTCCTGGTTGTAGAAGACGAGCGCCGTGTAGGGTGAGACCGTGACGCGGTCTCGAGCGAGAACGGGCGCCAGCGGCTCCTCCCCCGCGTGCCGGCCGTTGACGACCAGTCGCCAGTCGCCGGCCGGGATCGGAACCTCGACCGCCGTGGAGTTGGCGTTGAAGAGAAGGAGCGCGTTCTGCCAGGTGTCACCGGTCGTGCCGCGGTTCAGCACGTACGCGACGGCGCCGAGCGGGACGTTCATCCCGAGGTCGTCGTCGACGAAGAAGAGCGATCGCTTGATCTCGTCGGCGGTTCTCATCCGGAACATCGGGTGGGCGAGCCGCAGGTGGATGAGCCCGCGGAAGTACTGGAAGACGTCGTTGTGCTCGAGCTTCCAGTTCCAATGGACCTGGTTGACGGCGTCAGGCTTGTTGTACGAGTTCCCGTCGCCGCCCTTGGTGCGCATGAACTCCATCCCGGCCTGGAAGAACGGGACGCCCTGCGAGGTGAAGATGATCGCGGCGCCGAGCTGTTGCATCTGCTGGAGGACGGCGGGCGTGACGTCGGCGCGGTTACGCGTGCCGATGACAAGGCGATCGAGGAGCGTCTCGTTGTCGTGCTTCTCGATGTAATTGATCGTCTCGTACGGGTGGAGCGCGAAGTCGGTGATCGAGCCCATGATCCCCTTCTTCACGCGCTGGATCTCGCGGCCGATGGCCAGGAACCCGGGATCCTTGCCGAACGCGGGGCCGCGCAGGGCGTCGCGGAAGTGATCGTTGAAGACCGAGAACTCCTCGCCGCGCTGGTCGCCCTTCGAGGTGATGTCGATCGGGGTCTGCCCCGCCGCCCACGGCTCGCCGTAGATGAACGCGTCGACCTTGAGGGCGCGCGTCGCGACCACGACCTCCTTCATCGTCTGGAGGTCGATGAGGCCCATCAGGTCGAAGCGGAACCCGTCGAACCCATACTCGCGCGTCCAGTACTGCAGGCAGTCCACGATGTACTTCCGGCCGAACGGCGATTCCGAGCGGAACTCGTTGCCGCATCCCGACCCGTTCCAGTACGTGCCGTCTTCCTTCAGGCGGTAGTAGTAGTTCGGCGCCAGACCGTTGAAGCTCATCCGCACCTCGGGATTGCCCTCCGCGGTGTGGTTGTGGACGACGTCGAGGATGACGCGGAAGCCGGCGCGGTGGAGCGCGTCCACCATCGCCTTGGTCTCGCGGATCCGGGTCGTGTCGTCGCGACGGGTGGCATACCAGCCGTCGGGCGAGAAGAAGTGGTAGGGCATGTAACCCCAGTTGTACTCCTCGCTCTCCTCGTTGTTGTCGAAGTCCTGGATCGGGAGGATGTGGATCGTGTTGACGCCCAGCTCCTTGAGGTGATCGAGCCCGGTCGTGATCTCGGGATGGCCGGCCAGGCGCGTCCCGGTCTCGGTGAGCCCGAGATACTTGCCGCGCATGCGGACGCCGCCGTTCGGGTCGATCGTGAAGTCGCGGATGTGGAGCTCGTAGATGACGGCGTCGGCCGGGTGGATGTCCGGGCCGGGCGCAACCACGATGGGGTCCGCCGTGACCATGCCGCGGCCGTTGTGAGCCGTGTTACAGCGCGAGTAGGGATCGATGACCTCGAACGTGCCCTCCGGCACGGTGGAGCGGAGCTTGTAGTACTTGTTGAGAAGATTCTCGGCGACGACGACCTGCCAGATGCCGTTCTCATGCTTCTGCATCGGGACCTCGCGGACCGTTCCGCCGGTCGGCACATCCCAGAGGAGAACGGAGAGCGCGCTGGCTGTTGGAGCGAAGACGCGGAACGTCGTGCGGCTCGGGCTGTAGATCGCGCCGAGCGGACGCCCGTCAAAAAAGCCATCGACGATGCGCCCGAGGCTAAGGGGCCCGTCCGCGTAATCGCCAAAGGAGACTCGTCCGCCCTCGGCGCGGTTGATGGGGAGAGGTTCGCCCAGCGTGACGTTGATGATCTTCACGCGGGTGTTGGCGCCCGTGACGCCCACGGTGTTGATGACCGGGTAGACGCGGCCGTCGGCATCCCGGACGGTCGCTCGCGCGGCATCCACCTCGTCGTAGCTCATGCTCTTGGAGAGCACGATGCGGACCTGGTCTAGCGAGTCCACGTAGGCGCCGACGACGCGGGGGCGGATGTCCGGCGTCTGTGTGTAGAGCTGCTTGTCCTGGGACAAGATGTAGATCTCCTTGCCCACCTCGGGCGTCCAATAGCGATCCGGGTCGTCCTTGCCGTCCCAGTTGCGGAACTTGGGGAGCATGCCGATCCGGGACGCGCCGCCGAAGGATGAAAGGTCAACGCGAAAGATAAGTCCGAAGGCGTCCGTGCCGGTGGCGCGAGCCTCGACGCCACCACTGCCGCCGGATGCGTTCCAGGTATGGAGCGTCCACCCGTCATAATCACCGTCGGGCCGGTGGTAGTGCACGACCAGGTCCTCGGCCAGCGCAGGCAACGACGAACCAACGAGCCCAATGGCCAGAAGGATTACCAGGACGAAGAACGGCCGGAGACTACCAGTCATCTTGGGCATGGCGCCCATTCTAAACCGTTTCAAAGTGATTGCACCAGTCCTCTCGATCCGCTGGAAATCCCGCGTTCAGACAAGGATCACTCTCTCATGGGATATAATACTCCCCTGAACGCGCCGGGTCGGCTGGGGCGCGGGCCTACGGGCACGAGAGGAAAAGAGCATGAGCGGTTGGAAGATCGAGAACACCTACGCGACGTTGCCGGGCGCGCTCTTCGTGGAGCAGTCCCCGGTGCCGGTGGCCGCGCCCTCGCTCGCCTGCCTCAACGAATCTCTCGCCCAGGACCTGGGACTCGACCCGGACGCCTTGAGGTCGCCGGACGGCATCGCGATCCTCGCGGGGAACGCCCTCCCACCGGGCTCCCGCCCGATAGCCCAGGCCTATGCCGGGCACCAGTACGGGCATTTCACCATGCTCGGCGACGGTCGCGCGATCCTGCTCGGGGAACAGATCGATCCGGTCGGCCGCAGGCGCGACCTCCAGCTCAAGGGCTCTGGACGCACCCCCTTCTCCCGCAACGGCGACGGACGCGCCGCGCTCGCTCCGATGCTCCGCGAGTTCCTCGTCGGCGAGGCCCTTTATGCCCTCGGCATCCCCTGCTCCCGCATCCTCTCGGTCGTGGCCACCGGCGAGCTCGTCTACCGGCAGGAGGGAGCCGTGCCCGGGGCCGTTCTCCTTCGCGTCGCCGCCAGCCATATCCGCGTAGGCACGTTCGAGTACGCGGCCGGACGCGGCGGAGCCGATCTCCTCAAGACGCTCGCCGCCTACACCGTTCAGCGGCATTTTCCGGAGGCCGCCCCGTCCGAGGATGCGGGCCTCGTCCTCCTCGAAGCCGTGACCACCTCGCAGGCCCGCCTCATCGCCTCCTGGATGCTCGTCGGCTTCATCCACGGCGTCATGAACACGGACAACATGTTCCTCTCCGGCGAGACCGCCGACCTCGGCCCCTGCGCGTTCATGGACGCGTACGATCCCGCCGCAGTCTTCTCCTCGATCGACGCGAGAGGTCGCTATGCCTACGGCAACCAGCCCGGGATCGCGTTCTGGAATCTCAACCGCCTCGCCGAGGCGCTCCTGCCCATCCTTGGGGGAACGCGCGAGATGGCCCTGGAAAAAGCCGAGTCGGCTCTGCAGACCTTCGAGCCGACCTTTCGCGAGGCCTTTCTCGACGGCATGCGCCGAAAGCTAGGACTCTTCGCGCGCGAAGACGAGGACGCGGCGCTCGTGGAGGACCTGCTCACGATCCTCCACCGAGAAGGCCGCGACTTCACCAACGCGTTCCTGGAACTCGAAGCGGTCCTCGGCGGACAACGTGCGCCGATGCCGGAGATGACCGCGTGGTCAGAACGATGGACGGCCAGGCGAGCGCGCGAGAACCGGCCCCATTCGGAAGCGGCGGCCCTGATGGCCCGAAGCAACCCGCGCGTCATTCCGCGCAACCACCTCGTCGAGCACGCTCTCGCGGAGGCCGTGGCCGGCAACTGGTCGCCGTGGGAAAAACTGCTCGCGTCGCTCAGCCACCCCTACGAAGAGCACCCCCTCCACGAGGACCACCGGGATCCGGCGCCGCCCGAGTTCACGCGCTGCTACCAGACCTTCTGCGGCACCTAGCCACCGGCGCATAACGGTGTCAGACTGCGGAAATGCGTATCTCAGATTGCTTGAGTTGGCGTGACAGCCTTGAAACCCACGCCCGCGACGCCTGCAACTTCTGTATTCCCTGATCCGCATTTCCGCAGTCTGACACCTCATGTATACTGCTCTCCTCATGAACGTCAGGGCCACAGCGCGCTTCCTGCTCTTGCTGGCGGGCTTCCTGGCCTGTCTCCCGTTGTTCCACCACCACGAGATCGCTCCCGCTCACGCCACCGACCGCCACGAGGCATTCTGCGTCCTCACCACGCTCCAGAAGGCGGCCACGTCGACCTGCTCGACTCCCGTCCTGGTCGCCGAGCCTCGGATCACCGCGTTCCTGCCTCCCCTGCCCGAGCTCTCGCTCCCTGCCGCCGGATTCCCCGGCAACCTCTCCCCTCGCGCACCTCCTCTCGCCTGACCTCAACCCAAGCCTGAAAACCCCCTGACGCCGCGCGTGCTGTCGCGCGGCCCGTCTCTCCCTGCGAGGTCTACTTATGAATTTCCTGCCATCGGCTCGCGTCCGTCATCGCGCGATGCCGGCGTTTCTCTGTCTTCTCGTCACAGGCTCGGCCCTGTCTTCCCTCCCCAGTGCGAGCGCCCAGGTGCTCGCGCCGGAACCGTCCGAGGCGCCGCCAGGCGCGATCGCCGATTCATCGCCGGCGCCCGCCGCACCCACGGCCTCCGCTCCGCCACGCGGCCAGGTGCGCATCGGCGGTCAACCGATCAACCTGGGGTTCATCTTCGATGGAACCTTCGTCGCGGGTCGTTCCAGCGTCGACGAGGCGCAGGTGCGCGGCCTCGAACTCACCATCGGCGCCCCCGTCGATCCCTGGTTCGACCTCCAGGCCACCATCGCGTACTCGCCCGAGGAAGTGGCGCTCGAGGAGGCCTACGTCACCTCGCACCTGCCCTGGGGCTTCCAGACCCGCCTGGGAAGGACGCTCGTTCCGTTCGGCGAGCTCAACACGTTCCACATCCACGACCAGCCCCAGGTCGACGACCCGCGCGTGCTGACGAACTTCTTCGGTCCCGAGGGACTCAACGCGATCGGCGGCCACCTGGAGTGGATGGCGCCGACGAGCAATCCCGCGCTGAGCCTTCTCATCGGGCTGTACAACCGCGCCTCGGGCGAGGATGAGAACAACGAGGTCGGCGTCGACCGAGACGGCGACGGCAACGCCGATGAGACCGACGGCTTCCTGGACGGTCCCATCGTCTTCAACGTCAACAACCCGAAGCGCGGTCCCCTGCTCCTCGCCCGGGCCGCGACCTTCCTGTCGTGGGACGAGGACCGGCACCAGCTCAAGCTCGGCACCTCCTACCTCGCGGACAAGAACGACGCCTCCGGGTCCTCGCGTTCCTCGGTCTGGGGCCTCGACGCGAAGTATCGTCACCGGCTCGGCAATTCCGGGCGCGGCTTCACGCTGGCCGGCGAATACCTCGTGCACGATCGCGAGGAGCCACAGACGTCGCTCTTCCCCGCCAACGGGGGCCGGGATCTCCACATGAGCGGCTACTACGCCTACGGGCAGTTCGAGTTCGATCGGCGGTGGAGTCTCGGTTACCGCTTCGACCACTCAAACACGGCCTACCTCAACGTCCCGTCGGCCAACCTCCTCGATCCCAATCGCAAGAACACGATCACGGCGCACTCGATCTACGGCGAGTTTCGACCGAGCGAGTTCTCGCGCCTGCGCCTGCAGTACACGGCCGAAAGGCCGATAGCCGGCTACGACCTTAACGGCAACAACGTCCTCGGCGATGACCGCGATGACCGGGTGATGATCCAGTTCACCCACCTCATCGGATGGCATCCGGCTCACAGGTTCTAGGGGGAACGATCATGAGAAGTCCCGTGATTTGCAGCCAGCCGTTCCCCGCGTCGGCGCTCGCCGCGTCGGCGCTCGCCCTGCGAACGCTCTCCCCGCGGACGATCGCCGTCACGATGCTCGCCCTGCTGACGTTCGCATCAGCGGCGGCGGCGAAGGTTCGCGTGGTAACGACGCTACCCGACCTCGCGGCGCTGGCGCGAGACGTGGGCGGCGATCTCGTTGAGGTCGAAGCCCTCTCGCGACCGGGCGAGGATCCCCACCGCTTCACGGCGACGCCCTCGATGGTCGTCCGCATCTCGCGCGCCGACCTCTTCGTCGTGAATGGCCTCGAGCTCGAAGTCGGCTGGGCTCCCGCACTCCTGCAATCCGCGCGTAACGCCCAGGTCCGGCCCGGCGGCCGCGGCTACGTTGACGCCTCGCATCGACTGGATCCGCTCGATGTTCCGACCGGCGCCGTCGATCGCTCGATGGGAGACCTGCACGCCGGCGGCAATCCCCACTACACGCTCGATCCGGTCGCCTGCAAGCGGGCGGCATGGAACATCTGTAACGGCCTGATGCGCGTCGACCCGGACCACGCAGACATCTATGTCGCCCGTCTCCGCGACTTCTACGCCAGGGCCGACGCGGCCGCGATGCGGGCGCGCGAGCGGTTGCGGCCATTCGGCGCCTTGCAGGCCATCGTCTATCACAAGTTCTATACCTACCTCCTGCACCGGCTCGGGATCCGCCCCGCTGGATCGATCGAGCCCCTGCCGGGCGTCCCACCCTCGGCCGCTCACCTCGCGCGGCTGATCGCGGCAAAGACGACCGCAGGCGTGCGGCTGGTCATCATCGAGCCCTGGAACGATCGGCGCGTCGCGGATCGGGTAGCGCGCGAGATCGGCGCCCGCGTGGTCGTGCCGTTTCCGTCCGTGGGCGGCACGGCGGCCACCGACGACGTGATCGCGCTCTTCGAGAAGAACGTCGCCAGAATCGTTGCGGCTCTGGCGGAATCATGAATCGGGATCAGTCCTCCGAGGAGGCGTCATGAACGCTCCTCTCCTCACGATCGAGAACGTCCGCCTTGGCTATGACCGTCACACCGTCCTCGACGACGTGACGCTTCATCTCGCCCAGGGCGATATCCTCGGCCTCGTCGGGCCCAACGGCGCCGGCAAGACGACGCTCCTGCATGCCATCCTGGGAACCCTGGACCCGTTCGCGGGTTCGCTCACGTGGACGGGCGGGAGACGCGCGCGAATCGGATACGTTCCTCAACGCGAGCGTCTCGACACGCTCTGGCCGATGACCGTCCTCGATCTCG
>CAZJQD010000019.1:0-70327 GCA_964548165.1 uncultured bacterium
CACCGAGTACCTGGTCAACGCCGACGAGCTCCAGATCAAGATCGCGCAGGGCGCCAAGCCCGGCGAGGGCGGCCAGCTCCCGGGGCACAAGGTCTCCGTCGACATCGCGCGCACCCGCCACTCGACCCCGGGAGTCGGGCTCATCTCTCCCCCGCCCCACCATGACATCTACTCCATCGAGGACCTGGCCCAGCTCATCTTCGATCTCAAGAACGTCAATCCCCGCGCGCGGATCTCGGTGAAACTGGTCGCCGAATCCGGCGTCGGCACCGTGGCCGCCGGCGTCTCCAAGGCCAAGGCCGACGTCGTCCTCATCAGCGGCTACGACGGCGGTACCGGCGCCTCCCCCGTCTCCTCCATCAAGCACGCCGGCATCCCGTGGGAGATCGGCCTGGCGGAGACGCACCAGGTGCTCGTCCGGAACGATCTCCGCGGCCGCGTCATCGTCCAGACCGACGGCAAGCTCTCGACCGGTCGCGACGTCGCCATCGCCGCGCTCCTGGGCGCCGAGGAGTTCGGGTTCGCCACCCTCCCGCTCATCACGATCGGCTGCATCATGATGCGCAAGTGCCACCTCAACACCTGCCCCGTCGGCATCGCCACCCAGGACCCGACGCTCCGCAAGAAGTTCGAAGGCCAGCCCGAGCACGTCGTGAACTTCTTCTTCTTCCTCGCCGAGGACCTGCGCCGCACCATGGCCTCGCTGGGCTTTCGCAAGGTCGACGAGATGATCGGCCGCGTCGACATGCTCGAGACCCGGGAACTGGCCGACCACTGGAAGGCCCGCCACATCGACCTCTCGGCCCTCCTCCACCGCCAGCGCGTGCCCAAGGTGATCGCGACGCGGCGCATCATGGAGCAGGACCACGGGCTCGACGGAGCTCTCGACTTCGAGCTGATCCGCCTGGCCAAGGACGCGCTGGAATCGCGGTCACCCGTCAAGGCCTCGCTCGCGGTCCGCAACGTCCACCGCACCGTCGGCGCCATGCTCTCGGGCGCCATCGCCACGCGCTTCGGGCACAAGGGCCTTCCTGACAACACGATCCAGTTCACCTTCCAGGGTTCCGCCGGCCAGTCCTTCGGCGCCTGGGGTGCCCGCGGCCTGACGATGGTTCTGGAGGGCGACGCCAACGATTACCTGGGAAAGGGCCTCTCCGGGGCGACGCTCGTGGTGCGTCCCTCCGCCACGGCGCGGTTTGTCGCCGAGGAGAACATCATCGCCGGCAACGTCATCCTCTACGGCGCCATCGACGGCGAGTGCTTCATCCGCGGGATTGCCGGCGAGCGATTCGCGGTCCGCAATTCGGGCGCTCACGCCGTGGTCGAGGGCATCGGCGACCACGGGTGCGAGTACATGACGGGCGGCCGCGTCGTCGTGCTCGGTTCCACCGGCCGGAACTTCGCGGCCGGCATGTCCGGAGGCATCGCCTATGTCCTCGACGAGGCCGGGCGCTTTCCCGCGCTCTGCAACAAGGACATGGTCCAGCTCGAGAAGCTCGCCGCGGAGGACGAGGCCACGGTCAAGAGGCTCGTCGAGAAGCACAAGCTGCTCACGGCGAGTCCCGTCGCGGATCGCGTGCTGGCGAATTGGGACGCGATCAAGAGCGCCTTCGTGAAGGTCATGCCGAACGATTACCGACGCGTGCTCGATGCGGAAAAGTCCGCCGCGGCCCCCGCCGCCGCGGCGCGATAGGAGGCCGGCCATGGGAGATCCCAGGGGATTCATGACGAGAAGCAGGAAGACCGCCTCCAAGCTTTCCGTCGCCGAGCGCGTCAAGAACTGGAACGAATTCGAGATCCCGCTTCCCGAGGACGAGCTCAAGACGCAGGGCTCGCGCTGCATGGACTGCGGCGTCCCGTTCTGCCACTCCGGCTGCCCGCTCGGGAACCTCATCCCCGAGTGGAACGACCTCGTGTACCGCGGGAGGTGGAAGGACGCCATCCAGTCGCTGCACAGCACGAACAACTTCCCCGAGTTCACGGGCCGCGTCTGCCCCGCCCCCTGCGAGACCTCGTGCGTCCTCGGGATCAACGAGCCCGCGGTTGCCATCAAGCAGATCGAGGTCTCGATCATCGACCGCGCCTTCCAGGAGGGCTGGATCGTCGCCGAGCCGCCGCCGGTGCGAACGGGCAAGCACGTCGCCGTCATCGGCTCCGGCCCCGCCGGACTGGCCGCCGCGGCTGAGCTCAACAAGGCCGGGCACACGGTGACGGTCTTCGAGCGCGCCGACCGGATCGGCGGACTCCTCGCCTACGGCATTCCCGACTTCAAGCTGGAAAAGTCCGTCGTCCAGCGCCTCGTCGACCTCCTGGCCGCCGATGGCGTCCATTTCCGCACCAACGCCAACGTGGGCGTCAACGTCACCATCGACGAGATCCGCGCCAACCACCACGCCATCTGCCTCGCCGGCGGCGCCACCAAGGCTCGCGACCTCGCGATCCCCGGACGCGAGCTCTCCGGCATCGTCCAGGCCATGCGCTTCCTCCCCCAGCAGAACCGCCGCGTCGCCGGCCTGCCGGTCCCGGACGCGGAGTCGGTGCTGGCGACGGGAAAGAACGTGGTCGTCATCGGCGGCGGCGATACCGGCTCGGACTGCGTCGGAACCTCGATCCGCCAGGGCGCCAGGTCGGTCACCCAGATCGAGATCATGCCCAAGCCCCCGAAAAGGCGCACCGCCGACTTCCCCTGGCCCAATTGGCCCATGATCCTCCGCACGTCGACGTCCCACGAGGAAGGCTGCAACCGCGACTGGGCGATCAACACGAAGGCCTTCGAGGGAGAAGGCGGCGCCGTCAAGAGGTTGCGTTGCGTCCGCACCGAGTGGAAGAAGGACGCCGACGGCCGGCACAAGATGAACGAGGTTTCGGGCAGCGAGTTCACGATCGAGACCGATCTCGTCCTCCTGGCGATGGGCTTCACCGGCCCCGAGCCCGACGGCATGCTCAAGCAGCTCGGTGTCGCCCTCGATAATCGCGGCAATGTCGCCACCGACGCCGGCATGGCCACAACCGTCCCGGGCGTCTTCGCCTGCGGCGATATGCGGCGCGGCCAGTCGCTCGTCGTCTGGGCCATCGCCGAGGGCCGCCGCTGCGCGGCCGAGATCAACAAGCACCTCGCCGCCGACTGAACCTCTCCGCCCTGCCCCTGGTATCCACAGCCGCGACGGCCCCGGGCATTTTTGAGCTGTAATCGCACATTATTGACCTTAATGAACTTGAGCGCGTGCGCGGGTCGGGCTAGATTGAATTCCCGGCCCGGCGCGCGTCGCGCGCGGGTCAAATCGATGCGAGGTGAGTTCCTGCCATGGTCCTGAATGCCGAAGATTTCGTCCAGCGCGTGATCGAGAAGAACCCGGGGGAAGTGGAGTTCCACCAGGCCGTCCGCGAGGTCGTGGAGTCCGTTCTCCCCTACATCGAGAAGCACCCGCGGCTCCAGAAGGCGCGCGTCCTCGAGCGGATGGTCGAGCCCGAGCGCGTGATCATCTTCCGCGTCCCCTGGCTGAGCGACAAGGGCGAGGTCCAGGTCAACCGCGGGTATCGGATCGAGATGTCCTCGGCCATCGGCCCGTACAAGGGCGGGCTCCGGTTCCACCCCAGCGTCAACCTCGGCATCCTCAAGTTCCTCGCGTTCGAGCAGGTCTTCAAGAACTCGCTCACCACGCTCCCCATGGGCGGCGGCAAGGGCGGATCCGACTTCGATCCCAAGGGGAAGAGCGACCAGGAGGTCATGAAGTTCTGCCAGAGCTTCATGACGGAGCTCCAGCGCCACATCGGACCGGAAACCGACGTCCCGGCCGGCGACATCGGGGTCGGCGGCCGCGAAATTGGCTACCTCTTCGGGCAATACAAGAGACTGCGCAACGAGTTCACGGGCGTCCTGACCGGCAAGGGACTCAACTGGGGAGGAAGCCTCATCCGCCCGGAAGCCACCGGGTACGGCTGCGTGTACTTCACCGAGGAGATGTTGAGGACTCGCAGCGAATCCCTCGAGGGCAAGGTCTGCACCGTCTCCGGGTCCGGCAACGTCGCCCAGTACACGGTCGAGAAGCTGCTCCAGCTCGGCGCCAAACCCGTCACGCTCTCCGACTCCGACGGCTTCATCCACGATCCCGCGGGGATCGACAGGGAAAAGCTCCAGTTCGCCATGGAGCTCAAGAACGTCAAGCGCGGGCGCATCAAGGAATACGCCGACAGGTTCGGCTGCACCTTCGTCGCCGGGAAGCGCCCCTGGAGCGTGCCGTGCGATTGCGCGTACCCGTCGGCGACCCAGAACGAGGTCGACAAGGATGACGCCAGGCAGCTCGTCGCGAACGGCTGCACCTGCATCGGGGAGGGCGCCAACATGCCCTCCACCCCCGAGGCCGTGAAGGTCTTCCAGGCGGCGAAGATCCTCTACGCGCCCGGCAAGGCCGCCAACGCCGGCGGCGTCGCCACCTCAGGCCTGGAAATGGCGCAGAACAGCATGAGGATGTCCTGGAGCCGCCAGGAGGTGGATGAGAGACTCCACACGATCATGGTCAACATCCACGAGCAGTGCGTGCGCTATGGCAAGGAAGGCTCCTACACCGATTACGTGAAGGGCGCCAACATCGGCGGGTTCGTCAAGGTCGCGGACGCCATGATCGACCAGGGCCTGGTCTGACGGAACCACCCTCGATCACGGCATCGCCCCTGGCCCGGGCCGCGGCCCCGACCACGGGTCTGCCTTCGCTCGATTCCGTCCTCGGCGGCCTCCTGCCCGGCGACAATGTCGTCTGGCAGGTGGACGCCATCGAGGACTATGCCTCCTTCGTCGGACCCTTGGCCCGGGCGGCGAGAGAGCAGGACCGACCGGTCGTGTATTTCCGCTTTGCCCGTCACCGCGAATTGCTGCGCGAAGAGAACGGCGTGCGCGTCGTTCGCCTCAAGGCCGCGGCGGGCTTCGAGGCCTTCATCACGACGATCCGGCAGGTCGTCACGGAGACGGGCAGGCACGCCTGCCATGTCTTCGACTGCCTCTCGGAGCTGGCGCGCGACACCTTCGGCGATCGCATGCTCGGCAACTTCTTCAAGGTCACCTGCCCCTACCTCTTCGAGCTCGACACGGTCGCCTACTTCGCTGTCTACCGCACCTACCACTCCTACCACGCCGCCAGCCCCATTGCGGAGACCACCCAGTTGCTCATCGATGTCTACAGGCACCAGAAATCGCTCTACGTCCACCCGCTCAAGGTGGACGGTCGGTTCTCGCCGACGATGTTCAACCTCCACGAGTGGCGGGACGAGGCCTTTCTCCTCGTCAACGAGAGCTCCGTGATCGCGGACGTGCTCTCGTCCTCCCCCTGGCCCGGGCTCCCCTCGGCCTCCTACCGCCTCATCGGCCAGCACGACCGGCGGTTTCTCCAGGCCGAGGAGATCCTGGCCGGCGCCCGGCGCAAGGTGATCCCGGAGCGGCTCGTCGACCTCGCCTTCCGCCGCCTGCTTCCCCAGATCCTCTCCGATGATGCCCCCATCCGCGCGCTCGCCCGAAGGTTCCTCACGCTCGACGACCTCCTCTTCGTCTGGAAACGCATGATCGGCGGCGGCCGGGTGGGCGGAAAGTCCGTCGGCATGCTCCTGGCGCGCGCCATCCTCCGTCAGGGCGACAAGCGCTGGAAATCCTGCCTCGAGGCCCACGACTCGTTCTACATCGGATCCGACGTCTTCTACACCTTCCTTATCGAGAACGATTGCTGGGCCATTCGCCAGAAGCAGAAGGACCCGGCCACGTTCCTCGACGACATCGAGGAGGCGCGGAGCCGGATCCTCCGCGGGCAGTTCCCGGATTACATCGTCCGCCGCTTCACCGACATGCTCGACTACTTCGGCCAGGCGCCGATCATCGTGCGGTCGTCGAGCCTCCTCGAGGACAACTTCGGGAACGCCTTCGCGGGCAAGTACGAGAGCGTCTTCTGCGCGAACCAGGGCGACCGCGATCAGCGGCTCGAGGAGTTCCTCGCGGCGGTTCGGGTCATCTACGCCAGCACGATGAGCGAGGAGGCGCTGGGATACCGGATGAGGCGGGGCGTCCTGGACCAGGACGAGCAGATGGCGCTCCTCGTCCAGCGCGTCTCCGGCCGCCCCTACGGCAACCTCTTCTTCCCTCACCTGGCCGGGGTCGCCTTCTCGTTCAATCCCTATGTCTGGAACGAGGGCATCGACCCGCACGCCGGGATGATGCGCATCGTCTTCGGGCTCGGCACCCGCGCCGTCGATCGCGCCGACGACGACTACACCCGCGTCGTCGCCCTGAATGCCCCGGACCTTCGTCCCGAGGCGAACTTCGACCAGGTGAAGAAATACGCCCAGCGCCGCGTCGACGTCATCGACCTCCAGGCCAACCGCTTCACGTCCGCCTACTTCGTCGACATCACCGCCGGCACGGAGGCCATCCCCGTCGACCTCTTCGCCACGCTCGACGAGGAACTCGAGGAGAAGACCAGGCAGAGCGGCCGCGAGACGCTCATACATCCCTGGGTGCTCACCTTCGAGCGCATCTTCCGGGATACCCGCTTCCTCGAGGATATCCGCATGCTCCTGGCCACGCTCAAGGAGGCCTATGGACGGGAGGTGGACGTGGAGTTCGCGGCGAATTTCCGCGAGGACGGGAGCTACACTCTCAACCTCCTGCAGTGCCGCCCGCTCCAGGTACGCGTCATGGCCCTCCCGGGTGCCCGCTCGATACCTCCGCCTTCCGAGGACGGAATCGTGATGAAGGCGCACGGCGCCGTGATCGGCCGGTCGCGCATCATGCCGATCGATCGCATCCTCTTCGTCGTCCCTTCCGCTTACGGACACCTTCCGGAGCAGGAGCGCTACGCCGTCGCCAGGCTCATCGGCCGGCTCACGCACGTTCACTCCGAGCGATCGACGATGCTCATTGGACCCGGCCGCTGGGGAACCCACATGCCTTCGCTCGGCGTACCCGTCTCGTTCGCGGAGATCAACACGGTCGGGGTCGTCTGTGAGATCGACACGATGCACGAGGGTCTCGTCCCCGACCTCTCGCTGGGCACCCACTTCTTCAACGAGATGGTGGAGCAGGACATGGTCTACATGGCATTCTTCAAGTCGAAGACCGGGAACGTGCTCGACGAGCGAAGCCTCATGGAGGCGCCGAACCGCCTCGCGGAAGTTCTCCCGGACGAATCCGGCTGGCGGGACGTGGTGCGCTGGATCGATACCGATGACCTCGGTCCCGGCCAGTCGTTCTACCTCAACGCCGATGCCCTCCAGCAGGTGGCCACCCTCTACCGGGCCTCCTCCACGCCCCCGCGCTCCACTCGCCCCCGCCCCTCCAACTAGCATCACCCACGGTTCAGCCGGCCCCCTGTCGCTCGCAAGCAATTCACTCTTGTAAGCGCTTACCCTGCCTCTTATATTCCGTACATGAGCCCTACCCGCCCCGCGTCACGCGCTCGCCTTTCCACGCTCCTCGCCCTCATCGTGCTCCTGGTCGGTTGTGGGAGCTCCAACCTGCCCGCCCAGGACCTTGCGCCCTGGTTCGTGGCCGCGAGTTCATCCACGAGCGAGAGCCGGTACTTGACCGGGGAGTTCGCGTTCGACGGCGACCTCAAGTCGCGCTGGGCATCCGCCTTCCAGGATAACCAGGTGCTGATCGGCACGCTCGCCGTGCCCGCCGCGATCGACCGGATCGAGCTCACCTGGGAGTCTGCCTGCGCCACCGACTACGACGTCGCTCTCTCCGAGGACGGGACCACCTGGACGACCGTGGCCGCCCGGCGCGGCGCTCCCGGCGGCCTCGATACGATCACCCTGCCCAATCCCATCCTGGCCCGGCATGTCCGCGTCCACGCCATCAAGCGCAAGACCGAGTGGGGCAACTCGATCTTCGAGGTGCGCCTGCACGGAGCCCCGACCGGCCCGGCGCCGGCTCGCTCGCTCGCGGGTTTCGAGGCGCCGCCGACCGAGTGGGACAAGCGTTGCCGCGAGATTCGCGACCGCCTGATGGCCCAGGCCGCGGCTGACCCGAAGACGTCCGCCGGGATGACCGACGACCAGTTCCTCGAGCTTGTCTCGCGCCGCGCTTTCGATTTCTTCTGGTACGAGACCAACCCCGAGAACGGGCTCACGATCGACCAGACTGAAAACTTCCGGTCCAGCGAGCGCCACCGCACGGCCTCCATCGCCAGCGTCGGGTACGCCCTCTCCGCCTACGTCATCGGCGCCAACCGCGGCTGGGTCACGCGCGACGAGGCCCGCGAGCGCATCCTCGTGACGCTGAAGTTCCTCGCCGGCGGTGGCACTCCGCATAATCGCGGCTTCTTCTACCACTTCCTCGACCTCTTCACCGGCAAGCCCGACGAGGGCACCGAGCTCTCGTCCATCGACTCCGCGCTCTTCCTCTCGGGCCTCATCACCGCCGTCGAGGAATTCCGATCGGATTCCGAGATCGCCACGATCGGCGACGAGCTCATCGAGCGCGTCGACTGGAAGTGGATGCTCAACGGTCACCCCCACTTCCCCGCACACGGCGTCGGCGCCAACGGCCAGTTCCTGAACTCGCGCTGGGGCTCCACGACCGAGGGCATGCTCTGCTACATCCTCGGCATCGGCGCTCCCACCCACGCCATGCCCGCCGAGGCCTGGAAGGCCTACGACCGGCATTCGGAGGAGTACAAGGGCTACCGCCTCGTCGTCGAGTACGGCGGGCAGTCGATCTTCCGGTTCCAATATCCCTGTCTCTGGTACGACTTCCGAAACCGCCACGACGGCGTGATGGACTACTTCGAGAATGGCATCGAGGCCACCCTGGCGATGCGCCAATACTGCCTTGATCTCTCGCCCTCCTTCCCCCGCTCCTACGGGCCCAGCCTCTGGGGACTCGGAGCCGCCAACGGTCCCCAGGACATCTACCGCATCTACGGCTTCCCTCCGGGCCGCCCCGAATATGCCGCGGACGGCACCGTGGTCGTCTACGCGATCGCCGGCTCCCTGCCCTTCGTCCCCGAGCTTGCCATCCCGGCGCTCCGTTACCTCTACGACCACCACCACGAGTCCTGGGGCAAGTACGGCTTCACGGATGCCGTCAACCCGCAGCTCGGGATCGTCACCGAGCGCGTCATCGGGCTTGACCAGGGCACCATGCTCATCGCCATCGAGAACTACCGCTCCGGGCTCGTCTGGGATCGCTTCATGCGTTCCCGTGTCGCCAAGAAGTTCTCAGCCGCCGTGGGTTGGACCATGAAACCCGATCCGAACGCGCCGCATGCCCCCGTCAACCTGGCCGGGAGCTGGCAGTTGGCCACCAGTGACGCGGTCCAGAACGTGACCGCCGAGGGCTCCATCCCCGGCGCTCGAACCGTCATCGCGCCCGATCGATGGGATAACCAGGACACGGCGCTCGGCACCTGGGACGGGGTGGCCACGTACGCGCGCGCCTTCACCGTCGAGGACACCCGGCTCGCGGCCTGGCGAGGTGCCCCCCTCGTCTTCCATGCTGGCGGTATCGACGACATCGACGAGGTCTTCGTCAATGGACAATCCATCGGCTCGACCACGGCCAGCGACGCCTGGAACAAGGAGCGCGTGTATGCGGTTCCGTCGGGCTTGCTCAAGCCGGGCCGCAATATCATCACCGTCCGCGTAAAGGATTCGGGTGGTTACGGCGGCCTCTGGCGGCGCCCCCTGAGGATCGGACCTCATATCCCCGCGGAGTTTCAGCCCATCCGGCGCTAATGCGAACCGGGAACATACCCATCGCTTCACATCATGGAGTCATGCTCGCCAAGGCGGAAATCCAGCACGCCGTAGGCGCCTGAACCAGGAATTTTTCGCTTTCGCGGGAAGGACGATTGGCATGGTTCCGGTGCGAATGAGATAGCGATGCAAAATCGCTGAAACCGGCTCGACGGGTTGCTTTTACGGATGTCGCGGTGCTATTAATGATCATGGATTTGGCCACCGGATCGAAGGGCGACGGCCCTTCCATGATGTCCGCCTGTCCCGTCGATGGGCAGGGTGAGCCCTTGGAGGCCGAACGCCTCGGAGTCATCATCCGTCTCGATCGATCCCCGGATGGGAATCCGGACCGCGATCTCATCCACATAGCCGACGGCCAAGGAGGGCTTCTCATCTTACCCGTTTCTGGCGTCTGCCCCTGCCTCGATGCTCTCTTGAATATCGTCGGCCACCGCGTCAGCGAGCTCCCTGACTCCGTCCGGACCGTCTACGGCTATTGCCGCGACAACCAATACAAGCTCTGCCCCCGCTTCCCCGCCCTCTGTACGCGCCCCGCCTACCTCGAGCACTTGCGCCAACACCTCGAGAAGAACCCCACCATCCGCGATCTCCTGACCGACCTTCCCCTCTAGGACACTCCTCCTCTCCCCCCTGCTGTGCCCCTGTCTTCATCCATCCACTTTCCTCTTTGTTCCTTCATCCTTCCATCTTCCTCCTTCCATCTTCTCCCTTCCTCCCCTAGATTTATCAGCCGTAGCGACGGTGTCGTAAAGCTTATCGCGCCGGCTCATGTTCCAGGAGGTCCTGCATGCTACCCAATGTCCGGAACTACTACCGTCCCCGTGAGGTATCCGAGGCCGTCAAGCTCCTCGCCGCGTCGGACGCCCGCAATATCGTCCTGGGCGGTGGCACCAGCCTCGCGCTCTCCGCGGTTCCGGGCGTGGATGGGCTCGTCGACCTTCGCGACGTCGGTCTCAACCACCTCCGCGTCGAGAAGAACATCGTCGTCCTTGGCGCGAGGACCCGCCCGAACGATCTCATCCGCTTTGACGGCCTCCAGCTCGTGGCCGACGGCATCGTCGCCCAGGCCGCCGGCAACTACCTCGCGGAGGTCCAGCGCAACCGCGCCTCGCTCGGCGGCATCCTCATCACCTCCGCCGCCTGGGCCGACATCGCCACCGCGCTCCTCGCAACCGGCGGCGAGATCGTCGTCGCCACGCAGGAAGGCGACCAGACCCACACGGTCGACGCCTTCTTCAAGATTGGCCCCGGCAAGGTCGCCGGCCGCGCCGTCATCCGGGAGCTTCGTCTCCCGTCCGGAGGGCTCGGCGGCTACCAGAGAATCGCCAAGACCGAGACCGACGCCTCGATCGTCAGCGTCGCGGCCCGGATCGATATGGCGGGCGGCAAGGTCGCGACCGCGCGCGTCGCCGTCGGCGGCGTCGGCGCCGTGCCCGTCCGCCTCGACGCCGTAGAACAGCATCTCGTCGGCTCCCCGCTCACCGCGGCGGCCGCCGAGGCGGCATCCGCGAAGGTCGCGGTCGACCCGATCTCGGACTTCCGGGCGTCGGACGAGTATCGCCGGGATCTCACGCGCGTCCTCACCAGGCGCGTTCTGGAGGGGATTGCCGGGAAACAGGCCTGAGCCTCGGTGAAGGTCCTCTTCACCTTCAACGGCGAAGCTGCCGCGTGGGAGGCCCATCCCGGGGAGACGCTCTTCGAGGTTCTCAAGCGCGAAGGGCATTACATGACCAAGCGTGGATGCAGCACCGGCGACTGCGGTGTCTGCATCGTCACGATTGATGGAGAGAATGTCCACTCCTGCCAGGTCTTCGCGGGCAGCGTGGAAGGGCAGTCCGTCTGCAGCCTGGACGGCATAGTGTATCGGGATCGCAAGACGGGCGACGTGGTCGTGAAACCGGCCCCCGCCCGCTCAAATCCGCCTTCCGCCGGCGTCTGACCACGCCGCGGATCGTGTGAAGAGGCAGGGAGAGATGATGAAAGTATCACTGACGTTCAACGGGAAACCGACGACCTGGGAAGTGCCCGCGGGCGAGGTGCTGATCGAGACGCTCCGGCGGCTCGGGTGGTACGGCACCAAGCGCGGGTGCAACACCGGCGATTGCGGCACCTGTACGGTCCGCATCGACGGCGACGCCGTCAACGCCTGCCAGGTCTTCACCGCCTCCCTGGAGGGCCAGTCTCTCCAGACGATCGAGGGCCTCTCCTCGCGTACCGAGGAAGGCGGCCTCCATCTCCACCCCGTCCAGGAACACTTCGTCAACGCGGCCGCCGTCCAGTGCGGCTTCTGCATCCCCGGCATGATCATGTCCGCTGTCGCTCTCCTCGAGACCAACCCGTCGCCGTCCCGGGACGAGGTCTGCCGCGCCCTCGACGGCAACCTCTGCCGCTGCACCGGCTACGTGAAGATATTCGACGCGGTCGACGCCGCCGCGAAAGCGGTCGCCTCCTCGGCGACCGCCCGGAAGGAGGTGGCCCGATGAGCCACTCGACGTTCCGCCCCGAGTTCCCGCCCGAGAAGGCCGAGCCGATCACGCTCGACCCGAAGACCTTCAAGCAGGTCAATCACAGCGTCGCCAAGGTCGACGGCCCCGGCCTTGCCGCCGGTCGCCCCGCCTACGTCGACGACTTCACCCTCCCCCACATGCTCTTCGCCAAGATCCTCGCCTCGCCCCACGCCCACGCCCGCATCAAGGCCATCGACGTCACCGCGGCGGAGTCAATCCCCGGCGTCGTCTGCATCCTCGTGCCGCCGTCTCCGGTCACCATCACGGCCGGCAAGGAAGGCTCCGTCACCCACCGCGTCCCGCGCGTCACCCACACGACCGCGGGCCAGGGATACCCCGAGCCCTCCCCCTACGACTCTGTCCTCCTCGACTGCAAGGTTCGTTTCGTCGGCGACAAGGTCGCCGTCATCGCGGCCGAGGACGAGCGAACAGCGAGCGAAGCGGCGCGCAAGATCAAGGTCGAGTACGAAGTGCTCGAACCCGTCTTCGACGCCGAGGCCACCATGGAGCCCGGGGCCCCGGTCATCCACGACCAGGCCGACTTCAGCGGCGTCATCGGTTCCGACGTCACGAAGAACATCGCCTGCGAGCTCCTGGCCGAACTGCCGGACGCCAAGACCGTCGAGGCCGCCTTCAAGGAGTGCGACGTCGTCGTCGAGGGCCGATTCGACCTCGGCTACGCCCAGCACTGCGCCATCGAGCCCCACTCGTCGATCTCGTACCTCGACGAGAACCACCGTCTCGTCGTCCGCACGACCACCCAGGTGCCGTGGCACGCCCGCCGCATCACAGCCCGCGTCCTGCAGATCCCCGAGCGTCAGGTCCGGATCATCAAGCCCCGGATCGGCGGCGGTTTCGGATCGAAGCAGGAGGTCATCCTCGAGTACATCGTCGGCGCGGTGACGCTCCGCACCGGCCGCCCCTGCCGCTTCGTCATGACGCGCAGCGAGGTTTTCGTCTTCTCCCGGACGCGCCACCCCTTCATCGTGAAGTACCGCATCGGCGCAAAGAAGGACGGCATGATCCACGCCATCGACATGGACGCCATCCAGAACACGGGCGCCTACGGCTCGCACGCCCTGACCGTCCTCTCCTGCGCCGGCTCCAAGTCCCTCCCGCTCTACAACAAGACCAAGGGTGTCCGCTTCCGCGGCCGCTCCGTCTACACCAACGGTCCCGTTGGTGGCGCCTACCGCGGCTATGGCGGAACCCAGGCGGCCTACGCCATCGAGGTCCTCGTCGACGAGATCGCCCGCAAGCTGGGCATGGACGCCTGCGAGATCCGGCTCAAGAACCACATCAAGGAGGGCGAGACGTCGCCCGTCTTCGCCGCGCTCGGCGAGGGCAAGGAAGGCACCGCCCAGACCCTCCGCTCCGTCAAGCTCGAGGCGTGCATCAAGGAAGGCATGAAGCGGATCGGCTGGGCCGAGAAGCGCGGCAAGAGAACGCGGAACGGCTCCAAGGTCCGCGGCATCGGCATGTGCGCGCTCATGCAGGGCTCGGGAATTCCCGACATCGACATGGGCTCGGCCTTCATCAAGATGAACGAGGACGGTTCGTTCAACCTCCTGGTCGGCGCCACCGACCTCGGCACCGGTTCCGACACCATCTTCTCGCAGATCGCCTCCGAGGTCCTGACGGTGCCGCACCACAAGGTCATCGTCACCTCGTCCGACACCGACACGACACCCTTCGACGTCGGCGCCTACGCCAGCTCCACGACCTACATCACCGGCAACGCCGTCAAGCGCGCGGCCCAGAGGCTCCGCGACGAGATCATCGCCATCGCCGCGGAGATGCTGACGTCCGACCCGAAGGACCTCGAGGCCCGCGACGGCTTCGTCGTCTCTAAGGACGGCAAGCGCAAGGCCAGCTTCGAGCAGATTGCGCTCCGCTCGCTCTACGGCCAGAACCAGCGCCAGCCCATGGCGCACGGATCCAATTTCTCCTCGGAGTCTCCTCCCCCGTTCGCCGCGCACTTCGTCGAGATCGAGGTCGACACCGAGACCGGGTTCCTGGAGATCCTCAAGTACGTCGCCTGCTGCGACTGCGGCACGGCCATCCACCCGAAGCTGGCCGAGGGCCAGGTCGAGGGCGCCGTAGCCAACGGCATCTCGTACGCGCTCACCGAGCAATACATCTTCGACGAGAAGGGCCGCATGCTGAACAGCTCCTTCAGTGACTTCAAGATCTGCTCGACCCGCGATATCCCCCCGATCGAATCCTGGCTGGCTCCGTCCTACGAGCCCACCGGGCCGTTCGGCGCCAAGTCGGTCTCCGAGATCAACATCAACGGAGCCTGCCCGGCCATCGCCAACGCCCTCTACGACGCCTGTGGAATCACCCTCACGAGAATCCCCTTCACCCCCGAGGTCATCCTCAAGGCGCTGAAGGAACAGGCGAAGAAGTAAGGCACTCACCACAGAGGCACAGAGACACGGAGAACGTCAGGATCGAGGAAAGTATCAGGACCGGGCGCAGTCATGTCCGTCGATGTCCGATCGTCGCGGCGCCCCGTTGCGGAATTCGCTTTTCGTCCTCCGGTTTTGAGCTTCTCCGTGTCTCTGTGTCTCTGTGGTTCAATTGACTTGCGAGGTCTGACATGACGCTTCTCATCAACAACATCCGGCACCTTGTGACGATGGACGACAGCGGCTCGGGTGCCGAGGACAACCTCAAGGGCGCCTCCATCCTGGTCGAGGGCCCCGCGATCAAGCGTGTCTTCAAGGCCGGCGAAGTCGTCGACGTCCCGCCCGGGACCGAGATCATCGACGCCTCGCATCACCTCGTCATGCCCGGCCTTGTGAACTGCCACCACCACTTCTACCAGACGCTCACCCGCAACATCCCCCCGGCCACCAACGCCAAGCTCTTCGACTGGCTCCTCTTCCTCTACGACATCTGGGCCTGCATGAGCCCGGAGGATCTCAAGGACGCCACCGCCATCGCCGCCTCCGAGCTCATCCTCTCGGGCTGCACCACCGCGCTCGATCACTTCTACGTCTTCCCGCACGGCGAGAACGGCTACTTCGACGCCGAGGTCGAGGGCGTGATGCCTACAGGCCTGCGCCTGCACCTCACCCGCGGCTCCATGTCGCTCTCCCGGAAGGACGGCGGGCTCCCCCCGGATTCCGTCGTCCAGACCGACCGGCAGATCCTCGACCACACGCGGGCGATGGTGGCGAAGTACCACGACGATCGAAAGTTCGGCATGCTGCGCGTCGTTCCAGCACCTTGCTCGCCCTTCTCCGTCACGACGCAGATCATGAAGGACACGGCCGCCTACGCGACGGAGAAGAACCTGACGCTCCACACGCACCTGGCGGAGACCGAGGACGAGGACGCGTTCTGTCACAAGATGTTCGGCATGCGCCCGGTCGATTACATGGAGAGCGTCGGGTGGCTGCGCGAGGGCGCGATCTTCGCTCATTCCGTCTGGGTCAACCCGGGAGAGATCAAGCGGTACGCCCATCACAAGTGCGGCATCGCCCACTGCCCGACCTCCAACATGAGGCTCGGTTCCGGCATCGCGCCCATCGTCGAGATGCTAAGAGCCGGCGTCCGCGTCGGGCTCGGCGTCGACGGCTCCGCGTCCAACGACTCGAGCCACATGATCCAGGAGATGCGCCAGGCGCTCCTCCTTCAGCGCGTCACCAAGGGCGCGGACTGCCTGACCGTCAGGGACGCCATCCGGCTCGGCACCACCGGCGGCGCCGAGGTGCTTCGGCGCGACGACGTCGGCCTGATCCGCGCCGGCATGGCCGCCGACATCATCGGCATCGACCTCGACGAGCTCGGCTACGCGGGCGCCCAGGACGATCCCCCCGGCGCCGTCGTCCTCTGCCACACCAATCGCGTCGACTGGTCCGTCATCAACGGCCGCCCCGTCGTCCAGGGCGGCAAGCTCCTGACCGTCGACCTGCCCTCGCTCGTCGAGCGCCACAACCGGAACGCCCACGCCCTCTACCGCCGCGCCGGCATCCGCTAAGTCCCAGGCGCCAGTCGGGCAGTCGTCGATGCACGCTCCGCGCGAACCCGCACATCGTCATTCCCCGCCTTCGCTTCCTCGGGGATAATCGAGCGCATGCCGTTCGATTACAAAGCGGGATTGGAACGCACCTGGACGGAGACGGACGGCAGGGGGTCCTATGCGCGCGGCACCGCGAGCGGCCCCAATACGCGTCGCGACCATGGCCTGTTGATCTCGAGAAGCAAGGACGGCTTGGACCGCGTGCTTGTTCACCAGTTCGAGGAGTGGATCATCATCGGCGATCGCCGCTACCCCCTCAGCTCCACCATCTACCGAGATCTCGGGTCCCCCGCACGCGTGCTCATTCATCCCGAGGGACACCTTCTCCTCGAGTCCTTTCACTCCGCCCCCTTCCCTCGCTGGGTCTTCTCCCTCGGGGCGCACCGGCTGATCCGCACGATAAGACCCCTGGGAGGAGAACCGGGGCTCGTCGCCGAATACTTGCTCATCGTCGCGCCTACCGGCAGCAATCCGGGCGCGGCAACTTCCTCGAGCCCACAGGACGCCCGCCTGGAAATTCGCCCGCTTCTCTCTGGCAGAGGCACCCAGGACCTTATGCGCGAGAACCCCGGCCTGCCGGGCGTAAACTTATCCGCTCGCGGCGATTCCCTGTCCTGGAACGGAGGCCACGGCGACCACGACCTGCACCTCGTTTGGCCCGAGACCGCCTCGTGGCGCCCGGACGCGCACTGGTACCGCCATCTCAGGCTCGTAGCCGACACCCGTGATGAAGAGTCGGTCTGGTCGCCAGGAATCCTGGAGATTCCTCTCCAGGCGGAGTGCCCCGGTTGGGTGAAGATGTGCGTCGCCACCGCGGCTCCCGGCGCCGCGATCGCGGCTCCAATTGTTTTCACGCACGATGCGCTGACTCCCGCCGCGGCAGGCGCCGCGTTCCGGCGCTCCATTTGCTGGCAGGATGCTTCGACCGCCCATTGTGTCGTGGAACCGGGAGGTGGCGCCATCGATCCCGCGCAGACCGTCTGGACGCTCCTCTGGTGCTCTCCTCTCCTGGTAGACACCGCGCTGGACGCGTTGACGAACGGAGTCTCCAGCGGCATCGACGACCAGCCGCTCGACGTGCAACTGGCATGGACCCTTGTACTTGCGGAGCGCGCCCGGCGCGGACGACGCGACGGGAAGGCGATCGCGGCTGCACTGGGACGCGTGGACGATATCCTGGAGGGCCGCCATCCGGCCGCCCTCTGTTCGCCGAGCCTCCTCTTGAAGGTTCGTAAGCCGGGACAAAGCTGGTGGGATCGGACCGGCGAATCCTCCCCGGATTCCTGGCGACCGTTCCCGGTGGATATCGAAGCGCTCTGGGCGAATGCCCTGGCCGCCGCGGAAATCCTGGCCGCGGTGGAAGGACGATCGATGAACGCCTCCTATGGCCGCCATTTCCTCGCGGTAGCTGACCTCCTGCGGCGCCTCTACTGGATGCCGGACCGAGCCACTCTCGCCGACACCCTGCTCCTCGAGGACGGCGAACTCCCGGGATCGACGGACGATCCACCGGACGATCGCCGCTCCAGGAGTCGACGCCTCTCCTCCGCGCCCGTCCTGGCCCAGGCCCTGCGCTTCGAGATCCTGCCGCCCTCGCGGGCGCGAGCCGTCCTGGAGACCACGCGAAGACTGCTGGCCCTGGAGTCCCATCCGCGTACGCGACGTGAGCCGGGAACGCTCATTGGCCTGAGGGCTTTTGCCGACCAGCGTGCCGGCTATCCCCTGCTCCTCGCCCCCTGGCACATCGCCAGGGCTCGGCTCCTGCCGGGAAAACCCACGCCGGAGCTGACCGCGGCGGCGGCACTCCGCTTCTTCTCGCGGGGTGAAGACACCAGAGTGCCCCGGGTGCTGGATCCCATTCCGCCCATACCGCAAGCAAACCCCGGTTCACCCAACCGTTTCAGCGAGGCACCGGTCGCCATCGACGCGCTGGCCGGCCTGCTCGCGGCCACCATCGCTCAAGGGGCAAGCTGAAACGGCGGCGAAGGTCGCCAGCCCGATTGTCCAGGTTCACCTCTCGCCGTGGCCGGGAGAAATTATACGGCCGAGTGCTCCTCGAAGTTCGATCGGCGGCGAACGTCACAGGTGATAGAATGAGCTCGTGAGACGACCTCTCCCCGATCACCTGCGCTCATTCACGCTCCGCGGCGCGCGCCAGACCCTGAAGCACGTGCGGCGCATCACGGCATCGTGCCGCGAGGAGATGGAGCACCTGTGGCAGGAGCTGGGGCCGAACGCCGACCCGGATCGACTTCACCTCTTCTTCGTGCGCATGAACGTCGTCAAGGATCGCTGGTATCACGCCATGAAACTCCTGGGGATATGGCCTCGCAAGCTCTGGGAGGTCGATTTCAATGGCGGAGACGGGAGCTTCTACTCCTGGCGAACAGGAGACGAGGATATCAAGAGCATGCACCGGGATCCCTACGCGACGTATCCCCGCCGCGTCACTGTTCCGAGCAAGCAGCGGAAGACAAAGTAGCCGGCGCCCAACCGGCCATCATGCAGGGGACTGGCTCAGCAGGGATTGCCGCTCGCCTGCCCGACGCGTCCCGACTGGCTTGAATAGAAGCGATAGTTGTCGGTTCCCTCGGAAGAGGATCCGTCGCACCCCTTGCCCCCATCCACGCCGACGCAAATGGTGTAATTCGATCCATCGCCGTTGTAAAGATAGGCCTCCCCCCAGGGGGATGTGGGTGATGTCGCCATGTACTCCGAAACGACAAAATTGGCGACATCGGTGCCGTTCGCTGTCGTGTACACCGGCAGGACCTTCTCGACGGAATAGTAGAGCGTCAAGGCTCCGTTGATGGACCCGAAGACGCCGTCAACTTGGCCCACCTTCGAGGTGCAGAGCGCTCCGAAGAGCTTGGGGAGCGCGATCGCGGCCAGGACGCCGATGATGGCGACGACGACAAGCAACTCGATAAGGGTGAATGCTCTCGATTTCCTTCGGGCTAGCACGTTGACCACTCGACTCCCTGGATCTGGATTCCACCACTGGATAACAAAAGGGCGCCCGGAGGAACTCCGGGCGCCCCGAAAGACCGTGTTGATACCGCTGTGATTACATCGGGAAGGTGCTGGTCTCCATCACCTTGCCAGACGCGGAGGAGTAATAGCGATAGCCGTCATTGCCTGCCGTGGAGGTGCCGTCGCAACCCTTGCCACCATCGACAACGGCCATGACGGAATAGGTCGAACCGTCACCCGTGTACTTGTAGGCGGCATTCCAGGGGCTCGAAGGAGCCGACGCCATGTACTTCGTCACGAGATAGACGTCGACATTCGCGTTGGTTGCGGTGATGGGGTAACCGTTGCTCGTGTTGTCGGCATAGTACATGGCCAGCGCCGCGTTGATGGAGCCGATCACGCCGTCGACCTGTCCGACCTTCGCCGTGCAGATCGCTCCGAACAGCTTCGGCAACGCGATTGCGGCAAGAATTCCGATGATGGCAACCACCACCAGAAGCTCGATGAGCGTGAAGCCCTTCTGTTTTCTCATAACCCGGCACCTCTCCTTTTTGTACTCCGCCCCGAATCGGGGTCGATATTTGAGCCCGAACTGGACGATCCCGCTCGGGCCTTCATTCTAGGCAGAATAGAAGCAAGTCTTGTGCCTCAATCCAACCTACTGCATATTCTTTAGTTCCGCTCCATAGCTCATCATCTGAGGCGCAAAGCCGTCAGTGACCCGTCTCCCTGGTGTCGGAATCCCGACACCGGGGATATGGCCGCTACTTCTTCTTACCCTTCCCCTTCGCCGCCCTGTCCTCGATCACGGCCTGGGCCGCCGAGAGACGGGCGACCGGGACGCGGTACGGGGAACACGAGACGTAGTTCATGCCGGCGCGGACGCAGAACTTCACGCTCGCCGCCTCGCCGCCGTGTTCGCCGCAGATGCCGACCTTCAGCTTCTTGTTGACGCTGCGGCCCTTCGCGATGCCCATCTCGACGAGCTGGCCGACGCCCGACTGGTCGAGCGACTGGAAGGGGTCATCCTTGAAGATCGCATAACCACCCTCTTTGTCCGACCGGACGTAGTCCGGCAGGAAGCGGCCGGCGTCGTCGCGGGAGAGCCCGAGGGCCATCTGCGTGAGATCGTTGGTGCCGAACGAGAAGAACTCCGCCCGCTCCGCGATCTCGTTGGCCAACAGCGCGGCCCGCGGGATCTCGATCATGGTGCCGACCAGGTACTGGACCTTCTTCGCGCCCGCGGACTTGATGAGATCATCGGCCACGGTGCGGATCTGGGTCTCGAGGATCGCGAACTCCTTGCGGTCCATCGTCAGCGGGATCATGATCTCGGGCAGCACCTTGATGCCGTCCTTCGAGCAATGAATGGCGGCCTGGATGATGGCCGTCGTCTGCATCTCGAGGATCTCCGGGTAGGTGATGCAGAGCCGGCATCCACGGTGACCCAGCATCGGGTTGGACTCGTGGAGCTGGTGACAGCGGTGCCAGATCGAGTCCGGCGACTGCCCCGTGATCTGCGAGAGCTTGTGGACGCCCGCGTCATCCTTCGGCGTGAACTCGTGGAGCGGCGGGTCGATAAGCCGGATGGTAACCGGCTTGCCGTGCATGGCCCGGAAGATGCCCTCGAAGTCGGCGCGCTGGATCGGGAGGAGCTTCGCGAGCGCGCGCTTGCGCGCGTCGAGGTTCTCCGCGACGATCATCTCCTGGATCGCAAGACGTCGCTCCTCGGTGTCGAAGAACATGTGCTCGGTGCGGCAGAGGCCGATGCCCTCGGCGCCCATCTCGATCGCCTTCTGGGAGTCGTACGGCGTGTCGGCGTTCGTGCGGACGTTGATCGTCCGGATCTTGTCCGCCCAGCCCATCAGCGTGTAGTAGGTCTTCGGGAGGTCGGGGTTCCGGAGCGGCAGGTCGCCGATGTAGACCTCGCCGGCCGAGCCGTCGAGCGTGATGTAGTCGCCCTGGTTCAGCTCGCGACCGTGGATCCACATCTTCTTCTGGTTGTAGTCGATGTTGAGAGCCTCGCAGCCCACGATGCAGCACTTGCCCCAGCCGCGCGCCACGACGGCCGCGTGCGAGGTCTTGCCGCCGGTGGCGGTGAGGATGCCCTTGGACGCGTGCATGCCGCCCACGTCCTCGGGGCTCGTCTCCTTGCGGACGAGGATGACCCTGTTGCCGTCCTTCGCCCACGCCTCGGCTTCCCAGGCGGTGAAGACGATGCGCCCGGACGCGGCGCCCGGAACGGCGTTGATGCCCGTCGCGATGAGCGCGCCCTTGAGCTGGTCCTTGCCGATCTTCTTGTCGTCGATGACCGGGTAGAAGAGACGCTCGATCTCCTCGGTGCCGACGCGCATCAGCGCCTCTTCCTTCGTGATGAGCGGCTTGCCGACGACCTTCAGGAGTTCCTTGTACTTGCCGGCGGTCAGGTAGGGCTTGAGGCGCGCCACTTCCTTCTTGGACGAGAACGGCTGTGAAGCCATCTCCACGGCGATCTCGAACGCGGCGGCCGGCGAACGCTTGCCGGTGCGGCACTGGAGCATGTAGAGCTTCTCTTCCTCGACGGTGAACTCGAGGTCCTGCATCTCCTTGTAGTGGAGCTCCAGCATCAGGCGCACGGCGACCAGCTGGTCGTAGGCCTTCGGGAGCTGCTTCTCCATGGTGGCGAGCTTGAGGGGCGTGCGGATGCCCGCGACCACGTCCTCGCCCTGGGCGTTGATGAGGTAGTCGCCGTAGAACTCGTTCGCGCCCGTGTTCGGGTCGCGCGTGAAGCAGACGCCGGTTCCGGAGCTGTCGCCCTTGTTGCCGAAGACCATCTGGCAGACGTTGACGGCCGTGCCCTTGAGGTCGGTGATCTTCTCGACGCGGCGGTACGTGACGGCCTTGTCGGCCTCCCACGAGCCAAAGACCGCCTTGACGGCGCCCCAGAGCTGCTGGATCGGATCCTGCGGGAACTCCTCGCCGTTCATCTTCTCCTTGTAGAACGCCTTGAACTGCTCGCAGAGCTCCTTGAGGCTCTCCGCGGGGATCTCCGGGTCGTTCTTGACGCCGATGCGGTGCTTGATGGCGTGGAGCATCTCTTCCATCGGTTCCTTGGAGAGGCCCATGGCGGTGGTGGAGTACATCTGGATGAAGCGGCGGTAGGAGTCGTAGGCGAAGCGGGGATTGCCCGTCTTCTTCGCCAGGCCCTCGACAGAGCGGTCATTGAGACCGAGGTTGAGGATCGTCTCCATCATGCCCGGCATCGAGCGCGCGGCGCCGGACCGGACCGAGACGAGGAGCGGGTCGTTGGGGTCGCCGAGCTTCTTCTTCGTGACCTTCTCGACGCGCTTGAGCTGCTCGCGCACCTCGGCCTCGAGGCCGGACGGGAGCTTGCGGCCGAGGCGGTAGTACTCGGCACAGGCGTCGATCGAGATCGTGAAGCCCGCCGGGACCGGCAGGCCGATCCGGACCATCTCGGCGAGACCCGCGCCCTTGCCGCCGAGGATCTTCTTCAACTCGGATTCGTTCTTGGCGGCGACCTTGTCGGCCGTGCCCGCGCCAAAGAAATACACCAGTTTCTGCTTAGCCATGGAAATACGTCCTCCTGAAAGGGGCCCCTCCTCTGGAGGGGGGTCTGAAATTGATTCGAAACACGATACGGGCCCCGCAAAGCGTGTCAAATGAGAACTGAAACGCCGGGAAAGGAATTGGGGATAAGGGGGGTCAGGCTTACACATTTACACATTGACCATTATTGGCGATAACTCTTGTTATATCAGGTGCCTTAATGCTACCGATGGCTCAACGGCTCCCGCGTGCAAATGGGAAAGCCTGACCCCCCTACCCCCTGTAGTTATTCCATTCTTTCACAAACTCGGCGGGGTCAGCGGACTCTGCCAGTAGTCGTCGAGCCCTGTCCACGGGCGCGTCCATCGTCTCGATCCGGGCCATCAACTTCTTCATGCTCCACTCGCAGGTCCAGGTCCGAATGGTGGCGTTGATGAGCTCACGGGCCCAGGCGGCCAGGGTCCTCCCCTGGAAGACCCCGCGTAACCCCTCGCGGATCGCGATGTCACGCATCGCGGTGAACTCGCCGACCGAGAGGTGGCCCAGCAAGTCGAAGATGGCCTGGATCTCACCGTACAGGATCGAACTCCAGAAGCACGGCACCGTCGCCAGTAGATACGGCTGCGGGCTGTCCAGCGATCGGATCTCGAGGAAGCGCTTGAGCCTGGCCTCGGGAAAGGCCTGCGTCATGATCGTCTCCAGGTCATAGACCGTCGGGCGCGCTTCCTTCATCAGCCTCCTGAGCGTCCAGCCGGTACCGTCCTCGAATCGCCCCTCGCGTTCCACGAACATCAGCGGCATGTCCATGAGCCACGCCGCGTAATCCTCCAATCCCACGTCGCGGTGAAGCATGAACTCGGGGACGTTACACCGTTCCTCGTCGGTCTCGGTCCAGATGCGGGCGCGCCACGTCGCATACGGAAGAGGCCGACCCTCGGCGATGCCGGAGGCGGCGAAGAGGGCCTGGGCAATCGGCGTGCAGAGAACGGCCGCACGGAGCTTACGCATCGCATCGGCGCCATCGGCGTAATCCACCGCCACCTGGCAGCCGGCCGTCATCTTCATCATGAAATGGGCCAGCCGGCCCTTGCGGGCAAGATACGGGGCCATGGCGCCGTAGCGAGCCTTGGGAACCCAGGCGATCTCTTCGACCGACGAGAACGGCTGGTACCCGAGGCCCAGGTAGACGGCCCCGACCGCGGCCGCGCAATCATCGAGCTCGGCGCCCGCCGCCCGGGCGCGATCCATGAGCACGCTGATCGTCTTCTCGGGAGCGCTGGAGAATTCCGTCTGGCCGCCGGGCTCGAGCGTGATCATGGCGCCTTGGCGCTCCAGCCACGTGATGCGGCCGTTCTCCCGGCCCGCTGTCCACCCGTGCCGCTCGACCATCAGCCCCAGGATCGCCTCGACGCCTCCGGGACCGTCGTAGGGTATGGCACGACCGTCCGATAGTCGGACTCCCAGCCGTTCATACTCCATCCCCACCTTGAACTGATCGCGCGGCTTCGCGTGCCGCTCGAGGTGCGCGACGATGTCCGCCTGCGACGTCACCACCTGCTTCAACTCTTCGCCGCCCTCGATCTTCGTCGTCATGCCGCGCTCTCCCCCGCCGGACGGTCGCTCGCCGCCGTATGTTCATCGAGCTCCATCAGCCGATGCAACTTGGTGTAGAGCCCGTCGCGGGCGCGCAACTCGTCATGCGTCCCGCACTCGACGACCTGGCCGTGGTGCAGGACCGCCACGCGGTCGGCCGACTCCAGCGTCGAGAGCCGATGCGCGATGATGATCGCGGAACGCGAGGCCAGGGCCGTCCGGATCGCAGCCCGCACCCTGGCATCGGCAATGGGGTCCAGCGCAGAGGTGGCTTCGTCGAGGATCACGAGAGCGGGATCGTAGAGGATGACGCGGGCCGCCGCCAGCAACTGCTTCTCGCCCTCCGAGAGCCGTCGCCCCCACTCCCCGAGTTTGCCGCCGCCGCCTTGCGCGGCGAGCCAGGCGGGATCCAGCCCCACGGCTCCCAGCGCGGCGCCCAGGTCCTCCTCGGAGATCGCGCGGCCCATCGTCATGTTCTCCACGACGCTGGCGTCAAAGAGGAAGACCTCCTGCGGCACCAGCGTCATCATCCGGCGACGGTCCACGAGCGGCATCGACGCCAGCTCGGCGCGGCCCCAGAGCATGCTGCCCGAGCCCGGCTCGTAGAAACCCATCAGGACGCGCGCCAGGGTCGATTTCCCGCTGCCGGTCTCCCCCAGGAGCGCCAGGTGCTTGCCGGGTTCAAGGTCGAGATCGATCCCGCGTAACACCGGTCGATCCTCGCGGTACGCGAACGTGAGATTGCGAAGAGAGAGCGCCTGGGGGGCCGAGCCGGCGCCAACCGGCTCGTTTCCATCCAGTCGCTCCGGCTCGATCGAGAAGAGCCCGTGGACGCGCTCGAGCGCCACGAGCGCCTGCTGGAAGGAGGCGAAGCGATTCGCCAGGCCCCGCAGGGGCACGAAGAATATCTGGATGTACTGCATCATGGCGATGAGGAGCCCGGCGGAGAGCCCGCTCAGGGCCCCGGACGCCCAGAGGATCGTCCCGGCCGCAATGGCGCTGAAGAGGTCGACCATGGAGAAGAAGGCCGCCTCGTAGCGATTCATGACGGTCGTCGAGGCCTGGTAGACTCCCGCGAGCTGATCGAAATCCCGCGTGAAGCGTTGCTCCGCCGCCAGGACCGCGATCACGTCGTGCGCGGAGAGCGCTTCCTGCGCAAACCCGTTGAGTTGAGCCGTCTGGGTGCGGATTTCTCGCGCCACGGCCCGCATCTTCGCGCCGAGCCGCGCCGTGAAGACGAACATGGCCGGAACGACCGCCAGGCCCGCAAGCGCCAGGGGCACCGAGAGCATCAGCATCGCCCCGGCGATGGAGATGACGGAGAAGAAGTCCGAGATCAACATCAGACCCCCGGAGGCGAACATCTGGTCGATCTGCTCCAGGTCCGTGGTCAACCGCGCGACGATGCGTCCCCGCGGCTCTCGTCGGAAGAACTCGAGCGGCAGGCGCTGGAGATGAGCGAAGAGATCCTGCCGAAGAGCGCGCATGATCCGAAGGCCGATCACGTGGAGCGTGTACTGGAAGGCGGTCTGGACGATGAAGTTCAGCGCGACCACGCCCAGCATGAAGGCGACCGCCAGCATGAGCGATCGGCTGAAGCCGTGAGGAAGGTGCTGGTCGACGATGGCCTGCACGGTGCGCGGGAGCACCAGGGGCAGGGAGACGCTCAAGGGAAGAAGGAGCAGGCCGAGCAGGTAAAGCCTCGTCTGGACGCGTGCATACGGCCAGATGAGCTTTGCGAGCCGCCAATCCAGGCCCTTCGAGGACGCGCCCGAACCGGCGCCCCCGGCCTTCCCGCCGCCGGCCGTCACGCCGCCGGCCGTCACGCCGCATCCTCCCCGTCGCCCAGCATCTCGCGCAGATGCTCCGCTTCCCAGGCGTCGCGAAGCCAGGAGGATGCGGCCAGGGCCTCGGCCAGGGGTCCGTCAGCGACCAGCCGGCCATGGTCCAGGACGAGCACGCGGTCGAGCTGGGGCAGGATTCTCAGGCGGTGAGTGATGAAGATGGTCGTCCGTCCCGCGCGTCGGCGTCGAATGCCCTCGATGATCGCCAACTCCGTGTGCAGGTCGACGGCGGAGAGAATGTCGTCGAGGATAAGGATGCCGGGGTCGCCGAGCCAGGCGCGGGCCAGGGAGAGCCGCTGGCGCTGGCCCCCCGAGAGGAGGAGTCCCCGTTCTCCGATGGCGGTCGCGAGCCCTTCCGGCATCTCCTTGAGGTCGCCGGCGAAGGCGGCGTCCGCGATCGCGGCGTGAAGTGCCGCGTCCTCGACAGGTCCTCCGGCGGCCATGCGCAGGTTCTCGGCGATAGACCGCGAGAAGAGCGTGGGCGTCTGCGTCGCCAGGTGGACGGTACGAGGACGCCTCGATCCCGGCAGCAACGACGCGTCCAGCGGCCCAAGAAGCACGCGTCCCTCGGTAGGTGCGCGAAGGCCGGCAATGAGCCTGGCCAGCGTGGTCTTTCCAGATGCCGTCGCCCCGACGACGCCGATCCATTCGCCGGGAACGATCGTGAGGTTGATGCCCTGGACTGCCGGGATATCGCGCGTCGGGTAGCGATAGGCAACGTCCACGCACGATATCCCGACCGAGACGCCTCCGTCTGCCGACGCCCTTGCGGCTCCATCCTCGTCCCGCGAAAGCGGGCCTGAATCCGCCTGCCCGCGCCTGGCGCCGGCCTCCGACTCCCTGTCCAGCAGGGGCTCGAGTCGTCGAGCCGCGGCGAGACCTCGCTGGATGACATTCATGATCCAACCGAGGGCAATCGTGGGCCAGACGAGCTTGGCAAAAAGAAAGATGAAGGTCGCGATGTCGGCAATGGGAAGCTGATCGTGCAGGCTGTCGAGACTGATGATGGCGCCAGCGGCCAGCATCAGGAAAGCGATACCAACCCAGATGGCGCTGCCCATCACCCCGATGAAGAACGCCTCCGGCAGGGATCGATTCACCTCCGCGGCATAATGTCTTCCATTCACGCCCGCGAACCGCTCGGCCTGCCACCCCAGGGCATTGTAGGACTTCAAGACCTCGACGCCGCCCACGGTCTCCTCGACGGCCGCCGAGAGCGTACCCAGGGCCTCCTGCGACTGCCGCGATCGCGCGTGGGTGATCGCGTTCAATCTCTGGGCCACGAAAACCAGCGGGACAAAGGGCAAGAGGACCGCGGCGGCCAGCTGGGGAACGAGGTACAGCATCGCGACCAGCGTGGTGGCGTAGGCGAAGACGTTATTCGAGAGCTGGAGAAATCCTGAACCCAGGACCATCCGGATATCGGATACGTCATTGATGATCCTCGAGACCAGGTCACCGGTGCGGTGCGCGTCCATCTCCTCCTGGGTAAACGAAGCCGTCGCCGCGAACGCGCGCGACCGGAGCTGGCGCTCGATGCGGCGGGCGGCAAGGAAGGCGCACATCCGGTTCGACCACTTCAGGCCAAAGACCAGGACCGACACCCCGATGAGAAGGAGCGCCAGCACGGTAACGGGCTCGCGGGATACGGCCGCCTCGACCGCGCGAGCCGTGAGGCGGACCCAGAGGATCTCGCACACGTTCGCCAGGAAGATGAGCGCGAATCCGGCGGCATAAAGCTTCATTTCCGGGCGTCCGAGATCGAGAAAGAAGCGGGCGGCCTCCCTCAACCCCGGATGCGCATCAACCCCGGCCGTGCCCTTCGCGGATTCGCTGGTCTTCGTCGTGGTCAATCCTGGAAGCTCGGTTCAGGAACGCTGTGCGCCCGCGCGTCGCGCGGCCGCCTCGGCCAGGTTCGCCAGGTCGACCTCGCCGCTGAAAACGTACTCCGCGGGCCCCGTCATGAGGACCTCGTCGTCACTCGTCCACTCGATCCCCAAGGACCCTCCGAGCAGTTCGATGACCACCTTGCGCCCCGTGCGCCCCGTCAACGCGGCGGCGACCCCGACCGCGCAGGCCCCGCTCCCGCAGGCCCAGGTCTCCCCGGAGCCCCGTTCCCAGGTGCGCTGGCGAAGGCGATCAGAACCGATCACCTCCACGAACTCGATGTTGGCCCGCTGGGGGAAGACCGGGTGATTTTCCAGCGGCGCGCCGATGGCGGGAAGATCCAGTGCGGAGACCGTGCTGGTGAAGATCACGCAGTGCGGATTCCCCATCGAGACGCAGGTCACATTCCACGTGCGGCCGCCTGCGGCCAGCGGAACATTGATGACCGGGTCGCCCGGACCCGACCCGGACAGGGTCGTGGGAATTTCGCTCGGGGCAAGACGGGGGCGACCCATGTTCACGCGAAGGAGCACGGCCTTGCCATCCCTCACCTCGGGCACTTCAATCCCGACCACCCCCGACCGCGTCTCGAGAAGCGCCTTGCGGCCGATGCGCTGGCGGTCGAAGAGATACTTCGCGATGGAGCGCACGCCATTGCCGCACATGGACCCCTCGGAGCCGTCGGCATTGAACATGATCATCCGCGCGTCCGCGGCATGCGACGGCGCGATCACGATAAGACCGTCCGCGCCGACACCGAAATGGCGATCGGAGACGAGGACGGCCGCCGCGGCCGGGTCCGCGAGGTCCTCCTCCGCCAGGTCGACATAGACATAGTCGTTTCCCGCGCCCTGCAACTTGTGAAACCTCATCCCTCGCTCCTACGGTTGGAAGTCCGAACCTGAATCCGGGAATGATCTGGCCTCACCCGCCTTTACGCAATCCCCAATCCACGCGCGACGCTCTCCACAATCCACAATCCCCGCGCGAATTTGCCGAGGTGCGACAATCCACCTGTGCGGACTTCGCCGGCGCCTGTAGACTGTCCTGCGCCATGAATGCGCATCCCGTCCGCGCTCTTGCCGCCCTCGGCCAGAGCCTCTGGTACGATCAACTCAGTCGCTCACTCGTCGCCGACGGCACCCTCCGCCGGCTCATATCCCAGGACGGCCTGCGCGGCATGACATCCAATCCCGCGATCTTCGAGAAGTCGATCATCGGCGGAGCCGAGTACGGCGAACCCCTCGCCGCCCTGGCCAGCCGCGGCAGGAACGCGCTGGAGATCTACGAGGAGCTGGCCGTCGGCGACGTTGGATCCGCCGCGGACGAGTTCCGACCGCTGTACGAGGAGACAAAGGCGCTCGATGGATATGTCAGCATCGAGGTCAACCCGAAGCTCGCCCACGACACCGCGGGCACGATCGCCGAGGCCCGGCGACTCTGGGCATGGCTCAACCGCCCGAACATCATGATCAAGGTGCCGGCCACCGATGCCGGACTGCCTGCCATCGAGACGCTCCTTTCCGAAGGTATCAATGTCAACGTCACGCTCATCTTCTCGATCGCCGTCCACCGCAAGGTCATGAACGCCTACACGGCGGCGATCCGGAATCGACACGCCGCCGGCCTTCCCGTCGCCTCGCTCTCCTCGGTCGCCAGCTTCTTCGTCTCGCGCATCGACTCGGCCGTCGACGCTCTCCTGGAAAAATCAGCGAGCCAATCGCCGGACGCCGCACGACTGCTCGCCCTGCGCGGGCGAGCCGCGATCTGCAACGCGCGCCTCGCCTACCAGGCCTGGAAGGAGCATTTCGCGACCCACGATGTCCGCTCGCTCGGTGCCCGCACCCAACGCCCGCTCTGGGCGTCCACGGGCACCAAGAATCCCGCCTACTCCGATGTGCTCTACGTCGACGAGCTCATCGGCGCCGAGACGGTCAACACGGTCCCCCCCGCCACCTTCGATGCTTTCCGCGACCACGGGACGGCGGCGCTGACGGTCGAGAAGGACATCGAGGACTCTCGCCGCCACTTCGACGAGCTCGCCGCTGCCGGGATCTCCATCGACGAGGTTACGGATAAGCTGACACGTGACGGCGTCCAGGCCTTCATCGATTCCTTCGACAAGCTCCTGGCCGTCGTCGAGGATCGCCGAAAGGCTTCCATGCGCGCGAGCGCCAGATCGGACACGTAGGGAACACGAATACACCCTCGGATTCATCGCGGAGGAACTGCCCTGTGGGCACCGGGTTAGAAACCTGGAGCGGGTGAAGGGAATCGAACCCTCGTAGCCAGCTTGGAAGGCTGGAGCTCTACCATTAAGCTACACCCGCGAAAACTTCGTGATGGCGACGCCCGTCGCCGGCTTTACCCTTGGGAAGAGGGGGCCGTGAGGTCGGCAGGAGGCGGCGTGTTGACCAGCTCCTTGAGAATGCGTCCTGGAAGGAACTTGGGAGCCCGTCGCGGTGGGACCAATACCGTCCCTCCCGTGGCGATGATCCGGCCGATCTTCGCCTTCCGCTCGACGGCCGAGAACGTTCCGAACTCCCGGATCTCGATCTTGCGGCCGGCCTCCAGGAGCTCCTTGATCGACTCGATAATGCTGTCGACGATGTGCAGACACTCATGCTTGGGAAGCTTGATCTCCCGCGCCACAACCTCGACGATGTCTTCCTTGATCACGGCCTGTCGCACCCGCCTTTCCAACGTTGACCGAAGTATATGGCGGGGCGGCGCCCCTAGTAAAGCCCCTATTTCTAAGGGTTTGAGGGTGACTAGGCGCGAATGTCCAGCTGCCCACCCAGGAGCTCGATCAGAGGAGCCACTCCCTGTTCCGCTTGCTCCATGGCCTCTTTCAATATCTTGACCTGGATATCGGAACCAGCCTCGGCCGACGTCAGTGACGTCAGGGCCGATGTCATGCTCGATGAAATCCCATCCATCTGGCTCATCTCCCGTTCAGCGTCGTCGAAACGCGGCCTGGGCCGCACACACGCTCCGCTCTCTCCTTATCGACACCGGGCCCCGTGAACTTTAGGCATATTTTTGCATTTCGGAGCGGGCGTCCTGGGGCAAAAAAAGAGCGGGCCTGCTCCGCAGCTCGACCCGCTCAACGGCATGAATTTTATCATGAGGCCAGTGCTCGGAGCACCTGTCCCATAGGACACTTATCGGCAGATAGCGACGCAATCTTGAACAGAACTCAGTCGAGCTGCCAGGTCTCTCCCCAGTGAAGGACTTCACCGATCCGGCCCGCGCCGCCCGTCTCGTGGCCGGCCACGATCGATACTCCGGTGGCATAGGGCTCCCGCCCCCCGCGGATCGGGTGTCCCAGCTCGTTGAGGTGCCCCGCGATATATCGACGGGGCTGCAGGTGGGCCAGCAGGTTGTGGAACGCTTCGCGCTCCCTCCCCTCCACCGACGGGTTGACCCCTCCCGCCTTCGCCACGAGGAGATCGACCCGCCCGCTGGATCGCACACCCTGCGTGTAGTCGTGATCGGTGGTGTGGATGCAACGGTATCCGTCCGGAGACACGATCTCGAGGTATCGGATCACCAGCATTCGCCTTTCGTCGTAAACATGGGCTCCGCGGTGAAACGTGATGAGCCACCCCTCCCACGAAACCGTGGAATCGACCGGCACGGCCACGACACCTTCCGGAAAGCGCCCCGCCAGTTCCTCGGGAACGAAGACCGGGGCGCCGCGTGCCAGGAGATGCTTCACGACGAGTGGGTCCAGGTGATCGGGATGGAGGTGAGTAATGCAGAGCGCATCCAGCGCTCCGCAGAACTCCTCGATCACGCGGGCTGGAACATCCCAGTACAGGCCCCAGACGGAACGCGTGGTTACCGGGTCCACCGCCAGGCTCCTGCCCGCCCGCTTGAAGACGTTGCCGTGGCAGTAGACGGCTCCGACCAGCGATGGCGGTCCTTCCCTGAGCTTGCCGGACAGGAGGGAGAGACGTTCCGCGAAGTGATCCTTCAGGACGCGGCTGTGCGGGGCGGTCGGGAGTTGCAGGATGCCGTCGGCCGCCTTCAGGGCCGCAGCCCTCTGGAGAGCCCCGCTTCCCGGCGGCGACGCCGCGAGCGTGGCGGCCAGGTCGCGCAACCGGTCGACGCCGGACGCCGAGGTCGTCACCATGAACCGGGAGTTGTAACGATCCTTGTGATCCTTGCCGTAGTCGGGATTGAGGGGATCAAGAACCCATTCGCCGTCCACGAGAAACTTGTAATCGTAGGAACCCTCCAGCGGCACATCGACGGTCTTTTCCCAGGATCCGTCCTCGCGGCGCGTCATCGCGCCGCTCACGATGTCCCAGTGGTTGAACGTCCCCAGCACGTTCACTTGCGCGGCCTGGGGAGCAAAAAAGCGGAAGGTCACCTTGTTCCCCTTGATGCCCGGAACCATCTTCACGATCGGTCGCCGGTCGCGACACCGAAGAGCAGGCGATAGGCACGCCGGCGCAAGGCTCGTTCCACGGGGTCGTCGGTATCGAGCGCGACCCGGGAGAAATGCAGGAAGCGCCGCAACAGGAGCCTCAAGTTGCGCCGCACCAGCGGATCCTCGACGGCCTGCACCGCCTCCTCCTCCAATCGCATCGCGCGGGCATAAGCCGCGGCCACATCCGGCCTCAGCTCCATGTCCCAGGCGATGCGCTCCCATCGCATGACGGCATCATCCACTATCCGATCCGCCGCGACGAGCTCTCCCAGGCGCTTCTTGCGGTGCTCATCCGCCAACTGCTCGAAATCGTTGATGTTGTAGACATACACATCCCTGACGGCGGCCGCCGCGGGGTCGATATCGCGGGGAACCGCCACGTCGATGAGGAACAGGGGGCTCCCGGGCCGCCCCGCCATGACGCCGGCCACCGCCTCTTTCGTGACGACGAAGCCTTCCGCGGCGGTCGCCGAGACCACCACGTCCGCCCGCGCCAACTGCGCACCGAGATCGTCGATGCGGGACCACGTGGCCTCGAGCTCGGTGGCCAGTTCTTCCGCGCGCCGGCTCGTTCCTGTCGCCAGGATGTGAATGCCGGCGCCGGCTCCCTTGAAGTACTGCGCCATCAAACGCGCCATCTCGCCCGCGCCCACCACGAGCACGCGGCGGCCAGCCAGGGACCCGAATATCTTCGCGGCAAGCCTTACCGCGATCGATGCGATGGAGACCGTTCCCTGGGCCAGGAGCGTCTCCCGGCGCACGCGGCCGCCCGCGCGCCGCGCCTCCACGAAGAGCCTGCGAAGCACCGGGCCGATCGTCCCGGCCTCTATCGCCGCCTCCTCGCACTCGCGAAACTGGTGGAGGATCTGCGGCTCCCCGACCACCATCGAGTCCATCGAGGCGGCGACGCGGAAGACATGCCGCACGGCCTCCCTTCCCTCCCGCAACTCGATGTTCAAGCCCGATCGTTGGGTCACATCCGCGTAGTAGGCGCGAACCCGCTCGGGGTGGTCCGGAGCATAGATAGTGGTCTCATGACGATTGCAGGTCGAGAGCGTGGCGGCCTCGATCCCAACGCCCTCGGCAATCAGCTCCTCGGGCCGGGGCGCGGCGTAGAGCAGCATCTCGCGCTCCTCGAGCGCGGCCGTGCGATAGGAAAGACCGGCGACAAAGATCACGCCGCCGGGACTCCACGAACGCCGGGCGCGGTAACTCCCACCGCTCGCCCCGCTCCCGCTGTCACCACGGACTCCAGTCCCATGATCGCGTCAGCGATATCGGCCTCCGTTGTGAACGGGCCGAAGGAGAATCGCAACGCTCCGCTCGGCCAGGATCCAGCCAGCCGGTGAGCGGCCGGGGCACAATGAAGTCCCGGCCGCACCATCAGCCCGTGGTCCTCCCAGAGCTTCGCCGCGAGTGCCCTGGGATCACGCCCCGGGGCGTGAATGGAGACGACCGGAGATCGCATCTCGGCAGACCGTGGTCCCAGGACGGCCAGGAGACCGGCGTGCGCCAGCGGGGCCACGCCGCCGAGGAATCGCTCCATCAGCGCCAGCTCGTGACGGCGGATGGATTCCACGCCCTGTTCCTCAAGCCATTCCACGCCGGCCAGGAGGCCGGCGATCCCGTGGGCGTTGTGCGATCCGGATTCGAGCCGATCCGGCCACTCCCCTGGTTGCTCTTCGTCCTCGCTCCGGGATCCGGTCCCTCCCGTCCGCCAGGGCTCGAGCTGGATCCGCGGCGAGACCAGGAGGGCTCCCGTTCCCTGCGGCCCCTGGAGCGCCTTGTGCCCGGGCACCGCGAGCAGATCAATTCCCAGGCGCTCCATGTCGATGGGAACGCTACCGGCGGTCTGCGCGGCATCGACCAGGAGCGGAATCTCCCTGGCGCGGGTCACCGCTCCAATCGCCCCCAGATCGTGGATGGCCCCCAGCACGTTGGACGCATGCTGTACGGCCACCAGGCGGGTCCGCGAGGCCAGCCGAGCATCACGAAGCAGTGCTTCCAACGACGATGCGTCGCAGGTACCGTCGGCCCGCCCCGGCAATCGCTCCACCACGATTCCGATCTTCCGGACCAGGGCATTCAGAGGACGCATCACGGAGTTGTGCTCGGTCGGGCCGACGATCACCCGGTCACCCGGGGCCAGCTCGAGGCCATGAATGGCGATGTTGAGCGCGTCGGTGCAGTTCAGCGTGAAAATGACCCGATTGGGATCCTGGGCCCCCAGGAGCCCCGCGAGCTTCTGCCGGCACCTATGGATCATCTGGACAGTCCCGACAGCGCGGGGGTAATCGCCGCGGCCAGCAGACGCGCCGAGGCCTACGGCCCATTCCTGCATGGCCGACAGAACGGATGGCGGCTTGGGAAATGAGGTGGCCGCATGATCCAGGTATATCTCGCGCCGCATGCGCCGAGTCTAACTCAGGTGGGGCAGATTATTAAGCGCCGGGTGTCGCCACCGGGCTCCTCTTCGAGTCCCGGGATCAGCAGCCCTGCTCGATGCCCGAGCACTCCCCCACCTCGACGAGTATTCGCTCGATACCCCAGGTCGGAAGTCGCTGGATCGTGGCCGCCGTCAGTTCCGCTCCTGCAGCCAGGATGAGACAATCGCGGACGTACACGGGGCGCGCCGTTCTCATGCCGGGCTTGAGGTTGTACCAGTGGCAGAATTTCATTTCACCCTCCGTGGTGAAAACTTCCTGCTTTCCTTATCGGCAGTGAGGGCCCGGTTTCGCCTCCCGCGGTCGGTACTTTTGTCGGCCCCCCCGCGCCGGGCTCGGCATGGACCGCGCGGAACGCGCTCAAGTTATCCACATACGGGAGCGCCCTGGCGATTCAGTCTTCGCGGCCTTGTGACGCCGGCCGAACGGCCTCGTATAATCGAGACACTTTCGCCGGGGGAACTCGAGCGGACCAGTCCGCCACCAGCGTCACGAAACGAGGAGCCACGACCCATGACCATCATCCGCTTCGGCATCGCCGGCCGCATGCGCACGGGCAAGACCACCGTCGCCCAATACCTCAAGGACAAGCACGGCTTTCACACGACCGCCTTCGCGGATCCCATCAAGGAGATGGCGCGCCTCTGCGGATGGGATGGGGCCAAGGATGAGCGGGGCCGCACGCTCCTGCAGGACATGGGCACGATCGTCCGCAAGTACAACCCGACCTTCTGGATCGAGAAGATGCTGAAGGACCTGCCGCCCGGCCGACCGGTAGCCGTCGACGACATGAGGCTCATCCGCGAACACGAGGCCCTCGAGGCGGCCGGAGGATGGCGCACGATCCTCATCCGGCGCGACGGCGGCTTGATTCCTGACGCGCCGGCGGGGACCACCGGTCACGTCACGGAGACCGAGGTCGATCGCATCACGCCATGGCGGACCATCGAGAACAACGGGACCTTTGAGGAGCTCTACGCCCGCGTCGAGGAGATTCTCGCCGAGGCTCAAGCCGGCCGCTAGGCCGGCCGTTTCCCCTCGCGCTTCGGCTTCGTGGGGTAGTACGAATAGTAGTAGTAGTAGTAGTTCTTCCCCAGTTCACCTTCAGGCTTGATCTTGTTGAGGCACGTCCCGATGACGCGGCCGCGCGCATTCTCCAGCTTGGCGCGGGCCCTCACGAGCACGTCGCGAGGCGCCTTGCCCTGGCTGTAGATGAGGAGAGTCCCGCCGGCGATGCTGGAGAGGATGGTCGCGTCCGCGACGGGGAGCACGGGTGGACTGTCGATGAGGATGGCGTCATACACGGCGCTGAGCTCCCTGAGGAGCCCCGGCATCCCCATCTTGATGAGTTCCACGGGCTGCCCGGGCAGAGCGCCCGTCGGCATGACGTCGAGATTCTTGATGCTCGTCGGGTAGGCGCAGACCTTCCACGGGACCGCGCCCCCCAGGGCCTCGGCCGTCCCCGCGTGCCCGGAGAGCGAGAAGATCTTGGAAACGCCCGGATGGCGCAGGTTGCAATCCATGGCGAGGACGCGCTTGCCCGAGAGCGCCAGGGCGATCGAGAGATTGGCCACCGACGTCGTCTTGCCCTCCTGGGGTGTCGCCGAAGCCACCAGGAGGACGCGATGACCGTCGTTGAAGAAGTTGAACTCCAGTGTGGAAGCGATGGCGCGATAGCCCTCGCTCGCCGGATCGCGCGGATGGTAGAAGACAATGGCCCCCGGGCTACTGGGTTGCGGCGTGCCGGGAACGGAATCCACTTTCCGCGACTTGTCACCCGGGTTCACAAGGATCAGGGGAACCACCCCGAGGACCTTCACACCCACGAACTCCTCGATCTCCTCGATCGTGCGAATCGAGGTGTCGAGCGTCTCCAGGAGAAACGCGAAGGCGATGCCCAGCATGAGGCCCAGGGCTATGCCCAGGGTCTGGTGCGACTGCTCGTTCGGGTAAATTTTCCACGGGGTGGCGGCCGGACCCTGGAGATTGACTCCGCCGCTCTTGGACTGCCGCACGATCTTCTGCTGTTCGATCCGCTCCCAGAACATCGAGTAGAGCTTGCGGGCCAGGTCGAGCTCCATCGTGAGATTGGCTCGCATGACCTGGTCCTGGGGCAGGTTCGTCAGCACCGACTCGATCTGCGCCTGTTGCTGTTTCACCAGCGCGAGCTCTCGCTCCTTCTGCAGGAGCGTGGACGAAACCTGGCCTCGATACTGCTCCTGGATCTCACCTCGGCGCGACTCGATGGTCCTGTCCAGCCGGGCCAATTCATCGCCGTAGCGCACCGCTTCCGGGTGGTTGTCCATGAACCTCTGGAGGACGGCCTCACGACGGGACGCCACCTCGTCGCGCTGTCGCATGAGCGAGGCCAGCTCGGGAGCCTGCTCGGGATTCCAGACTCCCCTGCCGGACCGGATCTCGGCGACCTGGTCCGCGAGAACAGTGGCGCGAATCGCGAGATCCGATCGCAGGCGCAACTGGGCCGCGAGATCCTCGGAGAAGCCCATGGCGATGCTGCCGGAGCGGAAGGCGACCATGCGGGCCTCGGCGCTCTCGAGCCGCTTCTTGTACTGGTCTATCCGCTCCTCCAGGAACTTGATGACCTCGTCGTCATTACGCTGGTCCCAGTCCCGCTCGAGTCGCTGGTAGGCGCGCGCCACGGCATTGGCGTACGCCTGCAACTTGTTGCGATCGGATCCGATGACCGACATGGTGATGATGTTCGTATTGGGATCGTTGGACGCCCGCGTCATGCTCGTCAGCATGTTGACCTTGGCCTGGACGTCCGCTTCCGATGAGGTCTCGGTGAGTTCACCAAGGTCGCGTAACGCGGCCTCGAGACAGGCCCGGGACCGCATCTGCTTCATCGCCGTCTCGATGGGATGGCCCTTGTAGTACAGCCAGCGCTCCATCCCCTCCGTGGCGACAGCTTTGGTCACTTCGACCGATACGTTGGTCTGGTAGCGGGGAACGAGGGAGCCGGACCAGAGATAGACGACGGCGAAGACGGCCAACGTCACGAAGACGATGACCCACACCCTGCGTCTCAGGATCCGGACGTAATCCCGAACCCCCATCTCGTATTCTCTGGCGATGACACGCCCTCCCGGCCCGGACCTGAATGCATCCTGGTTTCAGGTTATTTTATCGGCGCCCCAGAGGCAAACAATAGCTCAAATCACTCGCGTTAGCGCATCTCGTGGTGGATTAACGGTGTGAGCTCAGGCTTCCTCGGCAATCGACTGGCTGACCCCAAGGGCGCGAAGCACGCTGACCCTGAACTCGTTGGAGGTCTCCGGCTCGATGATGATGGCCTTGTCCGGCGTCTTGCCGTTATTGGCATAGACCGTCTGGAGCAACTGACCCTGCTCGCGAACCTCGTCGTAGGCCTTGGCACCGGGTATACCGGTAGCGATCCCTGGCATGCTGCTACACCTCCCTGTGAGTCGCGGCCTTCTCTCTATCGCCGCGATGGTTATTCTAGCACGGACTCAGAGTCCTCTGCCAGCCTTGGCGAGGAAAATGGGGCTAAAACGTCACCTGGTCGCGAACCCCCTCCAAAAGGGCCGGGCCGATACCCGAGACCTTGTCGAGGTCCTCGAGCGACTTGAAGGGGCCGTTTGCCGTGCGATAGTCGATAATTCTCTGGGCCAGGGCTGGCCCGATGCGCTTGAGCGTGCAGAGCTCCTCGATGCCGGCCCTGTTGACGTTGACCTTGGCGCCGGCGACGGGTGCGGGCGCGGAACCGCCAGCCGGGGCCGCTCCGGTGGCAGGCGCGCCGCCGGCCGCCGCGGTTGCGGCTTGAGGCACCCCGGCGGCGGGAACCGTCTCGGCCACGACCGCGGCGGCGGCGGCACCAAAGTCGATCCCAGCCGCCTTGAACTTCTCGAGCATGGAGGGACCGACGCGCGGTGCCTTGTCGAGGTCCTCGAAACTGCGAAACGGCCCGTTCTCGTCGCGATACGCGATGATGTTCTCCGCCGTAGCCTGTCCGACCCCCGCGATCTTGTACGCTGCCAGCTCGTCCGCGGTGACCTCATTGATCTTGATCGGTCCCTCGGGCCGCGGCGCCTCCGGCTCCTCGGCGCGTTCCTCGCCTCGGCCGCCGCGTCTGCCCTCGTTCTCGCTCTCGTGACCCTCTCCCTCGCGGGCGGCGAGCGACGGGCGCTTCTTCCCGCCGCACGCGGTCACGCTGAGAGCAAGACCCAGGACCAACAACAAGCTCAAGAACCGCCTCATGAGAACACTCCTTCTTTCCACCACCTGCTGCCTCCGTCTCTTCCCCATCCGTCGATCACTAGAAGTCATCCGTGCCGGGCACCGGCTGACAATCGCTCCACATCGTCGGCTCGTTCGGCTCGAATCGGCGATACAGCGCCCACTCGCCGCGCTTGGCCGGCTCCCACTGCTCCTCCACGGGCTTGACCGGGAACTGCGTCCGGATCGCGAGCCTTTTTCCGTCTGTCCTGTACCAGATGTCTCCCTGCATGTCCGTCCTGAGAAGCAGGGGCAGCGGCTTGATGAATGTCTTCCAAGCCTGGATGGCATCCGCGGCCGGGTGACCGAAGACGGGCGGATGACTCGACGTGGAGATATAGCGCGGCTGGACCAGCTTCAACCAGTTCGGTTCGTCGCTCGTCTTGGACCCGTGATGAGGCGGAAAGTGGATGGTGCTCTGCAACCGCGGGCCCCAGAAGGCCGCGGCCGCCTCTTCCTGCTCCCCCTCGGCGTCGCCGGCCGAAAGGAAGGAGATCTCGCCGCACTGGATGCGCGTGATCACCGAGTTGTCATTCGACTTGTCACCATCCGCACTGCCGATGCGCCGGGTCGGACCCAGGATCTGGAAGGCAATGGTCGGGTCCCCCAGGGGATCCTTGCCGATGAGCGTTCCCCCCATGTCGTCGTACGAGACCGCCTCGCCCGTCTTGGGATCCACCACGGGGTAGAAGGGAATATCGTGTCGGTCCACGGCCTCCAGGAACGCCTGGTAGAAGGCCGCCGGCTTCACCACGCCGGACGTGACGACCTTGTGGATCTTCCCCCCGCGTTCGTAGATCCAATCGATGAGATCGGCCATGCCGCCGCCATGGTCGGAGTCGGGGTGCGTGAGGATCAGGATGTCGAGGTCGTAAATCTGGTGCATCTCGAGAAACGGCATCACGACGTACTTGGTGGCCGCGTACTGGCGCGAATGCGAGTTCTCCGGGAGGCTCCCCTCAGAGCAATCGATGAGGATGTTGTATCCCCCGGGCGTATGGATGAACGTCGCGTCTCCCTGGCCCACATCAAGCTGGACGATCGTCAGGACCCCGTCAGGAAAGCGATCGGTCTTCTTGAGGCTGAGCCCGCCGGGCTGGCGCCCCCCCATGACGCGGGGCGCGGCGAAATACCAGACCACGGCGGCGATGAGCGCCAGCACGAGGAGCAGGGCATTGGGTCCAAGACCCTTGCCGCCCGGCGCCGGCCGGGATTGCCGGTAGCGTTCAAAGGCATCCACGTGGGCGTGCCCACCGGCTCCCCCCGAGGTCGCTCGCGTTCCGCTCATGGGGCCGTCGCCAGGGGGCGGATCTTGTTGATGAGCGCCGGGCCGACTCCGGCGACCCGATCCAGGTCATCGACGGATGCGTAGGGTCGCCCCGCGACGATCTTCTCGACCATGGCGGGCCCGACCCCGGGCAGACTGTCCAGCTGTTCCTTCGTGGCCGTGTTCAGGTTGATGAGCGTCGATGCGGCCGTGCTCCGCGGGGGCGCGGCCAGGACCGCGGCACCGGACTGGTTGCCCACGCGCACGTGAGGGGCCATGGACGCGAACTTCGCATCCCCGATGCCGGGCACGTTCCGCAGATCGGCCACGGAGCGATACGGCCGGCCGGCGATGATCTTCTCCGCCATCGAGGGTCCGACCCCTTCGATCTCCTGGAGCTGTTCGCTCGTGGCGGTGTTCAGATCGATCCCCACACCGGTGGGCGCCGCGGCAGGAGCGGCGGAATCGACGCCGGAGAGCCTGCAGTACTTGGGCAGAACCGCCAGCAGGCTCGGCCCCATCCTCGGGATCGCGTCCAGGTCCGCGAAGGACTTGAACGGGCCGTTCTGCTCGCGATACGCGATGACGGCCGCGGCCATCGAGGGGCCGAATCGCGGGATCGTCCTCATCTCCTCGATGGTGGCCGTGTTCAAGTCGACCTTCAGGGTCTCCTCCAGCTTCGCCCGCTCCTCCTCCGTCAGCATCTCGACCCCGATCGATCGGAGACCGGACGTGTCCCGATCGAGGACCGCGGTCTCGATGCGCGGCGGCCGATCGGGCTTCTCGGGGATGAAGGCGAGAATGCCGCCCCCGGCCGCCAGGGTCACGAGCTCGAGGATGAGCACCGTCTTCTGGGTATTGCTCCAGCTCACGGAATTTCCCTCTGCCGCTGATCCGCGCCCTCGCCGCCGGCCGCGTCCTCGTCGGGAATCCCCGGGGCCTTCAGCGAGCCGATCATCGTCTCCACCGCCAGCTCGTCCCGCCCGTCCGACGTCATCAGGACGGCGCCGTGTCGATCGGTCCGAGCCACCGTCAGCCCCCACTCTTCCAGCTTCCCGGCGAGCCGGTCCACCCCGGCAGAGACGTCGCTGGCGAAGAGCTGGCGATGAGACAAAAAGGAATCGCGATAGGACATCTTCTCGGTCCGACCGCCGCCGGCGGCGCGCGGCGGCTTGAGCGCGCTGGACCAGCCCGTCGACATCACGGCAAGGCGCGGCTCGCGGGCCTCGGGAAGCGTGGTCTTGTAGAAGAGGTCGATGTCGACCCTGGGGGAGGCGTGCGCGGGCACGACGACCACATTCGACGCCAGCAGATCCTCCGGAAGTCTCAGCAACTCCCGGATCCCGTCCTCGGTGATGTCCGACGGCAGGAGAAAACTATGCTTGCCATAGCGAACGAGCAGGACGAGCGAGTTGTTGTTGGTGGGCTGCAAGGGATAGTCGGGGCTGGGATGGAGCGCGATCAGCTCGAACTTCCCGCCCTCCCCTTCCTCCTGCCAGAGCACCATTCCCGCCTTCGCCAGGAAGTGCTCGGGAGGGCCGAAATCGGTCACGATGCTCGTCGGCGAGAGCGGAAGCAATTCCAGGAATCGCCAGATGCCCCAGGGCTGGTTGAGCCGATCCGTGAGCTCGCCGAGAAGAAAGACGGCGTCCTCGAAATCGGAATTCCGGTCGTTCTCCGCCGCGTCCGCGCCCACGGCGTGGGCGACCGTCGATTGGAATTGATCCGGGTCGCTCGTGTCCCAGTCCCAGACCGGGACCACGCTGAAGAAGCGGCGGACCGGAAATATCTTGAAGATGCCGGAGAGCCCGCCGAAATCCTCGGGCGAGGTATTCGTCATGATGACAGCGTCGATGCGGCCGATGCGCTGTTTCAGGAGATACTGGGCCACCGTGCGCTCGCCGGTGTTCCATCCGGTGCGGTAATCGCTGGGTCCCCCGTCGACGATGATCTGCGCCCCGCTGGGCGTCTGGATGTGAATGGCCTGTCCGTAGCGCACGGAAAGAACGTTCACATGGAGCTTGCCGTCGAGGGTGGCCGGCCAGAAACCCCAGACGCAGACTGCCGAGACCACGGCAAAGCCGCCGCCGAGCGTGGCCAGGCACTGCATGCGCCGCCGCGCGCCGCCGATGCCCATGATGAGGTCGTAGTAGAGAATCCGCGCCAGCCGGACGATCGGTTTATTGGCGACGAATACACCCAGGAGGAAGTAGTAGGCCGCGATCATCCGGGGCGTCATGGTCTGGGTGAAGGGAAACGGCATGACCACGGTCGAGATGTGAGCCACCCAGAGGAAGAACCAGATGGCGATGTAATTGGCGGCGTTGAGAACGAGCGCCAGGTAGAGCCCGACGTAGGGGATGAGCCCCAGGATGCAGGCGAAGATGCCGAGCTGCACGATGATGCCGATGAGCGGGATCGCGACGAAGTTGGCCAGCGGTCCCGCGATCGACATGCGACAGAAGTAGTAGGCCGAGAGCGGACCCATCATGCCCAGCTGAATGGCGAACTGGGCGGCGATGAACTGCTGGATCCACGTGGGCATCTTCTGCCAGCCGGGCACGAACTTGAGGATGCGCTCGACGGGAGGCGTGATGAGCCCCAGCGACAGCACGGCCATGAACGAGAGCGCGAAGGCGGGCTGGATCAGCCACTTGGGGTTCTGCCCGAGAATGACGAGGCCTGATACGCCTATCGCGAGGAGCAGGGATGCCCGGAATGAGGCTCCCAGGTAGACATAGGTGAGCACCACGAGCGAGTTCATGATGCCGGCGCGCGTCGAAGACGGGGCGGCGCCGGTGATGAGCACGAAGATCATCAGCCCCAGGACGATGAAGGGAGCAAAGACCTTGGGGGGCAGCTTGAGGATCGAGAAGAGGCCCCAGAGTGCTCCGGCGATGATCGTCACGTGGAGGCCCGAGACCGCCAGCACGTGGCTGGTTCCGGACCAGCGGAATTGATCGAGGATGTATTGCCGGAGATCGGGGGTCTCCGCGATCGCATCGGGATCGTCCGGATCGGCGCCCGCGGGCAGTTCCGGCGCCTCTTCGAACATCGTCCGCACGCCGTCGAGGCCGCGGCGGGATCCCAGCGTGACGCCGGCCAGGAACGCCGATTCCGGGAAGGGAACCGTCGCCTTGATGACGCCGAGCATCTGCTGCTTGAGGTTGAGCGAGAGTTCCGTCAGGAAGGCTCCCTCTTCCGTGTCGTCGATGATCTTGAGCGGAGGATTGTTGTTGTTCCAGAAGGGGATCGAGGCCTGGGCGTAGACATCCTTGTCCGTGTTGAAGGTCTCGGCATCGAACAAGCCGGGGTTGTCCGCGCTCCTGAACGTCTGGAACTGCGCCTCGACCTCGATGATGTACCCGTACGCCGCGAGATCGGTCAGCGTAGTGAAGGCCTCCTCCCATTCCCGATCGAACGTGCGGAATTTCTGGGAGGGTCTCAGGAAGACCATGACGTTCCCGCCGCTCACCGAGAAGATCTTGCCGGTCCCCGGATCCGGCTCGACCTCGTAGGGCTCGATGATCAGCGCCAGTACGCCCGGCTTGCCCAGGGCCGGCCGATACTCGGGCTCGGCCACGATCTTGCCGACGATGCGCGTCGTCTGCTTGATGTCGGCGTCCGGGAACTCCTCGAGGATGGCGCGGATGTGATTACTCTCCGCCTCGGGATCGAAAGGCGGAATGTAGGCGCGCTCGATAAAGCGGCCGGTTCCCAGGGTGACCGCGCAGAGCGCTATGCCGGAGTAGACCATCCAGTTGCGGATACGTCCCATGCCCTGGTCCTGGGCGATGCCCAGGCCCCAGCCCACCAGGCCCAGCAGAACGGCGGCGATGTAGAGGGGCCAGACCCACTCGTACGGTGGATCGAATGCCGTTCCCAGCGCCACGCCTCCGACGAAGGCGTAGCAGAAGAGTTGCAGGCGCTGGCGCATCAGAACATCTCGCCGAGGTCCTTACGCGGAGGCACGTAGGGATAGAAACCGGCCTCCTTGTTGGACTCCAGGGCGGCTTCGGGCGTATAGGCCTCACCGGTCACGAGGAAATATCCCCCCATCACGAGGAGTCCTATTCCAAAGGATATCCCGATGATCCAGGCGAGAATTTTGGCGGCGTCGTCTCTCATTCGAGGACTTAGCCGATCTTACGCCTCGCGGGAGTGGATGGCAACTGCCGGGAAAAAGTAGGGAATTTCCTGGGCCACGGACTCCGGCGAATCCGACCCGTGGCAACTGTTCCGCTCCTTGGACTCGGCATACTCCTTGCGGATCGTGCCCGGCGCGGCCTGGGCCGGATCCGTCGCGCCCATGATCTCGCGGGCCCGGGCGATGGCGTCTTCACCTTCGAGCACGCAGGGCACGCAGGGCGCCGAGGTCATGTAGGTGCAGAGCGAGTCGAAGAAGGGGCGGCCCTTGTGCACGGCATAGAATCCCTCCGCCTGGCCGCGCGTGAGGCGCACCATGCGGCTCGCGAGAATGCGTAGTCCCCCGTCCTCGAACTTCGTGAGGACCTTTCCGACGAGGTTGCGGAGGACGGCATCGGGCTTGACGATGATCAGCGTGCGTTCGATCATGATGAAAGGGGCTCCTTGCAGGTTGAATGATCCCGGTTCGAGGTTCCTCGAAACAGCGGGGAGGGATGATAGCGAGCCGGCGGGCGGGAACAAGCGATTTCGTCATCCTCTCGCATGCGGCGCTCCCGGCATCCTTGACAATTCGCCATTCCGCCTCACGATCACGGCCCCGTGGACGCGCTTGCCCAGACTCCCCTCTCCCTCTGGATCGGCTTCACCGCGCTCTTTCTCGTGCTCATCGCGATCGACCTCGGGATCGGCCAGCGCCGCGCCCATGCGCCGTCGCTGAAGGAAGCCGGGGCGTGGTCGGCGGCCTGGATCCTGGCCGCGCTCCTCTTCAATTACGGCATCTACGTGGTCGAAGGACCCGCCAAGGCCCTGGAGTTCCTGACGGGCTACCTCATCGAGAAATCCCTCTCCGTCGACAACCTCTTCGTCTTCATCATGCTCTTCACGTTCTTCGGGGTCGAGAGGGATGTCCAGCCGAGGCTCCTGAAGTGGGGCATCGTCGGCGCCGTGGTGCTCCGAGCCATCTTCGTCGCCGTCGGCGCCGCGCTCCTGCACGAGTTCCACTGGATGATCTACGTCTTCGGCCTCTTCCTCGTCTTCACCGGGTTCAAGATGATGGCGCACGACGAGGAAGAGCAGGTTCACCCCGAGCGGAATCCGCTCGTTCGGCTGACCTGCAGGCTCCTGCCGGTCCATTCGTCCTTCGATGGACCGCACTTCTTCACGCGCGTGAACGGAAAATTGATGGCCACACCGCTCCTGGTGGCTCTGGTGGCCGTCGAGAGCACGGACGTCATCTTCGCCCTGGACTCGATCCCGGCCATCTTCGGGATCACGAGCGATCCGTTCATCGTCTATACCTCCAACATCTTTGCCATCATGGGCCTGCGCGCGCTCTACTTTCTCCTGGCCGGCGTCATGGGCATGTTCCGGTTCCTCAAGACCGGCGTGGCGCTCGTGCTCATCTTCGTCGGAGTCAAGATGACGATCGAGGGTTGGTTTCCCATCGGCATCGGCTGGTCGCTGGGCGTGGTGGTCGCAATCCTGGGCCTCTCCGTCGCGGCCTCGGCCCTGATCCCGGCCAAGACCTCGCCCCCATCCTAGCGACACCCTCCTCCAGGTTCAGTTTTCCTGAAGGCCCGTCAGGCGCCGACCGCGCGCGGCCAGGGGTCGCGCAAACCTATTCAAAACCCTCCATTCGCGGGCGTTAGCCACCTTTCCCCTTCAGACGCGGGGGCCTCAGGCCGATAGAGTTCCCGATGGCCAGAGACAACGCAGCCCGCGAGTTCGAGACCGAACGCGTGGTTCCTATCGAAAAGAGAAAGAAGAGCAGGGATACGGGCAACGAGGGTGGCGGTTCCCGGTTCCTGACCACGGACGAACGACGTGAGGCCCTTGGCTTCGTCCTCGTGGCCGCGGCCGTCATTCTCTTCCTTTCGCTCGTCCTGAATTCCTCCGAACTCCGGGGCGTCGCCTCCTCCGAGACACCGGCGGCGGCGGGGCGATTCGGGCGCTGGATTGCGACGCAGGTCGGCATCATGTTCGGGTTCGGCGGCCTGGTGATCCCGCTCTCCCTGGGCGCCTGGGGCCTGGCCATCTTCCAGAACCGCCCGCAGAAGGCCATCTTCGCCAAGGGGCTGGCGCTCGCCGTGGGCCTCGTTGCCGTCTGCGCCGGGCTCGGACTCGTCTGGGAACGCGGGTACCTCGGCGGCGCCCTCGGTGACCGCCTCGCGGCCGACCTCTTCCAGACCTTCGGCTTCGTCTCCTACATTGTCGTCTTCTTCACGCTCGCCGTTTCGCTCGTCATCGGCACACCGCTCTCCTTCAGCGCCCTCGGAGCACTGATTGCCGCCGGCGCCGTGAAGGCCTGGACGTTCGGGGTCGCGCTCGAGCAGAAGCTGGCCGCGCGCCTGAGGGCCAGCCGCGGGGCTCAGCCGGCGGAAGCCGCGGCACCGGCACCAGCGGCCCGCGCCGCCAGGCCCGCCGCCGTTGCACCCGTTCCTGCCGGCATCGACCCGGAAACCGGCGAGCTCCAGCAGGGACGCGAGTACTACGACAACGCGGAGACTCGGGTCGTCTCCACGCCACTACTCACGCTGATCGGCGGAAAGAACAAGAAGAAGAAGGACGAGGAAGCTGCGGAGAAGCCGGCCACGGTCGGCGACGCGCCGGCCCAGGCCCCGACGGGCAAAGCGTCAGAGAAGCCAGCGGCTGCGCCCGTATCGCCGGCTATCCCTTCACCGTCCGGCACCTCGCCGGAAGAACTCGGCTCAGACCCCGCCGTCTCGACGAAGGACTTCGGCGCGATCGAGAAGACGGCGCCGACCAAGCCTGTCCAGCCGTCCGTAAAGTACACGCCGCTCGACCAGTACACGTTGCCCCCGATCAGCGTCCTGGCCAATCCGATCCCGTCGACGGAGACGGTCACGGAGGAAGACCTGAAAAGGAAGGCCCAGAGCCTGCAGGACACCCTGGCCGACCACGGCATCAACTGCAAGATCGGCGACATCGTCCCGGGCCCGACGGTGACGCGGTTCGAGGTCGTGCCCGCTCCCGGTGTGAAGGTCTCTTCGATCCAGTCCCGGGCCGATGACATCTCGCTGGCGATGGCCGCTCCCTCCATCCGCATCGAGGCGCCGATCCCGGGCAAGTCCGCGGTCGGCATCGAGATCCCGAATCGCAAGGGACACATGGTGACCCTGAAGGAAGTGATCGCCTCGGACGAATTCCGCAAGCTCCGCGAGACCTCGCCGCTGACCGTGGCCCTGGGCCAGGACATTGCCGGACAGCCCGTCGTCGTCGATCTCCGCAAGATGCCCCACCTTCTCATCGCGGGTTCGACCGGATCCGGCAAGTCCGTCTGCCTCAACTCGATCATCAATTCGATCCTCCTCTCGGCCAAGCCCACCGAGGTGCGACTCATGATGGTGGACCCGAAGGTCGTGGAGTTGAAGAGCTACGACGATGTGCCGCACCTCCTCTCCCCCGTCGTGACGGATGCCCGCAAGGCCCCGCGCGTCCTGCAGTGGCTGGTCGAGGAGATGGAGCGTCGCTACCAGTACCTGGCGCGTGCCGGCGTTCGCGACATCGAGGGCTTCAACAACATCGCGATCGATCCCGTCCCGGTCTCCGACACCCCCGACGACTTCCTCGACTTCGAGGACGAGCTCCCGTCCGCGGCCGACCTCCCGGAGAAGATGCCGTTCATCCTCGCCATCATCGATGAGTTCGGCGACCTGATGGTCATCGCGAAGAAGGAGTGCGAGGACTACATCATGCGGATCGTGCAGATGGCGCGCGCCGTCGGCATTCACCTCATCATCGCCACCCAGCGCCCGTCGGTGAACGTCATCACGGGCGTCATCAAGGCCAACATGCCTTCGCGTCTCTCGTTCCAGGTCTCCTCGAAGGTCGACTCCATGACCATCCTCGACACGATGGGCGCGGAGCGCCTGCTCGGGCGAGGCGACATGCTCTTCAAGCCCGGGGACAAGCCCAAGCCCATGCGCCTGCAGGGCGTCTTCATCGGCACACCCGAGATCAACGACGTCATCAAGCATTATGCCCAGCAAGGCCCGGCGAAGCGCGAGGTCGTGCTGACCGTCGACGAGGGCGCGGCGATGAACAACGCCCTCGCGGGCGAGGACGATCCCCTGCTCGAGCAGGCCATGCGCATCGCCCTGGCGGACGGCATGGCCAGCGTCTCGCGCCTGCAGAGAAAGCTCCAGGTCGGCCATCCCCGCGCCTCGCGACTCGTCGACATCATGGAAGCCAAGGGGCTCGTGACGCCCCCGGACGGTTCCAAGCCCCGCAAGCTCCTCTTCGACGCCTCCTACTTCGGAAACGGCGACGGCGGTGCGGCGGAGGGCTGAGGGATCGCGTAGAGTCCCAGTCATCGCATGAACATCCTCGCGCGAGCCGTGCACTCGGTCGTCCTCGTCCTGGGGCTCGTCGTGGCGTCATCCTCCGAGGCCCGGGGCGCCCACGCCTCCTACGCCCTGGCCCTGCTCGGCGCCTTCCACCTCTTTCTCCTCTGGCGGACGCGTCACGAAGGGAGCTGGGTGGGAACGCTGATCTATGGGGCGCTTGCCGCGAGCTGGTTCCTGCCGTTCCTGCCGGGCTCGGGATCCGCCTATCCTCCGACCCGATTCCTCGTCATCCTCGGCTCCGCGGCGCACCTGGCCCACGGGGAGTGGGGGACCGCGATCCAGAAGCCGTGGGCGGCCGGCCTCTTCGTGGCCGCCTGGATGGGGCTCATCGCCTGGCGCGTGCACAACCTCGTCGATTCTCTCACCTACGGGTACGACCTGGCGCACGTGCAGAACCTCGTGGCCAACACCCTGGACGGGCGATTTCTCTGGAGCGACTACACGAACGGCTCGATCCTGTCCCACCACTTGTACCTCTCTCTCGTCCTCCTGGCCCCGCTCTACGCCTGGATCCCTCACCCCTTGACGCTGCAGATGGCGCAGGTGGTCCTGATGGGCGTCTCCACGGGCCTGGTGGCAAGCGCCTCGTCGCGGAAATTCGGGAGCGGGACCGCCCTGCCGGTGCTCCTCGTGTTCCTCTGCCATCCCGCCTTCGCCGGGCAAGCCCTGCACGAGTTCGACCCGGGCGTGATCGGGCTCTTCGGGACCAGCGTCGCCCTCTGGGGATGGGCTCGTGACTCGCGGTGGGCGTTCTGGATCGGGGTCCTCACCGCGCTGGGATCCAAGGAGCACTTTGCCGTCGCGGGGGTCATTGCCGGTTTCATCCTGGTCTGGATGCCGGCGCATCGGCGCACGGGACTCCTGCTGATGGCGATCTCCGTCGCGGTCGGCGCCGCGTTCGGCGCCTATGCGTACACGAGCGAGGCGCTGTTCAGCCTGAAGTCGCAGCTTTCGCTCCGCTTCGGCGACGGACCGCTGGAACCCGTGCGCCTGACGGCCAGCCGCGTGGGATACGCGATCCACCTCCTGGCGCCGACGGGTGGCGTGGCCCTTCTCGGCTTCATCGCCTTTCTGCCGGCCCTGCCTGAACCGCTACTCAACGTGCTGTCGCGTTTCCCGATGCATTCCCTCAGCACGCATTACCACGTGCTGACACTCCCGTTCCTCGCGTGGGCCACGGGCGCGGGCCTGGCGCGGCTCGACGCGTGGCGGCCGTCGTGGACGGCGGGTGCGGCGCGATTCGCGGTGGGAACCGCGATGCTGGCGGCCGTCTTCAGCCAGATCGGTCCCATCGCCCAGAGCCTGGCCTTCTACGATGTCATCCGGTCTCCGCGGAGTGAATACGAGGAATGGAGAACGTTCATCGCGGACCTTCCCGAGGGTGACATCGCCGTCAAGGGGAGCTTTCGCCTGCTGACGCTCATCGCCGACCGTCGCCCGGTGCGACCGCTCGTCTATGCCGATCTCAGCGCCGAGATCGCCAAGCGGCCGCTGCTCATCCTGGACGGTGCGGAGGAGCCCGCGCCCGCCGGTTCCACCCTGATCGCCGAGAAGGGCGAGGTAAGGGTCTACCGGGTCCCGGGATCCTAGGCGGGACGCGCCGGCAGTTCCCGCGGTGCCGGAGCTATCCGGCGGTAGCGTCGCCGATCCCGAAACTCGCGGCCTGGGCGCCCGCCGGGCGGGGCTTCAAGGGCGGGTAGAAGGGCGGGTCGTGGTCCTCGTAGGTCTCGAGGATGTCGTAGAGCGTGTTGCGCCGGGCGGGGACACGACCGATGCCGCGAATGAATTTCACGAACTCCAGCGGTGTGATCTCCTCGCCGAACGGAGCACCGCTCGATCGTGAGATCGTCTCCTCCATCAGGGTCCCGCCAAAGTCGTTGGCGCCGTGCTTGAGCACGTACTGGGCGAGGCGCGGGCCGAGCTTGACCCAGGAGACCTGGATGTTGGGGATGGTGGCGTCGAGCATGAGCCGGGCGATGGCATGGACCTTGAGATGCTCGTCGCGCGTGGGGCCCGGCCGCGCCTTGCCGTCCAGGAAGAGCGGGGCATCCCAGTGGATGAAGCCGAGCGGCACGAACTCCGTGAAGCCGCCCGTGTCCTTCTGCAGGGAACGCAAGCGGTCCATGTGCATCACCCAGTGCCGCGGCTCGTCGACGTGACCGTACATCATCGTCGACGTGGAACGGATCCCGAGCTCGTGGGCGGTCCGGACGATCTCGAGCCATTCCTCCGCCTTCAGCTTGTTGCCGGAGATCACGCCGCGCACATCGCTGTCGAGGATCTCCGCGGCCGTCCCCGGGATGGTCCCGAGGCCGTGTTCCTTGAGCATCTGCAGGAAGTCGCGGTACGAGAGCCGGCACTTGCCGGCCCCGAACTTGATCTCGAACGGGGAGAAGGCGTGGATGTGCATCGCCGGCACGCGCTCCTTGATGGCCACGACGAGATCGCGATAGTGGGTGCCCGGCATGCGCGGATGCAGGCCGCCCTGCAGGCAGACCTCCGTGGCTCCGCGCCCGGCGGCCTCCTCCGTGCGATCCGCGATCTCGGAGAGCGGGAGAAACTCGGCCTCGCGATGCCCCTCGGGCCGCGCGAACCCGCAGAAGCGACACCCCGTGTAGCAGATGTTGGTGAAGTTGATGTTGCGGACGACAACGAAGGTGACGCGTTCCCCGTTGCGACGGCGACGGAGCTCGTCCGCCGCATCGAGCACGGCCTGGAAGTCGGTGCCGGAGGTCGCGAAGAGCTCGAGCGCGTCCTCGGGTGCGAGTTCGCCGCCTTCAAGGACGGGCCCGAGGATCCGCGCCGTAGCCGCCTGGCACCGCGAGAGCGTCACCTCCAGCGCGTCGGTCGGCGACGTCGGAAACTGAGCGGTCATCGTGCCGCCTGGATGCAACACATGCCGTCCGCATCCCTGTGCGCTTCGAGCCGCATGCGTACGATCGGCGATGCGCGCCGCGACGCCTCCTCGAGATGTCGCGGGTACACGGTCAGTCGCTCGCGGAGCGTGAAGCCGGCCTTCGCGCACGCGTCGGCCAGGACGGCAATCCGGGGCCACGCGCACTCGGGGTTGATGAAATCGATGGTCAGCGGGGAGATCCCGCCCCAGTCGTTGATGCCGGCATCGAGGTAGCGCAGGGGATCGGGCGCGAGGTTCGGAGGCGCCTGGAGGCTGATCTCGGGCGGCAACAGGAGACGGGCCGCCGCCAGCGTGCGGCACATGTCATCCAGGTCGGGCTCGGGATGCCGCTCCATGAGGATTCCCGGCTTCGCGCGGAAGTTCTGGACGATCACTTCCTGCACCGTGCCCCAGCGCGCATGGATGGCCGCGATCGCGTCCAGGGTCTCCAGACGCTCCTCCCAGGTCTCGCCGATGCCGATGAGAAGCCCCGTCGTGAAGGGGATCCCTGCCTGGCCCGCGGCTTCCAGCGTGGCGAGGCGCCGAGCGGGATGCTTGTCGGGGCATCGGTAATGCGGCATGCCCGCCGCCATCATCCGCTCGGATACCGTCTCGAGCATGAGCCCCATCGAACCGCAATACGGAGCCAGGCTCTGGAGTTCCCGGGAGGAGAGCGTCCCCGGGTTGGCGTGCGGAACCAGCGGCGTCTCCTCCACGACGAGCCGGCACATGGCGGCCAGGTAGTCGAGCGTGGACTCGTAGCCGAGACGTCGCAGGGCGACGCGCGCCTCGGGCCACCGCAGCTCCGGTCGCTCTCCCAGCGAGAAGAGCGCCTCCTTGCACCCCAGGTCCGCGCCCGCCCGGGCGACCCGGAGAACGTCCTCGGGCTCCATGTAGCCCGCTCCCGGCGAGCCGGGATTCCTGGCGAACGTGCAGTATCCGCAGGTATCCCGACAGAGGTTGGTCAGGGGGAGGAACACCTTGCGCGAATACGTGACAACGTGGCCCCAGTGCGCGTCGCGCACCGCCACCGCTCGGGCACAGAGTTCCGCGAGAACCTCGCCACGAACATCGCCGGCAAGCGACAGGTGCTCGCGAGCTCCGGACCCTCTGCCAGCAAGGCCCGGCTCCGGACCGGAGCCCGTCACCGGGTCAGTTCTCCCGGGGTCCCCGGCAGGCGGAACACCCATGCCCCGAGGGGCCCATCACCACTTGTTGACTTCGAAGACGACCTCGTCGCAGTACTGGTCGAGGATGCGCTCCTCCTCGTCGAACATGCAGTACATGCAGAACTGGTGGACACCCACGTCCTTGAGGGCCTTGAGCTTGGCGATGTGCTCATCCGCGGTGCCGACGATGCAGAAGTCGTCGATGATGTTGTCCGGGATGAAATGGAGATGGTTGGAATCCTTGTCCGCATGCTGGCGGTAGTCGTAGCCCTCGCGCCCCTTGATGTAGTCCGTGAGGCTCTGCGGGATGTGCCGGGCCTGCTCGGGATCCTTCTCGACGACGTTCTTGACGATGTCGGCGACGTGATTGCCGACCATGGCCGGGAACCACTTCACGTGGCGGCGACACTCGGCCCGGTCCTTGTGTATCCAGACCGGGGCGGCGACCATGATCTTGATCTCGTTCGGGTCCCGTCCGACCGACTTCGCGCCCTCGTGGACCTGGCTGATGAACCACTTGGCCAGCTCAACGCTGGCAATCTGGAGGATGATGCCGTCCGCGTAGGTACCGGCGGAATGAAGGACCTTGGGGCCGTAGCCGGCTACCCAGATCGGGAGCTTGTAGTCGGGGTTGGCCCAGGAGAACCACTGCTCCTGCCCCTCGTACTCGACCTTCCCGCCCTCGGCCATCTTCTTCACGAAGAGCGAGAACTCCTTCATCTTCTCGATGGTCATGGGCTTGCGGCCGAGGACGCGGCGCGAGGAGTCCCCGCGGCCGACGCCGACGATGGATCGGCCCCCGGAGAGGACGTTCATGGTGGCGAAATGGCTGGCGGCAACCGTCCAGTCCCGGACACCCGGGTTGGTCACGCACGGCCCCATCTTCATGATCTCGGTCTTGGCCGCGAGGTAACCGATGGAGGTGCAGTACTCGCGCCAGAGGACATGGGAGTCGAAGGTCCAGAGGTAAGTGAACCCGGCCTCCTCGGCGCGCCGGGCCAGCTTGACCGTGCGGCCCATGGACATGTCGCCCTTGAAACAGATTCCGAAGTTGAGCATGAAGCCCTCCCGCTACGAGGTGTGATAAGAACAGACGAGGAGGATGGACCGGTGCCGGGAGAGTGTCAACGGCTTTTCGGACGGGAGAGATGCTGTTCGCAGCTGCCCCGCAACCCGGTCCCCACGTCGCCAGGACCGCACCCCGATTCCGAGCCGTGCTCGGCCGAGCGGCCAGGCCGGCGTGCGTCATCGAGCGGTGACGCGGTCTTACTCAATAGTAGTAATGGTGATCTTCGTCATCATCGTCGTCGTCGTCGATCTCGAGCTCGGCGTCGTCGAAGTCCTCAACGTCAGCATCTGAGGCCTCATCGACGATCTCGTCCATCTCGTCGACCTCATCCGACGACATCTCGTCGACCGCGCCCTCCTCGACACCGGATCCATCCTCGTTTCCGGAGACGGAGAACGACTGGCCCTCGCCGAGCGTGACGGGATCAAAGGCGCCGTCCTGGTTGCCCTCGATCTCGACACTGCCCTCACTGCAGGAGAAATCCACCTGGACGTTGCCGCCGTCCTGCTTCACGCCGCGATCCCAGGAGACGCGGGCGGAGAAGACCGTCCCGCGCACGCCCGCCGTGGCGACGGGCGTGCGCAGCGCGTAAGTGGACTGGGCGCGAAAGCCCCGCAGAACGCTGACCGCGCGACCGCGAGCCAGGTCGACCTCGATGTTCTGGGTCCGCGTCCGGGCGGGAAAGAGCCCAAGGACGCGCTCGGTGGTGTCCACGGCCGGCCGCGACGCCATGGCGGCGATCGTGACCTGGGCGTTCTGCTGGAGACTGATGAAGTTGTTGGGCGAGAGCTTGATGATCGCGGACCCGTCGGGACCCGTGTTGATCTTGTCCCCCGTGTTCACGCGCATCCGCTCGGTTGCGCGCACCCAGCTGGCCGAGCCGACGGCCTGGTACTGCACCGCGCCGCGAGCCCGTACCAGGATCCCGAAGGCGGGCTGGGTGGCCTCGACATAGGCGGCGTGCGCCAGGAGAAGAACAGCCGCGAAGAAGAACGCGTAGCCGCCGAAGCGAACGGTCCAGCGCCGAAGAAGGTTTGTCATCGTCATGGCTCTCACCTCAGAAGGAGGTCACGATCTGAAAAATGATCGCGTCGTTATCCAGGCCGTCCTTCTCGGACGGCGTCCTGTCGAAGAACTCGTAGTTGCGCTCGTACACGAGCGCGAACTGCATGTTGGATTGGTAATCGTAGGTGGCCCCGGCCGTGTAGCGCTTTCGCCGCCAGGACTCCGGCAGGTTCATGGGGCGCGCGATGGTGTTGTTGTCCAACCGGTCGTAACCGAGCGCGTAGTTGAACTTGCCCACGCGGTACGAGGCTCCGAGGTTCCAGACCTTCAGGTCGAGCGGCCCCTCGTCGGCGGTTATGTACTCGCCGTAGGCGCGCCAGGGCCCATACTGGTAGTCGACCACGCTGCCGAGGTATCTCCGGCGCGTGTGCTCGTTGATGCCGGGCGCAAGAATATTCAGGCCGCGCAGGAGGTCTCGATCCGCTCGAGAAATGTGCCCCTCGGTCCAGGTGAAGTTCACGTCGAGGCTCCCCCACTCGCCGCCGTCGCGCCACCCCACCATCGCGTAAATTTCCTTGTTGTTCGTCGTCGCGTTTCCGCCCGCGCCGGTGCGGGTTGGTCGTCCGAACGCGCGCGTGTTCGAGAGAAAGGTTCCCGTCTGCGAGAGCGCAGAGTTGTTGACCAGGCCGATCTCGGTCCGCCACGGATAGAACTCGAAGGACGACTTCAGGCCCACGACCGATCCGGTGTGGAACATCAGCGCCGGATACGAGAGGTTGATGGTCTCCAGGGGCGCGCCGTTGGGCTTGTAGAAGCGGCCCAGGGTCAGCAGGCCGTCGTAGGGCAGTCCCGCCCACTCGAGATAGCCCTCGCTGATGACGGGAGCGGCACCGCCCGAAGAAACCATGGTGAACTGGGCGCGGCTGTAGTCGGTGAGCTCGGAGCGGAACTTCAGCGAGGTCTGGACCAGGCGGAACTGCCCGTGGGCCGTGTTCGCCTGCATGACGGCGGGAATGCCGTAGGTGCCTCCCTCGCGATCCCGGTATTCGGTGATCAAGGACCCGCTGACCTTGAGCGGGCCGACGGCGGTAGAAGAGGTAGCCAGTACCATCACCGCAGCCAGGCACAGGACCGCGCTTCTCGTGAAGTTGACCATGATCCGCTCCCTGCACATCGAGTTAGCAGCAGCGGGACGCCGAATCCGGCCCCCCGAGAATTCAACAGACCGCATAATGCGCAACGACTCTTGGTATGTCAAGTTTTGTACCGAACAGGAATCCCGGTAGCCACGCTGGAGATCCCGGCGGAGCGTGAGCGGGGCTGTTGCTTGCGGGATGATTTGTCCGCCGCTCCCCGCTAGGATGCACGAGTGAAAATTCCCGGGCTCACCAATCGCCACCGCATCCTGCTCTACGCGGTGACGGCCGTGATCTGCCTGGCCGCCGCGGCGTCACAGTACGAAATTCGCTCCGATCAGTTCGGCCCCCTGGCCCGGGCCTACATCGAGAGCCTCGTTGACCGCCGCATCGAGGTCGGCGACGCCTCCTTCACCTTCTGGGGCCGTGTGACACTGCGCGACGTCCGGATCCTCAACCCGCCCGGCAGCGCCTCCCCCTATCTCGTCGAGATCCCGCGCTTGCGCTTCTACCTGGGCATGACCGGCGGCGAGACCAGCGCGTTCCGTCCGACCAGCATCAGCATCGAGGATGCGGCCTTCTCCTTCGAGCGACCGGACACCGGGCTCTGGAACACGGACCGCATCTTCGTCGCCAAGCCCCCCCGCCACGATCACCCGACCTTCACGCTCCCCATCACCATCAGCAACGCCGACGTCTTCTACCGGGATTCCCAGGTGGGGAGGTCCGGGATTGCCCTCCATCTCGAGGACGTCGACGCCAACTTCACCGTCATGTCGGACGGATCCGAGATCAAGAACTTCCTCCAGACCGAACCCGTCGCACTGGCTGGCGGCGGCGACATCCTGCTGGCCCTGCGTTCCCACCCGAACGCGCGCCAGGTCTCCGCGACGCTCCAGCTCCGCGGCGCGGACATCCGCTCGCTCCGGCCCTACTATGACTTTCTCTCATTCCTGGAATTCCGATCCGGGCGTGGAACCGGCACCTACCGGCTCGATTTCGTCGGAGACACCTGGGCAGGACAGGCGGGGATCGATGTCACCGAGGCCGATATTCACCATGCCGCCTCCGGAACAGACTTCAAGGGCGCGGCCCCCCGCGTGGCCTTCCGCGTCGAGGGAGACAGCGAACGGATCACGCTCAAGGAGCTCAACGTCCAGTGGTACCGCGCCGCGATCACCGGCCGCGGGTTCTTCGCGACGCGGCGCGCGACCCGGCCCGAGGCCGATGTCACCCTCACGACATCGCAGGCGCGGGCCGAGGACCTGGCCTTCCTGCTCTGCGATCCCGCGTTTCGTCCCACCGGCACCCTCTCGGGAACCTGCCGGCTGTTGACGCCTCCGGGCGGCGTCTCACGCTACGAATTCGCGATCGATCTCACGCCCAGCGCCATCCGCTACGGGGAGATCTTCCAGAAGCCGGCCGGCGTCCGGGGCAGGCTGGAGATCGCAGGCCGGTTCGGCGGCAAGCCCGAGAAGCTCGCGTTCGTCGTGGCGGAGACCCGGGGCGAACTGGTGCCCGAAGGATCCACGTGGATACTCAATCTGCCGCGGGCCCGGGGCGAGGATCTGCGCAACCACCTCACCAGCCTCGCGGACCAGCCCGAGGTCAGTCTCTCGGGGACCGTGGCCGCCCGGCTACGCCTCGGAGGCTCGGGTGCCGTGAGCGGAACGGTTGATCTCACGGACGCCGCCCTCGCCCTCGGCGATGCCGCGGTTAAACCCGTGGGCATGGTCGCCAAGGCAACGGTCGAGGCCCAGCTCCGTCCGGACGGATGGCGGATCACGGACGGAGACCTCCAGGTGCGCTCCAGCCGCCTGCACGTCGCCGGCACCTGGACGTCCGAACTCGCCTTGTGGACGGCGACGGTCGCCCAGCTCTACGCCGACGACCTCTTCGCGGTCCTGCCCCAGGCCGCGGCGCGCGTCAGCTCCACCGTCATGTGGTCCGGACCGCTCCAGGGCCGTCTCGATTGGAAGCGGCGCGGGCGGGCAGGCGGTGAGTTCACCGCCAACGTCGACCTGACCCCGGTCGCGCTGGTCATCACGGGCGCCGGTCGTAAGCCCGCCGGGATCGCCGGCGATCTCAGGCTCACCGGCGCCGTCGACAACGGCGTCCTGCGCGTCGCCGAGAGTCGCCTGCGGCTTCAGTCGACGACCCTGACGGCGACCGGCGAGCTAGGCGGTGGGGGCGTGTCGCTGACTTTGCGCGGGCGTAGCACGGGGCTCGACGGGCTCAAGAACTTCCTGGCCGATTCCTTCTGGAGCGGTCTCGGTCAGCTCGAGACCTCCGGCAACGGCGACGTGGAGATCACCGTGCAGGGTCGAGGCGGCATGACCACGATCCGAGCCGACCTCGTCGCGACCTGGGCCAGGCTCAGCTACGGCGACACGTGGTTCAAGCCGGCTGGAGAGTCCCTTCGCGCCCACGCCCTGATCGTGCAGATGCCGGAACTGACGCGCGTGGAGAGGCTCGAGATTGTCCAGGGTGCCTCGTCCCTGGTCGCGGCCGGGACGATCTCGGCCGGACGACCCGCCGCGCTCGACGCCACCGTCACCGCGCAGATCGACATCCCGCGCTTCATCGCGCATGCCCCGGGACTCTCGCGTGTCGTCATCGAGCGCCGCAACGCGGCGGAGGCCCTCCAGCTCATCGCCGACGCCGACGATCGCGCCACCCTCAACTGGAAAGCCACGGGCACGTTGGAGGAGCCACGGCTCGACCTGGCCATGCGCGAGATCGTCGGTCGCGCCGTCATCAATACCATCGCCCGCCAGGTCCGGCGCTTCGCCAGCATCATCACGGCGCCGGTCACCTTCGGGTTCGAGATCATTCGCCCGAGGCCGGAACGCTCGGATAGCGAGAGCGCCACGGGAACACCCAGCCGCCCAGCCCCCCCTTCCCGGTCCGGTTCCCGCTGAGCGAGACGATCGGTGGGCCAGACGGCCACGGGCCCTCTGCCCGAGTAATCCACAGCATTACTCCGCCAATGCCAGTCGTCCACGACGCATCCAGAAATAGTACCACTATTTTCCTATTTTACCCCTTGAAGAGAGCACCAGATTGATACTATATATTCGTTAACACTTAACTTAGCGACCGACCGGGTCCTAGCGTCCCGGGTACACGGTTCGGAAGGGGCGGCGCAAGCTGCCCCTTCTCCCGTTAAAAGCGATGCCGAGAGAAGACACGCAGGAACCACGAAGGGATGCGAATGACCGCGGATGAGACCAAGAGCCGACAATCGTGCAAAGCAGCGCGAACTCTTCACAGGACGCGATCCCCGCGAGTCCGCCGTTCTTCTTGTTTGCTGACCTCATTTCGTGTTTATTCGTGTCCCCCCGTGGTTGATGCATTCTCCACGATATTTTAAGGAGCGTTCCATGCCCGTTACCCAGGAAGCCGTACTCGCCAAGCTCGCGGAGGTCATCGATCCCGAGATCCATCGCGACATTGTCTCGCTCGGCATGATCAAGAACCTCGTCTGCGAACCCTCGGGCCGCGTCGCCTTCACCGTCGAGCTGACCACGCCCGCCTGCCCGCTCAAGGCGCAGATCGAGGCCGATGTCCGGGCTCGTCTCGCCGAACTCCCGGGCATCACCGAGGTCGCGTTGACCATGACCGGCCGCGTCGCCAAGCCCACCCCGGCCAAGAACGCGATCCCCGGCGTCTCCCACATCATCGCGGTGGGTTCCGGCAAGGGCGGTGTCGGCAAGTCCACGGTGGCCGTCAACCTCGCGATCGCCCTGGCCCGCGACGGCGCCTCGGTCGGCCTCCTCGACGCCGACATCTACGGCCCCAACATTCCCACCATGCTCGACGTGCACGCCCCGAAGGCGGTCGAGAACGAGACGATCGAGCCCGCCGAGATCCATGGGCTCAAGGTCGTCTCCATGGGATTCTTCCTGGATCCGGCAGAACCCGTGATCTGGAGGGGACCCATGCTGCACGGCGCGATGCGCCAGTTCTTCCAGAACGTGTCATGGGGCGAGCTCGACTACCTCATCATCGACCTCCCGCCGGGCACCGGCGACGTCCAGCTCTCAATGGCCCAGATGGTTCCCGTCACGGGCGCGGTCATTGTCTGCACGCCGCAGCGCGTCGCCCTGGAGGACTGCCGCAAGTCGGTCGCGATGTTCCGCAAGGTCGAGGTCCCGATCCTCGGCATCATCGAGAACATGTCGTTTCTCATCGCCCCGCAGAGCGGCGAGCGCGTCGATCTCTTCGGGGCCGGCGGCGCCGAGGCGGCGGCGGCGGAATGGAACGAGCGCTACCTGGGCGCGCTCCCGATCGATCCCCGCATCGCCCAGGGCGGAGACTCCGGGCGGCCCGTCTCCCTGGGCGACGACGCCTTGGCCGACGCCTTCCGCGTCGTGGCCCGGCAGGTGGCCGGCGAGGTCTCGCGCCGAGCCCTCGCGCGCCCCCGCGAGATCAGCCTCGACGGCTTGATCCTGCAGTAGGCCTCGCCCGGCTCGTCCCGACCTCTTAACCCGACCCCTTAAAGCGCCGGCGGCAGCCTCTGCAATTCCACCGCTACAATTCCAGCGATGGGTTCGCGCTCTCGTCGCGGGACATCGGGCGCCCTGCGCCGACGCGCGCGGCCACGGCGATCATGGCGGCGTTGTCCGTGCAGAAGGCGGGGCGCGGGACCGCGAAGCGGACGCCGGCCTCGGAGCAGATCCGACCGAGCCGTTCCCGGAGAAGGCGGTTGGACGCCACGCCGCCGGTCAAGAGAAACCGCTCCGGCCTGCGCTCCTGGATCGCTCTCTTCACCTTCTCCGCCAGTGCCTCGACGACCGCATCCTGGAAGGACGCGGCCAGGACGGCGGCACGACGCGCATCGGGAACGCCGCCGGCGAGCGCCTTGCGTAGTGCCGTCTTCAACCCCGAAAAGGAAAAGTCCGGCGAATGGCGCATCACGCCGACCACCAACCGCTCCCGTTCCTCCCCCGCCGCCTCGGCCGCTCGCGAAACCGCGGGACCGCCGGGGTAGCCAAGCCCGAGAAGGCGCGCGGCCTTGTCGAACGCCTCGCCGGCCGCATCGTCGACCGTCCGCGCCAGGATGCGGTAAGCGCCCGGCCCCACCACCTCCACGAGCGACGTGTGCCCGCCGGAGACGATCAGCGCGAGGTAGGGTGCTTGCCAGCCCGGGTCCTCGAGGAGAACGGCGTGCAGGTGCCCGGCGAGGTGATGCACGCCGAGGAGCGGCAACCGGCGGGCTCCGGCATAGGCCTGGGCGAACTGCACGCCCACGAGAAGACTGCCCACCAGCCCGGGACCGCGCGTCACGGCGACCGCCTCCGGCTTCACGCCCGCCGCCAGCGCCTTGCTTAGCAAATCCTCCACGAGTTCCGGCAGGACCTCGATGTGCCGCCGCGACGCCACCTCGGGAACGACTCCGCCGAACGCCGCGTGCTCATCCACCTGCGAGTAGACCTCGTTGGCCACGAGCGCGCCGTTCGCATCCAGGACCGCCGCGGCCGTTTCGTCGCAGGAGGTCTCTATCGCCAGGAGCGGGACGGTCACCGGTGAACCTTGCCGATCATCGCCCCCGACCACCGGGCGGGATGCCGTCCCGCTCAAGGCCGGAATCTCCTGGCCGACCCCGGGTTCAGCGCGCGGTGAGCGATTCGGAGGCGCTGAGCACGTTGAGCGCCTTCTGGAGCTGGGGATCGAGATGCGGCACGAGATAGAGCCGGCCGTCATTGCGCCGCGCCAGCTCGATGACGAGACGCCGCTCCAGGGTCGCCCGCGAGACCGTGATGCCGGCCGCCTCGACCAGTTCCATCAGCCGGTCGACGTCCGCGGGAGTGTACGTCCGTCGGCTCCGCGCGAAATCGCGGAGCACGTCGGTATCCCTCAGCGCCAGGAGCGCCTGCTGATCGGAGTCGGAGATCGGCAGAGCCTCGACGATCAGGCCCGTCTCCGGCGTGATCCCGATCTTGTGGATGGAACGCCCCGACGGCGTGAAATAGCGGGCCGTCGTGAGCGCGATCTTGGAGCCGTCCGGGAGATTCTCGACGGTCTGGACCGACCCCTTGCCATACGTGCGCGTGCCCACCAGGACGCCGCGGCCATGATCGCTCATCGCGCCCGCCACGATCTCGCTGGCGGATGCCGAGCCGTTGTCCACCAGGACGACCAGCGGGAGCTTTGTATGAAAGCCCGCCGGCGAGGCCCGAAACGACTGGCTCTGCCGAGGATCGCGCGCGATCGTGGACACGATCACCCCGCTCTCCAGGAAGCGATTGGAGACGCCGATGGCGGCGGTCAGGACACCGCCGGGATTGCCGCGAAGATCGAGCACGAGGCCCTTCACGCGGCGCTGCTCGAGGTTCTTGAGCGCGTCGTCGAGCTCCTCGACGGTCCGCTCGCTGAAGTCGGAGATGCGAACATAGCCGTAGCCCTGGAACTCCGTGAAGCGCACGGACTGGATGCGGATGACCTCGCGCGTCAGCGTGAACGGGATCGGCTCGGCCACCCCGCGCCGCTCGACGTGGATCAAGACGTCGGTCCCGACCTGGCCCCGAAGGAGCGCCACGGCATCATCGAGCTCCATGCCCTCCGTGGACTTGCCGTTGATGCGTACGATGGCGTCCCCCGCCTCGACGCCCGCTCTCCACGCCGGCGATCCCTCCAGGGGCGCGATGCAGGCGACGCGGCCGTTCTCCATCCCGATGTGGATGCCGATGCCGCCGAATTCGCCCTGGGTGCCCTCGACGAGCTGTCGCGCGTCCTGGACCGGGAGGTAGCGGGTGTGCTGGTCATCGAGCGACGCCAGCATCCCGCGGATGGCCCCGGCGATGAGCGCGTTGGGATCGAGTTTGGTGGTGTCGACGAAATCCGCCTGCACGATCCGGTAGGCCTCGACGAAGATCGGTATCTCCCGTAGCGCCGCATCGGCCTCGGTGGCGGCCGCGATGGCCGGCAAGGCCCGCGTATCGGTCAGTTGGAAGCTGATGAGCAGGGCGAGCGCGATGGTCGCTAACAGGAAACCGGGCTGGCGAAGGGGCGATGAGGTCATGATGAGCGTATTCTACCAGCAGTCGGGCGCGGGCCGAAACACCTAATCAGGGAACCGCGGTCCCGGCTGGAGTCTCGATTCAGGTCATCTCGTCGCGCTTCTGGCGGATGGCCTCGTGGAGCGACTTCATCTTTCTCACGGCAACCTCGAAGCAGAACTCCAGGTACTGTTCCGGCGTCCGAAAGAGGCTCCCGCCCCTCGACGCCGCCAGCATCGCGGCCTTGATCTCCTTCTCCGAGAGGATGTTCTTCACGAAGTTGTCGCGTTCCTGCGGCGTGAAGGCCTCGTAGTCGATCATCCGCGAAACCCGTCGCGCAGCACTCTCAGCCGCGCAAAGAGGGCGGTCGGGTCGCCCGACACGGCGCCCGTCTTCGCCGCGAGTATCTCGCGCAGTCGAGGATCCCTCACGCGCAGAAAGGGATTGGTCCTGCGCTCCAGTCCCAGTTCTCCCGGGACCGTGGGATGGCCTTCGGCCAGCCGAGCGCGGCAGTTGGCGAACTGCATCATCACCGCCTGGTTCGCGGGTTCGAGTTGAGCCGCGAACCGGAGGTTGCGCTCCGTGTACTCGTGGCCGCAGTAGATGCGCGTGTGATCGGGGAGGCACAGGATATGACGGTCGATGCCGGTGAAGAGGTCCTCCGCCGTTCCCTCGAAGATGCGTCCCACGCCCGCCAGGAAGAGAACATCGCCGGTGAACACCGCGTCGTCGACGCTGTAGATGACGTGGTGACGGGTATGCCCGGCAATTTCCACGACCCTGACATCCAGGCCGCCGAACCGGAATCGCTCCGTGGCATCCGGCACGGGCAGGAAGCGCGCGGCCAGGTCCGGGATCTCCCGCGGTCCTCGGATCGGAACGTCATACTGCCGGGCCAGTTCCCCGGCGCCCCCGATATGGTCCCCATGCTTGTGGGTCAGCCATATCTCCAACGGGCGCAAACCATGGGCGGCGAGCGCGGCCTGGACCGGCGCCGCGGCGCCGGGATCGATGACGGCCACGCCCGGCGTACCCCGCGCATGCAGGAGATAGCAATAGTTGTCCGGGGGAACCCGGACGATGTCGACGGTCGGAAACATGAGAGTTTTGGGGCCGGACCAGGAACCAGGGGATAGACGCGAGTGCCGCAGTCCAACTGGCGTCACTGCGCCGGCCTGTGTCATGATACCGGGGCAACGATGGCGGCGCGAGACACATTCCTCAGCTTCAACAAGCCTCACCTGGACGAGCAGGAGATCGCGGCCGTCGTCGCGGCCCTTCGTAGCGGCTGGCTCACCACGGGCCCGCGCACCGCGGAGTTCCAATCCGCGTTCGCCGCTCATTCCGGCCACGCCCATGCCCTGGGACTCAACTCCTGCACGGCCGCCCTCTTCCTCGCCCTGCGCGTCGCCGGCATCGGCCCCGGCGACGAGGTCCTCGTCCCCGCGCTCACCTTCGCCGCGACCGCCAACGTGGTCGTCCATTGCGGCGCGCGGCCCGTCTTCGTGGACGTCGACGAGCAGGGTGCCCTGGACCCGGCGGCGGCCGAGGCCGCTCTGACCCCGAGGACCAGGGCCATCATTCCCGTGCACCTCTATGGGCTCCCCGCTCATCCCGCCGCGTTGCGCGGTCTCGCCGATCGCCATGGGCTGGTCCTCATCGCCGACTGCGCTCACGCGACCGAGACCCGGGTCGGCGACGTCCATGTCGCCCGGTTCGCCGACCTCGCCGCGTTCTCGTTCTACGCCACCAAGAACCTGACGACGGGCGAAGGAGGCATGCTGACCACGGACCGCGCTGAGTGGCACCAGCGCGCCGTCACGCTCTCCCTGCACGGCATGTCCCAGGACGCCTTCAAGCGCTACAGCGAATCCGGGTTCCGGCAGTACGACATCCACGAGGCCGGCTATAAATTCAACATGACCGATATCCAGGCCGCGCTGGGCCTGGAGCAATTCCAACGGCTTTCCGCGCGCCTCGCGAGACGGACCGCCATCTGGCGCCGCTATGACGCCGCCCTGGCCGATCTCCCCCTCTCGCTCCCGGCGGACGCGCCCGAGGGAGTCACCCACGCCCGACACATCTATGCGCTACGCCTTCCCGGAGACCGCGACCGCGATCGGCTCCTCGGCCTCATCCAGGAAGAAAACGTGGGCGTGGCCGTCCACTTCCGCTGCCTGCCCCTGACGAGCTACTACCGGGAGTCCGGGGGATGGCGGGAAGGGCAGTTTCCGGTCGCCGAGGCCATCAGCCGGAGCACGTTCTCGATACCGATGCATCCCTATCTCACGGACGCCGACGCCGAGAGCGTGATCGCGGCTCTCCGGAACGCGCTCTCTCGACTGGGGTAATTTTTCCGAAGGAAACACACAGAAAGGGTTGACATCGGGCGGACCGGGCCTTAGAGTCGCGCGCCTGTTATGAAGACTACGATTCCCAAGAAAGAGGCCGTCGAACGCCGCTGGGTCCAGATTGACGCCGCCGGCCGTACGCTCGGTCGCGTTGCCACCCTCGCGGCTTCCGTCCTTTGCGGCAAGAACAAGGCCATCTACACGCCCCACATCGACACGGGTGACTTCGTCATCGTCACCAATGCGTCCGGTGTGCGCCTGACCGGTAACAAGCTCAAGAGCAAGTTCTACTACCGGGCCTCCACCCAGCCGGGGCACCTGAAGGCGATCTCCTACGAGGATCTCCTCAAGAAGAATCCCCGCAAGCTCATCGAGATCGCCGTGCGCCGCATGCTCCCGAAGAACCGCCTGGCCCGCCGCCAGTTCACCAAGCTCAAGGTCTACGCCGAAGAGGCACATCCGCACGCGGCCCAGCAGCCGCGCAAGATCGAGGTCAAGTAAGTGGTCAAGACATCCACGGCCGTCCGCCGCAACGTTCCCTACACCGGCCGACGCAAGGAAGCCGTTGCCCGCGTCCTCGTCCTCCAGGGCAAGGGCCTCGTCACGGTCAACAAGCGCACCCTCGACGACTACTTCAACCGTCCCGATCACCGCGCCGAGGTCATGAAGCCCCTGGAAGTCACGAGCATGAAGGACATCACCGACGTGAAGGTCACCGTCGTCGGCGGCGGCATCACCGGCCAGGCCCAGGCCATCAAACTCGGCCTCGCCCGCGCCCTTGCCGTGATGAACGCGGAGTTCAAGCCGCTCCTCAAGCGCGCCGGTCTCCTCTCGCGCGACCCCCGCAAGGTCGAGCGCAAGAAGTACGGCCAGCCCGGCGCCCGCAAGCGCTTCCAGCACTCCAAGCGCTGACCCAGCCTCCAATTCCCTCGGCCACGACTTCCCACTCGTCGTGCACCCGTCGTCGTCCCGTCGCGTCGTACGGACATCGTGCGCCCGGAGCACGGCTCGCGTGACCGCGCCTCGCGATACGCGCGCGCGCGACCCCCTCTCCCGTGGCCATGCGCTACGGCTGGCCGGCAAGTTTCCCGCCGCGCTGGTCGCCTACGGCCGCGCCGAGGATCAGGCCGAGACTCCTCTCGAGCTCGCCGACGCCCTGGTCGGGCAGGCGATGACGCTTCGGGGCATGGCCCTCTACGAGAACGCCATCGTCTTCGCCGACGCCGCGCTCCACCAGTACCGCCAGGCCGGTGACCGCGAGGGCGAGGCGTTCGCGCTCTACTGCCGAGGAGGCGCACGCCGATTCCTGGGGATCTTCTCCGAGGCGGGAGCCGACCTGGAGCGATCGCTCCTGCTGACCAAGGACGCCACCGCGAAGCGTTTCACGCTCATGGCTCTCGGGGGCTTGAGGCGCATGCAGGGGCAATTCGGCGAATCCCTGGTCCTCTACGCGAACGCGCGCCGGATCGCCGTGCGCGCTCGCGATAGTTACGCCACCGCTTACGCCGACTGCGGGATCGGCAACGCCTGGCGCATGAAGCGCGAGTGGGTGAAGGCGCGGAACCATCTCGAAGCGGCACTGGCGGGCTACCGCGCGATCCGGGACCGCGTCTCGAGCCCCTACACGCGTTTCGCTCTCGCGTTGCTGGAGCTCGCCGAGCCGTCATCCGGGTCCCCCAGGGCACTCCAGCGCGCGATGCTCCATGTCACGAGGGCCCGAAATGCCTTCACAGCGACCGGGGATCGCCGCGGCATCGTCTACGCCGATCTTGCCGATGCCGTCATCGCCCGGACCGCCGGCAGGAACGCCGACGCGCGGCGTCTCGCCTCACGAGCGGTCCGCGCCGCCCAAGCACTGGGTCTCGCCTACGAAGCCGCGCACGCCGTCTCGCTCCGCGACGGCGCCGCAAAAGCGCGCCCCCTGTATAAAGCTCTTAGCGTTCCTCCCCCAGCCTCTCCCCTTTTCATCCCCTGATCCCCGGCGACATTCCGCAAGCCTTGTTCCCCCGAAGGAATCATCGGAAGATTCCACAGATTTCGCAGATAGATCCGACATGTCGCGCCCATTGGCGCTCTCGATGACAGTGCCTTCTACAAGATCCTGATCATCATCTGAATCTGCGGCCATCGGCGAAATCTGTGGATGGATTTCCCGGGTTTCATGGCACGCGCCGGAGCTTTCCCTTGGAGCTGAACCCGGTTAGAATGCCCGTTCGGAGGAATTTCATGGAACTCGCTAATTTCAAGACTGAACGCAGGCCCGGCTGTGTCGTGGCGCTCTCGTTCACCGTACCGCCCGAGGAGTCGGCCAACGCCTACAAGAAGACCCTCAAGGCCTATGCGCTCTCGGCGCAACTGCCCGGCTTTCGCAAGGGCAAGGCTCCCGCGCATCTCGTCGAGCAGAAGTTCCGCGACCGCGTCATTGCCGACGCCGGCGAAGAGCTGATCCGCGCCTCCATCGGCGCCGCCCTTGCGCACGACGGCCTCAAGAACGAGGACCTCATCGCCTCGCCGCGCATCCTCAAGGCCTCCGAGTTCTCCCCCGACCAGCCGTTCGAGCTCGAGGTGCGCCTCGACGTCGCTCCCACCCTGACGCCCAAGGATTACAAGGGCCTCAAGCTCGCGCTCAAGCCCGCGCCGGTCACCGATGAGCAGGTCGACGCCGAGCTCGCCCGCATCGCCGACTCCCAGGCCACGGTCATCACCGTGGAGCGCGCGGCCGCAAAGGGCGACATCGTGATGATCGACTTCCAGGGTCACAAGCCCGACGGTACCGCGATCCCCCACGCCGACGGCGTCCAGCGACCTCTTCACCTCGGCAGCAATCGCTTCATCCCCGGCTTCGAGGACGGGCTCGTGGGCGCGACGGCGGGCGAGACGCGAACGCTCTCGCTGACCTTCCCCGAGGACTACCCGTCCGAGGATATGCGCGGGCAGAAGGCGGAGTTCAAGGTCACGGTCACCGCGGTCCGGGAGCGCAAGGTCCCGGCCATCGACGACGACCTCGCCCGCGACGTCAACTACGACAGCCTCGAGGCCCTCAAGAAGGACATCCGCGCTCATTTCGCGCGCGAGAAGGAAGCGGAGGCCCGGCAGGAACTCGAGGCCGACCTCCTCGACCGCCTCCGCACCGCCAACCCGACCCTCGATCTCCCGGAAGCCCTCGTCGAGGAGGAGATCGAGCGCCGCAAGCAGACCTTCGAGCGAAGTCTCCAGCAGATGAGGATGACGACCGAGCAGTACCTGGCCGCCGCCAAGATGGATGAAGCCGGTCACCGGGCCGAGATGGAGCGGGTGGCCCGGGAGGTCGTTCATTCCGAGTTGATCCTCCGCGCCATCGGCCGCGTCGAGAAGATGTCGGTCTCCAACGAGGAGCTTTCCACCGCGATCGCGCGCACGGCGATGCACAACGACATGTCCCCGCAGGTACTTGCGGATAGACTTGGGCAGGAAGGCAGGCTCCCGGACCTGAAATTCGACATCTTGAAGCGGAAGGTCCTACAATTTCTGCTGGAAAACGCCGACATAGACAGGGGCACGGCGCCCGTCGCGGCGGAGACGGGTACGGCGGGTGACGCGGAGCGTGCGTCGTCGGCCGGCTGAGTCCAGACACCCACACGGAGGCGATATGCCGCTGATTCCGATGGTCATCGAGCACTCGGCTCGAGGCGAACGCGCGTACGACATCTTCTCCCGCCTGCTGAAGGATCGCATCATCTTCCTCGGCGAGCCCATTGACGACCACCTGGCGAACCTGGTCATCGCCCAGATGCTCTTCCTGGAGTCTGAGGATCCGGACAAGGACATCTACGTCTATGTCAACTCGCCGGGCGGGTCCGTCTCGGCCGGCATCGCCATCTACGACACGATGAACTACATCAAGTGCGACGTCTCGACCATCTGCCTCGGCATGGCCGCCTCGATGGGCGCCATCCTCCTGGCCGCCGGCGCGAAGGGCAAGCGCTACGCGCTCCCCCACTCCCGCATCATGATCCACCAGCCGCTGGGCGGCGCGCAGGGCCAGGCCACGGACATCGCCATCCAGGCCAAGGAGATCCTCCGCATCAAGGCCGTCCTCAATGACATCCTCGTCCGGCACACGGGCCAGGATCTGGATACAATTGAGAAGGACACGGACCGCGACAAGTTCATGTCTGCCGAGGAGGGCCTCGCGTACGGCCTGGTCGACGAGGTCATCCACCAGCGCAAGGGCCTGCCCGTCGGCAAAGACGGCAAGTCCGAGAAGGGATCCTGACGCATGTTCAAGTTCGGTAACGACAAGGAACGCCTGAACTGCTCCTTCTGCGGCAAGGGGCAGGAAGAGGTCAAGAAGCTCGTCGCGGGTCCCAGCGTCTACATCTGCGACGAATGCATCGAGCTCTGCACGGAGATCATCCACGAGGAGGCCGAGGAGCAGTCGAAGCAGACGCCCAAGGGCCTCCCCAAGCCCTCCGAGATCAAGCTCTCGCTCGACGACTACGTCATCGGCCAGGACAACGCCAAGCGCGCCCTCTCGGTCGCCGTCTACAACCACTACAAGCGCGTCCGGACCCCGAAGTCCGTCGGTTCCGGCGACGTCGAGCTCGAGAAGTCGAACATCCTCCTGGTGGGCCCCACCGGATCCGGCAAGACCCTCCTGGCCCGCACGCTCGCCCGCGTC
>CAZJQD010000020.1:0-9786 GCA_964548165.1 uncultured bacterium
GAGCGATGCCCATCCTTTTGTCCCGGCCGGATCACGATCGAGGGCGCAAACCAGTGGGCGGCGCCGTCTCACTGAGTGCTCGATGATGGCGTCGGGAACGGAACAGCCAGCTGCGGAGACGATTGCAGAGGTTTTAGCAATGTCCGGGTGAAGCGCAGCGAATGAAAGCGCGTCTATGGGGCTTTCGACGCAAACGATGCGCTTCGCACCGTTTGCGACATGGCCTACCTGGAAAAACGATGTCTGCTTCGGGCCGACCGCTTGTTTGAAGCCGTTGCCGATCCCACGCACGCTCGCGCCTTCGGCTTGTCCGCCAATCAGCGGCCAATGGGCAAATACAGCGCTCCCCCGACGATTCGCCCATATCCGGCCTTCGGCGTGTGCTTTCTCCACCATCGCACTGGGGATACCACGTTTCGCGGTCAGATACTCTCTCACCCGGGCCCATTGCTTCGCATCGCGGTCTGCGAGTGCCCGTATCAAGCGCTCGGTCTGTTCCGGGGTCGGTTCCGCCCGCACTGCGCGGGCGTGTGACAGAGCGGAGTGTTGGGCGCATTCGGCAACTAGGTTAGCATCGAAGCGCTCCGTGAGCACGCGGAGCGCATCCGGGAACTTGACTCCAAGGACATGCATGACAAGATCGATGGCGCCGCCGCCGCCCTGCCCGACGGTGTGGTTGAAGAACTGCTCCCCAGTGACCGAGATCGCGCCGATCTCGGTTTTGTATTTTCTGGATGAGCCTTCCTTGCTCCCCTCGTATCCAAAGCGTGCCAGAACCTCGTTCAGATCCAGGCGACGCAGACTCGCAATAGGATCTCGGGTGTCAATCTCGGGATGTTGCTGCAGGGTTTTCTGGGTCATGTGCCTGCGCGGCCGGGCAACGCGGGTGTATTCCGTCTCCGTTTCTCCTGAATCAACGTCGAATATGTCTCGGCGCTCGTATGCGGACGCTCCTCGTCGCAGTCCGTAGCGTCCCATGATTCCCGCATATGCGTCTTGCAGGGCTACGAGTTGCTTCGGGCTGCCGAATCGCGATCGGGCATTGAGTTTTCCATCGAAGATCGGGACGAATAGAATCTGGAGATGCGGCGTGGTTTCGTCCATGTGCCGGATCGCAGATACAATGTTGGCCCGCCCGCCGGCCGTCTCCTCCGCAAAGGCCATGGCGTCTCTCTGCCAGGCTAGGATCGGAACCGATCCGGCCATCTCGGGCGAGAACGTGAGCAACAGTTCCATACACGTTCGGGCGTTCTTCCGGACCTTCTGGATTCCGGCCGCCTTGATACGGGCCGAGATTCGGTCCTCGATCCGACCAGCGGCAGGGCCTCCAATGATGGGCTCGTTGAGGTCCCTCCGGGCCGGGTCTGCGTTTGTCGCGGCGGCCTCACTTTCTCGTTCATTATGGTGTCCGGCCAGCGCCGCGTGGCTGGGCTTGCCGATACGCAAGATGGCAAAGTCAGACACGCCCGGGTATTCCTTTCCAAGTAGAGGAACCCGCCCCGCAGGGCCACAGCATTTCTGAAGCGAAGCGGAGGAAATGCGTAGTTGGTGACGCATCCGCATATGGGATGGAGCAAATGGGGCTGCTGTGTCTCATCCGACTAGGTTCTCAAGGGGAAGTAAATCTCGCAGGGGTTCTGATTCCCTGGCGGCGTGCTCGGTGGCCAGCATGGCCCGACAGGCAATTCGCTCATGGTCGTGGGTATCGAGCCAGTTCCGGCCGGACTCGGTGCGCCCGAGCACGGACCGGATCGCTGCGTCGTCTCCCCACGCAAAGACTGCTGGCCACAGCGACGACCAGACCGACAGATCGGCGATTGCACGCAGTTCGGATACACGCATCACGTAGCGATCCATGTCGGCGGGGCATTCAACCCATGCGCCATGCCGATTTTCAAGGTCAGCAGTTGGAAGAACAGGAGGGGCTCGGCCCGCGAGTATTCCGCCGACCCATACGACGGATACCGGGGGCTCGATTTCGTCGGTTCGGAGGACTGGGAGATCCGGAATGATGGCAAGAACGGCATTCGCGAGGCATCCGAGCCAGGACACGAAGCGGGGATGAGCGGCCCTAGAGGGAGCCTCGTCGCGTTCGCCGGTGGAAGGGGGAGGGACTAACTCGTCCAAATGAACTGAGCAGGATAAAGGAGATGCAGGGTCACCGGCTCCAGCCGGGGCAGTGTCCCATTCCGCAACCTCGGCCCCCGTCTCTGCCTCCGGATCAGCCCCACCGCCTACCCAGACGGGTCGGTGACTCACCAGGTAGAGCACCTGGTCACGTACTTTGCGCACTGCGCCCCGCCCACCGTGTTTGCCGATAAACCGTCGCTGGGCCTCGTCTAAGCCATTCGGCCCACCGGAGGTGGTGAAATGGACGTCGGTGTTGATTTTGATCATCCACCCCGCCGCCTGAAATCGTGCGGTTACGGCAGGGAGAAGATACGAGGGCACGAGAAGGTGAAAATGCAGGTTGTCCTTGCTTGTCCACTCTGCAGATCGAGCGGCGCGGAACCACCTTTTAGATCCTACGCCATCCTCGCGCTTGATTCGCTGGAACTCCTCCGCTCGCAGAAACCACTTCTTATTTCGTCTCCCCGTTGCGTCCCTCTCCTTTTTTACCCGGTGTGTGTGAACCATACAGAACGCACCCCAGAGGTCTTTGGCGACTGTGCGAATCCATTTCTGGTCTCCGCTACGCATGGCGGCCATCGCGACTTTCCGGCGGAGAGCGTGATCTCCAGGCGGACACTTAGCGTGCGCGTACATCGGCGCCACGCTCCCATCGCGGATGTACTTCGCGACGCGTGCACGCGCCCAGGCGAGGTCATCGATGTTGCGGCGACCCTCTGGCGGCGACACCATAACGGAGTGATAGATAAATCTTCTCCCTGCGGCCATCTCAAACCGGCGTAACCGCACGACGACCTGCGTAGCGAACTGCTCGAGCCGGAAGTCTGCGCACGTAGGGCACGTGAGGGCAGTGCACGCGTGTCGCGCCTGACGCAACTGAGCCCCCCTCTTGGTCTGTCTGCGTACTCCATAAGGGGTCCCGCATGCCGCTGAGGGGCGCCCGGTGCCTGGCAAGGTCACGCGGGAATCCCCGTACACGACAGGTCTAGGGATGCTTACAGTGGATAGAGTGCGAGAGGGGCGATCAGTGCACACATGCCGCTCCTTGGTGGGCGGCTTACCGATTGCATTGCCAGGCGCTTTCGGACTTGAAGCGCCGCGACTCGGCTTCGCCACTGCGGAGAGTGACGCGTGTTTAGCGCTGGTCGATGGACGGAATGCACCGCGGCGCGTCATGGGTTGCAGAATCGTTGTGCGTGTTGAGATACGACGCGACAAGGCCGATAATGAGTTGGGCGACGTCTTGGAGCCATATTCCGAGGGGGAGAAGGCAACGGTACCCGAAGGTACCCACACGTTTTCAGGCGCTCGCCTGTAACTCCTGAACAATCAGCGATGAATTGAGGCACGGAAAAGAGTTCAAATCCCCTCGCCTCCACGGGATGATCACCATCAATCATCAATCGCTTTCCCCGAACAGTCAGCCCGAGATGATGATCGAGGGAATTTGAACGGGCGAGCCCGGAAGGGATGCCGGAGTCCGACCAATGCATGAACCTCCAGGGGACATCGGGACCCTCTGCGTAGAGCTCCTGGAGGGCTCCTTCAGTGCGCGCCGCGCGCGCGGTGCACGAACTCCGCGGCGGTCAGGAAGAGCAGAACGATCAAGGGGCCGTAGAAGATCCCAGCCATCCCGAAGGCGCTCATACCGCCGAGTATGCTCAGGAGGATGAGAAGAGAGTTGATCTGCACCCGGTTCCCCATGAAGAGCGGCTTGAACCAGTTCTCGGTCACGATCGCGACGCCGCCGCACCAGGCGAGGAGAAGCACGGCCGGGACCGTCTGGCCGACCGCCAGGAGATAGAGCGAGGCCGGGACCGAGATGAAGGAGATCCCGACCAGGGGAATGAAGGCCAGGATGATCATCACCACCGTCCAGAGCAGGGGCGACGGCACGCCGGCGAGAGCAAAGCTGATCCCGGCCAGGCCGCCCTGGATGATCCCCCCGATGAAGTTGCAGACCAGGGTGACGTAGTTCATTTCGTTAAAGCGATCGAGGATCGTCTCCATGTCGTCCGCGGGCAGGGGCGAGAGCCCGGCGAGGAAACGCTTCACGTCTTCGCCATAGGCCAGGAGACCGAAGACGACGAGGATCATTACCGTGAACTGGTAGAGGAAGGAGAAGAGATTACCGACGAGGGCGTTCAAGAGCGTCAGGGCTGAACCACTCAGCTCCCGCGCCGTCTCCTCCAGGATGGCCTGGACCGTCTCGGCGCCGTAAACCTGGTCCGGGCGGAAGAAGAGGAAGAGGCGCTCCGCCGCCGCCGCGATCCGCCCTTCGCCGAAGAGATGGTGATGGAGCATCGCCAGGGTCTCGGGGGCCTGGACCAGGTGGAAAACCGAGGAGACCTCGTCGGCGAGCCGCACCAGGACATAGATCGCGGGCAGGACGATGACGACGATGATGACGAGGCAGACGACGACCGCGGCCCGCTCCCGCCGCCAACCGCGACCTCGGACGAGTCCGCGTTGCAGGGGCGCGAAGGTGCCGGCGAGGATCCCCGCGAAGATAATGCCCGTGAGGTGCGGCCAGGCGAGAAGTCCCGCCAGGAAGGCCATGAAGAGAAAGAAGCCATTAAGGGCCGCGCGTCGGACCCTGGGCCGGTCCGTCTTCGCGTGCGGCTCCGCGGACCCTGGTGAAGTGGATGCGGAGTCTGTCATGTCCCTTGCCGGTACCGAAGTCGATAGGGATTTTCGTTCCTCGGACACACGGGGAAGCGTAGTCAGCCGGGGGTGGTAAGGCAACGGGAACGCTGGCCTCGGAATCGCGCGAGGCAGACCACGAGAATTATCCCGGAGGTTGCCAGCTGGCTCCCGCGGCCTGGTGCCAGCACGAGCACGAGGATGCGGCGCCGAGCCGGTGCGAGGGAGCCGCGTCCCGCGGGATGAGGGCCATCAGGATTCTCTGCCCGAGGTTCCGCCGCGAACAAGGGCGATCAGCTCCAGCAGGTTGAAGGGCTTTCGGAGCAGGATCGCGTCCGGGAACTCCGAGAGCCGCTCCCGCAGGTCCGGGCTATCCAACTCGCCCGTCAGGAAGACGAGCCGGGTGCCGGGATAGAGCCGGCTCCCTTCCCGGGCCAGATCCAGCCCGTTGACGTGGGGCATGTTGAGGTCGAGTAGGAGCCACGCGAAGGGGACTTCGCGAAGGCGCTTGAGCGCCTCCGCGCCCTCCGTCATGGCCGTGGCATTGAGCCCCAGGCCGCGCAAGAACTCGGCAAGCGGCATGCAGAGGGCGGGCTCGTCGTCGACGATCAGGATCGCATCGCCCGCGGGTGCGTCAGCCATGAGCACTGTTCTCCCGCAATGGAAATGGGGACGCCGTCGGTTCGGGGGGCGAAGGGAAGATCAGCCGGAAGGTCGATCCCACGCCCTCCGTGCTCTCCGCCTCGATCCGCCCGCCGTGCTCCTGCATGATGGTGTAGGAGACTGCTAGGCCGAGCCCGTTGCCCTTGACCATCTGCCCGCCACGCTGGTACGCGCCCTTGGTGGTGAAGAAGGGCGTGAAGAGCTGGGCCAGCACGGCCTGGCTCATCCCGTTGCCCGTGTCCGAGACGCTGACCTGTATTCCTCGAGGAATCTTCTCGGCCGCGATGGTCAGCGCGCCGCCGTTCCGGGGCTTCATCGCGTCTCGCGCGTTCAGGAGGAGGTTGAGGAGCACCTGCTGTATGCGCGCGCCGTCGACGTGCACCTCGAGATCCTCGGGCAGGAGGGTGCGCACCCGGATGTTCTCCGCTTCCAGGGACTTGCTCTGCACGGCCAGCACGGCGGACACGAGGTCCCGGACGGACGTGCGCGCCATGGAGGGTGGCACGGGGCGCGCCAGGGCCATGATGCCGCCCGCCACTTGTCCTCCGCGCTGTGTCTGCTCGTCGATCGTGGCCAGCTTGGCGATGATGTCGGGGTGATCCTTCAAGCAGGGATCGAGTTCCAGCATCTGCGCCTGCGCCCGGATGATGGCCAGGATGTTGTTGAACTCGTGGGCGACACCCGCGGCCAGCCTCCCGATGGCGGCGAGGCGCTCGGAACGCACGAGCGCCTCCTCGGCCCGCTTCTGGTCCGTGATGTCCAGCGTGACTCCCAGCATGCGCAGGGGACGGCGCTGCTGGTCGACGATGCAGATGGCGCTACCCAGCGTGAAGCACTCCGTGCCGTCCGGGCGGACGATGCAGAGCTCCCGCGGCTCCAGCGGAGGGAGGATGCCTCGGGCCAGCTCCTCCTCGGTGACGCCCTGGGCGAACGCTTGCTCGACGTTCGCCATCTGTGCCGACCGGTAATCGCTGCGCGTGAACCCGAAGTAGTCGCTGCCTCGCCCGGTGAAGGCGTCGCGGGTCACGCCGTAGATGCGCAGCATCTCGTCGTTCCACGTGGTGACGTCGCTCTCCTTGTCCCAGTCCCAGATCCCTAGGCGCGCCAGGCTCACGGCCTGCGCCAGCCGGTCGCGGCTCTCGCGCGACTCCTTCTCCAGCTTTCTTCGCTCGGTGATGTCTTCTCCGATCGAGGCCACGCCGGTGACCTCGCCGCGGTGATCGCGCACGATAGTGTTGTTCCACGCGACAAGGAGCTTCTCGCCGCCGCGCGTCAGGATTGCATTCTCGTAGTGGACGGGAAGCACCCCTTCGGCGATCGATTTCTGGAAGACCTCGATCTGGACGGACGACCGGATGTCCGGGGGCAGGAATGTCTCGAACCAGTCCCGGCCCAGGACCTCCTCGCGCGTCCAGCCTGTCAGGTCCAGGAGGTGGTCGTTGCAGAGCAGGATCCGGCCCTGCCGATCCAGGATGACGCCGGCCAGCGAGACGGACTCGAGGACGGACCGCAGTTGCTCCTCGCTCGAGCGCAGGCTCTCCTCCGCGAGCTCGCGGGCTGAATTCCGCGAGGAGAGCAGGAGACCGACGATGGCCATGAAGCCGAGGAAGAGCTGGAGCTCCATCGTGCGATGTTCCGCGCTCTCGACCGCGCACTCGCCCCAGGGACAGGGACCATGCGCGATGGTGGGACTGCCGATGGCGCTGACGAAGAGCACCATCAGCGCGAGCGTGACTGTCCGGGGACCCAGGCGCACGGCCGGCCAGGTCAGGAGCGCCGCGAGAAAATAGGAGTGCACGTGAACGAATCCGGGAAGCGCGCCCGGGAAGAAGACGCTCCGGGCCACGAAGAGCCAGGCCGCAAAGAAGGCCAGGCTCTCCAGGAGAGGCTGAGGCCGGAATGAGGCGCGCATGCCCTTCAGGTCTGTCCAGGCCACGAGGAAGGGCGCCACGAGTAGCAGCCCCAGTCCGTCCGCGACGTACCAGGCCTGCCAGGCGGCCGCGAAATTGGCGCCGCGCGTCAGGGTCGCGGTGGCGGCGCCGACGGCCGAGCTGATCGCGTTGACAAGCACCACGCCCATGATCAGCGCCGTCACCTCGCGAACTTGCGTGAATCTCCGGAAGGAACCACAGCGGCGCAGGATGAGCCAGGCGCAGCCGATGGACTCGATCATGTTGCCGGCCATGTAGGCCGCTTCGGCTCCCGGGGAACGGCCGGCCAGGAGGACGCCGGCGGCGGCGCCGGTGAGATACAGCAGGATGGCGAGCGAGGGCCAGAGGCGGCGGGGTGCCAGGAGGAAGGCAGCCAGTCCCACGCCGCCCGCCGGCCAGATCAGCATCAGGACTTGCTCGGAATCGGGGAAGAAATACGCGACCTGGTGAGCGACGAAATAGGCCGCCGCCGAGAACAGGAGCCAGGAAATATCCGATCGGTGAGTCGCGGGGACGTCGATCGGATCGCCCTTAGCCGCGCTCGTGCCCAACGCCTTATCCTCCCCGGATCAGGGTTGGCGTCGCGTGGTCGCGCGCGCCCCCTGCTCGGGGATGCTAATGACAGGAAAGCGTGCGGTAAAGGGCGAGCTGGCGAAGGCGGCGCCCCGCTGTTCGCGGATGTCGTCTCTTCGGCCACGTCCGTCTATAATCGCGCGATGACTTCGACGGGATCGCAGGATCGGCGCCGCGACCGGCGCGTGGGGGGATACAGCCTGCGCCTGAGCCTCGGCGTGGCGTTCGGGCTCATCGTCCTGGTGACCTGCGGACTCCTGGGAACGCTGACCTGGCGGCAGGCTCGCGGCTTCGTGCGCGAGGATATCCGCACCCGCCTCGGCGACCTCGCCGGCGCCGCGGCGCTCCTCGTGAACGTCGAGGAGCACGAGCGGATCCGCGAGCCGGGCGATGAGGGTTCCAGGGAATACCAGGACCTCGTGGCCCGTCTGCGCGCGTTGCGCGCGTCGTCCACGGATGTCCGGTTCATCTACACGATGAGGCCGACGGAATCGGGCGGCTTCGTCTTCATTCTCGATGCCGAGGAGGATTCCGCCGCTCATAGCCACGTCGGAGACCCCTACGAGGCCGCGACACCGCTCATGCGGGGCATGTTCGGCGAGCGGACGGGCGTCCGGGTGGAGGAGGAGTTCGGGAGCGATGAATGGGGGACCTGGCTCTCGGGATACGCGCCCCTGGTCGATTCCGGGGGCCGGACGGTCGCGCTCGTGGGCCTCGATATCTCGGCCAGCCGCGTGCTCGATTACGAGGACCGGCTCCTGGCGCTCATCACGGGCGTCTCCGTCGCCATCGGCGCCCTCGGGCTCCTCCTGGGAACCCTCCTGGCCCGGCGCATCAGCCGGCCGCTGGTGGTCCTGGAACAGGAGATGATGCGCATTCAACGCTTTGACCTCGAGGGCGACGTGCCGGTCCGCTCCCGGATCTCCGAGGTGAACGAGATGAAGATCGCCCTCGAGAACATGAAGCAGGGACTGCGCTCCTTCCGTCGCTACGTTCCCGCCGACCTCGTGGCGGAACTGATCCAGATGCGCCGGGAAGCCGTGATCGGCGCCGAGCGACGCACGCTGACGCTCTGGTTCTGCGACATCGCCGGTTTCACCTCGGTCGCCGAGGCGCTCTCGCCGGAAGAACTGGCCTCGCGGCTCGGCGTCTACTTCGAGGGAATGACGCGGATCATCCTCGAGGAGGGGGGCACGGTCGACAAGTACATCGGCGACTCGATCATGGCCTTCTGGGGAGCGCCGCGCGAGGCCGCTGACCACGCGGAGCGCGCGTGCCGCGCGGCCTTACGCTGTCGTGACTTCGTCCAGGCGCTCTCGGCCGAGTGGCGATCGAAGGGGATCCCGGCCTTCGACACGCGGTTCGGGATCAATACCGGCGAGGTCAACGTCGGAAACTTCGGCTACGCCGAGCGGCTCAACTACACCGCGATGGGAGACAGCGTCAATCTGGCCAGCCGCCTCGAGGGTCTCAATGCGGCGTACGGCACCCGCATCCTGGTCTCCGCCGCCACGCGATCCCTGCTCGGCGAGGCCTTCGTGACGCGCCGGATCGATCGCGTCGCCGTGAAGGGGAAGAGCCGCGGTGTCGAGGTCGTCGAGCTGGTGAGCGAGGGCGAGGACGCCGCGGGAACGCGCGAGTTCACCCGTCTCTACGAATCAGGGCTCGACCTGTATGCGGCCCGTGATTGGGCCGGCGCCGCGGTGGCCTTTCGCGCCGCCCTGGCGGCTCGTCCCGAGGACGGCCCCAGCCGGGTCATGGTCGCGCGGTGCGCGCTCTACTCGTCCGAACCGCCTCCCGAGGATTGGGACGGCACCTGGGTGATGACGGGCAAGTAGCCGGCGCC